>LRMT01000033.1 GCA_001725945.1 Cupriavidus sp. UYMMa02A | reverse complement strand
TGCCGCGATGCCGGCAAGGGCGCCGCAACGGGCGCCGCAGTCGGCACGGTTGCCGGTGGCATCGCACATCGCCAGCAACGCCGCCAGGCGGCCGCGATCAGCGCGCAGACGCAGGCCAACAACGATTGGGCGCTGACGTCCTACTGGCAGGCGTGGAGGGCTTGCATGACGGGCCGCGGTTACTCGGTGCAATAGTCGCGGCGGAAGGTGGACCGGGCCGATGGCAGTCGGTCCACTCTGGCTTCGGGAAGGCTGCGTTGAAACGTGCAGTGAACTAGAGAACGGCGCACGCTTCGGCTGTGGCGGCGACAGTCAGGCTCACTTGCGCATCGTTGCGCAGCAGTACGCACAAGTATCCGCTCGTGATGTCTTCCGGACGCGGATCTTCAAGCCATAGGTGCGGCGGCGACGCCGTGGAGGCGTGCGCCTTCCCCTGACTGGAAGCCGCATTGGGTTCCGCGTCGGCCACGGCATCGTTCCAGGTGACCGCGATCGGCCCGTCCGGCTTGTTGCCGAGGAAGCAGAACGATGGGGTTGACTGCGAGTGCCGTGACGCGGGCCCGGATTCGCAACGACCGGCGCGAACGGCCATTACGTCATGGTCGGTGCGATTGACGGCGACAAGCTTGGTCCACGGCCAGGGTTCCTGGAAGGGGTTCGAGCTCTCCGCACTGGGGATCGCGCATCCAGACAGGGCGCTTGCGGCTGCAATGGCAATGATGCCAGCAAACTTTGGGGAAACAGCATGCATTCGGGTAGTGGGTTCAGGCGAGCCTGGGCTTCACCTGAGGTATGTGCGACGGCGGACAGCGTAAGGGCGGCGCTGCCGCGCGGGCTATCAAGGAACTTCGAAAACACAGGTGACACCGGGGCTGCGTCAAATTCGAGCGTGCCCACTTTCGAATTTCCTTGATAGCGGCGCTCGACGCGCTGCCATAAGGTGTGCGCACGATCGAGGCGTGCCCGGCAGTGCCGGCAGGTGTCGACGGTAGCCAACCACTTCGGAGGAAATTGCAGACATGATCAAGAACTGCAGATCGGCCGTCCCGGCAATAGGGTTTGCTTTGCTGGTCGTGGGCGCCGGGCAATCCTGCGCGCAGATCCCGCCCGGACCCCGGCCGCAAGGGCCCGTGGATCAGTCGGATTTGTGCACGGGAGCCGGTTTTGCCGCAAAGCGCGCTGTGTGTCGTGCTTCGGGTGATCCAACCCGAAGCAAGTACAACCTGCTCTATGCGGACGATGTGCGAGCAACCGAAGCGGTCCCGTCGTCAGCAGAAGATGCGCGTTCCGACCCGCCGGCAGGGCGCTCGCCGAAGGACGCTTCCCGCGACAGCTAGCGCAGCGGGACAGCAGCCTTCCAGGCCTGCCGGTGTACTGCGATCCTGAGCCATCGTGCTCCATCCCATCACGACTCCTTGATGAAACTGCGACCAAATCTGCTGGCGGGCATCGTCCTGCTGGCCCTGACTGATCCCACCTTTGCCTCCGAGCTCAGCGGAAAGGTGCTTGAGAACGCGGCCAATGCCATCTCCTGGGTGGTGTTGATCTTCGTGCCTGTTGCTGGCGTCTACCTGTTCTGGATGCTCCATATCTGGCCGGAGAAGATCGCGCAGCGCAAGCGCCATCCGCAGAAGGAAGCGATCCACGCGCTGTGCCTGCTGTCGCTTTTCTTCGGTGGGCTGCTGTGGCCGCTGGCCTGGCTCTGGGCGCATACCAAGCCGGTGTTCTACCGCGCGGCCTATGGCACCGACAAGGCGCCTGAGGACGAAGAGGCACCATCGCATGAGGCATCGACCGACACGTCGAATGCAGGCGTCCCGTACGGCCGGCAGGCGTCGTGGCCCTGCGCGCATCGACGATGGAGCCTGTCGCCGGCGCCATGCGCAGCGCAAAGGAGCCGATCTGAATGGACGCTCTGCTGCTTGCGGTCTACGCGCTGGTCGTATGGCTGGTCTTCTTCAAGTTCAAATGGCTGCCGTGGAACACGAAGTCGATGGTCATCGTGGTCACGATCCCGGTGGTCGCGCTGACGTTGCTGATCCTGACGCTCAACGTGGTGGCGCCTTCCTCCCATGACGTCCGGGTCGTGGGCAAGGTCCTTCAGGTGGTGCCACAGGTCCGTGGCCGCATCATCGAGCTTCCTGCCGAGGGCAATCGCAGCTACAGGAAGGGCGATGTCCTGCTGCGCATCGATCCGACACCGTATCAGGCCTCGGTCAAGCAACTCGAGGGCAGGCTTATGGCAGACGACGCGGCGGTTGCCGAGGCCGAGGCATCGGCGCGCCAGCTCAGCGAAACCGTGCGTGGTGCCGCTGGCAGGGTGAGCACGGTAGAGGCCAAGCTGACTTTAGCCCGTCAGCGAGTCAAGGAACATGACGCGTTGCTTGCGGCTGGGGCCGGCGCGAAGTTCGACCGGGACGATGCTATGGCCCGCCAGCGCGAGCTGGAAGGCGAACTGGTAAGCGCGCAAGCTGCGGAGGACGAGGCCAAACAGAAGCTGTCGGCCAAGAGCCAGGGCGAGTTCGCGGCTATTGCGACTGCGCGCGCCAAACGTGCGGAAACCGAGGTCATGCTCGAGAAGGCCAGGTGGGAACTTGACCAGACCGTGTACCGAGCGCCTTCCGATGGCAAGGTCGTGAACCTGCAGGTGCGCGAGGGCACCATGCTTGTCCCGCTCCCGTTCATGCCGGCATTCAGCTTTGTGGAGGACCAGCAGGAGGTGGTTGCCTTCTACAGGCAGAACGAACTTTATAACGTCAGCGAGGGAGACCTCGCGGAGATCTACCTGCCGACGCGTCCGGGCGAGATCATCAAGGCCAAGGTCGATTCGGTCGTCTGGGCCCAATCGCAAGGGCAATTTGCCCAAGGCGGCATGATCCCGAATACCGGCGCCGCGGACGTGTACCGAATCGCTTCGCGGTCAAGCTGGACCTGCGTGACGAGTCGAAGAACCTGATGCTTCCGGTTGGCGCAATCGGTGCCGGCGCGATCTATACGGAGCATATGAAGATGTTCCACATCATTCGCATGGTCTTCCTGCGCGTCAGTTCCAAGCTGAACTACCTGGTATTCAAGCTTCACTAAAAGGATGTCCGTGTCGTCGTCATACCTCAAAAAGTGCATCCCGGCATCGCTGGCGATTGCGGCCACGGTCCTCGGCGGTTGCGCCCTGCAGGCGCCGCCCGCCGGTGCGGACCTTCGACACCAGGCGGTTCCGGTGCTCGAGGGCAAGCCCGCCTGGGCAAGTGAAGCCCCGGCGGGCAATCCTGCCGAGGGCTGGCTCGCAAGCTTCGAGGATGCCGAACTCGAGCGCCTGGTGCGCGAAGCCATCGCCCACAACGGCGACCTCCGGCTCGCCGCGGTGCGTGTCCAGCAGCGCAGGCGCTTGTAGCCATCGAGGGTAGCGGCCTGCTGCCGAGCGCGGGCGTGAAGGGCCGGGCGGCAATTCGGAAACCCAGATCCTGTCCATTGGCGCGAGCTGGGAGATCGATCTCTGGGGACGTATCCGCGCGCAAGCGCGGGCGGCGGAATCCCGGTTCGCGGCAACCAGGGACGACTATCTCTGGGCCCAGCGCGTCGTCGCCGCCACCACGGCCAAGGCATGGTTCACGCTGATCCGGAACGCGCAGCTCGAAGACCGGCTGCGGCAAACCGTCGCCATCCAGAATCAGCTGGTGCGGATCGCCGGCCAGCGTGTCGCCATCGGGATTGCGCCGGAGAGCGAGCTTCAGGAAGCGCGCAATGCGCAACGCTCGCAGCTTGACGCACTCAAGGCGGCCGAGCTGGCCAGGAGCCAGGCCGCACAGGCGCTGGAGCTGCTGTTGGGCCGCTACCCCGGCGGAGAAATCGGCAAGTTCACACCAGCGCCGGACCTGCCCGCCTTGCCCGCGGCCCCGCAGGCAGGCCTGCCTGCGGATCTGCTCGATCGCCGCCCCGATCTCACGGCGGCCGCCCACCAGGTGGCGGCAGCCTTCGATCTGCGGCAGTCCGCGCAGGCGGCGCGCCTGCCACGCATTTCCATCAGCGCGGCCATCACCGGCATCCGCAGCGACGTGTTCCTGCTGAATCAGCCGGCAGCCCGATCAAGGGGCTGAATGGCTCGTTTTTCGCGCCGATCTTTACCGGCGGAGAACTCAAGGCGCGGGCGGATTACTATACCGCCGAGCAGAAGGCTGCCCTGATCACCTATGGCAACAGCGCCCTGCAGGCGCTGAGCGAGGTGGAGGCGGGCCTGCAGGCGGAATCCAGCTATGCCGAGCGCGCCAGGCAACTGCAGGACAGGGTGAGCGAAAGCCAGATGCTGGTCCAACGTGAAGAAGCGCGTGCCAGGATCGGGGCCTCCGACACGCGCAACGTGCTGAAGGACCAGCAGTCGCTTCTGACCGCCGAGATGGACCTCATTAATGTGCGGGGCGGCCATTTCAACCAGCGTATTGCGCTGTTGCTCGCGCTAGGGGGAGACTGGAACTGGAAGGGCGATGCCGCCGGAGCTTCCGGGGCTGACGCCTGAGGTACAGCGATAGAAGGCAAGGACGTGCTGGATGTCGCCTACGAGCAAACGGGTGCCGTGGATAGGCTGCGGGCGTCATGCGAGGCTGTGCGCCGCAGCAACCTTTGCTCTCTTTGTGGTCTTTCGACCATTTCTCGTGCTTTTTTCCAAGCCGTGTGGGAAATCCGGCGATTCATGACCGCGATTTCAAGCAATTCTTGGCCAAGATGACGGTCATAGGGCGCTGTTAATTAGAGAGGCAAGCAAGTCGGAAGCCATGCGCGAGTACCTGCACGCCACCGACAGTACAGCGCTTGATCCTCCCCGGACCGACGTAGTCACGTTCGTACAGGCGGAGGCTGCACGCTGGGGTAGCATTATCCGCACCGTGGGTATCGAGCCGCGGTAAATCCTCAGATGAGATCCCGCTGTGAACTCCGCGCAGTGCACGTTCGACCGGCAGGTTGTCGATCTGCAGTCGCTCGTCGTCGCAGTAGCGCGTGAGCCCCTCCCATCGGTTCATGGCATAGAGGACTGCCCGACTCGTGTCAGGTTTGCGCGAGAGTGGGCGTGTGGCAAGCATCGCAACGCCTCACTTCGTGAGAACGCTTTGCCTGCAACCACGGAGTCTCGCGTCGCGCCCGCGAATAACGCCTCTCTTACCCAATGGCAAGCCTCGTAAATGCCCGTTGCAAAATCGAACAGAATGTCATGCGTCGCGCCGCTACAGTGATGACTCCCATGCCTGTAGGCTATTCCAGGAGGTAATCGAATGAAGCAACATCTGGCGAAATCCCTGTTGATGGCTGGCGCGATGCTCGCGTCCTACCCGCTGTTCGCGCAGCAGGCCCAGCCCATTCAGCCGGCCCAGCCGATGCAATCCATCCAGCCAGCGGTGCCTGCAGCCCAGCCGATGCAAGGCGCACAGGCAATCCAGGCCGTACCGGCGGCAACCGACACGGCAGCCGGGGCCATGCCGGCCGGCGGCAATACTTTTGCACAGACCGCTGGACAGCCGAGCCAGCCGGGTATGACACCCGCACCGGTCGACCCGACCGTGGCCGGCAGCCCGGGCCAGGGCATCGATCCGGCCAGCATGCGCCTGGCGCCCGATGCGCTCGGCACCCGGCTTGGCCAGCGCAGCCCGTTCCTCGACGGGGCCTGAGCGGGCCGCGTTATTCATGCCCGCACGCTTTGCGCCTGACCGGTGCCGACGCGCTTCCGGCGATACGCAATGCATTGCCCGGCAAGCCAGGCGTGAAGAGTAGTAAAAGTGGGTCTTCCGCAATCCGTGAGACGACAGCGAGTTCTCGTCGAGACCCCTTGCCGTCGTCTTAACCGCCCACTACCGGTGTCTGTGGAGCGATCGCCGTCAATCTCAAGACACAGCCGGGCTCTTCATCGGGATCTTGATACCGATGACTTTAAATCTTGGAGCTGGATGAACTGCCTAGTTGGTTCTGAATCCCGGCCAGTTTGACATAGAGGGTGCTCCTTGAAATTCCCAGCGTGCGAGCGGCCATGAAAATATTTCGTGGGAATTCGCGATCGCGCTAAGAATTGCTTGTCGCTCCATTTCGTCAAGTCTCCCGGACGACACGGACATTGAATTCGAGGATGTCGAGGATGGGATGCCGAGTGAGTTCTTGGCCATCGGTGCGATGACCGTGGGCAGCAGGGAGCAGTCGACAATATCGCCTTCGCAGAGTGCAAACATAACTTCGAAGGTATTTTGAAGTTCGCGAACGTTCCCGGGCCACGATAGTTCAGAAAAGCCAGTTGCACAGCGGGGTCTAGTCGTTTGGGCGCACAGCCATACTTGCGTGCAAGCTTGCTGTTGAGATGCTCGACGATCGCCTCGATGTCGCCAGGCCGGTCGCGCAGCGCGGGCAGCTCGAGGGTGACCGCGCAAAGGCGGTGGTACAGGTCTTCGCGGAAACGTCTGTCTGCGATTTCGCTCTGCATATCACGGTTGGTGGCTGCAATGACACGCACTGAGACGCGCCGCTCGCGGGTATCGCCAAGGCGGACCACAACGCCATCCTGCAGTACGCGCAGCAAGTGGGGCTGCATGTCCAGCGGCATCTCGCCGATTTCGTCCAGGAACAACGTGCCGCCTTCAGCTTGCTCGAACTTGCCGGGCAGGCCGCCACGACGGGCCCCAGTAAAGGCGCCTTCGATATAGCCAAAGAGTTCGCTTGCCAGGAGTTCGCGGCTCAGGGCCCCGCAATTGACAGCAACAAACGGTCCCTGAGCCCGCTTACTTGCCCGATGAAGTGCCCGGGCGAAGAGTTCCTTGCCGGCTCCCGTCTCCCCTAAGAGCAGGACTGGGAGATCGAGTGGCGCGACGCGGCGAGCGCGGGCTTTGGTTGCTTCCAAAACCTCGCTTTGGCCTATGATCTCGCCGAAGGCATCGCTTTCTGCCAGTGGTGTCGGGGTAGGGGGCAGAGATATAGTGGTCCGACTCTGTCGTTCCGCAAGCGGAATCACAAGCATCGTACCCAGCGTACCTTCATGGTCCTTCACCGGGTGCAACCATTCAGGCTTAGCCACTGCGGGCGCTGGCAGCACTGATCAACATCGGACAGCGCCAGACTGAGGCCCGGCAGTTGACTGCCAATTCCTAAGGGCACGCTCACGCCATGCCTCTCTAGGACAGCCTGCGCATTACCGCTTGCGCGAACAATGCGCCCCCGGGCGTCGACAAGCACAACGTAGTCATTGGCGTAACGGATGAAACTGTCGATGGCTCTGGTTAGTAGCCGCTCGTGCAGAGCACTGTCGCGGCGGGCCAACTCCCCCTCGATCTGCTTGGCCGCAGCCAGCACCAGGCCCAGCGTGTGGCCATGAAGCGTTTCCTTGACACCCGAGACGTCCACCACTCCCAGCAAGGTGCCGCTAATGGGGTCAAGAATGGGGGCTGCAGCACACGTCCAGCGCTTAACGTCCAGGCAGAAATGCTCGTTGGCATGGATCTGAACCGGGGCGCGGGTAGCGATTGCGGTGCCAATGGCATTGGTCCCGATGAGCTCCTCATTCCAGCAGCCGCCAGGGGCCAGGTTGATTCCCTCGCCTGCGCTGCGGACCCGGCTCCCACCGTTAATCTGGAGGACGGTGCCGCCTGCGTCACAAAGCATGATCAGGGTGCCGCATTCACGCAGGACATCGCGCAGGCCCTCCAGAGCCGGATGCGCGGCCTCGCAAAACTCACGATTCTGACGCTGCAACTGGCGAAGGCGTTCGGCAACTGCCGCCGGTGCGGAGTGCCGGGCAGGGTCAACGGCCTCGGAACGACACCGCTGCCAGGATGCCAGGACGACGCTGCGCACACCCGCCTCATTTAAGGGCTGGTCTTGCACAAAACGCTCCCAGGCCGAGGCCACAAGGGTTTCGTCCCCGAGGCGGGGAATCAGGGTGCCGCAACGCGAAAACGGCATGGGACGTCACGGTTAATTGACTGGAGTAACCGTAGCCCGGTGCTACAGCCAAGTCAATAAATCTCTTTAAAATCAAGAATTTGTGCTTTGCAGCAAAGGCCGCGATGCTGTCCGGAATTCGGACACTGCTGCCTGATCCGTCCGCTAAATCGTCCGGAATCCGGACAGCAAAACTAAAGCCTCTGGAATGTACTGCGTCGAGTTCAGGAGCCCAATCCAAGTCTTCGGATCCGGTTGATGGACTGAATGGGGCGAAAGATGACGAGGTAAAGAAGCGCAATACAGATCTATCGCAACATCGAAGTGCAGCCGGGGATTCAGCATCGAAATCCAATGTTTCGACCAAGGAGGGCACGAACCCGACCAGAACGCCTCCTTTTAGCAATGGCACGCCAGATGCAGTCACTCCTTGCGAGAGACAGCGGAACGCGGTGAAAGCCATGAAAAATTCAGAGGGGACAGGTCGCTTGATGGTCGAGGCGGTAGCGAACACGGGCTTGACCATCGGAAGTCATCTCGTTACCGAACGATTTGGTTACACGCATCATGGCGTTTATGCGGGGGGCGGTCGGGTGGTGCATTACGCAGGACTGTCGCGGTCCCTGCAGCGCGGCCCGGTCCAGGAGGTCTCGCTCGCAGAGTTCGCACTTGGGCGCGCCGTCTGGGTCAGGCAAAGCCCCGGCGCAAAGTTCGATGGCACGGAAGCTGTCCGCCGCGCCTACTCCCGCCTCGGCGAGGATCGCTATCGACTGATCTCCAACAACTGCGAGCATTTCTGTATGTGGTGCTTGTATGGCGAAAGCCGCAGCGATCAGATCGATGGCTGGAGTCGCGGGCAATTGATGTGCTCGACGCCGGGATGAAAGTCATCAGGCGGCTCATTGTCACGCCGTCCAAAGGTGCGTCCATGACGCGACCAGCGTCGCAAATTTAGATCGCCAATGTTGACTGCCATCCGTCAAGGTCGATGGCGGCGTGGGTGTGACTTCACGCCATCCCCGTACTCGCTTGGCACCGGAATAGACGGATAGGGCCCCAGCCTCTATTCACCCCGACGTCAGCCGGAGAGATCCCGGCCAGGTCCCGCCTGGGGCCGCTCATCATCGTGGACGAGATGTTTCCTTGTAAGGCGCCATAGGACCGCCATTAGGCGTTCATGGACGTAGGCGCAGAAGGCGTCCGATTCCCGGACAGCGCCCCGCGTAGCGTCGGATATCCGGACACCGACAGCGGACACCGCGTGACTTGCGCCGCAACCAAAGGATGCACTCAACTCCTTGATTTCAATCGCATATCCGCCGTGCTACCCGGAAGGAGACTCCTTGGCACGAGCCTTGCCATTGATGGTCGTGGGGAGATCCCACTACGACTACACCAATGACAGGAGGCAATATGCAACCGCAGTCCACCGTACAGGTGATGGGCATCGATGCCGGTGGCACGATGACCGATACATTCTTCGTGCGCTCGGATGGCCGTTTCGTGGTCGGCAAGGCGCAGAGCAATCCCGGTGACGAATCCCTTGCCATCTACAACTCTTCCGAAGATGCGCTCGCCCACTGGGACCGGACCGTCGACGACGTCTATCCGGAGCTGGTGACCTGTGTCTACTCCGGTACGGCCATGCTCAACCGCATCCTGATGCGCAAAGGCCTTGACGTCGGTCTCATCTGCAACCGCGGCTTCGAGCAGATCCATTCGATGGGGCGCGCGCTGCAGAGCTACCTGGGCTATGCCCTGGAGGACCGCATTCACCTGAACACCCATCGTTACGACGAACCGCTGGTGCCGGTCTCGCGCACGCGTGGCGTCACCGAGCGTACGGACGTGCAGGGCAAGGTAGTCATCCCGCTGCGTGAAGACGAAGTCCGCCGGGCTACGCGCGAATTGGTGGAGGCCGGCTCGCAGGCCATCGTCATTTGCCTGCTGCAATCCCACAAGAACGAATCAAGTGAGCAACGCGCCCGCGATATCGTGCGCGAGGAACTGAAGAAGCTGAAGGCGGATATCCCGGTCTTTGCTTCGGTGGACTACTACCCATCGCGCAAGGAGAGCCACAGGATGAACACCACCATCCTGGAAGCTTACGGGGCAGAGCCTTCGCGCCAGACGCTGAAGAAGGTCAGCGACCGCTTCAGGAAGCACGGAGCCAAGTTCGATCTGCGCGTGATGGCGACGCATGGCGGCACCATCAGCTGGAAGGCCAAGGAACTCGCGCGAACCATTGTCTCCGGCCCAATTGGCGGCGTGATCGGCTCTAAGCTGCTCGGTGAGGCCCTGGGAGACGAGAACATCGCATGCTCCGATATTGGCGGCACCAGCTTCGACGTGGCGTTGATCACCAAGGGCAACTTCGCCATCAAGTCTGACCCGGACATGGCTCGTCTGGTCCTCTCGTTGCCCCTGGTAGCCATGGACTCGGTCGGCGCGGGCGCGGCAGCTTCGTGCGTCTGGACCCCTACAGCAAGTCCATCAAGCTTGGCCCGGACTCTGCTGGCTATCGCGTCGGCACCTGCTGGCCGGAAAGCGGTCTCGACACCGTTTCGGTTTCCGACTGTCACGTGGTGCTGGGCTACCTGAATCCGGACAACTTTCTCGGTGGCGCCATCAAGCTCGATGTGGAACGCGCCCGCCAGCATATCAAGGCGCAGATCGCCGATCCGCTCGGCCTGTCGGTGGAAGATGCCGCCGCCGGCGTCATCGAGTTGCTGGACCTGACGCTGTCCGAATACCTGCGCGCCAATATCAGCGCCAAGGGCTACAACCCGGCGGAGTTCACGTGCTTCTCCTATGGTGGCGCCGGCCCCGTGCATACCTACGGTTATACGGAGGGAGTAGGTTTCAAGGACGTGGTCGTGCCAGCCTGGGCGGCCGGCTTCTCGGCCTTCGGCTGTGCCTGCGCCGACTTCGAATATCGCTATGACAAGTCGGTCGACGTCGGTGTCGCACAACTCGCGCCGGACGGCGATAAGGCTGCCGCCTGCAAGACCTTGCAGGAAGCCTGGTCCGAATTGGCCATCAAGGTTATCGACGAGTTTGTCCTCAACGGCTACAAGCCCGAAGACGTGCTGCTGATCCCCGGCTACAAGATGCAGTACATGGGCCAACTGAACGACCTTGAAATCGTATCGCCGGTGACCAGTGCTGCCACCGCAGCCGACTGGGACAAGATCGTCGAGGCCTTCGAGACCACCTATGGCCGGGTGTACGCCAGTTCCGCGCGCTCGCCGGAACTGGGCTTCTCGATCACCGGCGCGATTCTGCGCGGCACCGTCGTCACCCAGAAGCCGGTACTGCCGGAAGACCCGGATGCGGGCCCATTGCCGCCCAAGGAAGCCAGTCTCGGCACCCGCCCCTTCTATCGCCACAAGAAGTGGGTGGATGCCGCACTGTGGAAGATGGAGGCGCTCAAGGCCGGCAACCACATCGTGGGCCCCGCCATCATCGAATCCGACGCCACGACCTTCGTCGTGCCGGATGGTTTCGAGACAACGGTCGACAAGCATCGCCTGTTCCACCTCAAGGAAGTGAAGTAAGGAGACAAGCCATGAATATGATGAGCAACAAGGAAGTGGGCCTGGGCAATCTGCTGCAGAACGGCAAGACCCTCAAGGAGCTCCGCGACGCGATCATCGCTCGTACCCAGCGTCCGGCCACTACAACGGCCTCGACAAACTGGAGTTCCGCGACAGCGACCCAATCGGCTATGAGAAACTGTTCTCCAAGCTGCGCGGCGGCTTGGTGCATGCCCGCGAAACCGCGAAGAAAATTGCCGCCAGCCCCATCGTCGAGCAGGAAGGAGAACTCTGCTTCACGCTCTACAACGCTGTGGGTGACTGCGTGCTGACCTCGACCGGCATCATCATCCACGTTGGCACCATGGGCGCAGCGATCAAGTACATGATCGAGAATAACTGGGAAGCCAACCCCGGTATCAATCCCGGTGACATGTTCACCAACAACGACTGCTCCATCGGCAACGTGCACCCCTGCGATATCGCCACCATCGTGCCGATTTTCTGGGAGGCAAGCTGATCGGCTGGGTGGGCGGGGTCACCCACGTCATCGACACCGGCTCGGTGACGCCGGGCTCGATGTCCACCGGCCAGACCCAGCGCTTTGGCGACGGCTACATGATCACCTGCCGCAAGACCGGCGTGAACGACGAGCCGCTGCGCGACTGGCTGCACGAGTCGCAGCGCTCGGTGCGCACGCCGAAATACTGGATCCTCGACGAGAAAACCCGGATCGCCGGCTGCCACATGATCCGCGAACTGGTCGAAGAAGTGATCCGTGCCGACGGGCTCGAGGCCTACGAGAAGTTCGCCTACGAGGTCATCGAAGAAGGACGGCGCGGACTGCAGAGCCGCATCAAGGCCATGACCCTGCCAGGAAAGTACCGCAAGGTCTCGTTCGTTGATGTGCCTTACAAGCATGACGACGTGCAGGTCTCGAATGCGTTTGCCAAGCTCGACTCGATCATGCACTCACCCTGTGAGATGACGATCAAGCCAGACGGCAAGTGGCGCCTGGACTTTGAGGGCGCAAGCCGTTGGGGTTGGCACACCTTCAACGCGCATCAGGTCGCATTTACTTCCGGAATCTGGGTGATGATGTGCCAGACCCTGGTGCCCACCCAGCGCATCAACGACGGCGCCTACTTCGCCACGGAGTTCCGCCTGCCCAAGGGCACGTGGTGCAACCCGGATGACCGCCGCACCGGCCATGCCTATGCCTGGCACTTCCTGGTCTCCGGCTGGGCAGCGTTGTGGCGCGGCCTGTCGCAGTCGTACTTCAGCCGCGGCTATCTGGAAGAGGTCAACGCCGGTAACGCCAACACGTCCAACTGGCTGCAGGGCGGCGGCATCAACCAGGAGGGCGAGATCCACGCGGTCAACAGCTTCGAGGCCAGCTCCTGCGGCACCGGCGCCTGCGCCGTCAAGGATGGCCTCAACCACGCCGCCGCGATCTGGAACCCCGAAGGCGACATGGGCGACATCGAGATCTGGGAGATGGCGGAGCCATTGCTCTACCTCGGGCGCAACGTCAAGGCCAACTCCGGCGGCTACGGCAAGTATCGCGGCGGCTGCGGCTTCGAGACGCTGCGCATGGTGTGGAACGCCCAGGACTGGACCATGTTCTTCATGGGCAACGGCTTCATGAACAGCGACTGGGGCATGATGGGCGGTTATCCGTCCGCGACCGGCTATCGCTTTGAGGCGCACAAGACCGGCCTGGAGCAGCGCATCGCCATTGGTGACTCCCTGCCGCTGGGCGGCGACATCGATCCGAGTAACCCCGACTTCGAGCGCCACATTGATGCCACCGCCGAGGTCAAGCGCGACAAGCAGTGCATTACAACGGAGGACTGCTACGCCAACCACGACCTGTACCTGAACTACCTGCGCGGCGGCCCGGGCTTTGGCGACCCACTCGACCGGGATCCGAAGGCCATCGAAGCGGACCTCAACCAGAAGTTCCTGCTGCCGGAATACGCGCTGAAGGTCTATGGCGCCGTCTTCACCCAGAACGGCAAGGGCGTGTTCACGGTGGATGCCGCCAAGACCCAGGCACGCCGTGCCGAGGTCCGCAAGGAACGCCTGGCCCGAGCCCTGCCGACGCGCGAATGGATGAAGGAAGAGCGCGAACGCATCCTCAACAAGCACGCATCCGTGCAGGTGCAACACATGTTTGCCACTAGCTTCGCCCTGTCCGAGAAGTTCACGCGGGAGTTCAAAGAATTCTGGAACCTGCCCGCTGACTGGCATGTGCGCGAAGAAGACTTGGGCGTGCCGTCCTACGGGGCCAAGCACCGAATGGACCTCTCCCTGCTGCCCGACGTCACCACGGTCGTCCAGGTAGAAGAGTAATCACCGCATCCAGGAGTTGAAACATGTCAACCTATACCAATGAACAGGTCGCCCACCTCGTCGAAGGCTCTCTTGACTGGGAAACCACTTTGCGCATGCTCTCGATGCCGAAGGACGAGAGCCGGTTCGGACAGTACCTGGCGGCGCTGCAGGCCAAGGTCAGCTTCCCGGACCGCATCGTGCTTCCGCTCGGGCCGCACATGTTTATCGTGCAATCGGCCAAGAGCAAGCAATGGCTGATCAAGTGCGACTGCGGTCACGAGTTCTGCGATTACCGCGAGAACTGGAAACTGCATGCGTCGATCTACGTGCGCGACACCGAAGAGGCGATGACCGAGGTCTATCCGAAGCTGATGGCACCGGACACGCAGTGGCAGGTGTATCGCGAGTACTACTGCCCATCGTGCGGCACCATGCACGACGTCGAAGCGCCTACCCCGTGGTATCCCGTGATCCACGACTTCGAGCCGGACATCGAGGCCTTCTACAAGGAGTGGGTGAATCTCCCGGTGCCAGAGCGCGCGGCGGACTAAGCATCGCTTGAACCAGAGGGCAGGCGAGCCTGCCCTCTGAGAAAGGGTGCATCCGGAAAGCGGCGCATATCAGCAAGGCATATGAAGACGGGGGCGCCGTATGAAGATGCCGCAGCAAAGGCAGGCTGCATCGCTATTTTCACTTTCTTGGCCCAACAACCCGTACGAAATCGAATCCACTAACGACTGCAACGGAAGGCAGGATGAACACAAACCTCGCTCATATGCTGGTCCGCACGGCCCGCGCATACCCCAGTCAGGCCGCGCTCTTTCTTGGCACTGAGCAGCTCTCGACCTTTTCTCAGCTTGCCGACCGCGTCGCGCGGTGCGCTGGTGGATTACGCGACTGGCTCGGCCTGCATGCTGGCGACCGGGTGGCGCTCATCATGAAGAACTGTCCGCAGTATGTCGAGCTGTTGTACGGCATCTGGCATGCGGGACTGTGTGCGGTACCGATCAATGCCAAGTTGCATCCGCGCGAGGTCGACGAAATCGTACGAGACAGTGGAGCGTCCGTTTGCTTTGTCAGCGATATGAAAGCAGTGACAAACGCAAGGACCATCGCTGTCGATTCCACCGACTACCACGCCCTCTTCGCGGCGCCCGGTGTACCGGTTGACGATGTGGCAGGGGACACCCTTGCTTGGCTGTTCTATACCAGCGGAACGACCGGCAAGCCAAAGGGCGTCATGCTTTCGCACCGGAATCTGAGCGCGATGTCCGGGGCGTATTCCAGCGCTGTCACTCGCATCGTTCCAGGCGACAGTCTCATGCACGCTGCGCCGATGTCCCACGGCTCCGGGCTCTACATCATCCCGCACATCGCCGAAGGCGCCAGTCAAGTCATTCCATCCTCGGGCGGCTTCAATGCCGCCGAACTGGTCGATCTCGTCGCCGCCCATCCGCGCACAAGTCTGTTTGCGGCGCCGACCATGCTCAACCGGCTGGTCGAGTACGTGCGCCGGACCCGCACCGATCTCTCAAATCTCAAGGTTATCGTCTGTGGCGGCGCTCCCCTTTATCTGGAGGATGAAATCGCCGCACTTGAGTGTCTGGGCGCAAAGATCGCCCAGATCTACGGTCAGGGCGAGAGTCCAATGACGATCACCGCCCAGACGTCAGCGGAGATTGCCGGTGCCCACGCTGCGGGCGACCTTGAGGCGCTGGCTTCCGTTGGGCGTGCATTGCCAGGCGTGGAGATTCGCATCGCCGATGCCGACGACTACACACTTCCTGTGGGGGAAATTGGCGAAGTGCTGGTGAGCGGCTCCGCCGTGATGCAAGGCTATTGGAACAACCCGGACGCCAGTGCGGTGACGTTGCGCAACGGTTGGCTGCGTACCGGCGATCTCGGTTGTCTGGACGAGCATGGCCGGCTCACCCTGAAGGACCGAAGCAAGGAGACGATCATCAGCGGTGGTTCCAACATCTACCCGCGCGAGGTCGAGGACGCGCTGCTCACGCATCCTGCCGTGGCCGAAGTCTCCGTACTCGGGCGCCCCCACGCCGACTGGGGAGAGGAAGTGGTCGCCGTTGTCGTTCGCAAGCCTCGCACGCAGGTGACCACGTCCGAGTTGGACCAATGGTGTTTGCGCCGCATTGCCCGATTCAAGCGGCCAAAGGCGTATCTGTTCGTCGAAGCATTGCCGAGGAACGCCAACGGCAAGGTACTCAAGGCTGCGCTCCGTGACCTGCTGGCCAAACGTGGCGACGAAATGAATGCCAAAACCTGGCACTGGAAGCTTGCCTATTAAAAAGTGGAAGATGACAGCAAGCTTACTTGTATTCCCCATGGGGAACAGGAACAGTAGACCACTGTAGACGGCAGCGGCGGCTCGAAATAGTGCGGCTGGTTCACTGGCACTTGGTGGAGTGATGAGGGGGCTGCGGGCGCCGTTCAAGATCAAAGCCGTTGATGAGCGTACCGAGCCCTCCGTGACATTCTTTAGGCGGCGGTGCGAGTTCGTGCATCGAGCCTGACCGACGTTCGAAGGGCTCCGGCTCAGCCAGTATTTCCCAGGAGCGAACACGCTCAGGCGGGGACTCGTGAATCCTTCGCTTAGTATGGGTGTATGCCAAGGGAATCCGCCACCACGCGTTGCGATAAAAGACGTTCCTCCGTATGGCAACCAGCTGCGTCGGCAGGCAGCTGGCTCCTCCGGCACGGATCGGGCAAGACCTCCGGCTGCGCCCTCGGGGCGTTGTCGACGGGATCGAGATCGGGGCAGTGTTTGAAGTCGCTCGCTGTCAGGCGCGTGCCCAGAAGCTTGCCAAACGCATCGAGCTGGACCTGCGAGATCAGTCCCGCGCTGCCGCCGAGCGCTGGGCAGATGATCCACGTCGTGCCGTCTTTGGCGAAGATGCGCAAGCGCCTGACTTGGTCGGCCGGCTGGATTGCGTGCTCTTCGCTGGCGAGCCCGCCTAGCGAGAAGGCTTCAAGGTATTCGTCGCATGGCGATGGCCCAGGCAAACGACCACCTTCGGGCGCAGCGGGCGCAGGTCTTCGCGAGAAACCGGAAGCGTTCGCCATGCCGGCACAGATCCTCGTAGCGCGTCTGTGGGACGAGTTCGGGCTGGCCTCGGAACGCTTTGGACCAAGGCGTTCGTCCATCGAGTTGGGCAGGCAGGGGATACAGGCTGAGCCTGAACTCGGCGCCCCCAGGCGCGTAGAGATGGCGCCAGTAGTATTGTTCCCAGTCGTTGTCCGCGAGCCGAACGCGCAGTGCTTCAGCCCGCGCGGCGGCCATGATGCGGGCGATGTACTGATGGCCGAGCCACTTGCCCATGTTTTCCCGCTGCTGGTGGCGGAACTCGGCGTCCCAGGCGGGCGGCGCCACACGCGGCTGCAGCGGCGCGACAAGGGGCTCCAACCAGGCGCGCGGGCTTCTGTCGCATATCCAGACGGGAGCCCTTGGGTTGCCTCCTTCCATCCCCACGTACGATGCAAAATAACGATCGAGTTCCTGACGCGTGAATACCCCTGAATGCTGCATATTATCCCTTGCTGCCTGGTGGGACCCCCATACATCCAATGCCGCAGCATGCCGCCGCCTCTGGGGCGTGCGTGCCACTGTGGTCGTTTAAAAACTCTTTCTGCAGGCGGAGTACGAACGGGATCAGTGCGCCTTCGCAGGCGCCATCCTTGTGCCGATGGGATCTCGGTATAATGGCCCGCCCGCTGCCACGTCACCGGTAATTGCTAGTCGTTTCTTAATGCCGGCGATGTCTGGGCGCCTGCATAACCGCAGGGCCAGGCCAGTACCCGCATGCCGCGCTGCCAGAAAATGCAGCCACGTCGCTTTCGATGACGAAAAGCAATGTCGACTGAATAAGAAAATGCCAGCCGGCCCTTTCGTGGGTCCGGGCTATATCCGTCTTATGTGATTGTTGTCACTGACGCGAACTGATACTACTTTTGTATTGCCTGAGCATTACCCGCATATCGATAGCGCGTGCCAATGAGAAAAATCAAGATCTCTCGAAACGCGCAGCCATGCGGTATTCCAGCCCGGCCGCATTCTTATCCCCGATTCCTGCAATTGAGGTCAATTTAACCAAACCTGCCGGAAATAGGAATTCCAATCTTTTAAGGTCTGACATAAGTGACTTTGCTGCGCTGCGATATTTCTGGGGTTGCTGGCTTTTAATCCCCTCCACGGAGGGGATTAAAATGCGGACGCCTGAACGCAGTGGGTTCTGCGATCCATGCAAGCGTGGCTCAATATCTGACGCCTGGCACCAGATCACAGCGGTGGTGTGACCGGTGCCTCGTGCCAGGCGCATTGGCCGGCGATGCTCGCGCCACAGCTCGGCGAACGGTGTGGCAGCATCTCTGGCTTCATGGGGCCGGCGCCTTCCGTTCCTGATTGGTGCTCTGAAGCGGTCAGATGAGAAGCCAGCGCTTCAACCGCCAATGCTCCTCTTCAGAACTTTCCCTACCTAAGCGTGGGGCCCACTAAAGCAGGGTAAGACCCGGTCCCACCCCAATCAATAATCAACCCCGGCAAGCCTGACCCGTTGCCCATCCCGTTAGGGTGTAGACCGTCCCCGCGTCTACACCCTTCCTTTTTTTGGTGCTTCGGGAAGTTGCGGGACGACGGGCGTGGTATAGAGGCCTCCGGAAATTCGGGGACTTTCCCACGCTCGACGACGCACGTGTTCTTGCGGGATACCTGCTGCGCAGGCATCCCGCCATTTTGCGGGTCCACTCGTATGGGGGGATAGGAAAATCGCTAAAAGCGCCATTCGTTCCTTGAAGATGTAGCTACCGGAGTCATACACTTCGCCGGTCATTCGCGTAATGGCGCAGTGCAAAAAGAGCGTGCCAGCGCGCCGAGCAACACGAAGCCAACACCGCCAGGTTCAAATCCGCAGGCAGCGCAAACAAGCGGAAAGGCACCAGCGTGTGCCATGTCGGACAAGCGGAATCCCCGCAACACAGCCCGCTCAGGAGACGGCGGACAATGCGGGCCTCTAGTAACAAGGGAATAATCGAGACGTGCTAAAGCTTTCAAGCAGGCTGACGTTTGGCAGGGCGGTAATGTGCCTGGGGATTGTTCCGTTGCTGGCTTCCTGTGCACTCGCACCAGGGATGCGCTTCGACCCGCAGCGACCGCTTGATCCGGAGGACCCGGAATCGGTGCCCAAAATCACCCGGATCACGCCGGCGCTGGTGCGCATGCTGAAGGCCTCCACACAGCCAGCGAACGCAGGGGTGGAGGAACTGTTCGCAGATCCGATGCCCTATACCGTGGGCGTGGGCGACATTCTCTCGATCGTTGTGTGGGACCACCCGGAACTGGTGTTCCCCACGCAAACGTACTCGATTGGTACTGCATACGAGATCCCGAACTACAGCGGCGCGGCCAACGTGCCGGGCTACGTCGTGAGTCCCGCGGGCACCATCCAGTTTCCTTATGCCGGTGTGCTCAAGGTTCTCGGCCGCACGCCGGACGAAATCCGCGGACAACTGAGCACCCAGCTCAAGCCTGTCGTGAACATGCCACAGGTCACCGTACGCGTGCTCGCCTTCCGCAGCAAGCGCGTCTACCTCGATGGCGAAGTCAAGACGCCTGGCCCCCAGAATGTCGACGACGTACCCATGACCCTGGTCGAAGCGCTCAACCGCGCCGGGGGTATCAACGTGCTGACGGGCGACAACAGCCGTATCCGCGTTTCCCGCGAGGGCAAGACCTACCTCGTCAACCTGCCTGCGCTCCTGCAGCAAGGTATCGACCCCGCCCAAATCCTGCTGCGCAACGGCGACATCGTTCGCGTAGAACAACGCGAGGACAGCAAGGTATTCGTGACCGGCGAAGTTTTGCGTCCTGTCGCCGTCATGCCGCGCAACGGGCGCCTGACGCTCAGCGAGGCCATCGGCGAAGCTGGCGGCGTCAACCCCAACTCGGCCAACGCCAAGGAACTCTACGTTATCCGCAAGAGCAACGATGGCGAAGCCGAGGTGTTCCACCTCGACGGCAAGTCCCCTGTCTCCTTTGCCCTGGCCGAATCGTTCGAGCTGAAGCCGAGGGACGTCGTCTACGTCGACGCCGCAGGTGTGGTCCGCTGGAGCCGCGTGATCAACCAACTGCTGCCGAGTGGCAACTTCTTCACGTCCACTGCGAACGCGGTCAAATGATCAAGACTGTACTCGTGGTCTGCATCGGCAATATTTGCAGGAGTCCTATGGCGGAAGGGCTCCTTAAGGAGGCATTGCCGGATGCCAACATCATCTCCGCGGGCCTTGGCGCGCTCACGGGCAAGCCGGCCGATGCGCACGCCATCGCAGTCATGCACGAGATTGGCGTGGATATCACCGGCCATCGGGCCCAGCAACTGAGCCGCGCCATGACGACGCGTGCGGACCTAATTCTCGTGATGGACAACGCTCAGCGGCAAGACATCCAGCACTTGCACCCGGCCACCACCGGTCGGGTCTTCCGCATCGGTGAGCTTGCCGGGTTCGACGTGCCAGATCCCTATCGCGAGGCTCGTCCCGCCTTCGAAAACGTGCTGCAGTTGATCCAACGCGGCGTGGAAGCCTGGGTGCCGCGCATCCAGGCGCTTCGATAACTGACTCAGCAATGCAGATGAACCAGACTCCCCCTCCAGTTGTTGTCGCTGCGCCTGCGGAGGACGAGATTGACCTCGTCCGGTACCTTGATGTGCTGCTTGCCAGCCGTTGGCTGATTGCATCCATTGCGGGTTTGGTGCTGGCGCTTGGAGTAGCTTACGCATTCCTCGCTCGGCCAGTCTATCGGGCCGATATCCTGGTGCAGGTGGAGGACAACCCGAACAGCGCCAACAGCCTGCTTGGTGATGTCTCCAGTCTGTTCGATGTCAAGGCCCTGGCCACGGCGGAGATCGAGATACTCCGCTCGCGCATGGTCGTCAGTAAGGCCGTGGACAATCTGCGCCTCTATATTTCGGCAAAGCCCGACTATTTTCCTTTTATCGGTGCCAGCATCGCCAGCCGTGCCAAGGGTCTGTCCGAGCCAGGGCTATTTGGATTCGGTGGCTTCGCATGGGCCGGGGAATCGATCAATGTTGGGCAATTCGATGTCCCTGAATCCCTTGAGGGCACAAAGTTCAAGCTGATCGCCCTGGGTGACGGCCGCTACCGTGTGGAGCAGTCCAGCCTGGATGCGCCACTTGAAGGGCGTGTAGGCCAGCCGATGACTGCTGAGCAGAGCGTGGGCAACTTCACGCTCCTGGTAAAGGAGATGAAGGCAAAGGCGGGTATCACGTTCAACCTGGTGCGCTACTCGCACCTGCAGACAGTCGAAGCCCTCCAGGATCAACTCCAGATCGTCGAGAAGGGAAAGCAGAGCGGCATTATCGGTGCTTCGCTAAATGGTACCGATCCAAAGGTTACAGCGAGCATCCTGAATGAGATTGGTGAAGAGTACGTTGCGCAGAACATCAAGCGTAAAGCCGCCGAGGCGGAGAAGTCGCTCGTCTTCCTGGGGGATCTGCTGCCACAACTCAAGGGCGAACTGGAACGGGCCGAGGTGAAGTACAACGAGATGCGCAACAAGCGCAATACCTTCAACCTGAGCGAGGAAGGTAAGGTGTTCCTCCAGGAAAACGTGATGGCCGAAACGAGGCTGCTCGAGTTGAAGCAAAAGCGCACCGAGCTATCGACACGTTTCGCTGCCTCCCACCCGGGCGTGCAGGCCATCGACCAGCAGATTGCTGCGCTGAACACGAAGGTCACCGCTATGGCTACCCGCATGAAAGCATTCCCCAACCTGGAGCAGGACACCCTGCGGCTGATGCGCGATGTGGAGGTCAACAATGACCTTTACGTGGGATTGCTGAACAATATGCAGCAGCTCAAGCTCGTCAAGGCGGGCAAGGTCGGCAATGTACGGCTGCTCGATAATGCCCCGGTTCCCGAGGAGGCCGTCAAGCCCAAGAAGGGCCTGGTCATAGCACTGGCTGCTATTCTGGGCATTCTGATTGGTGTCGTGGTGGCCTTCGTGCGCAATGCGCTATTCGGTGGTATCACCGATTCGCAGGACATTGAGCAGCATACGGGTCTGAGCGTCTACGCGACCGTGCCTTTATCGACCGCCCAGGCTTTCCTCACTGAAGAAATACGCCAGCGCAAGCGCGGAAATTTCGTGCTCGCGGAACGTAATCCCAATGAGCCAGCGATCGAAAGTCTGCGCAGCCTGCGCACGGCGCTGCAGTTTGCCATGCTCGACGCGGACAACAAGCGTGTGCTGCTCACGGGTCCCACGCCGGGCGTCGGCAAGTCATTTATCTCGGCCAACCTCGCCGCGGTGATGGCCTCGGGCGGCAAGCGCGTGCTGCTGATCGATGCCGACATGCGCAAGGGCCACCTGAACCAGTATTTTGGCAAGCCCCGTAATAACGGGCTGGCGGACGTCCTGATCGGCAAAGCGAGTCTTGACCAGGCGGTACACCGCGAAGTACTCGAGAACCTGGACTTTCTCAGTACCGGCAGTTTGCCTCCGAATCCGGCTGAGCTGCTGCTCAACGCGCGCATGGTGAAGCTTCTTGATGAGTTGGATCCCCAGTACGATCTTGTCCTTATCGATACGCCGCCCGTTCTTGCCGTCTCAGATACTGCGATCCTCGCCGGCCGCTGCGGCACGGTGCTGCTGGTGACGCGGTTCGAGAAAACCACCATCGGCGAAGTCACCGAATCCGCCAAGCAACTGCGCCAGGCAAATGCCGATGTGAATGGCGTGGCGTTCAATGGCCTGGATCCGAATGCGTATCGCTACGGATATGGATCGAAGTATGGACGGTATCGGTATGCGTACTACGGCTATGCAGCGGATACCGCGACCAAGCAGTTGACGGCCGAGGGCAAATGACGAGCCCAGACAAGTCGAACGGGTACACGTCGGACGCTAGAAACGACGGCTGAGCCGCTATAGAGACCGAACATATATCAGCCAGCTCAAAGAAGCGGGCGAGTCTGCGTGATGGGCGGTAAGCACAGTCATTGTGTGCACTGGTTACCGCCTTCTCACCGGCTATCGGGACGGCTGGATTGGCTGCTGATGCGGCAATTCAGATGTCCAGCGGGATTTCTTCCGTGCAGGGATAAACCGTCGCCAGCTGGCGGCGCGCCCTCACTCGTCTTGCCGACGCTGAGGAGCTGACTGACATTTGAATTGGCAGAAGGAGAGTTCGGATGCAAGACCCAGCCGTGATTGTTCCCGTTATTCTTTGTGGTGGTTCCGGAACACGCCTGTGGCCGCTGTCACGCGAGGGCTATCCGAAGCAATTTCTAAGGCTTCTGGGTGACCGCTCGCTGCTGCAAGATACGTTGCTGCGCGTGCAGGAGATTCCGGGCATTGGTGCACCATTGCTTGTCACCAGTCATGCGCATCGGTTCATGGTGGCGGAACAAGCCCGCGAGATCGGCGTCAGCGATGCCGAATTCATGCTGGAACCGCATGCCAGGAATACTGCGCCTGCCTTGGCCGCGGCTGCTTTGCATGCGCTGGCCGCCGGGCAAGATCCGCTGATGCTGGTGCTTCCGTCAGATCACCTGATCCGGGACGCGTCGGCCTTCGCAAACATCGTGACGCAAGGCGTTGCCGCGGCGCAAGCCGGAGCACTGGTCACTTTTGGTATTGCGCCAACCGCGCCTGCTACCGGGTACGGCTATATCAAGGCCGGTGCGCGCCGCACGGAATCGAGCTTCGAGGTGGCCTGCTTCGAAGAAAAGCCATCGTCGCTGCGTGCGAACCAGTTTCTGGCGGAGGGTGGTTACTTCTGGAACAGCGGTATCTTCCTGTTCCGTGCCTCGGCGTTCCTTGCCGAGCTGGAAACCTTTTCGCCCGAGATCCTGCATGCGGTCCAGGAGTCCGTCAGCCTGGGTCAGAAAGACCTCGACTTTTTCCGTCTCGATGAAGCCGCATTCGCGCGCAGCCCGAGCAACTCCATCGACTACGCCGTCATGGAGCACACCACGCGCGCGCAAATGGTGCCATTTGCCACCGAGTGGAGCGACGTTGGCGCATGGGACGCAGTCTGGGAACTCGGCAAAAAGCAGGTTGACGGAAATGTCACGACGGGTGATGTCCTCACGCACAACGCGAAGGATTGCCTGGTCCATGCGTCGCACCGCCTGGTTGCCATTGCGGGCGTGGACGACGTGATGGTGGTGGAAACACCCGACGCGGTGCTCGTGGTGCACAAAGACCAGTGCCAGGATGTCAAGGCGCTCGTGGATATGGTCCGCAAGCAAGGCCGCAGCGAAGCCGCGGACCATCGTAAAGTCTACCGCCCGTGGGGCAGCTATGACTCGGTTGACGAAGGCCAGCGCTACCAAGTCAAGCGCATCACGGTCAAACCGGGTGCCAAGCTCTCCATGCAAATGCACTATCACCGCGCGGAACACTGGATCGTGGTGAAGGGCACCGCCCGCGTGACCTGCGGCAACGAGACCTTCCTCCTCAGCGAGAACCAGTCCAGCTATATCCCACTGGGCACCATCCACCGTCTGGAGAACCCCGGCAGCGTCCCCCTGGAGCTGATCGAAGTGCAGAGCGGCAGCTATCTGGGCGAGACGACATCGTCCGCTTTGACGATGTCTATGGCCGCGCGCCGCCGCCGGATCCAAGGCCGAGCCAGGCCTGATTGACTGAATCTCAGAACAGAACAGAACAACGACAATGACCAAGACGACTCAAAAGACCGCACTCATCACCGGCATCACGGGCCAGGACGGGTCTTACCTGGCTGAATTTCTGCTTGAGAAGGGATACATCGTTCACGGCATCAAGCGCCGGGCCAGCTCGTTCAACACCTCGCGCGTGGATCACATCTACCAGGATCCTCATGTCAGCCACCGGAACTTTGTGCTGCACTATGGCGACCTGAGCGACAGTACCAATCTGATCCGCATCGTGCAGCAGACCCAGCCGGATGAAATCTATAACCTGGGTGCACAAAGCCACGTGGCCGTGAGCTTCGAGTCCCCGGAATACACGGCAGACGTGGATGCGCTCGGCACGCTGCGTCTGCTCGAAGCGATCCGCATCTTCGGCCTGGAGAAGAAGACGCGCTTCTATCAGGCATCTACGTCGGAGCTTTACGGCCTGGTGCAGGAGATTCCGCAGAAGGAAACCACCCCGTTCTATCCGCGCAGCCCGTATGCCGCAGCGAAGCTGTATGCCTACTGGATTACCGTGAACTACCGGGAGTCCTACGGCATTTATGCCTGCAACGGGATACTGTTCAACCACGAGAGCCCGCGTCGGGGTGAAACCTTCGTGACGCGCAAGGTTACCCGCGGCCTGTCAAACATCGCACAAGGCCTCGAGAACTGCTTGTACATGGGCAATATGGATTCGCTTCGGGACTGGGGGCACGCGCACGACTATGTGCGCATGCAATGGCTGATGCTGCAACAGGAGCAACCGGAAGACTTCGTCATTGCTACAGGCAAGCAGGTGAGCGTACGCGAGTTCATCAACCGAAGCGCCAGTCAGTTGGGGATCACGCTGCGATTTGAGGGGAAGGGTGAAGACGAGGTGGCCGTGGTAGCAGCGATCAGCGGTGACAAGGCACCGGCTCTGGCCGTCGGTGACGTGATTGTCAAGGTCGATCCGCGGTATTTCCGTCCGGCAGAGGTGGAAACACTGCTGGGGGACCCGGCCAAGGCCAAGGCCAGGCTTGGTTGGGAGCCGGAGATCACGCTGGACGAGATGATCGCAGAAATGGTCGCCAGCGATCTGGACCAGGCTCGGCGCCATGCATTGCTGAAGCAGCATGGGTTCGAAGTTGCCGTCAGCGTGGAGTAAAGGACATGAAGAAGAACACTCGGATTTTCGTCGCTGGTCATCGTGGAATGGTAGGTAGCGCCATCGTCCGCGCGCTGCAGGCGTCCTCCCGTGCGGTGCAAATCGTGACGCGCAGTCACGATGAACTGGACCTGATTGACCAGCATGCCGTGCGCCAGTTTTTCGCGCAGGAAGATGTCGACCAGGTATATCTGGCCGCGGCAAAGGTCGGCGGAATCCACGCGAACAACACTTTCCCGGCTCAGTTCGTCTATGAAAACCTGATGATCGAGGCGAATGTTATCCATGAGGCGTGGCGCGCGGGGGTCGACAAGCTTTTGTTCCTTGGCAGCAGTTGCATTTATCCGCGACTTGCGGAGCAGCCAATGGCCGAAGCTGCGTTGCTCACGGGGCCACTCGAGCCCACGAACGAACCTTATGCGATAGCAAGATCGCCGGAATCAAGCTATGTGAAAGCTATAACCGGCAGTATGGAGCTGACTTCCGCAGCGTCATGCCATCGAATTTGTACGGTCCGGGCGATAATTATCACGCGGAAAACAGCCATGTCATCCCGGCGCTGATTCGTCGTTTTCATGAGGCAAAGCAGCATGACGCCCCCACGGTGGTCATTTGGGGTACCGGCAGGCCTAGGCGCGAGTTCGTGTACGTCAAAGATATGGCACGAGCATGTGTGCATGTCATGGACCTGTCGCCGGAAGTCTATCGTGCCCATACGCTGCCGATGCAGAACCACATCAACATCGGCTCAGGAGAGGAATACTCGATCGCGGATCTGGCTGCAATGGTGAAGCGCGCGGTAGGCTATCAGGGGAACATCGAGACCGACCCTGCCAAGCCCGATGGTACGCCCCGCAAGCTTCTGGATAACTCACTGCTCAAAGCACTGGGTTGGCGCCCCGAAGTCGGCCTCCAGGAAGGACTTCGCCTCGCATACGAGGATTTCCTCTCCTCGCTGGCGCGCTCGAACACGGGCACGGAAAGTGCCGTTCGCCAATAGCCTCTAGCGCTTCAGAATGTACAGTCTCGTCACGCTGCCGTTCTATCTGATACCCCTTGTGTGGTGCGCAAGGAGGAGCATTTTGCCGCTTCCACGGTCTTTTTGTCTACACCCTGCTCGGGTGCTGGCTACTTGGTGCGCTGATTGAAAGCGAACTGGTTACGCGCTCCATTCTGATAGCACCGTGGCTGATCAGGGTGGAAGATATTCCGTGGGTGCCGATGGCCGCCGTGAATTTCGCGGCTTTTGTTTCCTACAGACTATTCAGAAAAAGCAAGGGCAGGTCGCGTCGCTGGCAAGCAGCACTCAATTTGCCGTCAAACAGGAAGCTGCTGCGCTACGTCTGTATCCAGCTATTTGTGATTGCCCTGGAAGTTTCATTGACAGTTTATCTGTACCAGGGCGTACAGGAATGGGTGAGGGCTGCCTACGCGCGTACCGTTGTCGAAAGTTCCGCTCTGAACTTTTTGTTTCCGGTGATGATAGGCGTGAATGTCTATTGCCTGGTATTGCAGGTGCTGATCAAGGCCAAGCAGCCACCACGATGGCTGCGCGGCTTGTTCCTGGGCGGTCTGGTGCTGCAATCGATATTCCTTGCACTTTCGGGCGGACGCTCCATTCTCTTGCTGTTCCTGATTTCGTTGCTGATCGTCCGGGTCAAGAGAATCAGCGGGCCCGGTTTCCTTGGAATCCTGGCGCTGGCCGCCGCTTTTGTTGCAGCTTCTGGTTATATCATCTACGAACGGTACAGGGCACAGGGAGCGAGCGCTCAGTTTGAGATGAGTGCAGCATCGATCGTTGAAGCATCCTACACCGGGCTACCGTTCATCGATCATATCGCCCTTTCAAAAATATATGCCGAGCGCCACGGCAACGATTATGGAGAAGTCTATCTCAACGCGCTGGTAGCCTTCGTTCCGCGCGCGATCTGGCCCGAGAAGCCGATCCAGTTGAGCCGCCGAGTTCGCGAAGAGTTCTTCGGCGATACGGACGGAGGGGTGCCGCCAGGACTGTTTGGGGAAAGCGTCATCGCGTTTGACTATTTTGGCCTGGCCATGATGGCCTTGATCTTCGGCTTGATTGTGGCCAAGGCGGAGAATTACGCGGCGAATGCACCAAATGAGGATCTCGGCCGGCTGCGTACCGGAGTCCTTTCGACGCTGATCGGATTTATCCTGGTCCGCGGCGGCGTGGACATCGGTGTGTACCGCGTGGGATTGATCGTCGTCATTTATCTGCTTTTGGAACGGTTAATGACAAAATCCATGTACAAGGCCCGCTATGTTGCTGTCCCTCATCCGCAATAAAAAGCTGGTGAACCTCGTCATGGGAGCATTCATTGGCCAGGGATCGATGTTGCTTACGTCATTCATTCTTATCTCAACAGGTCACCCGCTCGCAGGTGCGTTGACCACGGCATTGGGGGTAAATGCGCTTCTGCTCGTCGTGATCGACTGGGGCGGACAGGTGCTGCAACGACAGGCTGCGAGCGCCAGCTTCCAGGCGCTGAACCCACTTGAGTTCGCGATAGCGAGGCTACCCATCCTGTTGGTGGTGACGTTTGCCTTGATCGTTGTTCCGGCGGAACTCTACGGCGATGCCGGGATAAAGCGCTTCTTGCTGGCTTCGACGATAGGTCTCTGGTTCAGCATTGCGAACATGTCTGGATTCCTCGATGTTGCCGACGACGAATCGGCATACGGCCTGATATCCGGCCTCAATTATTTTCTCGTGGCCATATATGTCACGGCCAGCTTGCTCTTCGGGTTCTCATTGCGGATAGAGGTCGCCGGATGGATAAACGGGGCAGCACTTGCCTGCATCTCGCTGATGACTCTACGTTGGACGCGGCGCCAGCATGGGCTAAGGCGTGCGCGCCTGGATCGGAGATCGATCGGTTACCTGATCAAGGAGGGATTCGTGGTGTCCCTTACGCTACTTCCCGGGCAAGTCATAGCGCGCGTGATCTCCGTCTCCATTCTGGGAGCTGGCGGTGGGCAAGAGGCCGCCAAGTTCAATTTTATGAAGTCATTTTCCGGCGTCTTCAACCAGTGTGTGATTTTGCTAAGACGATCGGGATACAGCAAGCTATACCGTACAACCGTCAATAGCGGCAATCGGAGATTCAGGACGTTCAGCGACCAATACTCGATCATTTTGGTTGGTGTGGTTGGCCTGGTTTGCGGCGGCCTGGCCCTGCTTCTGATCCGGGACAGATTGGGGCTATCCGAGTCCTTGATCGTTGCTGTATGCATCCACGGCGCCTGCTGGCTAATCAGTTCTTCGTATTTTTATCACTATCAGATCATCTCGTGGAACTGGTTGCCGTCGCTTCATGCCATCCTGACATGTATAGCGGTGGTAACGTCGGTTTCGTTTCTTACCCGCGTCGAAAGCGCTGTGGCGGGGATATTGATGGAGCTGGGTGTCTCATTCCTCTGCTTCGGTATTATTTTTCTTGCCGATCGAACCCGTGTTGTATGAGCGAATTCAGGCGACCGTCATTCAGATCTCGCAATAACATTTAGGGGGTACCTATGAAAGTACTCGTGGTGAATGCATATGGGCGCTCGAATCGCGGCGATTCCGTGCTGCTGGATGAGTGTGTTGCCGAAATCCGCGCCTGGAATGCCAAGGCGGCCATCTCGGCGGCTGTGTTCGAAGGGGCTGACAACGCGAGGCAAGTCCATCCAGATATCGCCTGGTCAGAGCGGATCGGGAATGCTCCGGGAGGCAAGGTGCGCACCTTGCTGCTGCTGCATGCTGGCAGCTGGCTCGCGACCGCCCCTGGCCTACGGCGGCTGGAAAAAACTGCTCCCGCGGGAACAGCAAAAGACCCTCAATGCCATGCGGGAGTGCGCATGTCGTTCGTCAGTGCACCAGGTGGCTATATCCACGACACAAACTTCGCATACATCATCGCTCTGTTCCATATTGAGCTGGCGACAAGGCTGCGGAAAGCCGTTGTGCTCGGCCCTCAAAGCATCGGGCCTTTGCACGGCCGCTTTGCGAGATGCTGGCCAGCCGGGTCCTGGCACGGGGTTTCCCACCTTTGCCCGCGCGAGAGCTATTCAGCGAATTTTCTGGTTCGAGAGCTTGGCATTCCTGATCGGCAAGTCTACCGAACGGGCGACAGTGCATTTTGGAATGACAGGGTGGAAGAAGATGACGCCGTGATCGCCCCTGAGCTACGGCGGCTTGGCCTGGACGACGGGAAACCGGTTCTGGGAATGACCGTGGTTGGCTGGACCTTCCCGCGACATGCGCACCCTCGTGCCGCTTACGACTCCTATGTCTCTGCGGTCGCGGAAATTGCCGACAGAATGGCATCCAAACACGGGGTGTTGCCGGTAATTTTTAATCAAGTTTCAGAGGATTTGCCGACTGCATTGTTGGTAAAGGAACGCGCCAAGACTCAGATCGTAATCGATGAGAAGAGCCATGAGCCATGGATACTCCGCGCCCTCATCAGACGCTCTACGATCTTTCTCGGAACCAGGTTCCATTCGTGCATCTTTTCGATGATGGCGGGACGGCCGACATTTGCCATTTCGTATTTGCCAAAGACTGAATATATTATGAGCGATCTTCGGCTGGGCAACAGAGCCACCCCAATCGATGACGTCGAAGTGGAGCGCGTGGTGGAGAGGCTGTCGGCCGATCTGAGCGACCTCGCCCGGGCGGAATTGGAAATATCGTCGGCGGTCAGTGCGTATCAGCGGGATTTTACGAGGCTGCAGGACGTTATGCGATCCATCCATCGCGACTACGAGGCATGAGACATGATCCGCGCAGCATTTGTCGTTGCATCTATTTCGAGGAAGGGCGGTGGCGTTGCCGAGGCGGTTAAGCTTTTGGCGAAGGCGGTAAGGGAGCACCCGAATATCTCGGTGGAAGTGGTTACCTTGAAGGACGAGCACTTTGACAAGGATATAGCAGACTGGTCTGGCATCAAGGTAACTTCGTTCCGTTATTTCGGGCCCAGTAACTACGGTTTCTCGCCTGGGCTGCTGATGCACATGCTTAGAGGGAACTTCGACCTGTCGCATGTTCACGGACTGTGGATGTTCCATTGCTTCGTCGTGTTGCTATGGTCAAGGATCCGTGGAAAGCCCTATGTCGTCACTCCGCACGGGACCATGGAGCAGTGGATCGTGTCCCGCTCGCCAGTCAAGAAATGGTTGGTCTCGAAGATGTATCAGGCGCGCTTCCTGAAAAGAGCATCCGCCTTCCACATTCTTACGAAGAAGGAGAAGACCGACGTAGATTCGATGGTGCGGAATGGCACGTCGATGGTGATCCCAAATTTCCTGCCCCTCGCCAAGCCGACGACAAACAAACCTCAGTGGTGGGAAGACAGGTTTCAGCACAAGAAAATCTATTTGTTCTTCGGAAGAATCCACGAAAAGAAGGGATGGCGGGAGCTTTGCGAAGCGTGGAATCATCAATGCAGTACGGATGCCGGGTTCGCCGCGCGCTCACAACTGGTATTTTGTGGATGGCTGGACGGATCAGAGGATTTCCGGATGCGTGTTGAGGCGCTACGACGCGCTCATGGCAATGCCTGCTATGCGGGGCCGCAATTCGGGGATGACAAGACCACTTCAATACAAGCCGCGACCGTATTTGTCTTGCCTTCGAAGAGCGAGGGACTGCCGATGGGCGTCCTGGAAGCCTGGTCGGCGGGCATTCCAGTTCTGATGACTGCTGCCTGCAACTTGTCGATCGGATTTGACGAAGGCGCCGCGCTGGAGATCGGGGAAGCCAGCGAAGCGATTTCGGCGGGACTTCATACCGCGGATAGTTGGTCACAGCATGATCTGGAACGTATGTCGTCCGCCGGTAGACAGCTCATCAGGGAACGCTTCTCCACGGAGTCGGTCTCCACAAAGGTGCACAACCTCTACGAGTATGTACTCAAGGATGTGCGGTTCAGCTAGCGATCGATAAAGCGTGGCATGGCGGGCGCCAAAGCGGTGTGCGACGCATTTGGAGTTCAATGATGACCAATCCAACGAGGCGGGCAATCGTTACCCGATGGAGCGGTGCGGCACTCGGCGCCGCTGCATTGGGGCCATACCTGCATATCGCAGATGCTCGGGCGAACGAAGTAGCGGACTCCAAACCATCGGTCAGCGTCTTGGATTTCATGTCTGAATCGCTGCGAGTCGCGGTAGCGAATTTCGATTACAGCGTTGACCAGTTGCGGGCAATCGAAAGAGCTCAAGACTATCTCCAGGCCAAAGGTGGCGGCCAGGTGTATTTTCCGTACGGCGGTTACGGAATCAGTGGACCCATCATCAACCGGGCAAATATTTCGTTGGTTGGTGACGAACGGTTGCCGACGCTGAAAAACATCAATCAGGAATACTCGTTCAGGAGATCGTCGATTTTTGCTCCAGGAAACTTTCACCCGGAGTATGTCGGGAGACTGGAAAGAGCGCCATGCGCTCGGATTAAAGTCGGGAACGTCGTGATGTTGCGCGAACCGCGCGGTGCGGCCGCGTGAAAGCGAACGATTCCGTGATCATCGTGTCAGATGAATATTATATGTCCGCCGGATTCAGGGTGCCGAAGTATATTTTCCTGAACGAGATCGTGTCGTTGAATGGTGGCCTGGTACAGTTGAAATATAGCATGGACAGGGAATTCGACGGCGGGCTGGTCAGATTGGATGGTTCACAGCTGGGTCGAGACGGCGTCCCGCTTTTTTTCTGGCGCAACGGGCAGATCAGGAACTTCAGGGTCAACACCGGAGGTTTTTATATTTCCGATTCGGCCACGCTGAATTGCAGGTTCGACAACATTCGAATAGACTCGGCAAAATTCGGTATCTATGGGAATACCTACCAAAGAACGGTATTTTCCAATATCTCCGGAAGAGTCGCTGACGGAATCGGCGAGACATCGCTTTGCTCCCTCATGACGCGAATCGAGAATTTCAGGTTCGAGATGGATAAGGGCAGCGGGGATAGGCCGCAGACCGGTATCAGTATTCAGGAGAATGGCCGGAAAATTGTCTACAGCAACGGCAACGTCGATCTCGGCGCCACAAGGCCGCGGGCGGCGTTAGTCAACTACATCAATGCAGAGGAGTGCAGCGTTCTTGGGCTCCAGCTGGTTCACCGCGGCACTCATGAAAACGCCGTGGTGCAGTATGCAGATGCGACGAGGACGGGCCGGGTCGCTGCGCCAATAATACGACGCAGGTACAGTACGATGGGGGTGCGCTGCGCGCGTATTACATTTTTTTCCGGCAGCGACGATCCTCATAACGTTGTCGGAAACAAGCTTGTGGAAAGCAGGTTTACGGGAAGTGTTTCTTCCGGGGAGTGCGGAAGAATGGTGGCAGTCCAGGGGAAGAATGTCATCAGGCAATGCGACTTTGGCGACGGCAAGCCGTTCTTTGGCCTCACCGTAGCCAACCAGGAATTTGAAGACAGCTACCTGGCGGGAAATCGAAAACTCGACTTCCCCCGAGAGCTCCTCAAGCGCAATGTCATTCGAGGCATCCGCTCACATGGAGGCCTGCAGCTGGCCGACTAAAGGTGGTCACCGCCGCTGTCGAACAAGCAGCGAGCACTCATCTGACCATCGATGCTACTTCTGCGCCATCATTTCCGTAGCAGGTTGTTCCAGTTGCTGGGAAGAAAGTTGACGGGTCTTCAAAACAATAAAGTACTCGTAGATCGATTGCAGCGCAGCATAGGTGAATCCGGCTCGGCCGTCCAGGAACCCTCGTTTCCCGACATACAGAATCAGGAACTTGAGAAGCGGCCGCATGGGCAGCCGGTAAAAGATCTCCTTCTGATGAAATCTCTTCTCATGGAAGTCCGAGCTGGTGAGTGCCTTGATGAGACTGAAGGTCGCCTGATGACGACGGTTATCGACGATCTGCTTCGCCTCCAGATCGCTATAGCTGTTATGCCGCGCCAGCCAATGCGCAAGCCCCTTGCTGAACGGGAAGTGATCAAGATAGCCGTCGATCTTTGCCGTCGGGCCATCAGCGATTGATACCGGATTGACCAGGCGTTCGTAACGCATCTTCTCCGGCCGGAACAGGCGCATGTAATACGCCGAGGTCTGCGCGTGCTTCAGCCAGGTACTCATGAAGAAGTCGCGTCGCTGCACGCTGAACGCGACTTCGGGGCCTCCGGCGCGGACAGCGCGGCAGATGCTGTCGACAAGGGTGGGCGTCATGCGCTCGTCGGCGTCGATATAGAAGACCCAGGGATGCCTGAACCTGATGTTGTGCAGCCCCCAGTTTTGATGACTCGCCCAATTGTCGAACGGGCGTTGTGTCACATTGGCTCCGAACGCCTCAGCAATCGCCACCGTCGCATCGGTGCTTACCGAGTCGTAAACGTGAATGTCGTCTGACCAGGCGACGCTTTCCAGGCATCGTGGCAGGTCTTGCTCCTCATTCTTCGTCAGGATGAGTATGGAAATGCCGGGGTTGTTAGTGCTCATGCTGGGTTCTCTTGCAAATGGGCCTTGCCGGCACGCCGCCGTAGACCGTCCACGAATGTTCCAACGTCTTGCTGACGACCGAGCGTGCGGCGACCACCGCGCCGGCGGGAAGCGTTACGCCGTGAGAGATGAAGGCTTCAGCGCAAATCCAGACATGCTTCTCCACGGTAATCGGCTCGGCAATCAGCTGAAAGTTTGCCGCGTTGTAGTCATGCGATCCGCCGCAAAGGTGGGCGCCTTGCGAGATGACTGCGTAGTCGCCAATGCGCAGGCGGTTCATGTTGTAGAGCGTGACGCCATCGGCAATACCGACGTTGCTGCCGATCTCGAGATTCCAGGGCGCCAGATTCGGACCGCCGGGTACACGTGAACATCGGTGCCCAGGCTGGCGCCGAAGACGCGCAGCAGAAAGGCGCGCCACGCGTGCAGCGGGCGTGGGCTTGGGCGGAACAGGAATAGCCATACCCAATTCCATAGCTGGCGCGCCAGGCGGTTTCGCAGCGTGAAGGAAGGCTCGACTGTCGGGTCGTTGCCTTCAATGATCATGGTGTTCGGGCTGGTGGGTGGTACGCGCATCAGTCTCCTTTCGACCTATGACCTGCGCGCCGTCGGGCGTCCGTCGCCAATGGCGCTCTCGTGAATGGCGCCGGCCAGGTTTTCCTCGAAGCGGGCTAGCAGGCTGTCTAGTGCCAGGTTGGTTTCCGCGTATTGTCGTGCGGCGTTACCATAGGTGGTGCGAAGCGCATCGTCGTCCGCGAGGGCCTGGATAGCTGTTGCCAGCGCCAATGAATTGCCCGGTGCCACCACGATACCGCGCCCCTTGACGACGAGGGCGACCTCGGTGTCATCGCCGGCCGTGGCGACGATTGCCTTTCCGCTGGCGAGCATGCCCGTCAGTTTTGATGGCATGACCAGGTCTGCCGCGTCGGCGCGTTGCGGCAACAGATGGATATCTGCGCTCGCGAGAAGCAACGGGAGGCGCTCCACAGGTTGCAGGGGCAGGAAGTGTGTGCGGGGAAGTTGCTCGCACGCCTTCTCCAGTTCGGCTTTGCCCGGCCCATCGCCACAGAGTATGAAGTGGATCTTTTCCGTGTGCCTGAGGAGGCCGGCGGCTTCGCCAAGCATCTCCAGGCCTTGCTTTCGCCCCATGTTTCCCGAGTAGAGGGCGACAATCGCGTCCTTCGGGATGCCGAGCGCTCCTCGAACGCTTTGACCGTCCACGCCCGGATGGATGGATGCGACATCGACCCAGTTGGGAAAATGGACCAGCCGGTTTGCGTCGACGCCCTTAGCTTGCGCAAGACGTTTCATGGCTTGCGAGATCGTCGACACGCGGTCGAACTTGCGCAGCAGCCAACGTTCGACCCGCTCTACTAGTTGTCGTGCGCGCTTGCTCTTCAGCAGGCCCAGAGCGAAGGCCGCGTCGACTTCAAAGTCCTGGATATGCAGCCAGGTCTTGCTCCCAAACACCTTGCCGAAGAGCAGGGTCGCTGGGGAGCAGAACAGCGGAGGTTCGACAACGAGGACGGCATCTGGCTTCCATCGCGCCTGCCAGAAGAGCAGAGGCAGGGTGCTGGCGGCGAAGGTCGCGAGGTGAACCAGGCGCTTGAGTCCGGAAGGCTTGCGCGGTACCCAGAGCGGGGCGCGCAGCACCGTGACGCCGTTGCGCATTTCCCGGGCATACGATGACGCGCTATAGCCTTCGGTAATTCTCCATTCGGGATAGTAAGGCGGTGCGGTGATGACCCGCACCTCGTGCCCCTGCGCCACCAGCCATTCGGCTTGTTCCGACGTGTATTTGCCAATACCGGTCAGTTCGGGCGCGTAGTTGAGGCAGTACATGAGGATCTTCATGTGAGTGGTGTCCCGATAAGCGTGAAGATCATGGACAGGATCTACGGAAGGTTCGAGAAATTGAGGCGGCTGTTCGCCGGCTGGCAGCTCCGGGCCGGCGCCTTGGCGGCTCACCGCTGTATGGGCACTTAACGCGGATGCCACTGTGACGGCGCCTATGGTGAGGGCGGCCGCCAGGAGATCGGTCAGCAGGTCTGAAAGGTCGGACGAGCGGTATGAAAACAATGATTGAATCAGTTCATCCATGCTGCCCAGCAGGGCAATGCTGGTCAGCGTGATTGCGGCCCGGTATCGGGAGAGGGACAGGAAGATCGCCCCGCTCAGGCAGGCATAGGCACCCAGGTGCATCACTTTGTCACCAAATACCCGGTTGAGCCCCTGCGCGTTGCCGGGGAGGTTGCCCACCACCAGCATGGTCAGGCAAAACAAGGCGGCACCGGTGAGCCAGAGCTTCCCCCGTGGGGAGAGCAGCGTCGCGGCGCGTTCCCCGGGGCGCGACGATTCAATACGCATTCTGCCCCGTCCACCCCTTGAACGCCGTCCAGAAAATAATCCGCAAATCCATCCAGAACGTCCAGTTCCGGATATAGAAGATGTCGTGCTCCACCCGCTTGGCCATCTTGTCCAGCGTATCCGTCTCGCCGCGATAACCATTGATCTGCGCCCATCCCGTGATCCCCGGCTTTACCCGGTGGCGCAGCATGTAGAAGTCCAACTGCTCCTTGTACATATTGTTATGCGCCATGGCATGCGGCCTCGGGCCAACCACGCTCATCTCGCCCCTGAGCACATTAATGAACTGCGGCAGCTCATCCAGACTTGTACGGCGCAGGAAGGCGCGATCGGCGTGATACGGCTGTCGCCTTGGTGGCTTGCGTGACGGTGCCATGCTCGGCGTGGACCTTCATGCTGCGGAACTTGTAGACGTGGATGACGCGGCCGTCCATGCCAAGGCGCTCCTGCTTGAAAAAGACGGGGCCCGGGGAGTCGCGCTTGATCAGGACGCCAATGATCAGGAACAGCGGCGACAGGGCGATGAGTACGAGCGCGGCAAAGGTGCGGTCGAAGATGGCCTTGATCGTGCCGCGCACGCCGAGCGCGGGCGGTCTGTTCATTTCCACCGCGGGCATGCCGAGGAAGTTGCCGACATTGTGGTTGAGCAGGTCGAAGTCGAGCACGCTCGGCATCCATTTGATGTCAATGAAGTCATTGCGCAGGGAGAAGTTGATCTCCTGCATCAGGCGGTATTCGCTCATCGGCAGGGTGAGCCAGATCTCATCGATCCCATGTTGGCGCGCGAAATCGGCGATCTGGTCGCTGTCAGTGATGCGACGGCGTCCTTCTGGCGTGGGCTCGCCTTCGGGGGCATAGATGCCGCTGATCTTGAATCCGGTGGTGTGGCTGGCGGTCGCGCGGCGAAACATTTCCTGTCCGGTACGGCCAAAGCCAACGATGACAACGCGCTTGCTGTTGGCGCCGGCGATGCGCAACAGGTTGAGCGCGGCGCGGCTGGTTACGCGCAGGGCCAGCAGGCCGGCCAGCGAGAACACGTACCAGTACCCCATCCACAAGCGGGAGAGGTTGTCGGACTCGTGCAACAGGTAGGTCAGCAGCAGGCTAATCAGCCAGACCAGGCTCCAGGCCGACAGCAGGCGCGTGGCGAGGGAGAGCAGGCTGCGGCCGCGCCATGAGCTGTAGAGGTCGAACCCGGGCAACACGATGAAGGCGATCGCGCAGCCGAAGTACTGGACGAACAGGTGGATAGGGGCGTGCGCGCTGGCAAACCGGGCTTCATTGGCCAAGATTGCCGCAAGCCAGATGGCACCGGCGTCGAGCAGGCGAACCATCAGCGCGAGCTGATCGTGATGCCTGACAAACATATCGCGATAGATACCCATGGCTTCCCCCGAAGCGTTCGCGTAATGGGCGCTCAAGCGAGTGCCCGTGTCCTTTTTCTCCTCCGAACTTGCAGGCCGCGCACAGTGGCGGCCAGGCTCGTCGCTGGCATGCATCGTGGTTGTGCATGCTCATGGAGCGGACAAAGCAGAGTCGTGCGGGACTGCTTCGCGGCAGTCGGTTCCTTGGCAGGACTGCTGGAACTGCAACGCTCTCTTCCTGCCGGCGCAGTGGCGGCGCCGGTGTGCTTCGTGTTTTCTGGTTCGAATAGTGCTGTGCAGCGTGACCCGTCGGTACCCTGCGTGAGAAGGGAAAGGGTGACGACGTTTGCGTGGCACCTTTGCCATCACTCAACCACGCGGTAGAGAGATGAAAGCGGACCTTAATACAGTGTTTACGCGTGAGTCGCTCCAAAAGTATTTCGCGTCGTACGTAGGGATGGAAGGGGGAAATCCGGACGCGCCAGTATGGTTTTGTGACAGCTCACCGCATCCAAGAGCTGAGTCACTGGTGGCGCCGCTGGTTCCGCACACGCAACCCAGTGCGTGGGACGCTGCGTACCGCCACAAGCACCGCGACCACATGGAGCGCTGGCAGTCGCACCAGAAGATTGCAAGGATCATGGCTGCAGCGCGCGTACATTTCTTCAACACGTCCCTGGGCGAGCGGGAATGGAAGCATTACTTCGAACATCATCTGTACGCGCCGCGCGGCGCGGAGTTCAAGCTCAGCCTGTTTCCCCTGCCAGCACGCCTGATTAACCAGACACCGTGGTCGATGGCATTCCGCGGCCAGCCGGAGCTTGTGCCCAGGCAGCGTTACCTCGAGCTTTGCCGCGACGGGCAGCGCTTCGCCTTCATCGACAGGATTCGCAGGCTCTGGAAGCCAAAGGTGGTGGTATGCCTGGGCGAGCGCCACGCCGACGATTTCGTGCAAGCGTTCGCTCTCGGGAATGTGCGCGGCGCCGACTACATCCTACAGCCCGCTGACTTGCCCAAGACCCTGCGCGTGCTCGAGCACGACGGCACCACGTGGATCATCTGCCGGCACTGGCCGGCGCAGCGGGACTGACGTCTGACGTGTTGCTTGACGCGATGGGGCACTACATTGCCGGCTGGCTGGGACCGGGCGATTTTCCTGCGCTCTGCTCCGGTGCAGACACCTGCTAGCGAGGCCGTAGTGAGTCTTGGCGAGCGTGCGTCGGCGATACCGCAGTGCGGCTTGCGGGACTGCGCGCAAGCAAAAGCTTTCCCCCTCGAAGTAGGGGTGACCCAGATTTGGGGATTTGTTTATCTGTGTGGCGGCGCGAACTGCAAGCTGCTGCACCAGAGTCCGCTCGCAATTCCGAGCGTGGTACGACCGGCAGTTGCAGGGCGCTGGAGACTATGCGGCAGCATCCGTCGCAGGATTCCCCACCATGTATCGATGTATCGAAGTATCGATCTCAGGAGAGAGAAGCGTGCAAACCAAAACCCGGAACATCTTGACCCTCGGCATCATGGCAGCCGCCGCAGCAACGCTGGTCGCTTGCGGTGGAGGTGATGACTCAACCCCGCCTTCCCAGCCTTCTGCTGCGGTGAATGGCAAGGCAGTAGATTTCTACCTGTCTGGCTCGACGGTCACCTTCCTCGACTGTGACAACAAGACCGCGACGACGAATGCAACCGGCGACTTTACCTTTCCGGCCGGTTGCACCAAGAGCGCGCTGAAGGTGACCGGCGGCACCGATATCGGTACTAACCTGCCGTTCACCGGCGTGCTGCAGGCACCGTCGCTGGAATACAAGGAAGGCGTGACACCGGTGATCTCGCCCCTGACCACCCTGGTGGCGCAACACGGCGCGGACCAGGCCGCGGCCGTGGCGACGAAGCTTGGCCTGGCAGGCAAAGACCTGCCCACGCTGGACCCGATGCAGGACCCGGCCGTGCTGCAGGCGGCGGTCGTAGTACAGCAACTGATCGGCCAGGTCACCAAGACGCTGACGGGCCTCGCTACTGGCGGCACGCTGAGCGATGAGGCTGCGGCCGCAGCGGCTGCCAAAGCGGTTGCAAGCGCCGTGGCCGGCGCATCAGGCACGGCTGACCTGGCCAGCAGCACGCTGGTGACGAACGTGGTGTCTACCGCTGTGCTGAACGCCCAGTCCGGCCTGAACACGAGCCTGCAGTCGGACATTGCCGCCGTGGCAGCCAACGTGGCCGCACTGGCCGGCCCGGTGATCACGAGCTACGTGGCGAGCGTGGACACAGCGCTGGACGCCATCGTGCTGAACAGCAGCCCGGCCGATACGTTGGCGGCGCTGAAGGAAAGCGGCTCGCTCAACGTCGTGACTGAGAGCGCCGAGTCCACGACGACCACGGCGCTGGTCCAGGCCGTGACGCCGACCGCGCTGACCGATGCGTCGAACACGACCATGCTGGGCGCGCTCGGCGACGCCGTGTCAACCGCCAATACCACCGCGATTGACCAGGCAGCCGACGCCCTGGGCAGCGCGGTGGACAGCGGTGCGATCGCCAAGGTGGCGAACTCGGTCAAGCTGACCGACTACCTCCAGCTGGCAAACCTGACGATCAACGGCGCCTCATACCCGATCACCGACACGATCTCGGTCACTGGTGGCACGCTGAGCTCGATCCAGGTCTCCGTGACGCAGAATGGTGATGCCTTCTCGGGCAATCCCTCTCAAGTGCGCGCTGGCCTGAGCTATACCTATGGCGGCAATCAGGTCGACGTCATCATCGAAAACGTGACGCTGACCTTCAACGGGTCGCAACTGGTGGATGCGGTGGTGCCGGCAAACACGAGTTACTCGTTCCGCATCAGCGGCAATCTGACGGCCGCCGCAACCTTGACCAATAGCGTGGCGGACAGTCTGTTCTCCAGCGTCAACGGTGGCTCGCTGAACCTGCCGTTCACGGTGTTCCTCAGCAAGCTCAGGGCTGCCGGCTCGTTGAGCCAGGCCCAGGTCGATGCCCTCACGCCGAGGGCGGTCAGCACCTTCCCCGTGACGTTCGCGCTGACAGGAATCAGCGGCAGGGATGTGCCAATGGGTGCGTTGGTCGACGGCAGCGTGGAGAAGGCCAAGACGGCGTCGGTAAGGACTGACTCGGAGAAGGTGACCGGCGACGGCCTCAAGACTACGGTTACGCTCAATCCGTGACCGGCGCGTAGTGGTGCCTGCCGCCGGGATGGGGAAGGCAATGCCCCCGGTCATCCGAACGCATGCTTCAGGGCAATGCCTTGGGGTGGCCGGGTTCTTTATGTGTTTGCGTCGAGTCCCTGGGGACGCGCCACGAATGAGGCTTGCCCCGCGGCCTCGGAGTTTTCTATGCAGCTGTTTCGCAAGCGCCGGCTGGAGCAAGCCTGCGCCCTGATGCTGGGCCTGTCGTGCACGGGCGCGGCCAGCGCCGCTCCGGACGACGTGTTCATGCAGGCCGAGCCTGCCACGGGCGAGTTCACCTCGGTGCGGGTGGAGGCCAGCTACGACATGGTCAATCGGACCGTGGATGTCTTCAACCTGCGCGGGCGGCAGGGCCCCGTGTCGGACAACGCCGGCGACTATCGCGGTGGCAAGCTGATGCTGGGCTACAAGTTCTCGCCGTACTGGTCTGGGTCGGCCACCTACTGGCGCCGCGGTATCGATTACGGACAAGACCACAACCAGATTGATAGCTGGATGTTGGCGATGCACTACGACCCGCTGGCCGAGCCCGGCGCTCGCGATCGCGTCATGGTGCGCTTCTCTCTATGGGGAGACCACTCCGGCAGCCTGAACCGCTCGTCGCCAGTATCGGTTCGGAACACGACCTTCAACTCCCTTACGGTAAAGAACGCGAATGACGTCCAGGCCCAGGCCGACGTCATCTTCTCGGGCGAGTTGACCGAGCGCAACCAGCTCACTGGCTTCCTCGGGCTCGGCCTCAGCCGCGTGACCATCGGCAGCATCAATACGAGCCTGCAGCGGGGCAATTGCAATTTCACGTCGCCATCGGCTCTGACAATATCGCCAATGGCGCGCTGGCTGCGCCGTGCCGCGCGGGCAATGTCACGCTCCAGTCGGCCTCGTTTGCAGTCGATGCCAGCCAGTTCGGGCTCAATTTCAACGACGATTTCAACTACACCGCCGGCTACCTGAACCTGGGCGGTTCATGGCGCTGGAAGTACGAGAACTTTTCCGCGCGGCTTGGGTACCAGTTCCAATACCTGCTGCGCAGCAATGTCGATAGCCGCGCGAAAACCTATGGCTACTCGCCGATTCGCTCGAACCATACGCTGGGGCTGGAGCTATCGTATGCGGTAGTGAAGAACGTGGAGGTGTTCCTGCGCGGCCAGGCGTCGCTGTACAACTTCGTCGGCACCATCCCGTTCCTTTATAACGCCACGACCGCTGGCAAGCTGGACCGGTACTACGGCTACGGCTCGATCGGCATTCGCTTCTCTGGGTTCTGAATTCGGGATCCAGGCTCGGTCCTTCTCTTTCAACAGAGGGGCGAGGGGGCCTCCTCACCATACTCAATGTCAGGCAGCTTTGTCAGGCAACCAAGCTGTCAGCCAGATGATGGTCACGCTGCTCCAGGTAGCTGCGGAAGTTGGCGCCGACTTCGGGTGCTTCAGCGCATACTCGACAGTGGCCTTGAGGTAGCCCAGCTTGTTGCCGCAGTCGTAGCGCGTGCCCTGGTAACGGTAGGCCAGAACCTGCTCCTGGCCGAGCAGTGACTGGATGGCGTCGGTGAGCTGGAACTCGCCTCCGGCACCCGGCTTGAGCTGCCGCAGGTGGTCGAAGATGCGCGGCGTCAGGATATAGCGGCCGACCACGCCCAGGTTGGAGGGGGCATCTTCCGGCGCGGGCTTTTCCACGATGCCGGACATCTTGATGACGCCCTCGTCCCATTCGCGTCCGTCGACTACGCCATAGGAGCGGCTCTGCTCCGGCGCGATCTCTTCCACGCCCAGCACCGAGCAGTTGTAGTGGTTGAAGGTATCCACCATCTGCTTCATCACCGGCGGATGGCCGTCGATCAGGTCGTCGGCCAGCATGATCGCGAACGGGGCGTCGCCGACCAGCTTGGCGGCGCACAGCACCGCGTGGCCCAGGCCCAGTGCTTCGGGCTGGCGTACGTAGAAGCACTCGACGTTGGCCGGCTTGATGGAACGGACCACGTCCAGCAGCGCCTGCTTGTTCTTGGCCTCGAGCTCCACTTCCAGCTCGAAGGCCTTGTCGAAATGGTCCTCGATGGCGCGCTTGGAGCGGCCGGTGACAAAGATCATCTCGGTAATGCCGGCGCCATGGCTTCTTCCACGGCGTACTGGATCAGTGGCTTGTCCACGACCGGCAGCATTTCCTTCGGGCTCGCCTTGGTGGCGGGGAGAAAGCGGGTGCCCAGCCCCGCGACGGGAAAGACGGCCTTGGTAACGCGGTTGTCCATGTCCGGTGTTCCTTCTGAATGTTTAGTGGTTCAAGGCGCTTCGGGTGGCTTTCCTTTTCAGGAATACATGCGCACGAGCTTGCTCTTGAGCGGCCATGGCCGCGCGCGAGTATCCAAATACAGATCAGCGGTCCAAGGATTGGGATCAAGGAGAGATAGGCATATAGCGTACTGAATCGCGCAGACCTGAATACATCGCGGAATGGAACGAACCATGCCCCTCGAAGGCGACGAACGCTAGCAAATAGACCATCGCGGCTTACAAGTGAGGTATTGACCTGAGCGAAGCGCATTCTTGGTCTACTGTGCGCCGCGACCTGATTTTACCTGCGTGCTGGACGCTTCGAACCCTTCGAAGTAGGGGATTCCGGTGCCAGGTGCCGGCATGGAACCAGGCTGAGGGCCACCATCAGCGTATAGCGCTTCTCCGGCAAGATCTCCTCGAGATTGGCAGCGGCCAGGCTCATGGCCTGGCTCGCCAAGGCCAGAATCTTCGGGACCTCAGCATCGATAGTCCGCGCGGTCTCCTCGCTGTATTCCTTGCGGTCATGCGGCATCATGCCTGTGCCGTTAAAGAGAGGGCTCGGCATGTCCTCGTAAGTGGCAAGTCCGAGCTGCTCATTCATGCCGAACTGCGTAATCATTTGACGGGCCATATCCGTCGCGCGCTGCAGGTCGTTTTGCGGACCGGTCGAAACATCACCGTAGACGATTTTTTCGGCAATGCGCCCCCCGAGCAGGACGTCAAGTCGGTCCAACAATTCACTCTCCTTTAGGAGATAGCGGTCCTCGGTCGGAGTCTGCTGCGTATAGCCCAACGCGGCGACCCTCTGGGGATGATGGAGACCTTGGACACCCGGCCGGCCCGAGGGCGGAGTTCCGCCACAATGGCGTGACCCGCCTCGTGATAGGCAATGGTTTCCTTCTCCTGCGGATTCATCACGCGACTCTTCTTTTCCAAGCCGCCCACAATGCGGTCCAGTGCCTCATCGAATCGGTCATATCCACCGCGTCCTTGTCTTTGCGCGCGGCGAGAAGCGCCGCTTCGTTGACAAGGTTCTCACCCGAAGAGTGGAGAACGCATGGTCTCCTTTCCCCTCACGCAGCATCTCGTCCACCTGCTGCTTCGGCAGCAATTTGTCGATACCGTCGATAGTTAAGACACCCGCGATGGCTCCTTCTCCAACAGCTACGTTCTTGAGCTAGCCAGCCCCGAGGAGAATCTTGAAGCCACTATATGGCAACGTCTCGACGTGACTGGTGACGAAGAAGCTCTGCAGGATGAGAATCGCTGTGGCCGCGACGAGTATGTACCGAAGGGAAAATTGTTGGCGAGGTTCCATTGGGGGCCTTTCAACTTGTGGTCATTCAAGAAGTTCGGCGGCAGTGCTGCGTACACGACCGCCGGGCCATCTGGGCTCGACAAGGAGCCAGGTTCACGCCGAAGCCCCACTTCATGGTGAGAATTCCATGACGGCCAATACCGTCGCTCGGGGTTAGCGGTCATTCCCGGGCGTGTTATAGAGCCACACAAAGAAGCTCCCGGCCACGAAGAACCAGATGGCGAACAGTAAACCTGGATAGACGATGGACCACCGGGACAGTGGCTCACCAATTTGCAGCCGCCGGAAGTCAAGTCCGTGAAAGAGCGCATTCACGAAGTCGACGAAAGGTTCGGGGATCCAAGGGGACCCAGGCCTTCTGGCCGCTTTCTATGGTTTTTTCCACACATCGGCCGTTGCTCTTCCGCATACGTACATTCACCTAATGCTGCAATGCGACAATTCCTTTGCTACAATAAGGGAAAACCCCATAAGGGTAATCCCTGTAAGGAAGGACGCCATGAACACCCAATCCGATATCAAGCTGACCGACCAACTGGAACGCGACCTCATCGAGCGTGAACTGGGCTACCGTGGCCTGGGCGTTGCCAATGATGTGAAGCGCGCCATTGCTTTCGTGCAATCCGTGCTGACGCGTCTGCAGATGCAAGCCCGCAAGGCCAAGGTAAGCTACGCCAACGGTTGAGCGAAGCGCGCTCCCTGAACGTGCTGGTCTCCTGAGCGAGACCCGAAAAAGCCGGTAGAAGCCGCCCCCTGCGGGTTTGCTGTGCCGGCTTTGCCGTTTACTGGCTGAGCGCACTCGCGGCCGAAGTGATGCCGCGGCGGCTTGTGAATTGAATTCGCAAGTCTTGCCAGACCTTTTCGTTTTGAGCCGGCGTGGCGCAAGGCTATCGTTGAGGCCTTTCCGCAGTTCCCTCGCACGCCATGCCGCCGCTCGTCCTGTGCTGCCTGCTGATCACCTACGTGGTCTGGGGCACGACCTATCTCGCTATCCGCTTCACGCTGGAAAGCTTTCCCCCCTGCTAATGATGGGCTCGCGCTTTCTCTGCGCCGGGCTGCTGCTGGCTGTCTGGCTCGTGTGCGCCGGGCACCGATGCGACGTGGCGCCAGCTCCGCAATTGCGCGGTGCCGGCGCTGTTCCTGCTTGTCGGTGGAATGGGCCTGACCGCGATTGCCGAGCAGACCATCTCTTCCGGCGCGACCACGGTGATGATCGGCTCGATGCCGATCTTCGGCTTGTTCTGGAGTGCGTGTTTCGGCACGCGCCCGCGCTGGTATGAGGGGCTGGCGATCGCCATCGGCAGCGCAGGCATCCTGGTGCTGACCGCCGGCGCCGAGTTCCGCGTAAGCACCACGGGCGTGCTGGCGCTGTTGCTGGCGGTGGCTAGCTGGTCATTTGGTTCGCAGCTCGCACGCCGGCTGGAGTTGCCAGAGGGGGCCTCCGCGTTTGCCGCGGAGATGCTGATCGGCGGTGCGATCCTGATGGTGCTGTCGGCCCTGCGCCAGGAGCCGTGGCCGGCCGCGATCAGCACGCAGGCGGGGTGGGCCTGGGGCTATCTGGTTGTGATGGGTTCACTGGTGGCGTTTTCCGCGTATATGTACCTGGTCGCGAAGGTCAGCCAGACGCTGGCAACCAGCTATGTCTACGTCAACCCGCCCGTGGCGCTGGCCGTAGGCGCGTGGCTCGGCGGGGAGCAGATCGCGCCGCAGACGATCGGTGCGATCGTACTGATCCTCGCCGCGCTGGCCGTGCTGAGCGTTGGCAGCCTGCGCACGGCCCGCGCCGAAGCAACGGCCTGAGCCGCGCCCGAGATATCAGGACGACGACTGCTCTTCGATCCAGAGCGACAGGCGCACCTTGTAGGCCTGCTGGATATGCCGGCGCGTGATCTGCTCTGCCAGCGCGGGGTCGCGCTTTTCCAGCGCTTCGACGAGGGAGAGGTGTTCCTCGTAAGAACTGCGGGCCCGCCCAGGCACCGACAGCGTGGTGCGGCCAAGCAGCGCCATCGACTCGTGCAGCGAGCGCAGCGTCTTGAGCAGGTAGCGGTTGTGCGCGCAGCGGTGCAGGGTTTCGTGGAACAGCCGGTTGTTGGCGGCCAGCCGGTCGTGATCATCGGCCATGGCAAGGTCGCGCTCGACGATATCGCGCAGCAGCGAGATCTCGACATCCGTGGCATGGCGCGCCGCCAGTGCGCTGCGGTGCCTTCCAACACTTCGCGCATGACGTACAGCTCGCTGACCATGCTGGCATCGAGCTGCGTGACCATCATGCCGCGGTTGGGCTCGTTGACGACCAGGCCTTCGGACTCGAGCCGCGACAGCGCTTCGCGTACGGGCGTGCGCGACAGGCCCAGCGATTCCGCCAGCTCCACCTCGCGCAGGCGCGTCCCCGGGGAAAGCTGTCCGGCCTGGATGGCTGCACGCAACTGCTGGTAGGCGCGCTCGGAACGCGGCAGGGACGATGCCTGGCCGGCGTCGGCGCCGCCGGCAAATTCGGTGGAGATCATGTGAAGCTGGCTGGTTGACCCATGTAAGCGGTCATCATACCCGCTCGCAGGCCGCTGACATCACTGCGACGCAATAGTGTGCAATGGCGGCGGGGCCTTGCCCGCCGCCCTCTTCGCAGCCGGCGGCGCGCCGCGTGTCAGGCGCCGTAGCCCGTCGGCGACTGGAACGGGTGGTACTGGTAGAGCCAGGTTTCCGACAGTGGCTTGCCGCCGAGCCGCAGGAACAGGCGCAGGTCGACCGGTTCCTTGCCATCGGCCGTCAGGTCGAACTGGGCCCGCCAGTGGCCCGCCACGCCGTCGGGCACGGCTTCAGTGAAGACATAGGAAAACTTGCCGCGCGATGTGCTCAGCACCGCTTCGGGTTTGACGCCGAAGGGCAGTTTTTCGAGCGGAGCGCCCTTGAACTCCACCATGAACTTGCGCACGCCCTGCGGGCGCGGCTGCCCCGGCTGGCCGCCGTTGCCCATGCGCGTCGCCACGCAGCGCGCCAGCGGGCTCGGGAACGGCTCGTCGGCGAGCCAGTGCAGGCGGTAGCGCAGCCGGTAGGTGTTGCCCGCGCGCGCCGGCGCCTTGGCACCCACATGGCCACGATGTTGTCGTGGATCTCGTCGTCGGTGCGCAGCTCGACGAGCTGCACCGCGCCCGCGCCCCAGCCGTCGCGCGGCTCGACCCACAGGCTGGGCCGGCGGTCGTAGTTCACGCCGTCCTGGTAGTGGTCGAACAGGCGGTCGCGCTGCAACAGGCCGAAGCCGCGCGGGTTGTCGTCGGCGAATGCCGAAGCCCTGGTCTGCGGCGGGTTGTTGAGCGGGCGCCAGATATGCTCGCCGGCGCGTTCCAGATCGCCAGGCCATCGGAATCGTGGACTTCGGGGCGCCAGTCCACCGCGGTGCCCTTCATGGTCTCGGAGAACCAGTACATCGAGGTGAGCGGCGCCACCCCCAGTCGCGCCACGTCCTTGCGCAGGAACAGCGCGCATTCCACGTCCATGACCACGCCCTTGCCGCGCTGCATGACGAACTTGTAGGCGCCTGTGATGCTGGGGCCGTCGAGCAGCGCATAGACGGTGACCGTGTCGCCCTTGCCCTCGGGCGGCTCGAAATAGATGTGGGTGAAGTTCGGGAATTCCTCTGCCTTGCCGGCCTCGGCCACGTCGATGGCGATGCCTCGTGCCGACAGGCCGTACTGGTACAACTCGCCGATCGCGCGGAAGTACGACGCGCCCAGGAAGGCGACCCAGTCGTTCTTCTTCCAGTCGCGCGCCTTCTGGTCGCCGAGGCGGCTTTCCTGGAAGCGGAAGCCGCGAAGCCGCTGCCGCGCGGCAGCTTGTGCGCGGGACTGTCGGCGGGCATGTCGAAGTAGCTCTCTTCGTAGATGATCTCGCGCGCGTTGCCCTTGCTGTCCTTGCCGCGCTCGATCACATGCATGCGCACCGGCGTGCGGAAGTAGGTGCCCAGGTGGAAGAACGTCACCGGGAACTGGCCTGGGCCGTCGGCAAACAGCGCGTTGTCCGGACGGAAGTGGATCTTGCCGTGGGCATCGTAGTCAATGCGGTCGAGGACGTCTGGCGGCGGCGCGGAAGGCGCCGCATATGGCTTGCCGGCGAGCGCGCGGGCCTGGTCGATGAGGGCGTCGAAGCTGAACGGTCGTGCGTCGCCCAGCTTGATCCCGCTGGCGGCCAACGCCGAAGGGGTGATGCCCAGTGCGGCCAGGGCGGCGGAGGCGGTGGCGGAAACCAGCAGGGTGCGGCGATTCATCATGTGGCGTCAGCGTCCTTTTTCTCGTCTTCAATCAGTGCAGAACTGTAAGAGACGCCAGGGCAGGGCGAAAGTTCGGACACCGACTGTTACAGCGGGCGGCCCACAGGTCACTTGGCGGCCCGTGCGCGGCGCTGCGCACGCCGCTTCCTGGAAACCATATTCAGTCCCTCCACCGCTGCCGAGAACGCCATCGCCGTATAGATATAGCCCTTGGGCACATGGGTACCGAGCCCTTCGGCGATCAGCGTCATGCCGATCATCATCAGGAAGGCCAGCGCCAGCATCACGATGGTTGGGTTCCGGTTGATGAAATTGGCGAGCGGCGTGGCCGCGAACAGCATGGCCGTGACCGCGGCGATGACGGCGATGAACATGATCTCCACATGCTCGGTCATGCCCACGGCCGTGATGATGCTGTCGATCGAGAACACGATGTCGAGCACCAGGATCTGGCCGATGGCGGCAGCAAAGCTCTGCGTTGCGGCGGCCGTGCCGGTGTCGTCCGCTTCGGGGTCGCCCGCCACGTGATGGTGGATTTCGCGCGTGGCCTTCCATACGAGGAACGCGCCACCGGCGATCAGGATCAGCCCGCGCCAGGAAATGCCGCGCCCCAACACAGTAAAGAGCGGCTCGGTCAGCGTGACGATGACCGCGATCGTGGCCAGCAGCGCCAGCCGCAGGATCAGGGCCAGGCCGATGCCGGTGCGCCGCGCTTTCTCGCGCATGGTTTCCGGCAGCTTGTTGGTCAGGATGGAGATGAAGATCAGGTTGTCGATGCCAAGCACGATCTCCATGGCCATCAGCGTGGCCAGCGCGGCCCAGGCGGCGGGATCCTGCAGCAATGCGAGGGACGATTCCATGTCAGCTCCGGTCGTAGGGTGGGCCGAGAGGGGCGATGAGGCCGGCCCGCAAGCGCAGTGTTGCCGACATGTTAGCAAGTGCCTTATGACAGAGGGAATGTCATTTGCGCAGATTGGGGTTGTCGTTCGCCTTTGTGGAATATAGTATGTGATATATCAATAGATACTATCGAGCCATCAAGGAGACAGGCAATGAAAGTTTGCATCTATGGGGCAGGCGCCATCGGCGGTTACGTTGGGGCCCAACTCGCGCGCGCGGGGGCAGAGGTCAGCTTCGTGGCGCGCGGCCCGCACCTGGCCGCCATGCAGCAGAACGGCGTGCGGCTGCTGATCGACGGCGAGGAACGCGTGGCCAAGGTCAATTGCACCAGCGACCCGCGCGAACTGGGTCCCCAGGACTATGTGTTCATTACCCTCAAGGCGCATTCGGTGCCCGGGGTGGTGGACCTGATACAGCCGTTGCTGGGCCCGCAGACCGCCGTGGTCACGGGCGTGAACGGCATTCCCTACTGGTACTTCTACAAGCACGGCGGCAAGCTGGCCGGGTCCACGCTCGAAAGCGTCGACCCCGGCGGACGGCAGTGGCGGGGCTTCGGCCCGGAGCGTGCGATCGGCTGCGTGGTTTATCCCGCGGCGGAGATCATCGAGCCCGGGGTCATCAAGCACGTGTACGGCAAGAAGTTTCCGCTCGGCGAGCCTGACGGCAGCAGCTCGGATCGTGTGACGCGGCTCAGCGAAATGATGATGGCCGCCGACCTGGAAGCTCCGGTTCGCGACAATATCCGCGACGAAATCTGGCTCAAGCTGTGGGGCAACCTGTGCTTCAACCCCATCAGCGCGTTGACCCATGCGACGCTCGACGTCATCACGTCCAACCCGGCCACGCGTGCGCTGTCGCGGCAGATGATGGTCGAAGCGCAGAGCATTGCCGAGTCGTTCGGCGTGAAGTTCCGCGTCGACGTGGAGCGCCGTATCAACGGCGCCGGTGCGGTCGGGGCCCACAAGACCTCGATGCTGCAGGACCTGGAAGCGGGTCGCGCGATGGAAATCGACCCGCTGCTCACCGTGGTGCAGGAGATGGGCCGGCTGGTCGGTCAACCCACGCCGATGTGCGACGCGGTGCTTGGCCTGATCAAGCAGCGAGACGAGATGGCGCGCTGGCGGCCTGACCAGGCGAGTCGCCGTGCTATCCGCCGGGCCACGCCCCGAATGGCCCGGGCGGTGCTTTCTTGCAGGAAAGTCGCGTTTTCGTGGCTTCGCCATCCGGAATGGATAGCCATTGTGATATACCATATACGACAGACCGGGCGCTGCGCTGGCCACCGGACGTGTTTCCCCTTCGGGTTTGATGCGGTCAGGGAATGAGTCCAGGCAATTTTGCTAAGCTGTGCAGGAATGCGGAGGGCTGCCATTGTGGCCGCCGCGCCACCGGTTTCACACGAGCTCATTCATGTCTGCGCAAAGCCAACCTATCGTCCAGTCGCCGGGACTTACCCTTTCCGTGCAACCGATCACGCCGGCGCCAGCCTGCGCGACCAGGCTTACGCCATGTTGCGCCAGGCCATCGCCGACGCGGATATCTATCAGTCGCGCGACGAGATCCGGCTCGATGAACGCGTGCTGAGCGAGGCGATGGGCGTGAGCCGCACGCCGATCCGCGAAGCCATGACGCTGCTGGAGCAAGAAGGCTTCCTGCGCACGGTGCCCCGGCGCGGCATCTACATCATGCGCAAAACCAAGCGCGAGATCGTCGAGATGATCCAGATGTGGGCAGCGCTGGAAAGCATGGCGGCTCGGCTGGCCACGCTGCACGCCACCGACGCGGAGATCGCGCACCTGCGGCGCATGTTCGACAGCTTCCGCGATTCGACGCCGGCCGAGCATATCGAGGAATACTCCGACGCCAATATCGTGTTCCACCAGGCGATCGTGCAACTGTCGAAGTCCCAGATCATCATGGACACGATCCGCAATATCTTCATCCACGTACGGGCCATCCGGAAGATGACGATCTCGCAGAGCGATCGTGCGGCGCGATCGATCGTCGATCACCTGCGCATCATCGAGGCGCTGGAAAAGCGCGACACGGAGCTGGCCGAACGGCTGGTGCGGCAGCACTCGCTGGACCTGGCCGACTACGTCGAGAAGCACTGCGACTTCCTCGACTGAGCGGCGGCCCCTAGGGGCGGCTTTCTGACAAAACGGCGGACCCAGGCTCCGCCGTTTTGTTTTGGAGGGTGATTGCGGCCGCACGCATTCTTGGTATGTGATATATCAAAGAATCCCGTGCGTAATTTGTCCCATACATCACTCCGTGAACCCAACAATGGTGCCAGCTGAGCGCTGGCAAGGGATAGCACGGATCCTCTGTGGTGATGAGGCCGTTGCAATTGCTGCAGTGCATCGACGAAAGTTGCGATGAAACTGGGAAAAATGCTTGCTGTACTCTGATATATCACATACCGTATGTCATCAAGACGGAATCAAAGCAGAGGAGACATCGCCATGGAAAGAAAAGCACTGGATGGCATCCGTGTCCTGGATATGACGCACGTCCAGGCCGGCCCTTCCGCCACGCAGCTGATGGCCTGGATGGGCGCCGACGTGATCAAGGTAGAAATGCCCGGCCGCGGGGACATTACCCGCAGCCAGCTGCGCGACGTGCCGAACGCCGACAGCCTGTATTTCACCATGCTCAACAGCAACAAGCGCAGCCTCACGCTCAACATGAAGACGGCGGAAGGCAAGGCGCTGCTCGAAGACCTGGTTCAGCGCAGCGACGTGCTGATCGAGAACTTCGGGCCGGGCGTGCTGGCGCGTGCGGGCTTTGACTGGGACCGTCTGCAGGACCTGAACCCGCGCCTGATCTATGCATCGATCAAGGGCTTCGGCCCCGGTCCGTACCAGGACTGCAAGGCCTATGAGAACGTGGCGCAATGCATGGGCGGCTCCGCCTCCACCACTGGTGACGCGGCCGGCGTGCCGACCGTCACTGGCGCGCAGATCGGCGACTCGGGTACCGGCGTGCACTGCGTGGTCGGCATCCTGGCTGCGCTGCTGCAACGCGAGCATTCGGGGCGTGGCCAGCGCGTGGAAGTCGCCATGCAGGATGCGGTGCTGAACCTGTGCCGCGTGAAGCTGCGTGACCAGCAACGGCTCGATGCCGGCCCGCTGCGCGAGTACCCCAACGAGCAGTTCGACGATCACGTGCCGCGCGCCGGCAATGCGTCGGGCGGCGGCCAGCCGGGCGCCGCGCTGCGCTGCTCGCCGGGTGGCCCGAATGACTACGTGTACGTCATCATCCAGCCGCAGGGCTGGGAGCCGCTGATGCGCCTGTGCGGCCGCGAGGAACTGATCACCGACCCCGAGTTCGCCACGCCCGAGGTGCGTCTGAAAAAACTCGGCGAGTGCTTCGGCATCATCGAGCAGTGGACCATGGGCCTGACGAAGTTCGATGTGATGAACGCGCTCAACGAGGTCGATGTGCCGTGCGGCCCGATCCTGTCGATGAAGGATCTGATCGAGGATCAGTCGATGTACGAGCGCGGCTATCTGGTGGAACTGGATCACCCGACGCGCGGCAAGTACGTGCAGCTGGGCTCTCCGATTGCGCTGTCCGATTCGCCGGTGAAGGTGGAACGCGCGCCGCTGCTCGGCGAGCACACCGACGAAATCCTGGAGTGGCTGGGCCGCACGCCGGCCCAGATCGCGGCGATGAAGCTGGCTGGCGCCATCTGAGCGCCCGCATTCCTTCCCACTGTCTCTCACACTGAGCGGGTGCGCCAGCCGCGTGCCCGCCGGAGGAGTTCGTGCTGTGAAATCCTGGATTCGTTTTCGCCGTGCAGACGGCAGCGCCGGCCATGGCCGTACGGAAGGCGACGACAGCGAGCGCGTCGTCGAATACGATGGCCCTGCTACGCCGATCCCCGGCCCACGGGTGCCGTCCACCAGCTTGGCGCATTGCACCTGCTTGCCCCTTGCGAGCCGGGCAAGGTCGTGGCGCTGTGGAACAACTTCCACGCGCTCGCGCGCAAGCTCGAAAAACCGGTGCCGACGCACCCGCTGTTCCTGATCAAGCCGGCCACCTCGCTAGCGGGCCCAGGCGACGCCGTGGAACGTCCGCGCAGCTATGACGGCAAGATCGTCTACGAGGGCGAGCTCGGCATCGTGATCGGCAAGAAGACGCGCAATGTGTCGGTGGCCGAAGCCGCATCGCACATCTTCGGCTACACCATCGTCAATGACGTGACCGCCGCCGAGCTGATCGCCGCCGACCCGAACTTCCCGCAGTGGACACGAGCCAAGGGCTTCGACACGTTCGGCTGCGTCGGTCCTGCCATCGTGCCCGGCTTCGACTGGCGCGCCGCCAGCGTGAAGACGCGGCTTGATGGCGTCGAGCGGCAGAACTACCCGCTGTCCGACATGATCTTCTCGCCAGAGGAGCAGGTCAGCCGCATCTCTCAGGACCTGACGCTGATGCCTGGCGACGTGATCGCGGTGGGCACCTCGCTGGGCGTGGGGTCGATGAAGGATGGCGCGGTGGTGGAGGTGGTCATCGATGGCATCGGCTCGTTGGTGAACCACGTTCGCGGGTAGACGTACGTCGCACCCCTGAAATGACAAGGCTGCGTGGTTTCTCCCCTCTCTCGCAAGCAGGAGAGGGGAGAAACCGGCGCGGTCGCGAATACAAAGGTAATCCCATGCCAATGACCATTGGTGTCCCCCGCGAAGTCCATCCCGGGGAGCGGCGAGTCGCCGCGACGCCTGATTCAATCCGGGAGTTGATCAAGCTCGGTTACGAGGTGGCGGTGGAATCCGGTGCCGGCCAGCAGGCCTCGTTCTCGGACGAGGCGTATCGGCCGCCGGCGCGGCTATCGTCGATGCCGCCAGCCTGTGGGCGTCGGTCGACGTCGTCATCAAAGTGCGCCCGCCGCAAGTCCATCCGGGCCTCGGCGTGGAAGAGGCCGCGCTGATCAAGAAACACGCGGCGCTGATCAGCTTTGTCTGGCCTGCGCAGCAGATGGCGCTGCTGGAGCGTCTGTCGCAGCGTGGCGCGACGGTGCTCGCCATGGACTGCGTGCCGCGCATCTCGCGCGCGCAGAAGCTCGACGCGCTCAGCTCGATGGCCAATATGGCCGGCTACCGCGCGGTGATCGAAGCCGCGCATGCATTTGGGCGCCCGTTTGCCGGCCAGATCACGGCGGCCGGAAAGATTCCCCCCGCGCGCGTGCTGGTGATCGGCGCCGGGGTGGCGGGCCTTGCGGCGATCGGCGCTGCGCGCAGTCTCGGTGCGGTGGTGCGTGCCTTCGACACGCGGCCCGTGGTGCGCCAGCAGATCGAAAGCCTGGGTGCCGAATTCCTGACCGTGGAGATCGAAGAGGACGGCAGCGGCAGCGGCGGCTATGCCAAGGAGATGAGCCCGGCCTTCATCGAAGCCGAGATGAAGCTCTTTGCCGAGCAGGCGCGCGAGGTCGACATCATCATCACGACCGCGCTGATCCCCGGCAAGCCGGCGCCGCGCCTGCTGGAAGCCGAGACGGTCGCGCTGATGCGTCCCGGCAGCGTGGTGGTGGACCTGGCGGCCGAGCAAGGCGGCAATTGCGTGCTGACCGTGCCGGGCGAGGTGGTGAACCAGCACGGCGTGACCGTGATCGGCTACACCGACCTGCCCAGCCGCATGGCGGCGCAGTCGAGCCAGCTCTACGCCACGAATATCCGCCACCTGCTCACGGAGCTGACGCCCGGCAAGGACGGCGAGCTTGTCGTCAACATGGACGAGAGATGATCCGCGGCGCCACCGTGCTGCACCAGGGCGACGTGACCTGGCCGCCGCCACCGCTGAAGACTGCGCCGCCGCCCGCGCCCGCTGCCGAGGTGCCTGCGCAGGCCGAAGCCGCGGAGCCACCGAGCCGCACCGGTACGACGCTGATCGCGCTGGCCATCGGCGCCGTCGCACTGCTGGGCATGGGCGCGGTGGCGCCGCCCGCGTCATGGCGCATTTCACGGTGTTCGTGCTGGCCATTTTCGTCGGCTACCAGGTGGTGTGGAACGTGACCGCCGCGCTGCACACGCCACTGATGAGCGTGACCAATGCAATCAGCGGGATCATCGTGGTCGGCGCGCTCGTCCAGTTGGGCAAGCCGTCGCTGGTCACGGCGATCATCGCCGGCGCGGCCGTGCTGATCGCGACCATCAACATCGCAGGCGGCTTCCTCGTGACGCAGCGCATGCTGAAGATGTTCCAGCGGGATTGAGGAGACAGACATGCCTTCGGGAATCAGCAGTATTGCTTACCTGGGCGCGAGCGCGCTCTTCATCCTCAGCCTCAGCGGCCTGAGCCATCCCGCCACGGCGAAGCGCGGCAACCAGCTGGGCATCGCCGGCATGGTGATCGCCGTGCTGACCACGATCCTGGCCGGCAGCCCGGACGGTGTACCCATCATCATCGGCGCGATGGTGCTGGGCGCGGGGGCCGGTGCGGTGTTGGCCCGGCGCGTGGAAATGACGCAGATGCCGGAGTTGGTCGCGGTGCTGCACAGCTTCGTCGGCCTGGCCGCGGTGCTGGTGGGCTACGCGAACTATCTCGACGCGCACGCGCTCACCGGTGCGGAGAAAGCGATCCATGAGATCGAGACCTATCTCGGCATCCTGATCGGCGCGGTGACGTTCACGGGCTCTGTGATCGCGTTCCTCAAGCTGCGCGGCACGCTCGGCGGCAAGCCGACGCTGCTGCCGGGCCGCCATGTGCTTAACGCGCTGACGCTGGTGGTCTGCGTGGTGCTGGCTTACCGGTTCCTCAACGCGCCATCGGTGGCGGACGGGCTGGTGCCGCTTGGCATGATGACTGTGATCGCGCTGCTGCTCGGTGCGCACCTGGTCGCGGCCATCGGCGGCGCCGACATGCCGGTGGTGGTGTCGATGCTGAACAGCTACTCGGGCTGGGCCGCGGCAGCGACGGGCTTCATGCTCGGCAATGACTTGCTCATCATCACGGGCGCATTGGTGGGGTCGAGCGGTGCCATCCTCAGCTACATCATGTGCAAGGCGATGAACCGCAAATTCCTGTCCGTGATCCTCGGCGGCTTCGGCGCAACGCAGGCCAAAGGCGCGGCGACCGAGCAGGGCGATGTGCTGCCCGTGTCGAGCGAGGAGGTAAGTGCCCTGCTCAAGGACGCGAACGAAGTGATCATCGTGCCTGGCTATGGCATGGCCGTGGCACAGGCGCAGGGAACCATCAGCGAGATCGCGCGACGGCTGCGGGCGCAGGGCATCAACGTGCGCTTCGGCATCCACCCGGTGGCCGGCCGCCTGCCCGGACATATGAACGTGCTGCTGCCGAGCGCGCGTGCCGTATGACATCGTGCTCGAGATGGAGGAGATCAACGACGATTTCGAGCATGCCGACGTCGTCCTGGTGGTCGGGGCCAACGATATCGTTAACCCGGGGGCCCTCGAAGACCCCGCCAGTCCCATCGCCGGCATGCCAGTGCTCGAAGTCTGGAAGGCGCGCACCGTGGTGGTCTCCAAGCGCAGCATGGCCGCCGGGTATGCGGGCGTCGACAACCCCTTGTTTTACAAGGACAACACGCGGATGTGGTTCGGCGATGCCAAGGGCAGCGTCGATGCCCTGCTGCGCCAACTCGAAGCGATTCCTGCCTGATTGCAATACCCGCCCGCCGCCGTTGACAGCCATGCGTTATGTATTAACTTGCAGTCATGCGGCATGGCGGCGCTGAATTGATGCGAAATCCGCAATATATAAACGATCGTTAATAGATATGATAAAAAAGTTTAAGCCTGACTAAATTAAGCATCGGTTAGCATCAATCCACAGAATTACGTGCCGCAATGTCAGGCGCCGATCTAGTTGTGAAGAAGGGCTCCGAAGCAGAGCACCCCCAAGCAGTCCCGACGAGGACGCAAAAAAAGCACTAGGAGACACGTAGATGGCGCATCAAGAAGCACGGGCCGCGTCCGGCGAAGGGCGTGGCCTGCAGAACCGTTGGTTCCAGTTGGCGGTAGGCGTGGTTTGCATGGGTTTGGTAGCAAACCTGCAGTATGGCTGGACTCTCTTTGTGTCACCGATGGACGCCAAGCATCACTGGGGCACGTCCGCGATCCAGGTGGCATTTTCCATATTCATCGTGACCGAGACCTGGCTGGTGCCGCTGGAGGGCTGGCTGGTGGACAAGTTCGGTCCGCGGCCGGTGGTGGCCGGCGGAGCGATCTGCGCGGGGCTGGCGTGGGTGATGAATGCCTATGCGACGACCCTGCCGGAGCTGTACACGGCGGCGGTGATTGCGGGCATCGGCGCCGGTGGCGTGTATGGGACCTGCGTGGGCAATGCGCTGAAGTGGTTCCCGGACAAGCGCGGCCTGGCAGCCGGTCTGACGGCGGCGGGCTTCGGCGCGGGCGCGGCGATTACGGTGATTCCGATCGCCAACATGATCCAGGGCTCGGGTTATGAAAAAGCCTTTCTGTTCTTCGGCATTCTGCAGGGCGTGGCGATCTTCGCGCTGGCGCTGCTGCTGGTAAAGCCGCGGGCGCCGAAGGGTGCCGTGGCGGCGAAGGCGGTGCTGACCAACCCGGTGGAATTCACGCCGGGACAGATGATGAAGACGCCGGTGTTCTGGCTGATCTATGCGTGCTTCGTGGCGGTGGCCGCTGGCGGGATCATGGCGACGGCGCAGCTGGGTCCGATCGCGAAGGATTTCGGCTTTGCCTCGATGCCGGTGACGCTGCTGGGGATGACGCTGCCCCTGCTGACGATGACGCTGTCGATCGACAACCTGTGCAACGGCTTCACGCGGCCGCTGTGCGGCTTCCTGTCTGACCGGTTCGGCCGCGAGAACACGATGTTCGTGATCTTCATCGGCGAGGGCCTGGCGCTGCTCGGACTTATGCAATTTGGCCAGAACCCCTATGCGTTCATGTTCTTCGCGGCGCTGACCTTCCTGTTCTGGGGCGAGATCTTCTCGATCTTCCCGGCGCTGTGCGCGGACACATTCGGCAGCAAGTTCGCGGCGGCCAATGCAGGGACGCTGTACACGGCCAAGGGCACGGCGGCGATGCTGGTGCCGCTGGCGTCGGTGCTGTCGGCGCGCGGCGGCTGGGACGCGGTGTTCACGGTGGCGGCGGTGGTGACGATCGCAGCGGGGCTGTCGGCGAAGCTGGTGCTGGCGCCGATGCGCAAGCGGTTCATCACTGGCCATTCGGAGGCAACCGTGCCGGTCTCGGACGTGGGCTTCCTTGCGAGCGCATCGGCCAGGCGCGGTGATTAGGTTGGCCGTAGCGATGCATTAGATGTTTGGAGGCTTGGCGCTTGCGCCAGGCCATCAGGCGCAAGCGCTGGACAGGACAGGCAAGAGACGTTGGAGGGCCTCGGCAAAGCATTTCAGAGGGCCTCAAAGCGTCGCAAAACGTGGTATGTAATATATCTAAAAGTTGGAATCCGCAGAGCCATAGGCGTGTGGATTAGCTTTCTTCATCTGTGCGTCGCTCGAATCAATAGCGCGGATTAAGAAGTTGCGCTGATTTGCGCCCCGATGGAGCTGTTTTGCTGCGGTGCACTGACGAAAGTTGGTTCTGAAGTAGGAAAATAGCTTGCCGTTATCTGATATATCACATACCGTATGTCATCAAGACCGGTCGAACGGACCGGCAGAAGTTGAGGCAAGGGGGAGAGCCCCCGCGCACCACGAAGACGAGTCCAACGAGGAGAGGAAGCAACCATGGCAGAAGTCGGAAACGAGCTGCAGCGTCACGCCGCGGCAGAACATCAGGCACAAACCGACGGTTTCACCTGGTCATCGACGCGCTGAAGCTGAACGGCATCGAAAACATCTACGGCCTGCCCGGCATTCCGGTCACCGATCTGGCTCGTCTGGCGCAGGCCAACGGCATGCGCGTCATCAGCTTCCGTCACGAGCAGAACGCAGGCAACGCAGCGGCGATTGCCGGCTTTCTCACGCAGAAGCCGGGCGTCTGCCTGACCGTGTCTGCACCCGGTTTCCTGAACGGGCTGACGGCGCTGGCGCATGCGACCACCAACTGCTTCCCGATGATCCTGATCAGCGGCTCGAGCGAGCGCGAGATCGTCGATCTGCAGCAGGGTGACTACGAAGAGATGGACCAGTTGGCCATCGCCCGTCCGCACGCCAAGGCTGCCTTCCGCGTGCTGCACGCCGAAGACATTGGTGTCGGTATTGCGCGTGCCATTCGTGCCGCCGTGTCGGGCCGTCCGGGTGGTGTGTACCTGGACCTGCCGGCCAAGCTGCTGGGTCAGTCGCTGGAAGCAGAGAAGGGCAAGAAGTCGCTGATCAAGGTAGTGGATCCGGCCCCGCGCCAGCTGCCGGCACCGGACTCGGTCGACCGCGCAGTCGCTCTGCTGAAGAACGCCAAGCGCCCGCTGATTCTGCTGGGCAAGGGTGCCGCCTACGCACGCGCCGACGCGGATATCCGCGCGCTGGTCGAGAAGACCGGTATTCCGTACCTGCCGATGTCGATGGCCAAAGGCCTGCTGCCCGATACGCATCCGCAATCGGCCTCGGCGGCACGTTCGTACGTGCTGGCTGAAGCCGATGTGGTGATGCTGGTCGGCGCCCGCCTGAACTGGCTGCTGTCGCACGGCAAGGGCAAGACCTGGGGCGGCCCGAAGCAGTTCATCCAGATCGACATCTCGCCGACCGAGATGGATAGCAACGTCGCCATCGCCGCGCCGGTGGTGGGTGACATCGGTTCGTGCGTGTCGGCGATCCTTGGCAAGGTAGGCAACGACTTCGCCAAGCCGCCTGCCGAGTGGCTGAACGCGGTGTACGAACGCAAGGACAAGAACCTGGCGAAGATGGGCGAGCTGCTGAACAAGGATGTCTCGCCGATGAACTTCCACACCGGGCTGCGTGTGCTGAAGGACGTCATCAAGGCCAATCCGGGCATCTCGTTCGTCAACGAAGGCGCCAACACGCTGGACTACGCCCGCGCCGTGATCGACATGTACGAGCCGCGCAAGCGCCTCGACGTGGGCACCTGGGGCGTGATGGGCGTCGGCATGGGCTACGCGGTCGCCGCGGCGGTCGAGACGAACAAGCCGGTGCTGGCGCTGTGTGGTGACAGTGCATTCGGTTTCTCGGGCATGGAAGTCGAGACGATCTGCCGCTACAACCTGCCGGTCTGCATCGTCATCTTCAACAACAACGGCATCTACAAGGGCATCGACGTGAATCCGACCGGCGGCAAGGATCCGGCGGTCACGACGTTCGTTCCGGGCGCGCGCTACGACAAGATGATGGAAGCGTTCGGTGGGGTCGGTGCCAACGTGACCACGCCGGCGGAACTCGAGGCTGCGGTGAACGAAGCCCTGCGCTCGGGCAAGCCCACGCTGGTCAATGCCGTCATCGACCCCGCTGCCGGCACCGAAAGCGGTCGTCTGACCAATCTGAATCCGCAAAGCTCGGCCAAGAAGTAATCCACCCGAATTTCACCCCGGAATTTCACCCCTCTTATCCAATAGGAGAACGAAAGTGACCCTCCCACTCCAAGGCATCAAGATCATCGACTTCACGCACGTTCAGGCCGGCCCCGCCTGCACTCAGCTTCTCGCGTGGTTCGGTGCGGACGTGATCAAGGTGGAGCGCCCCGGTTCGGGCGATGTCACGCGCACGCAGCTGCGCGACATCCCCGATGTCGACGCGCTGTACTTCACCATGCTCAACAGCAACAAGCGCTCGCTCACGCTGGATACCAAGAAGCCCGAAGGCAAGAAGATCCTTGAGCAGCTGATCCGCGAATCGGACGTGCTGGTCGAGAACTTCGGCCCGGGCGCACTGGACCGCATGGGCTTCTCGTGGGAACGCATCAACGAACTGAACCCGAAGATGATCGTCGCCTCGGTCAAGGGCTTCAGCGATGGCCACCACTATGAAGACCTGAAGGTGTATGAGAACGTGGCGCAGTGCGCGGGCGGTGCTGCATCGACCACGGGCTTCTGGGATGGTCCTCCGACGGTATCCGCTGCGGCACTGGGCGACTCCAACACCGGCATGCACCTGGCCATCGGCATCCTGACCGCCATCATCGGCCGTCAGCAGACCGGCAAGGGCCAGAAGGTTGCCGTGTCGATGCAGGACGCCGTGCTGAACCTGTGCCGCGTGAAGCTGCGCGACCAGCAGCGCCTGGACCGCCTGGGCTTCCTGGAAGAGTATCCGCAGTATCCGCATGGCGAATTCAGCGACGTCGTACCGCGCGGCGGCAACGCCGGTGGTGGCGGCCAGCCGGGCTGGGTGCTCAAGTGCAAGGGCTGGGAGACCGACCCGAACGCCTACATCTACTTCACCATCCAGGGCCATGCCTGGGAGCCGATCTGCAAGGCGCTCGGCAAGCCCGAATGGATCAGCGACCCGAACTACAGCACGGCCAAGCACGCCAGCCGCATATCTTCGATATCTTCAAGACCATCGAGGAATGGCTGGCCGACAAGACCAAGTACGAAGCCGTGGATATCCTGCGCAAGTCGATATTCCGTGCTCGCCGGTACTGTCGATGAAGGAGATTGCCAATGATCCGTCGCTGCGCGCGAGCGGTTCGATCACGGAGGTCGCGCACAAGGAGCGCGGCACTTACCTGACGGTCGGCAGCCCGATCAAGTTCTCCGATCTCAAGCCGGAAATCACGGGTTCGCCGCTGCTCGGCGAGCACAGCGAAGAAGTGCTGGCAGGCCTGGGCTACGCTGCGGAAGACATCAAGCGCCTGCGCGAGAGCGCGGTGATCTGAGCCAGTTCGCCCGCGCTGAGCGGGAAGGAGCTGGACGGGACGCGGAGCGCCGCGCAAGCGGTCTCCGGCGTTGTCACGAAAGCGGACGGTTGTGCCAAACTGTGTCGCGGCACGCTGCCGCCATCCTATACACCCTGCCGCAATGTTCGGCGAAGAGGGGATCCCCATGCAAGCCAGCATCGACTACGAGCAACTGGTGTCCGCCATCGGCGACGCCGTCATCATCTCCGACGCCAATGGCGCCATCACGCTGTGGAATCCGGCGGCGAACGCATGTTCGGCTACACGCAGGCCGAAGCCATGGGCCAGTCGCTGGACCTGATCATCCCGGAACGGCTGCGTGGCCGTCACTGGGAGGGCTACGACAAGACCATGGCCACCGGCATTACGCGCTATGGGCATGATCTGCTGAAAGTGCCGGCCGTGGACAAGGACGGCAAGTCCATGTCGATCGCATTCACCGTGGCGCTGCTGCGGGGTCCGGATGGGAAGATCTCGGGCATCGTCGCCATCATCCGCGACGAGACGGTGCGCTTCCAGGAAGAACGCGCCCTGCGCAAGCGGATCGCCGAACTCGAAGCTCAGGTGAGTACCGCGGCATAGGCGGGTAGTTTTACGGGCTGTCTGCCGACAGATTCTGTCGTGTGGAAAAGCGCCTGAAACGCCCTTCCACAGTGCTGTGAGGACGTTCAATCGTCCTCACGCCAATGGCGCCATTCCCTGTGACGCTCACGCCATTCATGTTCGCGCCAACGCTGCTCGCGCCGCCATTCGTGCTCACGCCATTCACGGTCGCGCCAGCCGCCATAGTAGCCGGGCGCAACGACAACAGGCTGCGGCTGGACGACCACGGGCGGGGGCGGCGCGTAGACAGGCGCTGCATAGACCGGTGGCGCGACGAAGACCGGCCCGGGCAGCCCGATGCCGATGCCGACGTCCACGTGGGCTTGCGCGCTGGCAGATGCAAGGGCTGAAAGGCCGGCCAGCAGGCCGATGGTCAGGAACTTCTTCATGGTCAAATGCCTTGTGAGGGCGGGAGGGGCCGCCAGCCGGTCCCGGTCTGATCCCGCTTGACCCGCTAACGGGGCCAAGGCTTTGTCCGATGACGCGGAATCGGGCGTAATTTGTATCCAACCTGTCTGGCCCGCGGGTGACGTGCGCGGGCGTGCTCGGTTTCCGTTCCGTACAGTCGGATCCGGGGATTTTTTCTTCACACCAGCCGCTGAATTTTGTTGGAAATAATATTTTGAAAATAATAATGATTATTTCTGAATAGGAGCGGCGTGTGCCGAAAGCCCCTCCAAAGAAGTAATTCAGCTTTCATTCACCTTTCATTAACAGGCTGGCCTGGCAATCTTCACTGCAGGGTGGCGGGCAAATCCTTATGTCAAAGGTTATGCCTTGCGTGACAAACTAGATACTCTCAAATGTCAACGAGATGATGCTCTGTTTCGTTTACGAATAATTACGTGTCAGGTGGAAGACGCCGCACATTGCCGCAATGCAGTGCCTCGAATGAAAGTGAATAGAACAGTGGATGGAATGTTGTTGGGTGGCGATGTCACGGGTTCACGCAAGACGGCGGCCCTTTTGATCCACGGTCTCGGCGGTACCGAACATGAGCTGCGGCTTGTGGAGAAGACGCTCAAGGGAGAAGGATACGAAACAAAGTGCGCCATACTGCCTGGGCATGGTACACGTCCAGAAGATCTGGTCGGCGTGCGCTTTGAGCATTGGCTCGAAGCCGTATCCGTGCAATATCTTGAGCTGCGCGCCAGATACGAAACGGTTCACATTGTGGGCATGTGCATGGGCGCCTTGCTGGCGCTTGCGCTGAGCCAGCTAATTGGCGACAGGCGCGGCAAAGTGGTCGCGCTGGCGGCGCCGGTGTTCCTGGATGGCTGGTCGCTGCCCTGGTATCGCAGACTCCGGCATGTCGCGTATCACTTTCCCAGGTTACGCGACAATTTTCGCGTGAAGGAATCCGAGCCGTTCGGAGTCAAGAATGGCGTGCTGCGCGCGGCGATCAAAGCGCGTTTCCTGCGAGGCGACACCTTCCACTATTCGTGGACACCGCTGGCCTGCATTCGCGAACTCGACCGCCTGCGCCGCTATGTCCGCAAGCGCGTACGGCGCATCGCGCGGCCCGCGCTGATCATCCATGCACGCGAAGACGAACTGACCAGCCTGCGTTCGGCCTATTTCCTCAGCCAGCGCATCCACGCCGCGAAACTGCTGGTCGTCGACGAGAGCTATCACATGCTCAGCATTGACAATGACCGACGGTTGGTCGCGAACACCGTGGCGCAGTTCCTCGGGGAAGACGACAACGACGAACAGGGCTTCGGCACCTCGCTGACAAGCGTGTTCCCGGAACCGGCGAACGAACCGTTCGAAGGACTGGTTGGCGTTTCCCTGGCCACTGAATAGATCTCGGAAAGCGCCGCGGGCCACCCGCAAGCTGCTGCAGACCTGCGCGCTGGCCGTGGGCCTGACGGGCGCCGCCGCGCACGCGCAGGATATCCATCCTAAAGAACCGATGTCACTGCGTCGGGCTGGTTTCTCCCCTCTCCCGCAAGCGGGAGAGGGAAGAAACCGAGCCACGGATCAGCGTACGTCCGTGCGCGGATCCGCTTGCGCGCTGATCACCGCATCACCGGGCCGCATCAACAACCCGTTCAGAATGATTTCATAGAATTCGCTGAACGCATCCCCGATCTTCACCCGCGCCCCGTGCGCGCGCTCGCTTCAAGTGGAGATCGGGCGTCTCAGTTGAGATGGCCGACCGCTCGCAGGTACTCGTTCTTCTTGTCGAAGATCAGCTGGCTCAGGAACGCGGCGTCGTAGGCCGTGAGCAGATGGGTGTGGTGTTCCTCGATATAGCGGGCCACGCGCTGCTTCTCGCATTCGATGCCGCACAGCCATTCATACATGGCCTCGTCCCAGCGGAAGCGCAGGCCAAGCTCGATGAACGCCGCGTTGTAGGCGGCGAGCTGCGTGGCGCGCGCAATGGGTTGGTTGTCGCGGCCGAGCGTGGCGGCCGGGTGGCGTTCGGTCTGAGCCTGGTTCATGGTATGCCTCCTGTCTTTTCTCTGGCGGTGGGGTTGAGGGAAGCATAGAGGCGCCCATGGATTTACGATAATTAAAGTTTCATCGACAAATCATAAGCAGTTGTTTATGGATCATCCGTGACGGATCAGGCCCTCCACGCCGGTGATCCGCTGGATCAGGCCGGCACCTTCCTCCATCAGGAACTGCTTGAAGGCAAGCGCCACAGGGGGAAGACGCTTGTTCTTGCGGTGCACTACATACCAATTGAGCATGACCGGGAAGCCTTCGATATCGAGCACGCAAGCTTGCCGGTCTGGAGTTCCAGGCCCACGGTATGGGCCGATAGGAAGGCAATGCCCATGTTGGCAATGACGGCCTGCTTGATGGTCTCGGTGCTCTTGATCTCCATGGCGATGCGCATATTCGACAGGCGGCCGGCAAAGCCTTCCTGCATGGAGTTCCAGGTGTCCGAGCCCTTCTCGCGCGCGACGAAGGCCTCGTCGCTCAGCGCGGACAGCGAGACATTGCGTTGCCCGACCAGCGGGTGGTTCGGCGCGGCCACGATCACGTAAGGGTGCGGCGCGAATGATTCATTGATCGTGTCCATGCTTTCGGGCGGTCGCACCATGACTGCCAGGTCGGTGAGGTTGCCAGCCAGCTGGTGCAACAGTTCCTCGCGATTGTGCACTGCAAGATTCAGCGTGACGCCGTCGTGCCGTTCCATGAACTCGGCCAGCAGCCGCGGGAAAAATAATCCCCCGCGCTGATCACCGCAACATTGAGCCGGCCGCCTGAAATGCCCTTGAGCTGCGACATCGCGTCTTCGGCTTCGCGAAACTGCTGGATGATGCTGCGGCTATAGTGCAGCATCTCGTGTCCGGCCGGCGTCAGATAGATTTTCTTGCCGAGCTGCTCGAACAGCGGCAGGCCGACGTGGTTTTCCAGCTGCCGGACCTGCGTGGACACGGCCGGCTGGGTGAGGTGCAGTTCTTCGGCGGCGCGCGAAAAGCTCATGTGCCGGGCAACGGTTTCAAAGACTTTGAGCTGGCGCAGCGTGGCGTTCTTCATCAGTCGTTCCGTGCAATATATAAACGTTCGTCAATGCATATGATAAAAAACTTTAAGCCGTCTGAATCTTAGATTGAAGTAGCATCAATCCCACAGATTTGCATGCCGCAATGTCAGGCGCCGATCTCATTGTGTAGGGCCCGCCCCACAGAGGCCCCGTAAAAGTGTCCCGCCAGGGACGCATGAACAGCACCAGGAGACAGTAAATGGCGCATCAAGAAGCGGCGGCCACGACCGGCAATGGTCGGGGGCTGCAGAATCGTTGGTTTCAGCTCGCGATAGGCGTGGTTTGCATGGGTTTGGTAGCAAACCTGCAGTATGGCTGGACTCTCTTTGTGTCACCGATGGACGCCAAGCATCACTGGGGCACGTCCGCGATCCAGGTGGCATTTTCCATATTCATCGTGACCGAGACCTGGCTGGTGCCGCTGGAGGGCTGGCTGGTGGACAAGTTCGGTCCGCGGCCGGTGGTGGCCGGCGGAGCGATCTGCGCGGGGCTGGCGTGGGTGATGAATGCCTATGCGACGACCTTGCCGGAGCTGTACGCGGCGGCGGTGATTGCGGGCATCGGCGCCGGTGGCGTGTATGGGACCTGCGTGGGCAATGCGCTGAAGTGGTTCCCGGACAAGCGCGGCCTGGCAGCCGGTCTGACGGCGGCGGGCTTCGGCGCGGGCGCGGCGATTACGGTGATTCCGATCGCAACATGATCCAGGGCTCGGGTTATGAAAAAGCCTTTCTGTTCTTCGGCATTCTGCAGGGCGTGGCGATCTTCGCGCTGGCGCTGCTGCTGGTAAAGCCGCGGGCGCCGAAGGGTGCCGTGGCGGCGAAGGCGGTGCTGACCAACCCGGTGGAATTCACGCCGGGGCAGATGGTGAAGACGCCGGTGTTCTGGCTGATCTACGCGAGCTTTGTGGCGGTGGCGGCCGGCGGGATCATGGCGACGGCGCAGCTGGGTCCGATCGCGAAGGATTTCGGCTTTGCCTCGATGCCGGTGACGCTGCTGGGGATGACGCTGCCGTTGCTGACGATGACGCTGTCGATCGACAACCTGTGCAACGGTTTCACGCGGCCGCTGTGCGGCTTCCTGTCGGACCGGTTTGGCCGCGAGAACACGATGTTCGTGATCTTCATCGGCGAGGGGCTGGCATTGCTGGGGCTGATGCAGTACGGCCACAACCCCTATGCGTTCATGTTCTTCGCGGCGCTGACGTTCCTGTTCTGGGGCGAGATCTTCTCGATCTTCCCGGCGCTGTGCGCGGACACGTTCGGCAGCAAGTTCGCGGCGGCCAATGCAGGGACGCTGTACACGGCCAAGGGCACGGCGGCGATGCTGGTGCCGCTGGCATCGATCCTGTCGGCACGCGGCGGCTGGGGGGCGGTGTTCACGGTGGCGGCGGTGGTGACGATCGCAGCGGGGCTGTCGGCGAAGCTGGTGCTCGCGCCGATGCGCAGGCGCTTCATCACGGGTCATGTGGAGGCGATGCCTGTTTCGGATGCCGCATTCTTGGCGCGCGTCCAGAGGGAAGGGGAATAGCCCAACGCAAGCGAGGTCAGGCGGGCCCGGACATCGCATCCGGACCCCCAAATGCCCCGGACGAGCGGTCTGCGCATGGCGCAGGCCGCTTGCCATGTGGGCCACGGACAAGAACAACAACGCATAACAGGCGGTCAGGCCGCCAAGGAGACAGCCGTGAACAGACTCAATCTATCGACGCCTGCCGCAGGGCCTGGAGCTTCGCACCACGGGAAGTGGGGCGGAGGAGGGCAGTCATGAATATCTCGCTCCCTCAACTGAAGGCGTTCGCCGCTGTCGCGCGGCACAAGAGCTTTACGCGCGCTGCCGCCGAACTGGGCCTGACGCAGTCGGCCGTCAGCCGCAGCGTGCGCGAACTCGAAGAGGAGATCGACCAGCGCCTGTTCGACCGCACCACTCGGCAAGTCGAACTGACGGACGCCGGCCAGCACCTGTCGCAGCGCATTTGCCATCTGATCGAAGAGGTCGAGCAAACCTTGCGCGAAAGCCACGGCGCCGCGCGGCCTTCGCAGGGCATGGTGCAGATCGCGACCGACCCGGTGCTGAGTTCGATGTCCGTGCCGGCGTGGCTGGCTGGTTGCCGCAAGGCGTGGCCCGCGATTGCGATCCACCTGAAGGACCGTTCGCAAGAGTGCGTGCTGCAGAGCGTGCGCAGCGGCGAAGTCGATTTCGGCATCGCCACCGATCCGCAGTCAAGCGACGACCTCTATTGCGAGCCCTTGTGCATCGACCCGTATCACGCCGTACTGCCTGCGCAGCATCCGCTTGCCCTGCTCGACGCGATTGCATGGGGCGACCTTTGCAATGCCAATGTGCTGACGCTCGACCAGCAGTGCGGCATGCAGCCCGCCGTGGAAAAGGCACTCAGCAACAATCATGTGCGCGCAGGCTCGTTGCAGCTGCTGGGGCATTTCGCTGCCGTGTTCGGCATGGTGGCGCTCGGCCTCGGAATCGGCGTGGTGCCGTCGCGGGCGCAGGCGGGCGGCCTGCATCCGGCGGCGGTCATGCGGCCACTGCGGCCCCAGGTGACATCCACGGTCATGCTTGTGCGACGCAAGAGCCGATCACTGAAGCCGAACGCCGCGGCGATCTGGGATGCCCTGCGCGGGCTCGAGTACAAGGACACAGCGGAGCCGAACCCGCAGCCGCCAGTCGCGCATGAGGCTTAGGAACCCAAGGTAGGGCGCAGTGAGGGCGAACGCTGTTGTATTGGAGCAAAACCTCTATTGATATATCACATACAGGATATTTACACATACTGCAGCGCAGCATATAATGAAAACTCCTAACCACATCGCACCTGGAGTTTTCAAATGGAAGTCGCTCTTCTCTTCGTCCTCGGCCTGACCCTGATTGCTGCGGGTGTCGGCATGACCACCCTGCTGGCTACGCGCCTGCCGATGGATGTGTTGGTGACCGCGCAGGCACATGGTCGCTTCGCAGGCCTGGGTTCGAACCAGGAAAGCAATGGCGTGGGCCGCGCTCGCCCGTCGCGCACGGTGGCAGCCGCCGGCGAACTGGCGTACGCCTGACACCTGCTGTACCCGTCGCCGTCCTGACCGGCGCATCCGACAAGGGCTGTAGCGGCCGGCAACCCTTGGTGTATTACCCGCCTTGCTGTAATCCCACGCTTGGCCCTGGCATTCGAGCAAGGGCCGGCAGACGGGAGCAACTGCCACGCGGATCTTCGGCCGCCAAGCCTTCGGTGGACTGCTCAGTCATCGCCCCGCTCGCCGCCACGCTGCCTCCGCACTGCCTCCGCACTGCCGGCACATCCCTGTTCCTGCACCTCCTTGTCCATACAGTTGGGTAATGTCTTAGTTGTATTCAACTAGGGACTTTCCCCAGCCTGCCCGATTTTCGATTTTCCACTGTGACGAATCCGGTCATGCTGACGCCTGTCCTGGCGCGCCGGATTGATGCGGCAAAACGGGATAACTGCTTGATTTCCAAGGACTCCGAAAGCGGAAGACCTTTCCGTTGATGCGCACTGCACACCAGTCGCGCCGAAGCGGCTCGCCGCCGCCTAACTGGCGCGAAAACGGAATGCTGCATGGCGGCGAAGAATACGCTTGACTTGGTTGATATATCACATACCGTATAGCACTAGAGCGGCTAAGCTGTTCGTGAGAGCGGTAAGCGAGAGGCGTCATCAGGCGCCCATATCTTCCACCACAGGCGGTCCCTGCCGCCTAGAAGGAGACATCATGGAACTGCAGCAAAGGGAGTCCACGTCGCGATTTGCGTCGCCGTGGGTACAGCTGGTCTTCGGCGTCATCTGTATGGCAATGATTGCCAACATGCAGTACGGATGGACGCTGTTCGTCAATCCGATCGATGAGAAGTACCACTGGGGCCGGACCGCGATCCAGGTTGCGTTCACCATCTTCGTCGTCACCGAGACCTGGCTCGTGCCGATCGAAGGCTATCTGGTCGACAAGTACGGCCCGCGCCCCGTGGTCGTCGGCGGCGGCCTCCTGTGCGCGATTGCGTGGGCGCTGAACTCGGTGGCGTCCTCGCTGCCGATGCTGTACTTTGCGGCGGCCATTGGCGGTATCGGCGCGGGCGCGGTGTACGGCACCTGCGTGGGCAATGCGCTGAAATGGTTCCCGAACCGGCGCGGGCTTGCCGCGGGCATTACCGCCGCGGGGTTCGGCGCGGGTTCGGCGATGACCGTGGTGCCGATTGCCAACATGATCAAGTCGTCGGGCTACGAGGCCACGTTCCTGTGGTTCGGCCTGGGCCAGGGCCTGGTCGTGTTCTTCCTGGGCATGGCTCTGTATCCGCCGTCGGCCAAGATCCTGAGCGAGGTCAAGTCCACGCTGAAGGCTGCCGCGACCTACAACGCCACGCCGCGCCAGGTGCTGAAGTCGCCGATCTTCTGGGTCATGTACGCGATGTTCGTGATGATGGCCGCCGGGGGGCTGATGGCCACCGCGCAGCTCGGCCCGATTGCCAAGGACTTCGGCCTGCATGACGCGCCGGTGTCTATCCTTGGCCTGACGCTGCCCGCGCTGACCTTTGCACTGACCATCGACCGCGTGCTCAACGGACTGACGCGCCCGTTCTTCGGCTGGATCTCCGACCATATCGGCCGCGAGCGCACCATGTTCTTCGCGTTCGCAGTGGAGGCGGTGGGTATCCTGATGCTGTCCAAGTACGGCCACAACCCGGTGGCGTTCGTGGTCCTGACCGGCATCGTGTTCTTCGCATGGGGCGAGATCTACAGCCTGTTCCCGGCGACGTGCGGCGACACCTTCGGTCCGAAGTTCGCCGCCACCAATGCTGGTTTGCTGTACACGGCCAAGGGTACGGCCGCGCTGCTGGTGCCGTTCTCGAGCGTGATCACGGCCGCGACCGGCGACTGGCATGCGGTGTTCGTGCTGGCTTCGGCCATGGCCGGGCTGACCGCGCTGATCGCGCTGTTTGTCCTGAAGCCGATGCGCGAAGCGCATGCCCGCAAGTATGTGCATGCCAATACCACCAGCCCGATGGGGTATCGCACCGTGCCGGAGGACCTGACCTGATGACACGATGAAGAAAGCCCTACGGCGTGCCGCTTCCATCACCGTGCACAGGCAGCGCACCCCGTAGCACAATACGAGGTACGACGTAGAAAGAGCGACAGGAAGGCGGCCCGCAAGGGCGTCTTCCTGAACGCCATTTGCAGCGACCGTGATCGCGCCCCGCAGGAGACAGAAGATCCATGAACCAGGTTGTCATCCCGATCGAGGCCACCGGGCTTGGACGGCTGCGCAAGCGCCGCCAGCCCAAGGGCAGGCAGGTGGACGTCGCCGCACTGGCGGAAGTCCACTCGGCGCTTGGCGACATGCCGCGCCGCCGCGACCTGTTGATCGAGCACCTTCATTGCATCCAGGACCGCTACGGTCAGCTGGCCATGCCTCATCTGGTCGCGCTGGCGCAGGAACTTGGCCTGGCGATGACGGAGGTGTACGAGGTCGCGACCTTCTACCACCACTTCGACGTGGTGCGGGAAGATGCGGATGGCCATATCGCGCCGCCGCCGGCGCTGACAGTACGAGTGTGCGAGGGTATTGCCTGCGAGATGGCCGGTGCGCGCGCGCTCATCGACAGGCTTCCGTCGGTGCTGGGCACGACGTGCGCGTGGTGGCTGCACCGTGGCATCGGCCGCTGCGAGAAAGCACCTGCCGCGCTGGCAGGCCAGAATCCGGTGGATGGCGCCACGGTCGAAGCGATTGCATCTTGTGTGGCGGCGGGCGCGGTGCGTGATGATGCGGTGGCCCGTACGGGCTACGGTGCGTACCGGGCATCCGGTGGCTACGATCTGCTCAAGCGCTCGCGCAGGGCACCCTCGATCGGGACGCCGTGCTTTGCACGATGGAAGACTCCGGCCTGCGCGGCCTGGGCGGTGCGGGTTTTCCGACAGGCGCAAATGGCGCATCGTGGCGCGCGAGCCGGCGCCACGGCTCATGGCCGTCAATATCGATGAGGGCGAGCCCGGCACGTTCAAGGATCGCGTCTATCTCGAGCGCGATCCGCACCGCTTCCTCGAAGGCATGCTGATTGCCGCCGCGGTGACGCAGGTTTCAGCCATCTACATCTACCTGCGCGACGAATACGCGGGCTGCCGCGCGATCCTCACGCGGGCATTGCAGGATCTGCGCGACGATCCGCCGGTACCTGACCTGCCGCGGATCGAGTTGCGGCGCGGCGCGGGTGCATACATCTGCGGCGAAGAATCGGCGATGATCGAATCGATCGAAGGCAAGCGCGGCATGCCGCGACTGCGGCCGCCTATGTGGCGCAGGTCGGCCTGTTCGGGCGGCCGACGCTCGAGCACAATTTGAAACGCTCTATTGGGTGCGCGACATCCTGGAAAACGGCGCCGAATGGTTTGCGTCGCAGGGCCGGCATGGCCGCAAGGGGCTGCGCTCGTTCTCGGTGTCGGGCCGTGTGCGCCGGCCGGCGTGCACCTGGCGCCTGCCGGCATTACGGTTCGCGAGCTGATCGACGAATACTGCGGGGGCATGCTCGACGGGCACACCTTCTATGCCTACCTGCCCGGCGGGGCGTCGGGCGGCATCCTGCCCGCGTCGATGGGCAACATCCCGCTCGACTTCGACACGCTGCAGCCGCACGGCTGTTTCATCGGCTCGGCCGCTGTCGTGGTGCTGTCCGACCACGACAGCGCCGTGGCCGCGGCCCGCAACCTGATGCACTTCTTCAGGCACGAGTCCTGCGGGCAATGCACGCCGTGCCGCGTGGGCACGGCCAAGGCACTCGACCTGATCCGCCGGCCGCAATGGGACTTGCCCGCGCTGGAAGACCTGTCCGCCGTGATGCGCGACGCATCGATCTGCGGGCTTGGGCAGGCCGCGCCGAATCCGATCGATTGCGTGATCCGCTACTTTCCCCATGAACTGCAGGCGGTGCCGAACCGCCCGGAGGCACAGGCATGAATGCGCTGACACGCGCCGAACGCGCGCTGGTCGAATCCACGGAGCCGTCCGTCACGTTCACGCTCAATGGACGTGAAGTCAGCGCGCAGCCCGGCGAAAACCTGCTGAAGGTCGCGCAGCGCGAAGGCTTTGACGTGCCGCATCTGTGCTACAAGGACGGACTCGACCCGGCGGGCAACTGCCGCGCCTGCATGGTGGAGATCCAGGGCGAACGCGTGCTCGCGCCTTCCTGCTGCCGCTATCCCGCGCAGGGCATGACCGTGCAGACGGATTCCGAACGCGCGCGCCGCGCCCAGCGCACGGTGCTGGAGCTGCTGCAGTCCGATATGCCGGAAGCCGAATACACGCGGCACAATGAGCTGGACGAGTGGTCTGCGCGCCTGGATGTCGGCAAGCCACGCTTTGCGCCGCGCGAGCGCGTGGCCGCGGACCTTTCGCACCCGGCCATTGCCGTCAACCTGGACGCCTGCATCCAGTGCACGCGTTGCCTGCGCGCCTGCCGCGACGAGCAGGTCAATGACGTGATCGGCCTTGCGCAGCGCGGCGACGCTGCCCGCATCGTGTTCGACATGGACGACCCCATGGGCGCGTCCACGTGTGTCGCCTGCGGCGAGTGCGTGCAAGCCTGCCCGACCGGCGCGCTGATGCCGGCGCGCGATGCCGCGCTCGCCGTGCCGGATCGGCAGGTGAAGTCGGTCTGCCCGTATTGCGGCGTGGGCTGCCAGCTGACTTACAACGTCAAGGACAACCGCATCCTCTACGTCGAAGGGCGGGACGGTCCGGCCAACCACGAGCGCTGTGTGTGAAAGGCCGCTACGGCTTCGACTATGTCCAGCATCCGCAGCGGCTCACCGTACCGCTGATACGGCGCGAAGGCGTTCCCAAGCGCGGCGACTTCGTCATGGACCCGGACCGTGTGATGGACGTCTTCCGCGAAGCGACGTGGGAAGAGGCGATCGCGCTCGCCGCCGGCGGTCTTGCGCAGATCCGCGACACGCATGGCAAGCGCGCGCTGGCCGGCTTCGGTTCGGCCAAAGGCAGCAACGAAGAGGCCTACCTGTTCCAGAAGCTCGTGCGCACCGGCTTTGGCAGCAACAACGTCGATCACTGCACGCGGCTGTGCCATGCGTCTTCGGTGGCGGCGCTGCTCGAAGGCATCGGCTCCGGAGCCGTGTCGAATCCGGTGATGGATGTCGAGCGCGCCGAGCTGGTGATCGTGATCGGCGCCAACCCGACCGTGAACCACCCGGTCGCGGCGAGCTGGATCAAGAACGCGGTGAAGAACGGCACGAAGCTCGTCGTCGCCGATCCGCGCCGCTCGGACCTGGCGCGCTTTGCCTGGCGCTTCCTGCAGTTCACGCCGGATGCGGATGTCGCGCTGCTCAATGCGATGATGCATGTGATCGTCGATGAAGGACTGGTCGACCAGAACTTCATCGACAGCCGCACGATCGGGTTTGAAGCGCTTCAGCGCAACGTTGCCGCATTCAGCCCCGAACTGATGGCGCCGGTCTGCGGTATCGACGCGCAGACCATCCGTGAGGTCGCGCGCGCCTATGCCACGTCGAAGGCATCGATGATCCTGTGGGGCATGGGCATCTCGCAACACGTGCATGGCACCGACAACGCGCGCTGCCTGATCGCGCTCGCGCTGATGACGGGGCAGATCGGCCGTCCCGGTACCGGTCTGCATCCGCTGCGCGGCCAGAACAATGTGCAGGGCGCGTCCGATGCGGGGCTGATCCCGATGATGTATCCGGACTACCGGCGCGTGGACGACCCGGACGCCATCGCAAGCTTCGAGAGGTTGTGGGGGATGCCGCTCGATCGCGAGCCGGGGCTGACTGTGGTGGAGGTCATGCAAGCCATCGGCCGCGGCGAGGTGCGGGGCATGTACATCATGGGCGAAAACCCCGCCATGTCCGATCCCGACGCCGAGCATGCACGCGAGGCGCTGGCCGCGCTGGACCACCTCGTGGTGCAGGACATCTTCCTGACCGAGACCGCCTACCTGGCGGACGTGGTGCTGCCTGCCTCGGCCTTTCCGGAGAAGACCGGCACTTTCACCAACACGGACCGTACCGTGCAGCTCGGGCGCAGGCGCTGCTGCCGCCGGGACAGGCGCGGCAGGACCTGTGGATCATCCAGCAGATGGCGCAGGGGCTGGGGCTCGACTGGCACTACGGCAACGTGGCGGAGGTCTTCGAGGAGATGCGGCACGCTATGCCGAGCATCGGCGGCGTGACGTGGGAGCGGCTCGAGCAGGCGGGCGCGGTGACCTATCCGTGCCGCGCGGAAGGGACCCGGGCGAGCCGGTGATTTTCACCGACAGCTTTCCGACCGAGACGGGGCGCGGCCGCTTCGTCCCCGCGGACATCATTCCCGCGGACGAACGACCCGACTCGGACTACCCGACGGTGCTGATCACCGGGCGCCAGCTCGAACACTGGCACACCGGCAGCATGACGCGGCGTGCGGGCGTGCTTGACGCGATCGAGCCCGACCCGGTCGCGCTCGTGCATCCGCTCGACCTGGACATGCTCGGAGGCCAGCCCGGTGATGTCATCACGCTGGCCTCGCGGCGCGGCGAGGTCTCGCTGTACGCGCGCGCCGATGCCGGCACGCCGCGCGGCGCCGTCTTCGTGCCGTTCTGCTACTACGAGGCGGCCATCAACAAGCTCACCAACGCGGCGCTGGACCCGTTCGGCAAGATTCCCGAGTTCAAGTACTGCGCAGTCAGGATGACGCTGGGCGGGGTGGCGCCCGCACAGTCGAGCTATGGCGGAGGCAAGGTGCTCGGGGCCTGACGATCAGCCTGTCGGCCGGTTGGAGCGCGGGGTCAATACTTGATGTCGCGGGCCGTCTGCCGGCCCTGCTGCTTGGTATCCCGCTTGTCCTGCCGGCAACCCGCGTTGCTCTTTTGGTTGGCGGCCCGGCAATCCTGCTTGGTTTGCCGGGAATCCTGGCGCGTATCCTGCCGGACGTCGCGGCCTTCACGCCGTTGCTGCGCCTGTTCCGTCGCAGAGGACATGCCTGACCAGGCCGTCAGCGCCATGGCAACGGCAAGCGCGGTGAATCGGGGATTCCGTGCGGGCATGATGTGATCTCCTTGGAAAGACGTTCACTGGCCAGTATCCAATCTAGTCCACCGTGTCGGAGAAATCGCGCCGGGTCTGACCGGATTCCGGAGCGGCTCCGCTTGCGCTTGGCGCGAACGGGCGGCCAATGTCATGATGGCGAGGTGCGCGCCGCTTGCGGCGCACGTCGGCCAAGGCAATAACCGGGGGAAGGTGACTATGCAAAGCAGGGAAATACAGGGGATGTCCCGCGAGCGGCTTGCGCGCGTGAACGTTTCATCGATGAATCCTATGTTGCGAATGGCAAGCTGCCCGGCGCGCTGGTCCAGGTGTGGCGGCGCGGCGAACTGGCGCTGAACTCGGTGCTCGGCTTCGCGGACCGCGAGCGGCAGGTGCCGCTTGCGCAGGATTCGATCTTCCGCATCTATTCGATGACCAAGCCCGTGACCTCGGTCGCGGTCATGATGCTGGTCGAGCAATGCAAGATCGCGCTGGACGACCCGGTCAGCAAGTACATCCCCGCATGGGAAAACCTGGGCGTCCACGCGGGCGGCTTCATGGAGAGCTTCCAGACGCGGCCGGCAGTGCGCCCGATGCTGGTGGTCGACCTGCTTCGCCACACCTCGGGCCTGACCTATGGCTTCCAGCAAAACACCAACGTCGACGCAGCCTACCGCAAGCTGAAACTCGGCGAGCTTGCTACCGAAGGCACGCTCGACGCGATGATCGACAAGCTGGCGGGGCTGCCGCTCGAATTCTCGCCGGGCGAGGCCTGGAACTACTCGGTTTCTACCGACGTGCTTGGCTACCTGGTCGGCAAGGTCAGCGGCATTCCGTTCGAGACCTTCCTGAAGGAACGCATCTTCGATCCACTGGGCATGGTCGACACGGCCTTCCATGTGCCGGAAGACAAGGTGTCGCGCTTCTGCGCGTGCTATGCGATCGGCGTGCTCGGTTCGAAGGTGATATCGGAGAAGGGCCCCATGCTGCAGGACGACCCGCGCGCCAGCCCGTATCTGAAGCCGCCGAGTTTCGTTTCCGGCGGTGGCGGACTGGTGTCCACGGCCGCCGACTACATGCGCTTCGCGCGCATGCTGCTGCAAGGCGGCGAACTCGATGGCGTGCGCCTGCTGGGGCCAAAGACGCTGCAGCTGATGACCGCCAACCACCTGCCGGGCGGGGTGGACCTGCCGAGCCTGTCGCGCTCGATGTTCAGCGAAGCGACCTATGACGGCGTGGGTTTCGGCCTCGGCTTTGCCACCACGGTGACACCCGCGACCACGCTGATCCCCGGCAGCGCCGGAGATTTCTTCTGGGGTGGAGCAGCCAGCACTTTCTTCTGGGTGGACCCGCAGGAGGATCTGATCGGACTCTTCCTGACTCAATTGCTGCCGTCCTCGGCATATCCCGTGCGGCGCCAACTGCGCACGCTGGTCTACAGCGCGATCACCGAACCGGGGGCCGCGCCCAGCTGACAGCCTGTGGGTCCGGACAAGGCTAAAATATGGGTATGTGATACCAGCCGGACACCGGACCCATTGGCATGAGGAAGGCAAACACTCTGATCATCGCGATCACGCTCGCCGCGGCGAGTCCGCTCGCGCAGGCGAGCCTGTCCGCGGATGCCCATGCATTCAAGGAAAACGTCAAGGCCGCAGGCAAGCAGGGCGGACACGCCGTGCGCGATGCGACGTTCGCGATCGGCCGCGGCACCAAGGCGGCCGCGCATGCAGTTGCTGATACGACCAAGCACGGCTATCACGCCACCAAGCGGGCGGTGACGGGGCACGATTAAGTCCCGAGCCCCCTATGCGGGGGCGATCGGTGGTTCTACCTGTCCGGAACCAGGTGCCCAAACGCCCCCTGCTGTGATCAGCGCCCGCGCTTTGAGCGGGAATGGTTCTGGCGACCGCAAGGCTCCTGATTGTACGTTTGTCGCGGCAAGGCAACATTTCAGGCATTTTGAGTGAAGTTAGCATCACTTTATGTTGATGAGTTACAAACAATAACCGTTATCATTTACATTCATGACTTTTCGTCACCTGCCAGTCACAAGGAAGAGAAGTCATGAAGTCGAGCCGATGCGGCAACGAGCCAGCCGCACCCCAGATCGCGCTGCGCGCCACGGCGGTTGCTGTCTCGCTGCTGTGCATGGCACCACTGGCGTTCGCCCAGAAGGCTGATGTGCAATCGGGGCAGAACGGCAATGTCGAGCAGGTGCTCGATACCGTGCAGGTCACGGGCAACTGGCTGGGTACCGGGCTTCAGAACAGCGTGAAGACGTTCGCCGGCGCGCGCACCGTGGTGGGCGAAGCGCAGATCGAGCAGAGCGGCGCTTCCAGCATTGGCGACGTCATGCGCCGCATTCCAGGCGTGCAGGCGACCGACAACTCCGGCACCGCTGGTAGCGCTGTCTCGCTCAACATCGGTGTGCGCGGCCTAACGGGCCGTTATTCGCCGCGCTCGACGGTACTGCTCGACGGCATCCCGATGGCGGTCGCGCCGTATGGGCAACCGCAGCTTTCGTTCGCGCCGGTGAGCCTTGGCAATATCGAATCGATCGACGTCGTGCGCAGCGGCGGCGCCGTGCGCTATGGCCCGCAGAACGTCGGCGGCATCATCAACTTCAACACCAAGCCGATTCCGACCAGCCCCGGCATCACCGGCGATGCGTCGATCCGCGAGAACATCTACACGGAAGGCGGCGGCAGCAATACGCAGTACAACGCATTCGTGGGGACCACGCTCGACAGCGGGCTCGGACTCGCCGTGCTGTACTCGGGCATGACGGGCCGCGAATGGCGCAAGGGCAGCGACGATGACGTCAACGACCTGGCCGTGAAGTTTGCCTACGACATCAATAACACGTCGCAGGTCTACGGCAAGGTCTCGTACTACGACGTGCGCTCGCGCACGCCGGGCGGCCTGACGGTCGCGCAATACAATGCCGACCCGTTCCAGAACACGCGGCCGAACGACTACTGGAGCGGCAACCGCACGGCGTTCGACCTCGGCTATGTGAACACGATCTCCGCCAACCAGGAATTCGAGATCCGCACGTTCTTCAACGAGAGCTATCGCCAGAGCACGCTGCAGCAAAGTGCCACCGTGATCGCGCACCAGCCGCGTAACTACACCACGTTCGGCATCGAGCCGCGCTACACGCAGCGCGTCGCACTGGGACCGACGACGCACGACATCACCGTCGGCTACCGCTATATCCGCGAACGCGGCGACGACAACGCCTTCAACCAGAATCCGCGAACCGGCGTGGTCGGCCCGACCACCACGTACGACAACGCCACCGATGCGCACGCGGTGTATATCGATGACCGAATCGCCGTCGGCAGCTGGCGCATCGTGCCGGGCGTGCGCTTCGAACATATCGATACCACGCGCCAGCAGCGCGGCGCGGCGACGCAGTTCGACAGCACGAACAACAAGGCGCTGCCGTCGGTCAACGTGTCGTACCTCGTGAACAATGCGTGGACGGTGTTTGCCGACTACAGCACGTCGTTCGGCCCGGTGCAGAACACCCAGCTCAATTCGCAGACGCCGAACAATCCGCTTCAGCCAGAAGTCGCCCGCACGTTCGAACTGGGCACGCGCTGGACCGACAACCGCATCAAGGCAGAGCTGACCGCGTTCAAGATCAAGTTCGACAACCAGATCCAGCAGGTGCCGGGACTCTTCCCCGCGACGTTCCAGAATATCGGCGCGACCGACCACGACGGCGTTGAAACCGCAATCGACTACACCTTCGAACGCTCGAGCGTGCTCGGCGGACTGAATGTCTACGCCAACTACACCTACACGCGCGCGATCCAGAAGTCGGGCGCCACGGCCGGTCTCGACGTACCGTTCTACTCGCGCAATACCGATACGATCGCGCGCGCTACGACTGGCGAAACTGGACCTTCAATGTCTCGACCACGCACCAGAGCGCGCAGTACTCGGATCTGGCCAATACCATCGCCGAGTCGCCGGACGGTAGCGTGGGCCGCATTCCGGGCTTCCGCACCTGGAATCTGCAGGCGATGTTCACGATTCCGCAGTGGAAGCGGACCGATATCACAATCGGCATCAACAACCTGTTCGACAAGCGCTACTACACGCGTACGACGGACAGCAATGCCGGGCGTTTGGTCGGCGCGCCGCGCATGGTGTATATCCAGGCGCGTGCCGGGTTCTGATGCCGATGCGGGGCCGGTCCGGTGATATCAGTACACCGCTGCGTCCCGCTACCTCAGAACTTGTGCCGCATCCCGAGCAGCACACCGGTCTGGTTCGAGCCCGATTGCACGGTGTTCCCCGAACCCACTGCCGCCTGTTGCACTGCGCAATGCCGTGCGGGAGAATTCGTTCCATGGATGCCATGCCGGCGCCCCCCCTGAGCGAAACCTTCCGAGAGAGCTTCCAATATGGACCACGCCCTGCGCGCGAGCCTTGCCAACGAATTGCACGCCAGACCCTTCCTGCGTTTGTCGGGCTCCGTCGCCCTGGCTCACCTGGCGATCTACGCGGGAGACGATGCCGCCATCCATGAGCAGCTGCTGCGCGCGTTGTGTGATCTCACGGGCATGCCGCCGCCGGAGCCGGGCAGCACCCATTATGTCGCGCAGTGGAACGGCGAGCGCCAGCTCAAGTGGGAGCGCCACACGGAATTCTCCACCTACACGTTCGTCGCCAGCCGGCGCGATACCGACTATTTCTCCGGCCTGGCGACCGATCACGTGCCGCAGGAATGGTTCGCGCAGATTGCCGGCATGCGCTTCGTGGCAATACGCCTGGAGCTGGTTTCCGGCGAGCACGCCTTGCAGGCGCGCAAGGACTACAGCCGCTGGATCGACGGCCCGATCAAGGTGGGCAGCCGCGTGCTCGGCAATGGCGAGGTCTATTGCGACTGGACCATCAAGCCTGATGGCTTTTCGCGCTTCCTCGTGATCGACGAAGGCTTCCGTGAAGCGCAGGGTGGCCGCCTGCTGCAGCGGCTGTACGAGATCGAGACCTATCGCATGATGGCCTTGCTGGCACTGCCCGCCGCGCGCGAACTCGGCCGTTCGCTCGATGTCCTGCAGCGCTCGCTGTCCGCGCTGATGAACCGCATGGACTCCGCACCGAACGACAAGGTGGATGCAGCCCTGCTCCAGGATCTCACGCACCTGGCCGTGCGCGGCGAGGCGCTGGCGGAGTCCAGCCACCGCTTCAGCGCCAGTCGGGCCTACGAGCGCCTGGTCATGGCCCGCATCCAGGAACTGCGCGAGGAGCGCATCGAAGGCATCCCGACCATTGCCGAATTCATGGAACGCCGGTTCACGCCGGCCATGGAGACGTGCCGCGCCAACTGGAACCGGCTCGAGCAATTCACGGCGCGCGTGGCGCGGGCGGTCGACCTGTTGCGTACGCGCGTGAGCCTGGCGCAGGAGGGCAATACGATGCGGCTGCTGGCCGGCATGGATCGCACCGCGCGCACGCAGCTTCACCTGCAGCACGCAGTCGAAGGGTTGTCGGTCGCAGCAATTTCTTACTATGTGCTGTCGCTCACGGCGGTCGGCCTGCGCTCCATGCATGCCTTCCACCTGCCGCTGGATCCGGAACTGGTCGAAGGCCTGCTGATTGCGCCGGTCGTGCTGCTGGTATTCCTGGTGATTCGGCGTACCAAGCGATCCAACGGCCACGGGCACCAAAGCGCGACGCCCGCAGGCTGAGCGCTCAGTCCGCGGTGATCTTGCCCACTTCGATTACCTTCTTCCAGCGCGCGAACTCCGACGCCTGAAACGCGGCGAACTGCTCCGGCGTATTGGCGACGATCTCGAAGCGAGATCGAGCAGCTTCGCTTTGGTGGCTGGCTCATTGAGCGCGGCCACGGTGGCGCTGTGCAGCCTCGCCTTGATCTCGGGCGTGCGGCGACTGCCAGAACAGTTCGGCGGTGAGGTGGTCGCTGGTGCCGTTGGCGGCGGAGGCCAGCGCGGCTGCCGTTCTCTATCGCTGGCGGTGCGACGCTAGTAATGCTCCTGGGCCGCTCTGAGAAGCTTGAGCCGCGTCTTGCCGTCTGGTGTGAAATGGGTGCCGAATCGCACCAGCCGGCCTGATGCAGATGGCAGCTCATGGTGAAGCTCAGCAGCATGCCGGGCTCGGTCTCCTCAATCTCGATATCGATGGTTTTCAGGCGTGGCTCATAGCGCAGCAGCGTCATCTCGATCTCCCGCCTGAGCGTATGCGCAGAGGCCGGCAGGTGGCGATAGATTCTGGACAGATCGCCAAGCCCATACGCGGGCAGATGCGCGAGGCTGCCACGACGGCTATTGAGGATGCGCTGGATGTTGTCCTGTACCGACAGGAAGGTCTGCGTGGCCGCGTCGAATTCGTCGACCGCAACGCCGTTCGCAAAGTAGCCGGTGACAGCCTCGAAGAGGCCCGGTCCGCCGCGCATCAGGCTTGCTCTCCAACAGCAGCGGATGTCTCGTCAAACTCAAACTCCAACCCAATGCCGTCCTCATCGGAGAACGAAAGCCGGATCGATTGCGGGGCATGGTCACCACCCATGCGCACGAGCAACTCGCGTGAGAGCACGGGCAGGATTTGCTGGTCAAGCAGGCTGTCGATATTGCGAGCGCCGGAGTCCGGTAACAGGCAAGCGCGCACCAGCTCGGTCACCAGGCTTCGTTACACTGCAGTGGCACGCCGAACCGGCGCTCGATGCGGTCGCCCACCTTGGATAGCTTCATGCGCACAATAGTCGCCATGGTCTCGGGGGCAAGCGGCCGGTACACGATGCTCTGAAACCGCGCGAGCAGCGCGGGCTGGAAGTGTTCGACCAGCGCCGGCCGGATGGCTTCCATCAGCATGCCGGTGCTGACGTCGCCGCCGGCATCCTCCACGGCCTGTGTGGCCGTCAGGATCCGGTCGCTGCCCAGATTCGATGTCATCAGGATCACCGTGTTGCGGAAATCGATCACACGTCCCTCGCCATCGCGCATGAAGCCCCGGTCGAACACCTGGTAGAACAGGTTCAGCACGTCACGGTGGGCCTTCTCTACTTCGTCCAGCAGCACCACGCTGTAGGGCCGCTGGCGCACCGCTTCGGTCAGGATGCCGCCTTCTCCGTAGCCGACATAGCCCGGCGGCGAGCCTTTCAACTGGGATACGGTATGCGCTTCCTGGTATTCGGACAGGTTGATGGTAATGAGCGAACGCTCGCCACCGAACATCACGTCGGCCAGGGCGTGCGCGGTTTCTGTCTTGCCAACCCCGGATGGTCCGGTGAGCAGGAAGACCCCAAGCGGCGCCTCTTCGGCCTTGAGCCCCGCCTTGGCGCGCGCAGGCTCTTGCCGAGCGCGGCCAGCGCATCGTCCTGGCCCACCACGACACGGCCGAGCCGGTCTTCGAGTTCCAGCAGCGTGGCGAGTTCATTGGACAGCAGGCCGTCGACCGGCACTCCGGTCCAGTCCGCAATCACCTGTGCGATCGCGTTCTCGTCGACCTCCGCGTGAATCAGCTCAGTCTGGCCTGGCAGTGACAGCGCCTGGTGTGCCGCCTGGATCGACGGCGCCAAGTCCCGCCGCACCGATTCGTCGGAGGCTGTTCGCCATTGGTCACGCAAGGCCTGGAGCGCTTGAGCGGCGTGTTTCTGTTCCGCAAAGCTGTGCGCAAGCTGTTCCCGTTCGGCCGCCAGTGTGGCCAGCCGCGCCTCAATGGCCGCCAGGCGCTCAGTGTCGCTGGTACCCGTGGCGCCCTGATCCTGTTGCAGGGCAGTGCGCTCGATCTCCAATGCGGTACGTTCCGCTTCGCAGGCAGATATTGCGAGCGGCGTAGCCTCCCGGCTCATGCGTACACGGGCCGCGGCGGTATCCAGCAGGTCGACCGCCTTGTCCGGCAACTGGCGTCCGGTGAGATACCTGCGCGATAGCCGCACGGCCGCAGCCACTGCCGCTTCGGTGATATGCACCCCATGGTGCTGTGCATAGCGCCCTTTCAGCCCGCGCAGCATCAGGCATGCGTTCTCATCATCAGGCTCGTCGACCTTGACCATCTGAAAACGACGCTCAAGCGCCGCGTCACGCTCGAAATACTGCTTGTACTCGGACCAGGTCGTTGCCGCGATCGTGCGCAGCTCGCCGCGGGCGAGTGCGGGCTTCAGCAGATTGGCGGCATCCGCGCCGCCAGCACTGTTGCCAGCGCCGATCAGCGTATGCGCCTCGTCGATGAAGAGCAGGATCGGTGTCGACGACTGCTGGACAGCCTCTATCACGTTCTTGAGGCGCTGCTCGAATTCCCCCTTGACCCCGGCGCCGGCTTGCAGGAGTCCGAGGTCCAGCGTGAGCACGCAGACATCGCGAATGACCATGGGGACATCGCCTTCGGCGATCTTGAGCGCCAGCCCTTCGACCAGCGCAGTCTTGCCCACCCCCGGCTCTCCGACCAGAATCGGATTGTTCTTGCGGCGCCGGGCCAGGATGTCGATCATCTGCCGGATTTCGACATCGCGGCCGAACACAGGATCGATCTTGCCGTCGCGCGCCTTTTGCGTGATGTCGGTGGTAAAGCGCGCCAGCGCAGAAGTGTCAGCCTGGCCTGGCAGGGCCCTGGAGGGAGGCGATGCCGTTTGTGAGCCCGGCCGAGAGTCGACGTGACGTTGGACACTCTGCGAGGCACCGCGGATACTTGCCTCCGTGGAAATCTTGTCCAGTTCAGGAAGGAGCCGGTCGATTTGCGCCGCCGAGATGCTCAGCAACGGCCAGGCATCAGGTGCACGCAGCAAGTGCGGGGTCTCGGCAAGCGCGGCGAGCAAGTGAGCTGAACGGATCGTTTGTGCGCCGTCACCAAGCGATGCCTTGACCCACGCGGCTTCCAGCCATTGTCCCAGACGGGTCGACAGCCCCGGCTTGCCGCGGAGGTCGTGCGGCAGCCGGTCAAGGGCGTCCAGCAGGCCATTCCAGATGCCATCCACATCCAGTTCATATCTCCTCAGGATGGCTAGCAGGTCGCTCGCCCAGTTCCAGCAGCTTGATCAGCCAGTGTTCCACGTCGATGTCCCGGTGGGCGCGCGTCTCGCAAAGGCTGGCCGCGTCGGCCAGGGCGTGAGCACAGTGCTCATTGAGGCGGCGCAGGAACGGGGAATAGTCGCGGGCGGTCATGGCGAATGGCGGGGATGGGGATATGCGGGGGAAGATCCGAGATGCGCGGCCCGTGGCGTGCGGGCCGCGCGATGCGCGAGCCGGCATCAGGCACCGGCCGTGCTGATGCTTACGAGCGCTCGTTCCAGCTGTCGGCGTGGATGATGTTGCCGTCCTTGTATGACCAGGTGATCTTCTCGTAGCGCAGTTCGATATCCTCGAGATGGTTGTGCTTCTCGTAGGCCGGGTTCTTGATGTCCAGCATCTTCGGCGTGACGCCGACGACCTTGACGTTTTCGAGCTTGGTGTTGAAGTATTCCTTCTCCTTGCCGGCATCGTCGATCTTGTACCACTTGATCTCGATCGACTTGAGGGTTTGGCCACTGGTGACGGCCTTGTAGAGATAGGGAGTCGAAGCGTCGGTCTCCTTGGTGAACACGATCGGCTTGTGCACGCGAGTGCCAGTCAGCTTGCCGGTGTTCGAGTCGGTCGGGATATTGACGGCGTGATCGAAGGCGACGACTTCGACGCTGCCTTCGCGGCCGGACACCGTGACCGAGCCTTTGATATCGGCGCCGCCGTCGTCCTTGATCCACATGTATGCGGGAATTGCCATTGATTCTTGCTCCTTCTACTGGAATGAACAGGCCGGGTGGCCCGAAATTGCCCGATTGCTGCGATGATCGTCACGGCAATCGGGAACAAGCGTGATCTCGACACGGCGGTTGGCCGCTCGTCCTGCGTCCGTGTCGTTGGGGGCCTTGGGGCGCGTGTCGCCATAGCCCTGGATCGCGAAGTGGGTAGGCGGCAGGCCGGCCGCATCGGCCAGCCAGTCGCGCACGGAGGCGGCGCGGGCCTCGGACAGCTTGAGGTTGGCCTGAGCGCTGCCCACGGCGTCTGTGTGTCCGGCCACAAGCACGCGTTTGTCTGCGTGCGCTTTGATCATTTCCAGCGCGCCGATCAGGACGCGGTTGGAGCCGGGGTTGAGCACCGCGCTGCCGCTCCGGAAAAGCGACAGGCTGTCCAGCTCAATGGTCGAAGGCGGCGGCCCCGGAGGCTGATACGTCGCGATCAGCGCGTTGAGCGGGGCGAGCAGGTTTGCACCGCGGTAGAAGCCCAGTCCGAGCCTTGGAGGTACGCCGGCTCGCTGATAGCGCTCCAGCTCGTCGCGATCCTGCTTGAGGGCCTGCAGCGCGTCCACGCGTGCCGCATCGCGCTCAACGCCTATGGCACGGTAGCGGGCCATGTCTTGCACCACGCGCTCAACCAGCGCCCTGTTTTGCCACGCCGAAGCCGCGGCGGCCGCACAGAAGGCGAGAGCGAGCCAGGCGAAGGCATGTGCCAGCGCGTGAGGCAAAGCCCGCCTTCCTGGTTGCAAGGCAATGCCGCAAATCAGAGGGTCAGGCAAGCCATACGATGCACGCCGGCCCTCTCGCGCGACGGCAGCCAGACCGGTGGTCTGCGAGATGAAACTGGCAAAGAGCGAATCGGGCGCCGGCACGCCTGTCGTGGCGATCACGCCAAAGGCGGCGATGCGGACAGGGCGTCCGCTGCGCAAGCCATCCCGCACGTCGTCGCGCAATGCCGGCAACACAGCACCGGTTGACCATCTTGTCAGCGCGTCAAGGCGAGCCGCGCGGCGCATGCGCGCGGCTCGGTCCGCTGGCATGGCGGCCAGTGGGTACTGTGCAATCTGATCGGCCAACTGCGCGCAGAGCACATCGGCTGGCGGCAGATCCCAGCCCGTGACACTAAACCATGGGCAGTCGTCGGGGGGGCCACCGGCTTCTTCGGCGTACACGGCGAGGCAGACTGGCAGCGAATAGCCAACGGCGCGGCTCGCCTCACCGATGGCCGAGCGCCAGCGCCGGAGTCCGGCACTGAGCGAGGCAGGCTCGCGAACCTGGTCGGCGCTTATCAGGCACGTAATGGCATCTGGTCCCTGGCCCTCGCGCCAGCGCTTGAGCGCATCGGCTACGTGGGCGAGTCGGTTCGGCTCGTCCACGCGCACCCAGATCGCCGTGTCCGTCATTCGGACCAACGCCTCGCCAAACACCAGCGCCGGCACACCGTCACCCACGGTCAGCACCAGCGCGGTATTGCGGCGAGTATCACCGGGCAGCGACTCCAGTGAGCGGTCGATGGCTTCCAGTACGGCTTGCGAGCCTCGCTTGCGGGCACGTACGCGCCGCGTTGCAACAAGCACGGCCATGATGGCCGATACGACGACAACGCCTGCCAGCAGCAGGTTCCACGCCATGGACCAAGGTGAACTGAGGCCAAGCCAGGCAAGCGCGAGCGCCGCGATCCAGCCGAAGAGCGTGCGATAGGGATAGCCGGTCACGAACGCCCTCTCAGCCACCGAACCGGGCGATCGACGCCGTCAGCCATCGGTCCAGCGCGAAATAGATGACCCCAGCGCCGATCAGCGTGATGCCCACCCAGGCAAGCAGCGACAGGCCTTGCCATCCGTAGGGTTGATTGCTGGCGACAATCACAGGCCCTGCGCTATTGCGTACGCCGCCGCGCTCCAGGCGTTCGTCGATGGCTCGCATTAAGGTTTCACGGGCGCCGGTGCTGTCCAACGTGAACTTGCCTTGGAAGCCGAGTCCAAGCACGGCGTAGAAGACGACAAGCAGCGGCAAGACGGGTTGCGGTTCGGCCAGACGGCGCTCGATGCTGGCGATCAGTTCTTCGCCGGCGTTGTGGTTCTGGAACTCCTTGACTTGCAGGGGCTCTCGTTCCCAGGCATCGCGTTCGGTGCCCTTCAGCCGGCGCAAGGCAACCTCGTCGAGCAGTGCGCATTGGGCGTAGGCCGCGTCGTAGATGACCGCTGGTGGTTGCCCCGCTGCGCGGAATTCCTCCCGCAGCCGTGCTACATGCTCCAGGCACCGCGCGCGGAAGGCCTCGAACGTGTCCGGCTTGGCTTCGTCGAGCAGTTCCGTGACGGTCAAGGCAGTGTCGCGGAGGGCGAGAGGCAGAATGGTGGCTGGTGTCGTCATGCCGGCAATACCGCAAAGAGTTCAAGCGATACGTCCGGCATCGAAGCCGGAACGTAGAACTGGCAAGCGCGAGCTGCAATCATTCGTGGGAATGCCGGATGCGCACTGTCCAGCGCGAAGTACTGGTTCTCGATGCGCACCGGAATCGCCGCGGGGAGCCGTGACATGGTGCGCAAGGGAATTCCCGGCAGCGCCGAGTTGACGATCTGCTCGACCTCGTCGGGCGCGCCGGCCTTGCACAGGCGCGGCAGCTGTTCGAGCAGCGCATGGGCGGGCAGTCCCGCCTGGACGGACAGGTAGTACTCGGCGCCTTCGACCAGCCGTTCGTCAAGGATCTTGCCGACCCAGACAGTGGGCCGCACACGCTCAAGCGCCACGGGGACCACCCTCGAAGGAATCACTGTGTCGAGCAGCGTGCGAATGAGTGATTCCAACTCGGCGAATACCGGCTCGGGCGCGAGATGGGTGTAGGCGGGAATGGCTTGAAGCGTCTCGGTAGTCGAGAAGGTCAGGAGCGACCCGGCCAGGCGGGCGAGCAGAGTGTAGAGCCTGTCAGGGGGCTGCCGTGGCGCAGCGCACAGACGCGCCAGCTCCGGCCAACTGCTGTTCACGCTATGCAGCAGCCAGAACAGCGCCACATCGGCCACGGCAAAATCTGCAATCTGGTCGGAACGCTCACGGCGGCGTACAGCCAGACTCGCGCTCTTGGCCGCAAGGATCTCCGAGATCCTCTTCATGCGCGCGACGAGCCGTTGGCTCGCCGACAGGAACAGGCATGGCGGCACGAATGCCGGATCGAGTTCGAAGTGTCCCTGGGGCGAGCGGATCAATCTTGCAATCGGGCATGTCACGAGGTCGCCGTGTGCTTCGAAGTCGAAGAGCAGCGCCAACGCGTGCCGCTCGACGCTGATTTCTTCCTTGCCCTCGCCATGCAGGTCGGCCACGGACAGGTACTCGCGCACGAAGCGCCGTGGGCGGGCGGGCTTCTCGTTATCGGCGATGCAATTGCCGCCTTGGGCGTCCATCAAGGGCAGGCCAATCAGCACGACCACCGCATCAACGGTGGCGGGCACGTCGGACAGGTCCCGGGCTGGCGGCGTGCGATCGGCCGTTTCCGTGTCGATGATCGTCCCGTCGGGCAGGCGTACGGACAAGGTGTTGGCGACCAGGCGATGGATGGACAGCGCCTGCGGGTCCAGCGCGACCCGAACAACACCCCACGGCTCCGGACACGCGATGCGCGCAACCAGCTCGTCGGTATGACTTTCCCACAGCGCTTGCTGCTGAAAATGCTGCGGGGTCATGAAAATGCCCTGTGCCCACAGCGGTCTTGTTATCTTCATGGTGATCGGGAACCGCGCGATGTGACGCGCCTCAGCTTGTCGTTGACTTCAATGCACACCGCGTGGGGAAGAACCCCACGCGGAGGCCGCTCGTTGTTGACAACGTGCTTGCGCTTAGTTTTTTGCCTTCGGCATCTGCGAAACCAGCGACAGGTTGATGTCCATGCCCTCGATCTGGAAGTGCGGAACGATGAAGAGCTTGATACGGAAGAAGCCTGGGTTGTCGTCGATATCCTCGACGATTACCTTGCTTCGCGCAGCGGATGCGAGGCCTGCAGCTCGTCACCGGGGTCGGTCATCTCCGTCACGAGCGTCTTGATCCAGGTGTCAGCTCCAGTTCCAGCACGCGCCGATCCTTGGTGGTCCCGATGTTCTCGCGCTGGATGAGCTTCAGGTAGTGGGCAATGCGTGACAGCAGGAAGATATACGGCAAGCGTGCATTGACACGGCTGTTCGCCGTCGCCTCGCTGGTGTCATACAGCGCCGGCTTCTGGGTTGAGTGCGCCGAGAAGAAGCACGCGAAATCGTGATTCTTGTAGTACGACAACGGGATGAAGCCGAGGTTGGCGAATTCGAACTCGCGAGTTTCCGGGATCAGCACCTCGGTCGGAATCTTTGCCTGGTTGCCCGTGCCCAGGTCATACAGGTGGATCGGCAGATCCTCGACCAGGCCGCCGGCCTGCGGGCCGCGGATCTGCACGCACCAGCCATTCTTGATAAAGCTCTGCACCATGTTTGCCGCAAAGGCGAAAGATGCATTGCCCCATAGGTATCGGTTGTGATCGGGACCCTTGACCGCCTCGGTGTAGTTGAAGGCACGCACCGGTACGGTCTCCGGGCCGTAGGGCAGGCGAGCCAGGAAGCGCGGCAGCGTCAGACCGATGTAGCGGGCGTCGTCCGAGTCACGGAAGCTCTTCCACTTCAGGTACTCGGCCCGGTCGAAGTAGTTGCCGATATCCCGGATGCCAGCCACTTCTTCCATGGATTCCTTGCCGAAGAACTGCGGCGACACCGAGCCGATGAACGGCATGTGGGCCGCCGCCGAAACCTTCGAGATATTGCGCAGCAGCGCAATATCCTGGGGGCTGCGGTCGAATGCGTAGTTCGAGATGATGGAGCCGATCGGCTCGCCGCCCGGCGTGTCGTACTCCTGGATGTAGGTATGCAGGTAGAGGCCGCTCTGAATCACCTCCGGCGTGTCCTCGAAGTCCTGCCGCAGCGCTTCCTTGGAGACGTCGAGCACTTCGATCTTGACGTTCTTGCGGAAGTCAGTGCGATCGACCAGGAACTTGAGTCCCCGCCAAGCCGACTCGATCTCCTGGAATGTCTCATGGTGCATGATCGCGTCGAGCTGGCGGCTGATCTGCTCATCCAGATGCGCGATATGAAAGTCCAGCAAGCTCTTGTCGAGCCTGTCCACCTGTTGCGATGAGTCCTGGATCATCTTCAGGAACACATTCATCGCCTGGGCGACGCGCTCGTCCAGCGACGAGTCGGAGAGCGCTTCGGCGCTCTGGAACGATTCGACCGGGCGCGTCGCCTTGACTGGCGTCAGGTTGATCTTCTCGCACAGGGACTCGTAAACGCTCTTGCCCGGTGCGTCCAGGACCACGGTATCGGCTTCGCCGTGAGTACGTGCGGACATGTCTTGCTTGCTCATGGGTTGCATTCCTCTGGGAACTGGGGTTACTGGGCGGAAGGGGCGTTCTGGCCGAGCCTCTGCAGGTCGGCGCGCAGGCGTTCTGACAGGGACGGGTCCTTGAGGATTCTTTCGAGTTCGCGGCGGAACGTCGCGTTGTCAAGCAGGTTCGACTTGAGATCTCGCAGCAGATTGCGCGCGGCAACCAGCGCGCGTAGCTCCGGCACGCGCCCGGCCACCACCTCCGGCTTGAAGTCATCCATGGACTTGAAGTCCAGGTCGACCGGCAGTTCGGAGCCGTCTCCCGCGAGCGTGTTCTCGACCGCGATACGAGCCTTGGGATTGAAGTCGGCCAGAACGGAATTGAAGTTATTCTTGTTGATCGATACTTTCTCGCGCTCGGCCAGAGCCCCGGTGTCCTGGCCATTGCCGTAATCGCCCATCACCAGCAGCTTGAGCGGCAACTCGACCTTCTTCTGCGCGCCGCCGGTATGCAGGTCCAGCTTGATGTTGACCCGTGCCTTGGGTACTTCGTTTTGGAAACTTTCAGCCATTTCTTCTCCCTATCATCTCTGATTTGAACGTTGCTTAGATCATGAAACCAGATCCTTATGCTGTAGTCCGGCACGGCGATCCGATGTGATAAGTAACATGGCCGCGGAGCAGAAAACATAAGAAATGTCCTAATTGGAATGATGAATTTACGGAGAATTGAGTTAAATCCAAATTTGACTTAGATATGTTTGCATCCGTAAGAAAATAGCGTACCGTCCGGCCCGAGGAGAACGTGAGAACGCAAGAATTGCCGCTCTGCGGCAGCGTTCGGTCACGCTGAGAACGGAGCAAGAAACAATGCTGGTGTGGCGGAGGAACTGAAGGCGATTGGAGGCGACCTGCTCAAGGGCCTGACGGGCCGACAGGCGTATTTCCTTGATGTGCCGAGCGCGGTCACATCCGCCGCGCTGTCGGTGGTGTCGTTCAAGGCCGTCGAGCGCCTGGGCGAACCCTACGAGGTCACCATTCAGTTGACGCACCCGCTGGAGCTGGATCGCAGCCAATACCTCGGCCGCGATGCCACCCTCCGGATCGACGCGGCGGATGGCACGGAGCCGCGCAAGTTTGCGGGCCGCATCACGGGTTTTGCCAAGACCCGGCAGACGCACGACTTCTGCGCCTATGAGATGGTCGTGGAGCCGCTGGTCGCGCTGCTGCGGCTGACGCACGCCAGCCGTATCTACCAGCACAAGACTGCCCCGGAGATCATCGAGGCCATCCTGCGTCGGCATGACCTCAAGGGTCACCAGTTCGCCTTCAAGACGCGCCGCCAGTACCCCCAGCACAAGTTCCGCTTCCAGTACCAGATGTCTGACTGGGACTACATCCGCCTGCTGATGGAGCAGGAAGGGCTGTATAGCTACTTCGTTCCGGGAAAATTCGGCGAAATGGTGGTGTTCGGCGACGACATCGACCACTACCTGTACCAGCCGGAACTGAGGGCGCCGTACCGCGAGACGGCGGGCCTGGAATCGGGTATCGAGACGGTCTTTGCCCTCCAGACCAAGGCGAAGACGGTGGCGGCATCGATCCTGGCCGCGGACCGCAACCCGGCGCAGGCGTACGAGCGCTTCCAGGCCGAGGCCAACATCGCGCGCAAGGACCGGACGACCTACGGGCAGCCCTACGTCTATGGCACGCACCATCTGGACCAGGCAAGCGCCAAGTGGGAGGCGCAACTGCGCCATGAGGCGGCCATTGCCGGGCAGGTGGTCTACGAGGGCGAGAGCAATGTGCTGGAGTTGCGTCCGGCCCGCATCCTGCGCATGGACCTGGCGCTGCCTGATGCCCCCAACGGTCTCGTCGTCACCGAGGTCACGCACAATGGTGCGCGCGATCAGGCCTACCGCAATACCTTCAAGGCCATTCCGTCCGACCGGCGCTTCCGCTTGCCGCTGGATGAGGCGAACTGGCCTCGTATTGCGGGAACGCTGAGTGCGCGCATCACTTCGCCGAGCCGGTACAAGTATGCTTACCTGACCCAGGATGGTCATTACACCGTTCGGTTCGACCTGGATTTCGACGAATGGCCGGCCGGCGGCGAAAGCGTGCCGCTGCGCCTGGCCAAGCCGTTCGCCGGGGCGCTGCAGACCGGCTTCCACTTCCCGCTGATTGACGGCACCGAGGTGGCGATCGCGTTCACCGACGGGAACCCGAACAAGCCCTACATCGCCGCTGCCCACCACAACAGCTACCAGGGCGACCACGTCACCAGCGACGACCGCTGCTGTCTCGCAATGTCATCCGCACGCAGAGCAACAACAAGCTGCGCATGGAGGACTGGCGGGGGCAGGAGGGGATCAAGCTATCGACCGAGTACGGTGGCAAGAGCCAGCTCAACCTCGGTTACCTCGTCGACAGAAGGAAGAAGAAGCGCGGCGATGGGTTCGAGCTGCGCACTTCGGGCCATGGTGCAATCCGTGGCGGTAAGGGCTTGTTCATCTCGGCAGATGATCAGCCAAACGCCATCGGCCAGCAACTGGAGATGGAGTCAGCACAAAGTCTCCTCCAACAAGCGCTTCAGCAAAGTGAGGCGCTGGCCGCTGCTGCCAAGGTCGCGGAAGCCGTTGCAGCGGACTATGGCAGACAGAGGGCGCTTCTCAACGAGTCCCTGGCGCAGCTTAAGAAGGCGGGCATCCTGGTTAGCGCACCGGCGGGCGTGGCACTGACCTCCGGGGCCGACCTGCAGTACACCGCCGCGCAAAACCTGATTGGGACCGCTGGTAATCATGCTGACTTCAGTATCGCAAAGCGATTCACCCTGGCTGCCGGGGAGCTGGTCTCTATTTTGCGCAAAGCTGGGCCTCAAGCTGATTGCCGGCAAGGGAAAGGTCGAAATCCAGGCGCAGAGCGATGACATGCGGCTGCTTGCAGACAAGCACATGACGATAACCAGCGCAAATGGTCGTGTGGTCATCGAGGCCAAGGAGGAACTGCTGCTCAAGTGCGGTGGCTCCTATTTGCGCATGTCGTCGACTGGCATCGAGGATGGAACCCGTGGCGACCGGACCATCAGATCCGCAGCGTTCAGCCGCCAAGGGCCAAGCTCGTTGGCCAACTCGATGAACACGTGGCAACACGCGAACTTCAACGATGCCTATGTCCTTCGGAATCCGTCCACTGGGGAACCCCTTGCCAATTCCGCTGTTGAGATAACGCGTGGCGATGGCACAAGGCTCAAGGTGCTAATAGACTCGTCGGGCAAGACGCCATTCCAGAAGAGCATTTTCGTGGAACCTGTGCACATTCGTCCGCTGGACTAACCCCAAGAAGCGAAATCTGGAACCGAGGTCATGGCCGAATCGCACACTGTTTTCATTTCCAGTGCAGTAGACAAGAGCGGCGATCAATACAGCTCCGCAATACTCACCCCAGCGGACGATCAACGCGAGAAGATCGTCCTGGCAAAGCCATACGTGATTCCTGTTCTGTTCCTGCCGGGCATCATGGGCACAAACCTCAGGCGAAGCGATAGCAAGAAGGTCGTCTGGCGGCCACCCAATCTGGATATGCAGGGCGCCATGGATGCAATCGGACAACTGCTTGGTTATCTTTTCAAGAGCACTGAGCAACGGGCTGATGAGTTGGCGACCGAAAAGGCGGAGGTCGACCCAAGCGGGCCCATTGATGTGGGTGAAAGCGGCTTGCCGAAGAATGTGCTGGTAGCACGCGGCTGGGGCGCATTGATGCGTTCCAGCTACCACCCTTTTATGGCGCAGCTACAGAACTTGCTCAATGACTTGGCTCGGTACGATTTCGAGCGATGCCAAGCCGATCTCAAGGGTTGGGCCGCTGAGTCTGGTCAGGAATCTCCACGTGAATGGGGCGCCAAAGAGGGGGAAGCGCTGACGCGTGAGGAGGTCCTGCATGCGGGCAACTATCAATTCGATGTCTGGGCGGGCGGCTATAACTGGCTGCAGAGCAACAAGGACTCGGGCGCTGCGATCAAGGACTTGATCGAGAACACGATTCTTCCCTACTACAACGAAGGAAAACGCGTCGTGATCAAGGATACGCCAGATGGTGAAGGCAATAACCAATGCACGATCCAGCGCAAGAAGCCGAACCGGCCGATGGCAGAAAAGGTGATTGTCGTGACCCATTCGATGGGCGGGCTGGTGAGCCGGGCGCTGACCGAAATTCATCAGTGCGACAAGGTAATGGGCGTCTCGCATGGCGTTCAGCGGCCACAGGTGCGCCTGCCACCTATAAACGCATGCGCGCAGGATTCGAAAGTGTGGAACAGCTATTCCTGGGGCGCAATGCTGCTGACGTTGTTGCCATCCTCTCGCAAGCACCGGGCGGACTGGAGTTGTTGCCCACTGCCGACTACAACGGTGGGAAACCATGGCTACGGGTGCGTGACAAGGGGACCGGCGTGGACATAGTGGACCCACTGCCTCGCAACAATGATCCGTACAGCGAGATCTATCTCTCCCCCGAGTGGTATGGCCTGGTGCCGGATGCCAATCTGGGATTGATGAATCCGTCAGGACAAATGCACGCACAGTCATTCGATGACGTCGAAGAGTCTCCGGAACAGCCCCGGGAGAAACTGAACATGATCATTAACAAGATCAGGAAGTTTCACGAATCTATCAGGCAGCAGTACAAGGCTCCGACCTACGCGCACTACGGTGCGCAAGGGATCCGCAATAGCAATGGGGACGCGGGTGGGTTCTCGGGACAGGGCTCCTTGCAGACAAGGATCGAAACACTTGGGGTGAGGTAGCTTGGGAAGGAGCGGAAGTTGGATCGATCAGCCCAGAAAAGTTTGCCATTGTCGCTGATGACGGCAATGGGACACTTCGAACATCGGGCGGAATTCGCCTGACGATCGGTAAGCCAGATTGCCCGGGCGACGGCACAGTACCCAGCTACTCCGGGGCGGCGCCAGGTAAGGCAGGCATTGCAATGAGCTTTGCGCATGGACAAGGCAATACCGGTCTGCATAACGCGGCGTTCGGCTACGACCACCAGGGCAGCTATGAGGACGAGCGTGCGCTCTATGCCACGATGTTTGCCATCATCAAGATCGCCAGACAGGCAAATTGGCACAAGAAGGAGTCGGCATGAAAGAGGGATGGAAAACGCGCGCTATTGGTCGGCACGTCGTGGACCTGCCAGGTGACGCGAAGACGATAGAAACCTACTCGTATAACAAGCTGAAGATTGCGCTGCTTCTCGAGATCGAAAATCATGAGGACTTTGAGCGGCTGGTTGCACAAAGGGAACAAGCGCTGCGCGCTACCAAGCATGACAAGCAAGGTAGCATGTTTGTCGATCGAGTACGGTATTCGACTGGATCAGTAACACTGATTTCGTGGGAGGGGCCCGACGAAGACGCCTATTATCGTTTCTGTACCTATTTTAGAGTCGGCTCCAAGACAATTGAGTATTCAGGCGATGTGGCGCCAAGCAAGAAGCAGGCGATTCTCGCCTCTTGTGAAAGGCTGTCGCGAGAATGGAGCGAGATCCCGCCTGGCGAGATGCCGCAGGGCATTGGATTTGCTGTGGACCGCTGCCTCTTGGGGGCGAAACGACTAAATCTCGAAAGCTGGAACATGCTAATCCAGTTGCCTGGCAAGCCCGATGTATCGTTCGAGATCGCTTCGTATACGCTAGGCCGAGTGGCTCCCGGCTTGCGCGAGCGCGCAGGAGGGGCCGTAGCCGGCCTGCTAGGCACAGTGGCAGGACTTTCACGTCTGCGCAATCGAGCGCGGCCTGTCGGGCCAATTGAGGCCGACGAAATCCTTCTGGCCGGCACCCAGGACGGCAAGCGTGCTTATGGCTTCAAGTGGGAGGCGCCGGGCAAGGCCAACTCCCTGGCGGAGCCCAATCTGAACGTCACGCTTGAGGTTAGAGAGAGCGCCTACACCACGAATAAGGAATCTTTCGCCAGCGACGAAGAGGCACTGGAACTGTGGGATGCCGTGGTTGATTCCATTCGCTTGCGACCGGGGGCCGTATGAAGTCTGTCTCGCGACGCTGCTTTCTCATGACGGTGGGCGCAATGCCCATTGTCATGCTTGCCGATGACCCGGCTTTGCTCTGGCCTTCCATGACAGTTAGCCAAGCCATGCGCTATCTCTGCGAGGAAGTATTTCCGACGGAAGGTGAGAAGAGCCATGAAGCCGATTTGGCAGCGATCTCACATGACACCGCTGGTAGTCGGCGGCAGGACCTCGCGAAGCAGGAAGGATCTCGCTTCAACGACGTCTGTTTGTCGAGCCGTTCCAGGCCCGGCTGCCGGGTAACCTGAACCACATCACTTAGAAACAAGTCATGGCCGAAACGAGCCACGTTCTCTACAGTAGTGTCGTCGACAAGGACGGCGATCAATACACCCCGACGACGCTGACACCGACAGAGGATCAGCGCGAGAAGATTGTTCTCGCAAAACCCTACGTGATGCCGATCATGCTATCCAGTGGATTTCCTGCGCTGCAGGAGTCCTTCATAGCCGCTGGGCACGAGCGTTATCTCTGCGAAGAAATGTGTCCGGGTGCCCACCAGATCCAAGCCAGCGACATGGCCTGCACGCTATGAAATGCCTCTTTAGTATGGCCGCACTGTGTCTGGCACTGAGCCTAAGCGCGTGTGGTCGCCATCGACCCCTAACCCAACAGGAACAAACGACAGTGATCGAATTGACGGCCCATTTGGCGCCACATTGTGTCGGCCGATACTTGATCGATATGCCGAACGATGCGCGTGTCTTTCAATCGTTTCGGGTGGAGGGCGTCGAGATCGATGCGAAGCCTATGACGCTTGATGAGCACCAAAGGACGATGCAAGAACGTAGTAATGAGCTTGCGGGAGCCAAGAGTCACTTTGGTTATCGGTATCTCTATGCAGATCGCGCCATTGAAGGTGTTCCAGAGTCCCGGTATTTCGTATCGTTAGGGAGCGTCTTTGAAAGCCCCGATAGCGTACGGATCATTGAGGCCTATCAATGGAGCCGTGGGTATCAGATCAAGATGCAGATAGAGGCGTCATCTGCCAGAGACTCCGTGTATTTTAGGAACAAGCCGGAAGTCCGGGATGATCCGGATATGACGAATTTTTCTGAACGCTCGCAGCTGGTCATCTCGATGCTATCAAGAGCCCGCGGACGTACCGATGACGAGATACCGACCGAGCCCGGCGTGTGCTTCCAGGGCGGATTCTTGCAAGGCAAGGCGCTTGACCAAGAGAACACAAAGACGAAGTTCGTGTTGGATAGCCATCGCGATGTCAACTTCAACATTGATACGGATTCCAACATTCGGAGTTCCGATTCACTGCTACAGAGGGGCGCGGAAATCAAAGAGGCATTGAGCCGCAACAGCGGTCGCACGTTACGCAATGGCGTTGTCGCCCTGCAAGGTTTGACAGCGGAAGAATGGTTGATGGCGGGTACCACCACTGCAGATGTTCCGGGATTTCATTTCGCGCTTGAAGCCAATGCCCGGATCGGAAGTCCGCAATCGCCGCTTGTCAACTTGGTTCTCGATGTTGGGCCCAAATTTGCTGCTCAAAGCACACGAAATCTCTCATGCATCGCTGACGGAAGGCGAATCCGTTGCGTTGTGGGACAAGGTGATGCCCACTTTGCGTCCGCGCCCGAATGGATTCTGATGTGGCGATGAGATTGATGCAATGCGGCGGCGCTGTGCTCGCGCCCTTCTGTCGTGATGACCGGCCGCGCGCGAGATGCACGATATCACCCTAAGCAATGGTCTAGCTGTCTAACATGGCTGTCGATTTTTCCTTACTTCCGCCTGAAGAGCCGATCATAGGCATGCCGCCATCCAAGCTGGTGTGGGGCATCGTGTTTGTCGTGACGGTGCTGCTCGGCGTGGCCGCAGTCCTCTTGCTTTGGCCCCGGGGCGTGCCAACGCACACGTGGAAATTCTGGACCAGTCTGGTCATTTTCCCTGTGGGCATATCCGGATTCGTTGTGCTGCGCCGATTTAGTCGTTACGAAGCGCCTGTATTGGATGTGGGGCTTCACAACGCAGCAGTACGCGCTTTCAACGAACGAGTCTTTCGCGCGGCAAGTATTCCGCTCGCCCTGGTCGGGCCAGTCCACCGATTCTCCGCTAGACCTGACGAGAATGCCGCCGCATCCATACAGAAAGGCATATTGACACTCAAGACGCGAGCGTCTATTGCTCGCGATGAAGAACCGGTCAGAGCACGATGGCTGAACACCCCTGGCATGCAGACCACGCCTGGCAATCTCTCCGATGATTTGGACCGCTCACGTCAGGTGACGGCATGGCTGTTAGATGAGCTTGTGACCGAATTGTTGCCGCGTATTCGGAAGTTGCCATTGGGCATGCCGCTGAGAGTGCGTTTGCAAATCACCAACGGGCTGCCTCCCGAAGAGAACACGCAACTGTGGGAGACATGTTGCCGCACCAAGCCATTGCGAGGCGTGGTGGTGGTTCAAGGTGCAGAGAGGCTGGGCGACTGATCGAGCTCGACAGGTGCTTGACGCCACCCTGGAAGGGAGGGAAGTCCAAGCCACTCTCTTGTCGCGATACAGCTCCATCCATTGCTGGCCGCATCGCCGCCGTCGGGCGCGGCAGAAGCGGGGGCAGCCATATTGCTGCTACCAGATTCACTGGCACGCAAGCATGGCGTAGTCCGCGATGCGATTTTGCACCGGCCGGTCCGCGGTCTGATGGAACGGGTGGCAGAGCCGCTGTCGACAGCGCTTCGCTGGGCGGGTGTGTCAGCCAAGCAGATTTCGGGAGCATGGCAGACGGGCCTCGACCCAACACAGGCAGGAGCGCTTCGGGAGACCGGAATCAAGATGGGGCTGGTCGTGCGCGCCACCGATCTCGATCAATCCATTGGGCACGCAGGTATCGCCGCCCCGTGGCTCGCTCTGGCCTGCGCGTCCGCATTGCTTGCCGAAGATGCCCCCGTTCAAACTGTCTCGGTTGGGCAGGAAGGACGCATCGACTGCATCGTGCTGAAGAGCGTAAGCACGGCCCGGAGCAAGTCCGAGGACCAAACAGCGCAGGAGGCCGAATGACAAGGCGTTATGACGTATTGAGAGGCGATAGAACCACTGCGGGCGGATCCGTCATAGGTGGTGATGCCAACGATAAAGTGGGCGACCGCGAACAAGCTTTTGAGGATGATCCGGTTTGGTGCCCCGCCTGCCAGACAACGGGACGTATTGTTTGCCAGGGACCGCGTCATTCGATGAAGGCCCCGGATGGGCGAGAGGGTGCATTGAGCGACGACATTTGCGCATGCAAGTGCACGCCGAGCCCTCTGCTAGTCCCTTCGCAGTATGCGACGTACACGGATGTGTGAGTCATCGCACGCCGTTCTCCCGGACCGTCCTTTGCAGAAAGAATTCTCGAATTAATGAAGAAGCACCGACTCGACCTACTGTCCATTCTGTTTCTTGCACTGCTTGTTTGCGGCGCGATTCTTATCTGGGGAGATTATCTGGGCGTTAAGACGTCCGAGGATCGTAGTCTCTGGCTGTCAGTGGTGGCAGTAGGTTCGCTTGTCCTGGCGATCGCTCTTCTTTCGACCAGTGGACTCGTTGGACCGGCGCGATGCGTCAATTAAGCAACTGGTTGATTGCCAAGCGAACGGAGTTGACTGGCACTACCCAAGGCACCATTCTTACCCGGACTACTGAGCCGAAGCCTGCGATCCATTCGTTAACGGAATTACGAGAAGCTTTGCGGTTGCAATACGGCATGCGCTGGCGCTACCGTCAGCCCTGGCTCTTGTTGACCGGCGACAAGGTCGCCATTGCCCAACTGGTACCTCGAATCAATGAACAAGGTTGGCTAGTGACCCCGGATGCCATCCTGCTGTCGAGCAAGTGTAGCAAAGACGGTCAACCGGACGCTGCCTGGCTCAAGCAACTGTACAGGCTGCGGCGCCGTCGCCCAATCGACGCGATCGTGCTAGTGCAGGTGGAGCAGTCAGTCCCATCCAAGGGGCGCCGTGGCGCACGGGCCATCGCCACTCAGATGGCACAAGTCACTGAGGCGCTGCACTTTTCCGCCCCCATTTACGCGCTTGAAGTTGGACCGACCAGCTCATTGTGCACCGGCGATGCGCCAATCATTGCCTGTGAGATACCTCGGCAAGGCAATGCCCAGGCCATCGAAGCAGTGCTGCAAAGCCTGCGGGACCAGCTATCTCACCAAAGTCTCTCAAAGCTGCCGCAGAATGGACTGGGGTTCTATCTGGGCAAACTTTCCCAACAGCTCGATAGCCGGGGCAAGCCACTAGCCGATTGGCTTGCTGGACTGGCAGGTGGGCCACGCAGGCAACTGCCTGTTCGCGGTGTCGCTTTTGCGCCCGTGTTTGATGACAAGGGGAACCCGGACGCCGGCACCGATTTGCCGCTTTGGCAATACCTTGGCGAAGCCGCGCAACGCCAGCCAGGCGCCGGACCGGCTGGCACCCGATCACGATCGGCGCAGGGCTTGCCTTGACGGCCATCGGCCTATGGAGCATAGGCATGCTCGTGTCCGGCTTGCTGAATCAACGCGATATCCACGCCGCGCAACGAGCGGCACTGGACATCCAGTCGGCGCCCAATGCCGGCGCTCGCCTGAATGCACTCCTGTCGCTGCAACAGCAAATCCAGCGCTACGAATACCGCACCCAACGTCATGCGCCCCTACTGACCCGCTTCGGACTGAACCGCGACCCAGAAGTGCTGGACGCCCTGTGGAAGCCTTACGCCAAAGCCAGCCGCGATCTGCTGGTCGCCCCGGCGCAGCAGGACCTGGAGGCTTCATTGGTGGACCTCGCCCAGATGCAGACCACGGACCTGACTGAACAGACCAGCCGATGGGCGCTGGGCGGACAGGCGGCACTCAAGGCTTACCTCATGCTGGCACAGCCGGAAAAGACAGAAGCTGCCTTCCTCGCCCCGCAACTGGTGCAGCACTGGTCCACCGAGGCGCGGATCACGCCCGGCGAGAAGCAGGACATGGCCGAGCGGTTGTTCAAGTTCTACGCCGAGCACCTGAAGGCCAAGCCGGACTGGCGCATCGAGCCTCGCTCCGAGCTGGTGGCGGGAGCACGGCAGACCCTCCTGGCTGTGATCGGGGAGCGCAATGCCCAAGACTCCATTTATCAAAGCATCGTCAATGGCGCCGGCAACAAGTACCCCGATCAGACCCTGGGTTCGCTGACCACCGGCACGGATCCGCGCGGGCTGCGGCGCGCCTCGGCCATTGTGCCCGGCGTCTTCACGCGGCAGGCCTATGAGGAGTATGTGGCGCCGGCCATCGAGGACGCTGCCAAGCGCAAGCAGGTGGCCAGCGACTGGGTCCTTGCAGGAGGAAGGCCTGCGCAGCCAGCTGCGGAGGAGGGGGCCAGCAAGGATCTGAATGCCGCGTTGACCGAGCAATACTTCGCGGAGTATGCGGAGCACTGGCAGCAGTTCATGAACAGCGCGCAATGGGAGCCGGCGCGACGCTGCCCCGCGGTCATCGATCAGCTCAAGCTGTTGGCCGACGCACGCCAGTCGCCGGTGATCGCGCTGATGAAGTCGCTGGAATACCAAGGCGGCGCCGGCGCGCGCAAGGAATCGCTCTCGGACACGCTGGTGAACAAGGCCAAGGACCTGCTTGGGAAGAAGATCGAGGCGCCTGAAATCGCCAAGGCCGACCCGGCCGGCCCGCTTGGGGCAGCGTTCGGCCCAGTGCTGCGGCTCGTGGGGCAGGCAGGACAAGGACAAGCAGCAGGCAACGGCGACCTGAGCCTGCAACGCTATCTGGACCGTGCCACGGCGCTGAGGCTGCGTTTGCAGCAGATCAGCAGCAGTGGCGATGGCGACGCCCAGGCTCGTCAGATGGCGCAAGCCCTATTCCAGGGCAGGGGTTCGGAACTGGCGGATACACAAGCCTACGCGCAGTTGATCGCAGCCAGCCTCGGCACGCAGTGGGCCGGCATGGGCGAGACGCTGTTCGTGCGTCCGATCGCGCAGGCCACCCAGGCCGTCCTGCTACCCGCCCAGACGAGCCTGAACGAGGCCTGGCGACAGAACATTGCGATGGCATGGGGCCGGTCGTTCGCCGGCCGCTATCCGTTCGCCGACACCGCCAATGACGCCTCCCTGCCGGAGCTGGCGCGCTTCCTGCGACCACAAAGCGGTCTGATCAGCGCCTTCCTGGGGACGAACCTTGCTGGCGTGCTTGATCTGCAGGGCGATCAGTGGGTTCCCACGGCTGCGGGCGGACAGGCCGTGATCTTCGATCCTATGTTCCTGAAGGGCATCAACACCCTGCAACACATCGCCGCTCACATGCTGGCGCAAGGCGAGCCGCAGTATCGCTTCCAACTCAAGCCGATTCCCACGCCCGGCCTGACCGACACGCTGCTGACCGTGGATAACCAGAGGCTGCATTACTTCAACCAGCGCGAGTCCTGGCAGTCGATGACCTGGCCGGCCAGTAACCTGCAGGAGCCTGGCACCCGCCTGCAATGGCAGACGGAGAAGGCGGGTACCAGCAAGAACCATGAGTTTGACGGGCGCTGGGGCTGGGTGCGCATGCTGGAGCGCGCCCACGTCGTGCCGGTCGACAGTGCGACCTTCCAGCTGACCTGGCAGGCAACGTCCGACACGAAGGAACAGAAGCCTGGTGGCAGCCAAGAATCTGCCGAAGGGGGCGTATCTCGTACCGTCGACACAGACAGTCTGAATTCCCGCAACGCAAGAGTGCCGGCCCCGGCCGACATGACCTATCCGATCAGCTACCAGCTACGCACTGAAGTTGGCCACGGACCGCTGGAAATGCTGTGGCTGCGTGGTTTCTCGCTCCCCGCACGCATCTTCGCGGGCAAGGAACCCGAGCCACGCGGCACGCCGCCAACACGCAAGTAGACCGCCACCATGTTCAACCATCTCCTCAATGCGCTGTTCGGCTCGCGCGCTCCAGCCGATCTGGCCCGTTCCACGCAGGCCCGCTGGGAACCGTGGCTGCAGCCGGTTCGCCCCGATGCGCCGGTGGGTGACGATCCCGGCTATGACGACGATTTCCTCGCGATCAAGGACGAGGTCGCCAAACTGTCGGACATCGACGATACCCTGATCATCGAATCGACCGAGCGCCTGCTCAAGGCCAGCGCGAAGGACGTTCGCCTTGCGGTCTACTACGTCTACGGCCGTATGCGGCGCGATGGCGCCGAAGGCGTGGCCAGCGGCTTCGAATTGCTGTCGGCGCTGATCGACCGGTACGGCGAGCAGTTGCTGCCCGCCCGTGCGGAAAGCCGCAAGGCCGCCCTTGAATGGCTGGCCGGCGCGACCTTCGCAGACCGGCTCGACCGCGTGCAAGGGCTTGCCGGGCCTTACCTGGAGCGCACATTGTCAGCGCTGGCGCTGATCCTTGATCGCACTACGCCGTGGCCGGAAGCCGCGCGTCCTGCGCTCGATGCCCTGTTCCGCCGCTTCGAGGCCCGGGTCGAGTCGCCGACGGCGACGAATGGCGACGAGCATAGCGAGCCTTCCCGGTCCTCTGCGCCCTCTGCCGGGCTGACGACGGGCGAAGTGTCCTCGACACGCGAGCTGCTGGATCGGGCCCGTCAGATGGCGCAGTTCCTGCGCGAGCAACCCGAGGGCTATCTTGCGGCCTACCGGCTGATGCGCTGCGTGCGCTGGGACACGCTCACCGAGTTGCCGCCCCACGAGGCAAGCGGCAAGACTCGCCTGGTCGCGCCCCGCGCTGAACTGCGCGCACACCTGAAGCGGCTGATGCTGCAGCGGCAGTGGCCCGAATTGCTCGACCGCGTCGAGCAGGCATTTGCCGAGGGCGCCAATCACTTCTGGCTGGACCTGCAGTACTACGCCTTTACCGCGCAGGAGCAGGCCGGAGGTCAATACACGCGCGTGCGCGACTTGCTGGCCACGGACTGCGCGCTGATGCTGGAGCGCCTGCCCGGACTGGACCAACTGGCCTTTGCCGATGGCACGCCGTTTGCCGAGGACACCACGCTGGAATGGATTGCCCGCCATGCCACCGTGCGCGATATCGAGCGCGGCGAAACGGTGGCGCCGGTTGCCGTCGCGTCCGCCAGCACCGACTGGGCGGAAACGGAAACCCAGGCCGCCGAGCTGGCTGCGCAGCAAAGCCTTGATGCGGCCCTGGCTTGGTTGCAGGGCCTGCCCGCTGCGGACGGCGAGCGCGACCGTTTCGTGCGCCATCTGGTCATGGCACGCGTGTCACAGCGTGCCGATCGTGCGGATACGGCCCTGCACCTGCTGACCGCGCTGGATCAGAGTGCCCGGCGCTTCCAGCTGGCGGCCTGGGAGCCATCGCTTGCGTTCGAAGTCAAGCATCAACTGGTTCGATTGCTCAGATCTCGCCTGACGCGCAAGGACGCCGACAAGCCCGCCCTCGCGCAGCGCATCGACGCGCTGATGGGAGAGTTGACCGCCATTGACGCCGCCCGCGCCGTCGCTATCGCCTGAAGGGCAAGCCAATCCGCATTTCCATGAACAATCCCACTCACGACAACGAGATCCTGCGCTATTACGAGGCGGAGATGCGCTACCTGCGCGAAGCCGGCAAGGAATTCGCCCAGGCCTTTCCTGACCGCGCGCGAATGCTCAACATCGACCGCATCGGCGAACGCGATCCTCATGTCGAACGGCTGTTCGAAGGGTTCGCCTTCCTGATGGGGCGGTTGCGCCATAAGCTCGACGACGAGTTGCCGGAGCTGACGGAAGGCCTGGTCAGCATGCTGTGGCCGCATTACCTGCGGATGATCCCGTCCCTGTCGATCCTGGAACTGATTCCGACCGAGGGTGCGCTGCAACGTCACGAGACGCTGCCCGCTGGTCTCGAAGTCGTCTCCGACCCTGTGCCGCTCGATGGTCAGTACGGACGCGGGGGAAGCGTGGAATGCCCATACCGGACCACACAGGCGGTCGACCTGTATCCGCTGCGACTGTCCGAGGCTGGCACTTACGCCCGGGACGATGGCCGCTCGGTGATCCGCCTGCGCCTGGCCTTGCAGGCGCAATCCCGAGGCGAGCTTCTCGAGGTGCCGCGTCTGCGGATGTACCTGCATGCTGATCGGCCGGTGGCGCTGGCGCTATATGCCGCGCTGACGGCGCAGCCGCTGGCGATGCAGGTACGTGTGCCGGGCTACCCGATCGACCGCCCCGGCACGCCGCTGCCCATGGCAGGCCTGCATCTGGAGCCGGTGGGCTTCGGTGCCGGCGAGCGTCTCTGGCCCAAGCCGGACAATGCCTTCGGCGGCTACCAGCTGCTGTTGGAGTACTTTACGTTTCCCGAAAAGTTCATGTTCGTGGATCTGGTCGGGCTGGACCTGGCAGCAATTCCGGAAGGTGTCGAACACGTCGATGTCGAAGTCGTGCTCGCAAAGCCCTTTCCAGATGACATGCGCTTCTCGGTCGAGAACATCCGGCTTTTCTGCACGCCGATCATCAACCTGTTCGAGCTGGAGGCCGACCCGATTACGGTCACGCACTTCGAGACCGAATACCGGGTGCGGGCCATGGAACACTATGGACAGCATGTCGAGCCTACTCGGTCGATACCGTGCGCGGCTTCGAGGCGGCGACCGGCGAACGATTCGAGTATGCGCCGTTCGCCGCCTTCCGGCATCGGGGTGGGATGCTGCGCCATGAAATCCCCGAGCGCTACTTCCATACTCGCATGCGGCGTGGGCCTTCGGGCCGCTTCGATTCCTGGGTGGTGCTGGGCGGGCATGCCTGGGAGCACCAGGACACATTGCCGCAAGAGACCCTGTCGCTATCGGTCACGGGCACCAATGGCATGCTGCCGCGAAAGGGGCTGCGCGAGGCGGGCATCACCCGAATGCGTGGCGGCTTCAACAATATCGGCGCGGTGCGCAATCTGACGGCGCCAACGCTGCCGGTCTATCCGCCCACCGGCGACCGCTTCCACTGGCGCGTGCTGTCACACCTGGCGCCGAATTACCTTTCGCTGCTCGATGCCGAGGTCCTGCGTGGCAGCCTTGCCCTCTATGACTGGACCCATGGTGAACTGAACCGGCGCCGGATCGATGCCATCACCAACGTCCGTCACCGGCCGCTGCAGAAGCTGGTCAAGGGTGGGCTGCAGCGCGGTGTGGAGATCGAGGTGAGCCTGGACAGCACCCGCTTTGCCGGAGACGGCGATGTCGGGCTGTTTGGCGAAATGCTGAACCGCTTCCTGGCGCTCTACGCCACGCTGAACCTGTACACCCGACTGGTGATCGTTTCGCAACCCAGCGGAATGCGGCTCGAATGGCCGGACAACAAGGGCGAGGGAGCACCGTTTTGAGCCGGATCGCCCCATCCCGCAATGCGTGCGGCGAGCTGCTCCCGGCCCTGCTTGCCGATGCGCCGCGGATGAACTTCTTCCGGCTGTGCGAGCTGATCGAACTGGCTGCGCCGCATCGGCCGCCGCTGGGCACGACCGACTCGCCTGCCGACGAGCCGGTACGGTTCCGCTCGACAGGGCGGCTAGGGTTTCCCGTGCGGGAGATTGACCATGTGGAACAGGATGCGGAACACCCCGAGTCACCGCCGGTAGTTCGCACCACCTTCCTGGGCCTTTATGGCGTCGATGCCCGCATGCCGTCCTACTTCGTGGACGAGATCGCCCAGCGCCGCGATGGTGCCGAGCCGCTGGCAGCCTTCCTCGACCTGTTTCACCATCGGATTGTCACGCAGCTATATCGCGTCGGGCGCAAGTATCGCTATCCGGTGGGCTTTCGCGTCGGCGGCCGGGACGATGTGTCGCGCTGTCTTCTGAGCCTGTTGGGCCTCGGTATCGGCCATCCGGCAGTGGAACAGGCGGTGCCGACCCAGAAGCTCTTGTCCATGCTGGGATTGGCGAGCCAGCGCACGCGGACCGCCGAAGGACTCGCCGGCGTACTGCAGCACGCCGTGCCAGACGCACAGATCGCAGTGGAAGAATTCCACCCCGTATGGGTGCGGCTGGAGTCCCGCGAACGAATGCCGCTCGGGGAGAACTGCGTGCTCGGGCGCGGCTTCCATGATCGCACCAACACCGTTCGCGTGGTGATCGCGCCAGCCTGCCCGAATCGGTGCTCGGGCTGATGCCGGGACGTTGTCTTCATCAGCAGGTGATGGGCCTGCTGCGCTTCTACCTGGCTATGCGGCGAACGCCCGCCTGGAAATGCACGTGCGACGTTCGTTGATGCCATCGCCGGCACTGAACTCGAGCGAGGTCAGCCTCGGCTTTACTACGCAGCTCAGGCTGGGCGCAGGGCAGTCCGATGCACGGATGGATGATCGGATCACGCGCGTGCAGTTAGGTACCTGGAGGGGTCACGCCACCACGGCGGGATCCGAACCACATTGAGGTGGCAATTCCCATGCAACCAGTCAACTCGTTATATCAAGAGGATCAACACAATGAGGTGGCAGATTCGAAGCCGCGTCGCGGGCTGGGCTTCACCCTTTTAGCCGGCTGCGGCGTGGGCCAGGCCGTGAAGGACGGCACGGTGGACGCGGCGAAGTGGGCTTTCACGACGCAAGTCAAGACCATGAACATCGATCTTGTCGGCCGGTCGTCATTGAATACAAGCGGCGCCGGACGATCGTTGTCGACCGTGGTGCGGATCTACCAGTTGAAGGCGCCGCAGGCGTTTGAGCAGCTTGGTTATGGGCAGTTGCAGGCCAACGACCTTGACCTGCTGAAGGCGGATTTGCTTGCCACCAAAGATGTCGTGCTCAGGCCCGATGCGGCGGCAAGTATCAGCGAGCCGATGAAAGAGGATGCCGAATATGTCGGCGTGGTGGCGTTTTTCCGTGATGCCGGCAAGGGCGCGGTGTGGAAACTGGTCATCCCGAAGAAGCGGTGGAAGACGACTGACCCGGTGAAGATCGAGGTAAGCGGCAATTCGCTCGAACTGATAGGCGCGAAGCCGGAGCCTGTCAAGCGGCAGGGGCTGCAGCAGAGCACGCCGAGTTCGCAGAAGGCCGGGCAGACTGCGTCTGCCGCGAGGGGGTGATGTATCCCTTGTGATGCCGGAAATCCCCCCGCACGCCCGGCACACTCACTCCGCCTTGAGCCGATCCGGATGTGGTGTTCCGGCCGATCTGGCGCGACGATGTGCGGGCCGAACTGCACCTCGTGTGGCGCAATGCGAACCGAAATCCGGCATGCCAGGTGTTCGCGCATGGCGGGCACGGTGCGCCACCATAATCCTTGCCGGCGTCCGGTAAATTTTTCAATGCGCGGCCGAACGTGAGTCCATGGCTAGCCGCGCCTTGCAAGACGCTGGCAAGCGGTCCGCAAACAGACCGGCTGCGCTCGACGCGAGAATGTGAGACAGTGGGTATCCCGAAAAAGGCATCGATCCCATCCCACAGGGCAAGAACCGCGTCGTGGATTGCCGAAGTGGTCCTGTGGATAGCCGATGCCGGTGTTCGACACTTCAGGAGACTCCACGATGATGAGCAAGAACACGATCTGCCTGTGGTACGACGGCGGTGCGCTCGACGCCGCGAACTTCTACGCCGCAACATTTCCCGACAGCGCGGTCGGTGCCGTCCACCGCGCGCCGGGCGACTATCCCGACGGCAAGGAGGGAGACATCTTGACGGTGGAATTCACTGTCATGGGCATTCCCTGTCTCGGGCTGAACGGCGGCCCGCATTTCAAGCACAACGAGTCGTTTTCTTTCCAGGTCGCGACCGACGACCAGGCCGAGACCGACCGCTTGTGGAACGCGATCGTCGGCAACGGCGGTCAGGAAAGCGCGTGCGGCTGGTGCAAGGACCGGTGGGGCCTGTCATGGCAGATCACGCCGCGCGCGCTGACAGACGCGTTCACCGATCCGGACCGCGCGGCGGCCAAGCGTGCCTTCGATGCGATGATGACCATGAAGAAGATCGACATTGCAACGATCGAGGCGGCGCGTCGGGGAAAGTAGTCGCCGCACCCTGTGGCTGTCGGAGTTCCCGTAGCCATTCCTTTCAAACGGTGGACTTCGGCACCTTGAAGCAAAAGGTTGCCGCGCTCGGCGAACGGCAACCGGATAGAAGAAGGCGGTTTCAGTCGGAGCTTCGCGACACCGGCTGCGCGCCAGTCGAAGCGCCGCGATTGGAGTCGCCTTGCGGTGGCGCACCGAGGAACAGGCGCATCGCCAGGCGCTGCACCCAGGAGCCGTAGGGCGGGTGGAACAGTTCGATCGGGAACCAGCGGCGCTCGGCGAACACGGACTTGGCGTGCGACAGTTCCCGGAAACCCTCGGCACCGTGGTAGTTGCCCATGCCGGACGTGCCGCTGCCGCCGAACGGCAGGTCGTGGTTCACCACGTGCCAACCCCAGTCGTTCAGCGTGACACCCCCGGCATGCGTGCGCTCGAGCAGGGCGCCGGTTTCCGCCTTGTCATGGCCAAAGTAGTAGAGTGCCAGCGGGCGAGTGCCGCGCTGCACGTGGGCGATGGCTTCATCGAAGCGGCGGTAGGTAAGACCGGCAGGATCGGGCCAAAGATCTCCTCCTGCGCCAGGCGCATCTGCGGCGTGACGCCGAGCACCACGTGCAGTGGCAGGCGCCGTCCGCCCGACGGCATGGCCGCCGACACTACGCGCGCGCCGAGCGCACGCGCATCGTCGAGCAGCGCCCGCTGGCGCGCCAGCGCCGCGTCGTGGATGACCGCGGTGTAGTCGTCGCTATCCTGCGGGTGCATGCGGCTGGCGGCTTCCAGCACGGCTTGCGCAAAGCGCTCGGCATGTTCCTCCGGCACCAGCGCATAGTCAGGCGCCACGCAGATCTGTCCGCCATTCACCGTCTTGCCGTGGGCAACGCGCCTTGCCGCAGTTGACACGTCGGCGCTGCGCGAGACGATGGCCGGAGACTTGCCGCCAAGCTCCAGCGTGACCGGCGTCAGGTTGGCCGCGGCTGCACGCATGACATGACGGCCGATTTCGGGCGAGCCCGTGAAGACGAGATGGTCGAACGGAAGGCTGGTGAACGCGCGTGCGACCTCGGCATCGCCTTCGACTACGGCCACCATGTCCTCGTCGAACGCTTCGCGCAGCAGCGCGCGCAATGCGGCGGAGGTGTGCGGGGCGTACTCCGATGTCTTGATCATGCAGCGGTTGCCGGCAGCAAGGGCCGTGGCCAGCGGGCCCAGTGCGAGATAGACCGGGAAGTTCCAGGGCACGACGATCCCCACTACGCCCTTGGGCTGGTACATGACTCGCGCACTGTTGCCGAGGAACAGCAGTTCGGTATGCCGGCGCGACGGCTTCATCCAGCGGCGCAGGCCGCGCAGCAGGTGGTTGATGTGCAGCACCGAGGGCAGCACGTCGACCATCAGGGTCTCGGCCTCGGCACGCGCGCTGAAGTCGCGACGGGCTGCGGCGGCGAGCTGGTGGGCATGAGCCTTGAGAACCCCTCGCAGGCGCCGCAGCGCCGCCCGCCGCACGTCGAGCGACGGAAACGGTGATGCCATGAATTGTGCCTGCTGGCGCGCAAGCAATCCCTGCAGTGCTTCTGCTTGTGCCGTATTCGTCACCATATTAAACCCTTAATTTATTCTGAACGGTCAGTACAATTTAGAGTTTGGTAAATCGATGGTAGGCTGTCAAGGAGGGTGCGCTGCCCCTAGGGCAAATCCCGAGTCATGGAAAAGGCGCCTCCTTCACAAATTCCACGCAGCGCGCCATACGTAGCCATGAACTCCGCACAAGAGGGTGCCGCCGGCCCCGATCTCGCCCTGGATTCCGTTCCCGAAGCATCGCCCGTACGTACCGGCGCCACGACCAAGTACCGCCGAGGCCTGGAAACCCGTCAGCGGGTCATCGAACTGACCAAGACGCTGATTGCCGAGCATGGGTATGGTGAAGTCACGCTGGACAAGATCTCCGGGCACGCCGGCGTGGCCAAGAGCAGCCTGCTCTGGCACTTCGGCAGCAAGGAGATGCTGCTAGCCGAGGCGGCCATCAGCCTGTTTCAGGAAATCGAGGTCTCGCTCGGGCTGGGCGACTTGCAGGGGCTGCCTGTGTCACAGCGGGTTGACGTCCTCTTCGAGCGTGTGGCGGACTATTTCACGCGCAATCCGGAGACCAAGGGCATCGTGCTGGCGCTGCTGTTCTCGGGCACCAGCCCGCAGAGCGTGCGCGAGCATATCCGCGAAAGCTGGGCGGGCCATGTGCGCGTGCTCGTGGAAGCGCTCGGTACGCCGGAGCACCCGCTGTCGCCTGACATGGCCCGCGTGGCGCTGGCGCTGTTCCACGGCTGCTATTGCCACTGGTATGCCAACGGTGGGCAGGAGGACATCAGGCTCTACCTCGGGCCGGCGAGGGAGATGTTCGGCCGGTGGTTTCTTGGCGCAGAGTGATGTGCCGATGTGCCGGGGAGACTCGCGCAGTCTCGTTGTGTCCCGTCGTGCGTTTTCCGTTCTAGCCCTTGTCCAGGATTGCGCGGCGTACGTTTTGTACGTGGGCCGTGCCTGCAGCCTCGGCCGTTTCGGGTTCGCCTGCCAGCACGGCCGCAGCAATGCGCCGGTAATCGTCCAGTCGAATCTGCCGTAACGAAGCCAGCCGATGCTGCGCGTGCACGATCGGCATATGGATGCTCGGGAACAGCCGGCGCAGTTCGCGATTGTCACCCATCTCCAGCAGCGTGCGGTAGAACTGCCGCCTGGCGCTCGAGAAGCTCTCGCCGTCATGCGCCTTCCCTGCGGCGACGAGCGCCTGCACCGAAGCATGCAACGCCTGTGCGGCTGCGCGGTTGCCGATGCCGCGCGTGGCAGCGCGCGCGAGCAGGCCGGTCATGCGCTCCGCCACATCAAGGACATCGAGGGTTTCCTGCAGGCTCAGCCGGCGGATGACCGCACCGCGATGGCGTGGCAAGTCGACGATACCCTCGGCGGCCAACCGCTGCAGCGCTTCGCGCACCGAATTGCGGCCGACACCGAAATGTGTGACGAGGTCCGTTTCCACGAGCCGCTGGCCGGGCACGAAGCTGCCTTGCTCCAGGCCGTTCATGATCCCGAAAAACACTGTGTCAGATGCGCTGCCGTGCGCCGGGCTGGCGTCAGCGGGTGTATCGGTGATCATGGCGGAGGCGGGGGAGGTCGATGATGGCACGGCGGCGATTCTAATCGACTGGTCGGACCGAGCGGACTCGGAGTTGTTGACATGGGATGAAATCATCCTACAATCTCATCCTATACGCAATCGGGCGGATACCCAACACGTGAGGGGAGCGGTACCCATGTTTACACCCTGTCCTACTGAAAGAAGCCGCGAGATTGCGGATCGTGTCGAGCGCTTCGTGCGCGACGTGGTCGCGCCGTACGAAAGCGACCCGCGCTGCACCGCGCATGGCCCTTCCGCCGAGCTGGTCGAGGAACTGCGTGTCAAGGCACGTGCTGCGGGTGTCATGACGCCGCATATCCTGCCTGACGGATCGCACCTGGACCAGCGTGAGACCGCAGCCGTGCTGAAGCGCTCTGGCCTGTCGCCGCTAGGCCCGGTGGCCGTCAATACCATGGCGCCCGACGAAGGGAACATGTTCCTGCTGGGCAAGGTGGCCAGCGCTGCGCAGAAGGCCCGGTTTCTGGACCCGCTGGTCCGGGGCGACGTACGTTCGGCGTTCTACATGACCGAGCCAGCGGAAGAAGGCGGTGCAGGATCGGATCCGTCGATGCTGAGCACCACCGCGGTTCGCGATGGCAATGACTGGGTGCTCAATGGCCGCAAGAAGTTCATTACCGGCGCCGAAGGTGCCGGCGTCGGCATCGTGATGGCGCGAACCGGCGAGGGCGAGCGCGCGCAGGCCACCATGTTCCTCGTCGACCTGCCGCATCCGGCGATCCGCACCGAGCGCGTGCTCGACACGATCGACAGTTCGATGCCGGGCGGCCATGCGCAGGTTCTTATCGATGGCTTGCGTGTGCCCGCGACCAGGTGCTGGGCGAGGTGAACGAAGGCTTCCGTTATGCGCAGGTACGGTTATCCCCGGCACGACTTTCGCATTGCATGCGCTGGTTCGGCACGGTCACTCGCGCGGACGAGATCGCGCGCGCCTACGCCACGACGCGCAAGGCGTTCGGCAAGCTGCTGATCGACCACGAAGGCGTGGGCTTCATGCTGGCGGAGAACCTGATCGACCTGCAGCAGGCTGCGTTGATGATCGACTGGTGCGCTGGCGTGCTCGACACGGGGTCGGCAGGCACCACCGAAAGCTCGATGGCCAAGGTGGCGGTCTCGGAGGCGCTGTTCCGCGTCGCGGACCGTTGCGTGCAGATCATGGGCGGCAATGGCGTGTCGCGCGACACCATCGTCGAGCAGGCATTTCGTGAACTGCGCGCGTTCCGTATCTACGACGGCCCGACTGAAGTCCACAAGTGGTCGCTTGCGAAGAAGATCAAGCGCGACACGCTCGGACCGTCGCGCCATGACTGACCGCACGGCCGGCGGCTCGCCTCGCGTCTTTCGCTGACCGCCGCATCATGGCGTCAAGACCGTCCCCCGTCCAGCGCGCGCTTGCGGTGCTGCGCGCGCTCTCCGACCCGGAAGTGCGCCGCATGAGCGATGTGGCGCGCGCCACTGGCCTCGATCCTGCGACGACATCGCGCATGCTGGACATGCTCGTGCACGAAGGTTTCGCCACGCGCGACGACAAGCGGCGCTATGGCATCGGCCCCGAAGTGTTCCAACTCGCCGACGTCGGGCAGCGCCGCGTCGATCTGCGCCAGCTTGCCCATCCGGCGTTGCAGAGACTCCAGGAGACGTTCGGAGACACGGCCGTGCTGACAGAAGCGAGCCGGGGCGAGGCCGTGTGCTCGGACGTCGTGACGGGGACCTTTCCCGTGCATGCGAACTATGTGACGGTCGGAACGCGGCGTCCGCTGGGCGTGGGCGCGGGCAGCCTGGCGGTGCTTGCATGGCTGCCTCAGCCCGAGCGTGCGCGGCGCCTCCAGCAGACGGCGCGCAAGCTGGCCAGCTATCCGCGCTCCATGCGGCATCGATTGCGCCGAGGCAGAGGCGGCCGCGCGCGCGGCTATGTGCTGTTCCTCGACTGGGTGGTGGAGGGCATGGGCGGCATTGCCGTGCCGATTCTCGACTACGACGGCCGGCCCATTGGCGCACTCAGCGTGGCGGCGTTGACGGCGCGCATCCGCAGCCGGGAAACCGATCTCGCGCGTCAGCTTCGGCAGGAAGCGCGCCGCATCACCGGCGCGTGGACGCGCCTGGTCGTGCCCGCCGGTGGGGCTCAGTGCGCCGGGCCGCGCAGCAGCGGCGCGAGCGTGTCCGGGACTTCCACCTCGAAGCGCAATACCGCACTGGCCAGCGCCTTGCCGTAGTTGTCGATCGCCAGGCTGCGCGACACGCCACCGCCCAGCGCACCTTCGGCGACGAAGTTGAGGACCTGCAGCCCATCCACGTCATAACGCGTGACCTGTCCGGTGATCAGCGTTCCATAGTGCGCCTTGAAGGCGTCCGCGGTGAGCTGCTGCTTGATATGCGGATAGAACTCCGGCGCATAGGCGATGACGGCCGTGTTCGAGGTGTTGCCCTTGTCGCCGGAGCGGCTGTGTGCAAGGCGGCGCAGCGGTACGCGCATGATGATATCTCCTATCGGTTTGGCGGGCAGGATGGGCAGTTCAGACGAACCGGACCTGCGACTGGATCAGCGTACGCGGCACCAGCGCCGACCACACGCCGATGATCTCGCGCGTGCGGTCCTGGTGCGGCACGCGCTTGCCGGTGGAGGCCAGTCCGCACACCGCCATGCTGTCGATCTCGCGGCCGACCTTCGCGGCTTCTTCACGCGTGCGCGTGCGGGCCGCCACGCGCACCGCGATCTCGTTGGGCTCGCATGCGGGTTCGGGCGATGCCGCGCCGAGCACGGCATTGACGCCGAGGAAATCGATGCGTAATTCGTCGGCCTGCAATCCCGCCATGGCGAAGCGCTCCTCGAGAATGCGCTTGGCGAGGCGGGCTTTCTCCAGGCATCCCGGTCCTGCGTAGAAGAACATGTCCTCGCCGATATATCCTTCGGTGCAGCCAAGCGACACCTTGAGCGTATCGGTGCGCGGCAATCCGCTTACGCCGCTGATGCGCACACGGTCGGGGCCTGCCAGTTCAAGTACGGCAGTCGAAAAGTCGACGATCACGTCCGGCGTGATATAGCGGCGCGGGTCGTGGACTTCATAGAACATCTGCTCCTTGACCGTCTGCAGGTCGATGCGGCCGCCGCTGCCCGGCACCTTCGCGATCACCGCGCTGCCGTCGGCCTCCACTTCGGCGATCGGGAACGCGAGGTTCCATGGCTCGGGTACGTCCTTGTAGCCGGGGTCGCCAAAATAGCCGCCGGTTACCTGGGCACCGCATTCGAGCAGGTGGCCGATGGCGCTGCCGCGCGCGAGCAGCGCGACATCGTCGGGCTGCCAGCCGAATGGTGGATCATCGGAGCGAGGAACAGCGACGGGTCGGCAACGCGCCCCGTGATCACGATTTGCGCCCCCGCACGCAGCGCTTCGACGATCGGACCGACGCCTTCATACGGTTCCGCGCTGATCAGCGTGTCACGCAGCGTCGACACGTGCTCACCGCTTTCCAGCAAGCTGAGGTCGAGTTCGCAGATGCTGCCCGTCAGGTCGGTCGTGGTGACGGCAGCGATCTTCACCCCGTGCAGGCCGAGTTCCTCGCACAGTTGCGCAACGCGCCTGGCCGCGCCGAGCGGATGGATCCAGCCCTGGTTGCTGATGATCCGGGTGCCGTTCGCAATGCAGTGGGGCAGTACCGCACGCATGCGGTCGTCGAGATACGTGTCGTAGCCGCCGAACGCGGGATCGCGCCGCTTGCGCACCTGCGCGGCCGATACGGTCGCCTCGGCCATGGTCTCGAAGCAGAGGTAGTCGAGCTTGCCAAGACGTGCGGAGCGTTCCGCGGGTTCCACGCGGTCGCCCCACCAGCCCGATCCCGAGCCGATGCGAAGCGTAGTTGCCTGGGTCATGATGTCATGCGTCCTGATCGGGAGATGGATTGCGGGATGGGGCCGCGTGCGTGGGTCATTGCGCCTTGATGCCCGCGGTCTTGATGACGCGCGACCATTTCTCCGTGTCGGCCTTGATTTCGGCGGCGAACGCGGCGGAGCCTTCGCCGCCTGGTTCCGCGCCGAGCTGCTCGATGCGCTTGCGCACATCGGGCATCGCCAGGACCTTGTCGACCGCTTGCTGGATCTGGCGTACGCGCTCAGGCGGCGTGCCCGCAGGTGCCAGCAGGCCGAACCACGAGTTCACCTCGTAACCGGGCAGCCCCGATTCGCGCACGGTCGGCACCGATGGCAGCACCGACGCGCGCTTGACGCTGGTTACGGCAAGCGCCTTCACCTTGCCGGCCTGGATCTGCGCGAGCGCGGACGGCAGGTTGTCGAACATCAGGTTGACCTGTCCCGCGAGCAGGTCGGTCATCGCGGGCGCTGCGCCCTTGTAGGGCACATGCTGCATGCTGATGCCCGCCATCGCGTTCAGCAGTTCGCCGGAGAGATGTGGAGAGCCGCCGGTGCTGGTCGAGGCGTAGTTGATCTTCCCGGGCTCCCGTTTCGCTAGGGCAATCAGTTCGCTGACCGAGGTCGCCGACAGCGTGCTGTTGATGAGCAGCACATTGGGCGAGTTGGCCACCAGCGTCACGGGGGTGAAATCGTGCGCGCTGTCGTACGGCATGCGCGCGTAGATGAACTGGTTGGTGACCTGCGTGCCCAGCGTCCCCATGAGCAGCGTATAGCCGTCTGGAGTGCTGCGCGCGACGGCTTCGGCACCGATATTGCCGCCGGCACCGGGCCGGTTATCGACGACGATCTGCTGCCCGAGCACGTCGCCCGATTTTTGCGCGACGAGCCGCGCGAGGATATCGGTCGTACCGCCGGGCGTGAATGGCACCACGAGCCGGATCGGCTTGGACGGGAACGCTTCCGCGGCGCTTGCCGGCATGGCAAGCATGGCGCAGAGCAAGGGCAGGGCCGCCAGCAGGGGCTGGCGCGGGAATGCAGTCATCGGCTGTCTCCTGGGCGCGATGTGCGCGGGCATGGGTTTCATCAACGGAAACTCTGTGCGCACATGGTAGGAAGCGGCCGAAAACGGCGTCAATCAAACGGCCGGAATTTTCATTGACTGAAAAATTACCTGCTGCCCTGGTGCCGTTCAGTTATCCCCCTTCATTCCCGCGCGGGCGGGAATCCAGCGTCTTTCAGGTCCCCTTCGGGGATGAAGTCACTGGGGTTCCCGCCCACGTGCCCTTTGGGTATGCACGGGAACGACAGTTTGTTCGGTGTTGCCATGTCTGAGTTGCTGTCACGTGTCTGCGCTGCGCATGCATCGCCGCGCTTCGGTTGCGGTACACCTCACAAAAAGGAAGCGCGGCATACCGCGCTTTCAACAGGCCTTGAACAGAAACGGGGAGTGTTCTGCAGGGGAGGCCTTGCTTGCACCTTATGCCTGCGCCTTCTTAAAGACAATTGAAACATCCTAAGGTCCGAGTTAAGCGGCTTATACAAAGCCGCTTCATCGTGCCGCAAATAGGCCCGGGTCGAGGTCCGCATCTCCAGCACCTGCAATCGGTTGCCGGAAGCGAGGGCGAATATGTCGTTGCCTGCCGATGTGGCAGGCCGGCCTGCATCAATACACCAACGGCACCTCGACGCCAATCGGCGCGACATACTCGGTCATGCGGCGGCGAGACAGCTCCATGTGAGCGCGCACGATTTCGCCGGCAGCGCTTGCGTCGTGACGTTCGATTGCGTCGATGATCTCGTCATGCTGGCTGGCCGCCTTGTCGAGATCCTCTTCCATGTCGTTGGTGGTCGGATGCCGATAGAAGATCTTGCCCAGGCGCGCGTGTCGATCAGGATCCGGCGCAGGCTCGGCATCAGGTAGGGGTTGTGCGCCATCTTCCCGATCTGCAGATGGAACGCGTCGTTGTACAGCACGCGGTTCTCGACATCGTTCTTCTCGATCGCGTCGCGAAACTGCTGCTGGATCTGCTGTCGAAACGAACCGATGTCTATCTGCAAGGCATGTATCAGCATGTCGGTGGCGACAGCAGCGGTTCCGTGCTCGATGCTGCCTATGTGGCCGGCGCTGCCAACGTCTCGTCGAATCAGAACCAGCTATTGTTGCGGCTTGGCGTGCGGCATTTCTTCTAGCGGCGGGGAGGTTCCCGTCAAACCACCACCGCTGCCTGGTCCAACGGCTTGCGTGCGAGCAGGTCCGCGAGCCGCTTCAGCGCTATCGACAACTGCGTGCGCTGCGCCGCGCCGCCGAGCGAGATGCGAATCATATTGGGCGGCGTTGGTCCCTCATGGAACGCGTCGGACGGCGTGACGCGCAGGTGTTCATCGAGCGCGGCGCGGCTGAACCGTGCGGCGCTCCAGTAGCTCGGCAGCGCATGCCACAGGTGGATGCCGGCCGGTGACAACGTCCCGGAACCGGACAGACACTGGCGGGCAATCGCCTGCCGCGCAGCTGCTTCCGTGCGAATGCCGGCCAGCAATTCGGCGGCCGATCCATCCTGTATCCACTGCATCGCAAGTGCCATCGGCAGCGGCGCCGCCATCAGGCTGAAGGCGCGCAGCGCGGACAGCATGGCTTCCTGCATTTCCTGTCCGCCGGGTATCACGACGTAGGCGGTGCGCAGGCCGGGGCTCAGGCACTTCGACAGGGTCGCCACGTACGCGACGCGCTCCGGCGCGAGCGCGGCGATGGGCGGGGGCGCATCGGGCGTCAGCAGCCAGTAGGGATCGTCTTCGACGATCAGCGCATCGCATGCAGCGGCGACACGCGCCAGTTCCAGGCGGCGCGCGGCGGGCATGGTGTGCGTGGTGGGGTTCTGCGACGTCGGATTCAAATAGACCAGGCGCACGCCGTCATGGCGGCAGGCTGTCTCGAGCAGGTCAGGGCGCATGCGTCGGCATCGATGCGATCGTCACGATGCGGCGCCCCAGCGTGGCAGCCGCGAGGCGTATGCGGGGTAGACCAGAGGCTCCGCCGCGATACCGCCGTCCGGCGCGCTGTGCGCGAGAACCAGCGCGGCCAGCGCGCTCTGGGCACCCGGATACGCAAGTACGCGCGACGGCTCAACATGACCCAGCATCGGCGCCAGCCATTGCGCGCCGGCGGCGCGATCAGACGCGCTGCCACCGCCGAGCTGGTACGTCATCAGCAGGCTGGCATCGGTACGCAGCGTGACCTGTGTCAGCCCACGGCGCATCACGTCGTCGAAATCGACGCCTTCCGGCGGAGGCGGCACGTTCATGCTGAGGTCGACAACCTGGGCCAGTTCGGCAGTCTGCGCTGCGACGAAGGTGCCGAGCGTGCCGCGCGACTCCACCAGCCGGCGCCGCCGGGCTTCATTCAGCGCGCGCGTGACGGTGGTCAGGTCCACGCCAAGGCGGGCCGCCAGTTCGCGCTGCGGCGGCAGCCGGTCGCCAGGCAACAGCAAGCCTTCGGCCAGGGCCTGTTCCACGAAGCCGACGATTTGCCGGTAGCGCGGGCCGGCGCCGGCCGAAAACTCACGCGTCCAGGGCAGCACATCAGGGTTTTCTTGTATGGGGATATTCACCATGAAATTCCGCCTTGTATGGATGTTGTCTTACCTTACCATCGCGACCGCCCCAGGTAAATCCATACAAAGGTTTCTCAAAGATGCGCAAATCCATCGCCGCCCTCGCGCTTTTGCTGGGCGGCTGTTCATTTGAACTGCTGTCCCCGAAAGGGCCGGTCGGCGCGCAGGAGCGCGACCTGATCCTGCTGGCGACCGGCCTGATGCTGACGGTCGTGATCCCGGTGATCGCGCTCACGCTGTACTTCGCCTGGCGTTACCGCGAGACCAATACCGAGGCCACCTATGCGCCGCGCTGGTCGCATTCGACGGCGATCGAAGTGGTGGTGTGGGGCATCCCGTGCGTGATCGTCGCGGCGCTCGGTATCATCATCTGGGAGACGACGCACAGGCTCGACCCGTACCGTCCTCTGGAAGCAAAGGTGACGCCGGTCGAGGTCGACGTGGTGGCGATGGACTGGAAGTGGCTGTTCATCTATCCGCAATATGGCGTTGCCTCGCTGAACGAGCTTGCCGTGCCGGTCGGCACGCCGGTCAACTTCCGCATCACTGCGGAATCGACCATGAACGCGCTGTTCATCCCGCAGCTCGGCAGCATGGTGTACGCGATGAGCGGCATGCAGACGAAGCTGCATCTGCTGGCCGACACGCCGGGCGTCTACGACGGCCGCTCGGCCGCCTACAGCGGTGCCGGCTTCTCGGACATGCACTTCAAGACCTACGCCACGTCGCGTGAGGCGTTTGACGCCTGGGTCGCCCGCGCCCGCGTCTCCGGCCACACGCTCGACGAACGCACCTACCAGGCGCTCAAGCGCCCGAGCAGCAAGGACCCGGCCACGCTGTTCGCCAGCGTCTCGCCACGCCTGTTCCAGGCCGTGGTCGACCAGTACATGCCCGGCATGGACGGCGTCTGCCGCGCCGACAGCCCGGCCACGCTGCAGGCGGCGCTGCCTCCCGCAATTTCCGCGACCCCCGCGACCCTCCGCTAAGCCATGTTTGGAAAACTCACCCTCGCGGCGATCCCCACCCACGAGCCCATCATCATGGGCACGCTGGTGGCGGTGCTGCTCCTCGGCGCCGCCCTGGTCGGCGCCATTACCCATTACCGCAAATGGTCCTACCTGTGGACCGAATGGATCTGCTCGGTCGACCACAAGCGCGTCGGCGTGATGTACATCATCATGGCGCTCGTCATGCTGCTGCGCGGCTTTGCCGACGCCATCATGATGCGCATGCAGCAGGCCATTGCCGTGGGCGAGTCGGCGGGCTACCTGCCGCCGCACCACTACGATCAGATCTTCACGGCGCACGGCGTGATCATGATCTTCTTCGTGGCTACGCCGTTCATCCTCGGGCTGATGAACGTCATCGTCCCGCTGCAGATCGGCGCGCGTGACGTTGCGTTCCCGTTCGTCAACTCGCTGAGTTTCTGGATGTCGGCGGTCGGCGCAGTGCTGGTGATGATGTCGATGTTCGTCGGCGACTTCGCGGCCACGGGGTGGGTCGCCTACCCGCCGCTGTCTGGGCTTGGCTACAGTCCTACCGTCGGGGTCGATTACTACATCTGGTCCCTGCAGATATCGGGGCTGGGGACGACGCTCACCGGCATCAACTTCATCGTGACGATCCTGCGCATGCGCGCGCCGGGCATGGGCCTGATGAAGATGCCGGTGTTCACCTGGACGGCGTTGATCACCAATATCCTGATCGTTGCGATCTTCCCGGTGCTGACCGCCACGCTCGCGCTGCTGACCGCCGACCGCTACCTCGACATGCACTTCTTCACGAACGAGCTTGGCGGCAACGCCATGATGTACGTGAACCTGATCTGGATCTGGGGCCACCCCGAGGTCTATGTGCTGATCCTGCCGTGCTTCGGCGCGTTCTCGGAAATCATCGCGACGTTCTCGCGCAAGCCGCTGTTCGGCTACAAGTCGATGGTGTATGCGACGTCGTCGATCGGCGTGCTGTCGTTCTTCGTCTGGCTGCATCACTTCTTCACGATGGGTTCGGGCGCCAACGTCAACGCCTTCTTCGGCATCATGACGTCGATCATCTCGATCCCGACCGGTGTGAAGCTGTTCAACTGGCTGTTCACGATGTACCGCGGGCGGATCCGCTTCCATTCGTCGACGCTGTGGACCATCGGGTTCATGGTGACCTTCGCCATCGGTGGCATGACTGGCGTTCTGCTGGCGGTGCCCGGTGCGGACTTCGTGCTGCACAACAGCCTGTTCCTGGTCGCCCACTTCCACAACGTGATCATCGGCGGCGTGGTGTTCGGCTGCCTGGCGGCGATGTCGTTCTGGTTCCCGAAGGTGTTCGGCTTCCGGCTCAACGAGTTCTGGGGGAAGGTGTCGTTCTGGTGCTGGCTGGTGGGCTTCTGCCTGGCGTTCCTGCCGCTGTACGGCCTTGGCATGAAGGGCATGACGCGCCGGATGAACCACTACGTCAACCCCGAATGGCAGCCGTGGCTGATCGTGGCGATGATCGGCGCCCTTGTCATCGGCGCCGGCATCCTCGCGCTGCTGTGGCAGCTCTACGTCAGCGTGCGTGACCGCGAACAGAACCGTGACCTGACCGGCGACCCTGGAATGCGCGCAGCCTCGAATGGTCGACGCCGTCGCCCGCGCCGCACTACAACTTCGCGATCGTGCCGACCATCACGTCGCTGGAACAGCACTGGGATGACAAGGAAGCCGGCCGGGCATGGCAAGCGCCGGCTCGCTATGAGGACATCCACATGCCGCGCCCGACGGCGGCGGGCTTCATCGTGGCGATGTTCGGGTTGGCGTTCTGCTTCGCCTTCGTCTGGCACATCTGGTGGCTGGCAGCCGGCGGACTGGCCGGGATGATCGCCACCTTCATCGCGCGCTCGTATGACCGTGACGTCGACTACTACGTGCCGGCGGAGGAAGTCGAGCGCACCGAACGCGCGCGGCTCGAGCAGATGCGGCAAGCCACTCTCTGACAGACATGGAAACGACCTACAAGATCGGGACGGACGCGATTGCCGTTCCCCACAGCGCCAGCGTTCACCACGCGGCGCACGATGCCCACTCTGCCAACTCTGCCCACGCGGGCGAAGGCCACACCACGCTGGGCTTCTGGCTCTATCTGATGAGCGACTGCCTCATCTTCGCGGTTCTGTTCGCCACCTATGGGGTGCTGGGCAATCACACGGCCGGCGGACCGGGCGGGCGAGAGCTGTTCGACCTGCGTTTCGTGCTGGCCGAGACCATGCTGCTCCTGTGCAGCAGCTACACGTTCGGTATGGCAATGCTGAACGTCAAAGACGGCCGCGGCGCGGTGAACGAAGTGATCCGCTGGCTGGCGATCAGCTTCCTGCTCGGCGCCTGCTTTATCGGCATGGAGATCTACGAGTTCCGCGAATTGCTGCACGAGGCGCCGGCCCGCAGCGCAGCGCGGCGCTGTCGGCGTTCTTCATGCTGGTCGGCACGCATGGCCTGCACGTGGCGTCGGGATTGCTGTGGATCGTCGCGCTCGCACACCAGATGCAGGCGTTCGGCCTCGACGCCATCGTGCGCCGCCGGCTTGCCTGCCTCAGCCTGTTCTGGCACTTCCTGGACCTGGTCTGGATCTGCGTCTTCACCTTCGTCTACCTGAGGGCCTTCGCATGACGACTCCCTACGCTTCCCATGCCGCGCATGAAACAACCGCGCACGACAGCGCGCATGGATCGCCGCGCAGCTATGCGGTCGGTTTCGCGCTGTCCCTCATCCTGACCTTCGCCTCGTTCGGTGCCGTGATGAGCGGCGCTCTTCCGCCCGGGCTGGGCATGCCGGTCATTGTCGGTCTGTGTGTTGCCCAACTGCTTGTGCAACTGAGCTTCTTCCTGCATCTCGGCATTGGCAAGGGGCAGCGCGGCAACAGTGCGATCTTCTCGTGTACGTTCGGGCTGATCGTGATCGTGGTGGCCGGTTCGTTGTGGGTCATGCACAACGCTGACACCAACATGATGCCCACGCAGATGACGGTGGAGCGGGCGCGGGCGAAGGACTGAGGGATCGGGGCGCCTGCCGCAAAATCGCGCGGCGGCTGCATGGCCAGCAGCCAGCCAGCCGAACTTCGTCAGTTGAGAGGGAGGCCCATCCGCGCATCCCGCCCCTGGTCAGCCCCCCTATGGAGGGATGCTGCCTGCTCCTGCCAGCGCTTAGTATCGGGCGATACAACGATAAGCGCAGGAGGGTCAAGTGAAAGCAATGTTTGGGCTGGTATTCCTTTTCGCCATTGTGGTAGTTGTCCTGTCGGCGCTGAAGTCAGCGGGTGCGGGCGGGAGTTCAAGGAATTTTCGTTTCGCCCGCAGATCTCCGTTCTTGCGCCAGGATGAAACACAGCTCTATGAACGCTTGTCGGCGGCGCTGAGAGACACGCACGTCTTTCCCCAGGTCGCAATGTCTGCATTTGTGCAGCACAAGGGGAAGTCACAGGCAGCCAGGAACCTGTTTGCCCAGAAGTATGTCGACTATCTCGTTTGCGAGCGCAAGACGATGCGACCGCTCTACGTCATCGAGCTTGACGGTGCCTCTCACGGCAGCGCGAGTGCACAGAGGCGCGATAGGCAAAAGAACGATGTTCTCGCATCGGCCGGTATCCCGGTCAAGCGCTACACATCGAAGGACGTCGATCTTGGGACTATCCTCAGCGACTATCTCAGTGTGGTCTCGCCACCGCCGGCTCAGGAAAAAGGCCTGCCGGGAGCAGCAAGCGACCGAAAGTTGGGGGCCGTGCGTATGCCCGGAGCCTGAAGGTGCACGATGCTGAGATATCTGACACTAGCGATGTTTGCCATCGCCACGAATGCCTTGGGCCAGACCATCTATCAATGCCGGAGCGCTGCCGGGCATGTCACGTTGCAGGATGCACCGTGCCAGAACGATGCAAAGACTGAGGTGGTGAGGAAGTCCATCGGCCAACAGAACCTGGAGTATCGTGCCGAGCCGTCTTCATTCCTTGATGCGAAGGGGCAGGCGAGGCTCGCTTCGAGCATCATGTGTCCGTCGTTGCGCCAGGCCTATCAGGGGGCGGTAGCCAACTCTGAACGAGCATTGCTCAACCATGACCCGATACAGATTCAGCACGCGTCAGAGGCCCTCCAGCGAGCTGGTGCGCAAATGTCCAAGTATCGGTGCGAGTGAACCTGTTGTCTCCCCGTTCCCATAAGTCGGAGCAGGGAGACAATATTCACAGCTTGTGACTCTGTCAGCGGCCCCCCGGGCTGCACAGCATGTGCAGCCCGATTCGCTATCACGCTGCTCAGGCGTGCAGAATCGTCGAGACGGCCGCAGCGCCGTCGAGACCCACCTGGCCGCGGCCGTTCTCGGCCAGGGCCAGCTTTGCGCCTTCGCGCTGGCGCGGACCGCTTTCACCGCGCAGTTGCTGCGTCAGTTCGACGATCTGTGCCGCACCGGTTGCGCCGATGGGGTGGCCCTTGCTCGGCAGGCCGCCGCTCGGGTTGACCGAGATCTTGCCGTTCAGGTCAGTCGCGCCGCTGCGCAGCAACTGCACGCCTTCGCCGGGGGCGCAGAAGCCGAGGCTTTCGAAGTACATGACTTCCGACGGCGCCGAGGCATCATGCAGTTCCACCACATGCAGGTCGCGCGGATCGACGCCGGCCACCTCGTAAGCCTTGAACGTTGCGCGAAGCGCGGCAGGATCGAGGCTTGCGTCAGGCGTGCCGGAGACCATCACCGATGCGCCCACCCACACCGGCTTCGGCGCGGTCATTGTCTTCAGGAACTCGGGCGAGCACAGCACGACGGCCGCGGCTCCGTCGCCGATCGACGAGCACATCTGCAGCGTGAGCGGATCGCTGATCACGCGGCTGGCCAGCACTTCCTCGACGGTGGTCGGCGTGCGGAACTGGGCCACGGATTCAGCGACGCGGCACGGCGGCTCTTGACCACGATCTGCGCAAGATCTTCACGCGTGCAGCCGGAGGCGGCCATGTACTTGCGGGTCTTTTCGGCGTAGATGTCCATGAAGATCGAGCCGCTGCCCGAGCCGACGTGCTTCGGCAGTTCTTCTTCGAGGTCAACCGCCTTGGCCAGCGCGCCGAACGACACCCGCTTGTCTTCATGGGTCATGCGCTCGGCGCCGACCACCAGCGCGACCTGCGCCTGGCCACTGCGCACGGCGTTGTAGGCGAGATGGAAGGCCGTGCTGCCTGAGGCACACGCGTTCTCGAAGATCGCGCTGAATTCGCAATCGACCGCGCAGGTGTTCTTCAGCGACACCCGCGTGCCCGCCAGCAACCTGCTCGGCGGCGAAGGCGAGGGCCTGAAGAACACGATGAAGATGTTCGAGATGGCGCGCGGCCACGTGGGCATGCTGTCGGTGGGCCTGATGCGCGCGGCGCTGAAGACTCGATCGTCTACGCTACGGAGCGCAAGGAGTTCGGCAAGCCGATCGCCGCTCACCAGCTCGTGGCGGCCAAGATCGCGAACATTGCCATGCTGCTCGACGCGTCGCGCTGATGTGCCAGCGCGTGTTCGGCATGATCGACGCCGGCGTGCGCTGCGACCTGGAAGCCTCGATGGCCAAGCATTCGCCACGGAAAGCGCGCTCAAGGCATGCCGCGAGGCGGTGCAGTTGCACGGCGGGAGCGGCATCACCAAGGAGTTCATGGTCGAGAAGTATCTGCGCGAGGCGATCATCATCCCGATTCCCGATGGCACGACGGAGATCCAGCGGCTGTTTATCTCGCGCAAGCTGATGGGCGTGTCGGCGTTCGTATAAGGGCGCCGGTTTTGCGGATCATCGCCGGACTCTTTGGGGGCGTTGCCAACCCAGATCCGGCAACGACCGCCGATGTATGCCTTGCCTTTGATGCTCATGCGCGAACCCTTCGGTTAGAAACGTTGTCTTGTCCGTCCAAAAACGCGGCGTTCGCCGTGATCTTCCGCCCAGTGCGGTGTGATTTCCAATACAGACTGTGTATTGGCTGAAATACCGAAAGTATTTCCCGGGCGCTCCCCTGAACCGTAGCATCGCCCCATCAGTTTCGAGGAGACACGCATGAATTCCGCTGCACCAGGACAGACGGGGAGCGCAGCATGACGGGCCCGCTTCAAGGCATTCGCATTGTCGACATGACAACGGTCCTGATGGGACCGTACGCGACGCAGATTCTTGGCGATCTTGGCGCCGACGTGATCAAGGTCGAACCCCCGACGGGCGACACGGTGCGTGACGTGGGCCCGCGCCGCAACGACGGTATGGCGGGCATTTTCCTGCATGTCAACCGCAGCAAGCGCAGCATTGTGCTCGACCTCAAGCAGTCAGCGGGACGTGAGGCATTGCTGCGTCTCGTCGCGGATGCCGACGTGCTGATCTACAACGTGCGCCCGCAGGCCATGGCGCGCCTGAACCTGGGCTACGAAGAGATTGCGAAGGTCAATCCGCGCATTCTGTACGTGGGTGTCTACGGCTACGGGCAAGGCGGTCCTTATGCGGCCAAATCGGCCTATGACGACCTGATCCAGGGGGCGGTGGCGATCCCGTCGCTGGCCCATACTGCAGGGGCCGACATGCCGCGCTACGCGCCCAGCGCCATCGCCGACCGCATTGTCGGGCTCGCGGCCGCCAACGCGGTCACGGCGGGGCTGCTGCACCGCGAGCGCATCGGCGAAGGCCAGTGCGTCGATGTGCCGATGTTCGAGACCATGGCCCAGTTCGTTCTGGGCGACCACATGGGCGGCCTGACGTTCGATCCGCCGATCGGCCCGAGCGGCTATGCACGCATCCTCGACCACAACCGCGCCCGCACCGCACGAAGGACGGCTATCTGTGCGTGCTGTTCTACAACGACAAGCAGTGGCGCAAGTTCTTCGAGCTGGTGGGCCAGCCCGACCTGATGGACCGCGATCCGCGCTTTGCCACCATCGGCGAACGGACCAAGCACATCGATGCGCTGTACCGCATGGTGGCCGAGGTGATGCCGACGCGCACGACCGCGGAATGGATCGAGGTGCTGGAAGCCGCCGATATGCCGGTGATGCAGCTTCACACCATCGATTCACTGATGGCCGACCCGCATCTGCAATCGGTGGGTTTCTTCGACGTGGTGGATCACCCGACCGAGGGCGCGATCCGGTCGATGGCCATTCCGAGCGTGTGGTCCAAGTCTTCGCCGCAGGTCTCCCGCCAGGCGCCGCGCCTGGGCGAGCACAGCGCCGAGGTGCTGGCCGAGGCCGGCTACACAGCGGCAGATATTCGCAAGCTGGCCGAGTCGGGCGCACGGTGCTTGCCCCCGAGATCCGGTGACCAGCGCAAGTTCAGGAGTTCTCACTTGACCACAAGCCTCGAATCCCTTCCGCTCGTCGCAATTCCGCCCGTAGACGAGGCGCTGCGCGGCCCGATCCGCGCGTTCCTGCAGCAGGCGCTGGCCGACGTGCCGACACACATCCGCGCCCGCACGTGGATGGGCTATGACGCCGACTTCAGCCGCGCGCTGGCAAAGCAGGGCTGGCTCGGCCTGGCGCTGCCCGCCGAATATGGCGGCGCGGGCCGCAGCGCCTTCGCCCGCTTCGTGCTGGTGGAGGAACTGATCGCCGCCGGCGCGCCGGTGTCGGCGCACTGGTTCGCCGACCGCCAGACCTCGCCGCTGATCCTCAAGTTCGGCACGCCCGCACAGCGTGAGTACTTCGTGCCGCGCATGGTGCGCGGCGAGATCTTCATGTGCATCGGCATGAGCGAACCCGACACGGGCTCCGACCTCTCCAGCGTGCGCACGCGTGCCGTGCGCACCGAGACGGGCTGGCGTCTGAACGGCCGCAAGATCTGGACGACCAACGCCCACCGCACGCAGTACATGTGCGCGCTGGTGCGTACCTCGGGCCAGCACGGCGATCGCCACAAGGGGCTGTCGCAGGTGCTGATCGACCTGAGCCTGCCGGGCATCAGCTACCGCCCCATCAAGGACCTGGCCGGCGACGCGCACTTCTGCGAGGTGGTGTTCGAGGATGTCGAACTGCCGGCCGACGCGATCGTGGGCGAGGAGGGCTCGGGCTGGAAGCAGGTCACCGCCGAACTCGCGTTCGAGCGCAGCGGCCCGGAGCGCATCCTGACGAGCCAGCTCATCGCCGAAACGTGGCTGGCCGAAGTCCGCGCATCGGGTCTGCCGGTGCCGGACTCGGTCAAGGCCATCGCAGGCCGCATTGCGGGCCGCCTGGCGACGCTGCGCGCAATGTCCCTCGCCGTGGCTGACCTGCTCGACAAGGGCCAGAACCCCGATACCGATGCCGCGTATGTGAAGGACCTCGGCACCGAGTTCGAACAGACCGTGCCGGGCTGGATCGCCGAGGCGATGGAGCAGATGCCCGGGTTCGTCCCGTCGGAGACGCTGCAACGCGCGCTCGCATACATCACACAGCTTTGCCCGAGCTTCTCGCTGCGCGGCGGTACCCGCCAGATCCTGCGCGGCATTATTGCCCGCTCGCTCGGCCTTCGCTGAATCCGGAGAGACACACCATGACCGATTCCCTGCTGGAAGGCTTCGAGCGCGCGCTCGCCGACCTCTGCAACGACGATGCCGTGCGCCGCAGCGAGGCTGGCGACAGCGCCGCGCAGCAATGGACTGCCATCGACGCGCTCGGCTACACCGACGCCTGGTTCCCGTGGAATGCGGCGGCGCCGGCCTGACGCTGACCGATGCATTTCCGCTGTTCCTCGCCGCTGGCCGTGCCGGCCTGAGCCATCCGTTCGCCGAAACCGCGATCGCCCGCGCCATGCTGGCGAAAGCCGGCCGCGAAAGCTGCGGCGAATGCATCGCCATCGCGCCGGCGGCTGCGTCGGGCGCGCACATCGTGTGCCGCGACGTGCCAGGCGGCGCGGTGGCCGACCTCGTGCTGACGCGCTGGCGTAACGAATGGCTGCTGCTGCCCGTTGGCGCCGCCACTCGCACGGCCGGCATCTACCGGCCGCACGCGTCGGCGTCGCTGCAATGGCCGGCGGATGCCGCCGTGTTCCGCTTCCGCGACGATGATGCCGACATCCTCGCCATCTGCAACGCCGCGCACGCCGCCGGGATGGCGGGTGCCATGCAGCGCGTGCTGACCATGAGCGTCGGCTACGTGAACGACCGCCAGCAGTTCGGCCGTGCCATCAGCCAGTTCCAGGCCATGCAGCAGGAACTGAGCGTGATGGCCGAGCAGGCCAGCTCGTCGGTATTCGCCGCGCGCATCGGCTGCGCCGCCACCGGCCATCTGCCCGATCCGCTGCGCGCGGCCACCGCCAAGCTGCGCGCGTGCGAGGCCGGCGCGTCCGTGGCCGCCATCGCGCATGCCGTGCATGGCGCGATCGGCATCACCGAGGAACTGGCGCTGGGTCTCTTTACACGCCGCCTGCACGAGTGGCGCAGCGCGGCCGGCAGCGAAACGCATTGCGCCACGCTGCTCGGCGACGCGCTGTTCGCGCAGGACGGTGCGTCGAGCCAGGTGATCCTCGATTCGCGCGCACCAAGCTGGCCATCCCTGCCTGAGAGTCAACATGCAAAGCCAAGCGAAGGAATCTATCGTCATCGTCGGCGCGAAGCGCACGCCGATCGGCGCGTTCAACGGGACGCTTTCCGCGCACAGCGCACCGGAACTTGGCGCCATTGCCATCCGTGCCGCCGTGGCGCAGGCCGGCGTTGATCCGGCCGCGGTCGATGAAGCGATCATGGGCCTGTGCCTGTTCGCCGGGGTCGGCCAGGCACCGGCGCGGCAGGCAGTGCTCGGTGCGGGCCTGCCCACGTCGACACCGGCAACGACTCTGAGCAAGATGTGCGGCTCCGGCATGAAGTCCGTGATGCTGGCACACGACCTGCTGCTGGCGGGCACGTGCAACGTCGCGGTCGCGGGCGGCATGGAGTCGATGACGAACGCGCCGCACATCGTGCCGCGTGGCCGCCACGGCTACCGGCTGGGCCACGGGCAACTGCTCGACCACATGTACTGCGATGGGCTCGAGGACGCATACGAAGGCCACCTGATGGGGCACTACGCCGACCTCGCAGCCGAGGCGCGCGGCATCGGCCGCGAAGCGCAGGACGCGTATGCGCTCGAAAGCCTGCTGCGGGCGCAGGCGGCGGTGACCGAAGGCCGATTCCGCGACGAAATCACGCCGGTCACGCTAAAGCGTGGCGGCGAGCTCAGCCAGGACGAGACGCCGGGCCAGTGCGATGCAGGCAGGCTGCCGAAGCTGCGTGCGGTGTTCCGCGACGGCGGGACGGTCACGGCCGCAACGCTTCTTCGATCTCCGACGGCGCCGCCGCGCTCGTGCTGATGCGCGAGAGCGACGCCGTGGGCCAGGGCCTGGCGCCGCTCGCACGCATCGTGGGGCACGCCACGCACGCCAACCCGCCGCAGCAGTTCGCCGACGCCCCGTGCATGCCGCGCGCCGCGTGCTCGACAAGGCAGGCTGGACTGCGCGCGACGTGGATCTCTACGAAATCAACGAGGCCTTCGCCGTGGTGACGATGATCGCGCTCGACGAACTTGGCATTGGCCACGACCGCCTCAACGTCAATGGCGGCGCGTGCGCGCTCGGCCATCCGGTCGGCGCCACCGGTGCGCGCCTGTTGGTCACGCTGGTACACGCGCTCAAACAGCGCGGACTCCAGCGCGGCCTGGCCAGCCTGTGCCTCGGCGGCGGCGAAGCCGTGGCGGTCGGTCTCGAATTGTGCTGAGGGGCGTGCGATGACCCTGCAATCCCGTATCGAAGGCGCGGTCGGCTGGCTGACCATGGACCGGCCGGCCGCCATGAACAGCCTGAACCGCGAAATGGCCGCGGCCATGACCGCGCAGCTCAAGGCCTGGCGCGACGACTCCGCGGTGCGCGCGGTGGTGCTGACCGGCAACGGCCGCGCGTTCTGCGCCGGCGCCGACCTGAAGGAAGTGGCCGAGCCACCCGTAACCGGTGAACCCGATTTCCTCGACGTCGTGGTCGGCTTCGTCGACACGCTGCGCACCTTTCCCAAGCCGGTCATCGCGGCCGTCAACGGGCTGGCGCTGGCGGGCGGGCTGGAAACGGTGATGGCCTGCGACCTCGTCCTTGCCGCCGAGTCCGCGAAGCTGGGCGACGCGCACTCAAATTTCGGCGTTTTTCCCGGCGCGGGCGGCGCCGCGGTGCTGCCGCGCAAAGTCCCGGCCAACGTGGCGCGCTGGCTGCTGTTCACGGGCGCCAGCTTTACCGCCGCACAGATGGAGCGGTATGGCGTGGTCAACGAGGTAGTAGCCGACGCGGAGCTGCCTGCTCGTGCGCAGGCCGTGGCGGAACTGCTGGCCACGAAGAGCCCGCTGGTGCTGGCCCGCATGAAGCGCGTGGTGGCGGAAGCGGCCGACAAGTCGCAGGCCGACGCGTTGCGGCACGAGTTGCTCGAACTGCGCAATCACCAGCGCTCCGATGACATGCGCGAAGGCCTGCAAGCCTTCGCCGAGAAACGGCAGCCGGTCTTCAGGGGTTGCTGACCTCGATCCGCTGATCTGCACGCCCGGCCACATCGTCGCGCGGTTCGGTTCGGGCCGCAGGCTGCGTCACCTCCTGCGCCAGTGCCACGAAGTTGCGCGTGGTGGCGACGCTGGTGTCGCGCAGCGTCGCCAGCGCCAGTCCGAAGTTCAGCTTGTCCGGCAGGCCGGTGAGCGGGATCAGGCGCGCCCCGTCGCCGGCGTAGCCTGCCGCCGTGGCGGGCACCAGGCGACGCCAAGCCCGCTTTCCACCAGCGCCAGCAGGGTCTGCACCTGAACTGCCTGCTGCGCGACGGGCGGGCGGATGCCGGCCTGGTGGAAGGCCGACATGGTCATGGCATGCATGGCCGGCACCCGCGATTCCGAATAGACGATGAACGGTGTCTGACCCAGTTCGGACAGGTCGATGCTCGTGCGCGCGGCCAGAGGCGAATCGGCACTGACGGCGAGAACCAGCGGGTCCGGGCGCAGAAACGTGATCTGCGTCGCGGTCTGCGCCAGCACCGGGTAACGCACCATGGCCACGTCGAGCGAGTGGTCCTCGACCGCGCGCAGCAGATCGGCCGTGGTCGATTCCTCGATGATCAGTTCGACGCGCGGGTACTTGAGGCGGAACGCACGGATCAGCTGCGGCATGACCGAATAGACCGACGAGCCCACGAACCCCACGCGCAGTGTCCCCTGTTCGCCGCATTCCCCCTCGCGTGCGGTGCGGCGGATTTCATCGGCGAAGAACAGCGTGCTGCGCATCTGCCGCAGCACGACCTCGCCCACCGAAGTCAGCGACAGCCCGGACGGCTGGCGATCGAACAGCGGCACACCGAGTTCTTCTTCGAGCTTGCGGATGGCCGTGGAGAGCGGCGGCTGCGCCATATGCAGCCGTTCGGCGGCACGGTGGAAGTTAAGGGTCTCGCTCAGCACCAACGCCTGCTTCATCTGGCGCAGATCCATGTCTCTACTCCATTTGCTTTTGTCTAATTCGCTGTATTGAAGACTACTCCGATATACCGTATATATCAACCGAGCCTCAAAGACCTCTCCAAAAGCAATGGGACCGGCATGTCGCCGGCCCCGCTCGGGTGCGCAAAAGTATGCGAGGTCTTCGTTACTTCGGCTGCATCCGGATGGCACCATCGAGTCGGCCCGGGGCGGCCGCGGCGTTCACGGCGGCTGCGGCTTCGCGCGACGTCGCAGCGCACGAAGCACCGCCCAGTTTGAGGACCTGCCGGCCGCGGCCAGCATGCGGGCAGTGGCTTCGCCCAGGCCCGCCGCGCCGCCGGTGCCGATGAAGGGCGTTATCGCGAATGCCTTGGTGCCCGCCTCAGCCCTTGATCCGTGCCAGGAAGCCATCGAGCGCCGCTTCATGTTCGGCGGTGTGATGGGCGAGGGCCTGGAAGCCGGCCGACATTTCGAGAATGGTGTCCAGGCGGGCATGCTGCGCTTCCTTGAGCAGCCGCTTGCACATGCGCAGCGCGTGCCCCGGATTGGCCGCGATGCGGTGGGCAAGTTCGAGCGCCGTCGGCAGCAGTGCGTCGTGCGGCACCACGCGCGACACCAGTCCGTACTCCAGCGCCTGGGTGGCATCGATCGTGTCGCCGGTAAAGCAGAGTTCGGCCGCGCGCGACGCGCCAATCGCGCGTGGCAGCAACCACGCGCCGCCGTCGCCGGGAATCAGGCCGAGCTTGACGAAGGTGGCCGCGAACACGGCATTCTCTGAGGCAATGCGGATATCGCACGTACAGGCCAGGTCGTTGCCCGCGCCGAGTGCCGGGCCATTGACGGCGGCGATCACCGGTACTTCGAGATTGGCCAGCGCCAACGGCAGGCGCTGGATGCCTTCGCGGTAGGCGTAGCGCGCCATCACGGGCTCGCCGGACTCGCTGCCGAACTTGGCGCGCAGGCTCTTGAGGTTGCCGCCGGAGGAAAAGGCCGTGCCCGCGCCCGTCAGAACCACGACGCGCACGGAGTGGTCGCGATTGAAGGCGTCGCACATGGCGACGAGCGCATCAACGGCGTCGTCGTCGGAGACCGCGTTGCGCGTCTCGGGACGGTTCATGGTGACGATGGCCACGGGGCCGTCACGGCGGATATCGAGGAAATGGCTCATGGTGTATTGCGATGAAAAATCCGGGAGAGAGAGCTCGGTCAGCTGGCGCCGGCTTTTTCGGCGAGCGCGCGAATGTCTGCGATGCGTGCGGGCGCGAGCCACCCGTCGAGCGCCTCTGCGTAGTGGCGTACATCGGGATGGCTCGGTGGTTCTGGCGTGGCCGACGGTGTGCGGCTGAAGCGGGGTGCCGGTGCGGGTTGCATGATGCCGTCGACTTCGACAAAGGTCCCGCGCGCTGCAGGTGAGGGTGGTGCGGCGCTTCCGTGAAGTCGAGCACGGGCGCGACGCAGGCATCGGTGCCTTCGAACAGCGTGGTCCATTCATTGCGCGTACGCGTGCGGAAGACCGCGGCAAGGCGTTCGCTGGCTTCCGGCCAGTTTCGGGGATCGAGCTGATCGCCGAGGCTGCCCGGATCGATGCCGAGTCGGGTGAGAAAGTCCCGGTAGAAGCGGGCCTCGATCGGGCCCACCGAGATCCAGCCGCCGTCCTCGCATTCGTAGACGTTGTAGTAATGCGCGCCCGAGTCCAGCACATTGGTGCCGCGCTGCGGATTCCACTGGCCGGCCGCCGCCATGCCGAAGAACACGCTGCCAAGTGCCGCCGCGCCGTCGACGATGGCGGCGTCGACCAACTGGCCCTTGCCCGACTTGCCCGCCTCGATCAGCGCGGCCAGCACGCCCGTGACCAGGAACATGCCGCCACCCGCGAAGTCGCCGAGGTAGGCAGGCGGAATCGCCGGCGGCTGGCCGCGACGGCCGATGGCATTGAGGGCACCCGTCAGGGCGATGTAGTTGACGTCGTGCCCGGCGCTCTGAGCCAGCGGTCCGGTCTGGCCCCAGCCGGTGACACGGCCAAAGACCAGTCGCGGGTTGCGCGCGAGGCATGCATCCGGGCCCAGGCCGAGCCGCTCCATCACGCCGGGGCGGAAGCCCTCGATCAGCGCATCGGCCGATGCCACCAGGTCCAGCACGGCGGCCACGGCCTGCGGGTCCTTCAGGTCAAGCGCAATCGACTTGCGGCCGCGCAGCATCAAGTCGTAGCGGCGCTCGCGCTTCACGCCGAGATCGGTCTCGCCGGGGCGTTCGATGCGCAGCACCTCGGCGCCCATGTCGGCCAGCATCATGCCGGCCAGCGGGCCCGGGCCGATGCCTGCCAGTTCGAGTACGCGGACGCCGGCCAGCGGGCCTTTCCGTTGTTCTGTCTGCATAGGGGTCCTGTCGGTTCGGGCGGTCATTCGACCGGAATGGCGGCGCGCTTGACGATGTCGCGTGTGCGAGTGATCTCGGCAAGCTGGAACTGGCGCAGTTCCTGCGGACCGCCCGGATAGACCGAGCCGCCAAGCCCGGTGATGAACTTCGCGCTGTCGGGCTGCTGCATGGCCGCGCGTACGGCCGCCGACAGCTTCCTGACGATGGCCTCCGGCACGCGCGCGGGTGCGAAGACGCCGGTCCAGGCGGACACATCGAAGCCCGGCGCGCCGCTTTCCGCGACGGTGGGGACTTGGGGAAGATCCTTGAGCCGCTGCGCGTCGGTCACGGCGAGCGCGCGCATGCGACCCGCGCGGATCAGCGGCAATACCGCGCTGATCTCGCCGATCGCGTAGTCGACATTGCCTGCGGCGACGTCTGTCATGGCCGGCGCCGTCCCCTTGTAGGCAATCGCATTGCCCTGCACGTGGAAGCGCTCATGGAGCATTTCGGTATAGACCTGGTAGCCCGCGCTGCCGCTGGCGTAGTTGAGCTTGCCCGGGGCATTGCGCATGGCGGTAACCAGGTCGCCGAGCGATTTGTAGGGCGAGCCGGCCGGCACCACGACGACCATCGCGAAGCGCGCGAGCCGTTCCACCGGCACAAAGTCCTTCACCGGGTCATAGGGCAGGCTCTTGAACAGGGCTGCATTGGTCACCATGGTCGAGTTGCTGCGACGAAGAGCGTGTAGCCATCCGGCGCGGCCTCGGCGGCGGCGCGTGCGCCGATGAAGCCATTCGCACCGGGGCGGTTCTCGACCACGAACGGCTGGCCCAGCGTCGTCGCAAGCTGCTGCGCGATGAAGCGTGCCGTCGAATCCGCGCCACTGCCGGGCGGCAGCGAGACCATGATCTTGACCGGATGGGCCGGGTAGTCGGTCTGTGCGGTCGGTGCGGTCTGTGCCGCGGCGGGCAGCGCGCACAGCGCGAGCGCAGCCAGCATCAGGCGCCGCCTCATGACGTCAGTTGCCATCTTGTCTCCTTGCTGGGTGTCGTTATGTGTGCTGTCCGTTCCGGACGGCACGACCGATGCTACTGACGCCGGGGCAATCGGAAAAATACTTTCGGTATGTCAGTCAATACATGGGCCGTATCGGGTGCCCACAGCCGCAGCGCGGGGTGCGCAGCAGTGGATGCTGCGCGTGCCAGGTGTGGATGCCCTTGCCGGAAACGCGGACGGCGGCACTATTCGCGGGGGAATGTTGGCGGTCTTGACAATGTTGCGCGAGCGCTCGGACTTGGCCGCCTGGAAGGTCCGGAGTTCGTCCGGGCCTGCCGGATAGATGGTGCCGCATGTTGCTCAGCCACAGGGCATAGCCGTCGGGCGACGCACTGGAAACCGCCTTGGCAGCGATGAAGCTATTGGCGCCCGGGCGATTATCGACCGCGAACGGTTGCTTGAGCCGCTCCGACATCGTCGCCGCGCCAAACACATCCACGTCATGAGCCTCTTTGGATTTCGTCCGGGTTGCATGTCCGCGCTGACGGAGCGCGCGTCGGTCAATGCTATGGCCGGCGGCGCCGCAGCGGAAATACATTCGCTGTCTCGGCCGATACCGGGCATGTATCGTGGGTGGGGTTATGTCGGGTGGGGGCGGTGGCCGGGGAGGGGGCTGGCCGGCCGGAATATTTATCGCGAAATCAATCTTCAGACTCTCAGATCGTTGAGAGCAGGACGAAACAACACCAATGCGCGTACTGTGTCAGCGAATCATTGTGAATGAGGTAGCTCGACAGATTCCCTACCACCCTCGGTGAATTGGTGCGGGTTGATGGCAGGCGTAGCAGTTGTCCCTCACGGCGATACCGGCTCAAGGACATTCGCACCGGATGGCTCGCTCATGGCCCTGCGATACCCCTCCGGGGCAAAGCGCCACGTCATCACCATCAGCACCGCCATGCCGAGCGCAAGCACGATCCACGCTGGCGTGAAGCTGCCGCAGAGGTCGAGAATCCATCCGGTGGCAAATGGCGACGCGCGCGCCACTGAAGCCGGCGCCTTGCACGAACGCGCCGAGCTGTCCTGCGCTTTCGGGATGATCGAGGTGATCGAGCGTCAGGATCAGGCTCAGCGCGAACGTGCCGCCCAGCCCGAGCCCGACGGCGCTGACCCATGCCACGGCGCCGCGCATCGGCTGATGATCAGCCCCAGAATGCCGGCCAGCATCAGCGCCATGCCCAGCGTGAGCCAGCGCCGCCGATCGGGATTGCGGCGGGCCAGCCAGGGCAGCGCGAGCGCGGCCATGACCTGGCACGCGGTCATGCAGGCGAGCAAGGCGCCGCTGGCCTGCGCGTCACGGCCGTGCTGCATGTAGAAGGACGGGAGCCACGCGACCATGCTCGCGTAGACGCTGTTGATCATGCCGAAGTACAGCGCCAACGCCGTGCACGGGGCAGGCGCAAGAATGCGCGCATGGATACCGGTGCCGCCGTGGTATCGCGCCGGCTCATGGCGGGTCGCGGCGATCGCCACCACAGCAACAGGCCTGCGGCGGCGATGGCGCTCCAGGCGCCGAGGCCCGCGTGCCAGTTGTGGAAGCAGTGCGCGATCCACGGACTGAAGGCGGCGCCGAGGCCGCCGCCGCCCATGATGGCGGCCGAATAGAAGCCCATCGCAGTGGCCGTGCGCGCTGCGTAGTGCTGCTTGATCACGCCAGGCATCAACGCCTGGATCACGGCGATGCCACAGCCCGCCACGCCGGCGGTCGCGATGAGCCAGGCCGTGTCCGTCACGACAAATCGCATGGCGCAGGCCAGCCCGATGACGAGCAGACCTGCCGCGATGCCATGCCGCTCGCCGAGCCAGCGCCCGAGCGCCGGTCCGGCGAGCAGCGCGAAGCCACCCATCGTCAGCACTGGGAGAACCGTCAGCATCGACGCGAGCGGGTAGCTCATGCCGGTGGCGTCGCGGATCGCTGTCAGCAGCGGGCTGACGGACGTCAGCGCGGGGCGCAGCGTAAGGCCGACCAGCAGGATCGCGGCCAGCAACCCGGTTGCGCGCGATGCGGGGCGGTGGATGCGCTCACGCCGGCACGCCGTTGCGCGCCACGATGTGGCCGGCCGATACCACCAGGTGTCGCACGGGCCGCGCCACGACCGCCTCGGCCACCGTCTGCGCCTGCACGAGGACGAGATCCGCGCGGTCACCCGGTCCCAGGCCATAGCGCTGGAAGCCGCAGGCCGCTGCCGCGGCATGGGTCACGCAATCGAGCGCGACCGCGATTTCGTCGTCGCGCCGGAAGTTGTTGCGCAGGCCGATCAGCATGGCGCGCTCGAGCATGTCGGGAGAGCCGTACGGCGTCCAGGTATCGCGAATGCCGTCGTTGCCGCCGACGATGCGCACGCCTGCCGCGCGGCACGCGGCGACCGGGGGTACGGGGCGTGACGGCGGCGCGGTGGTGACGATGACCACGTCGAGGTCGGCGATCCGCCGCAGCAACCCGTCGCGCTCGCGCTCGGCGATGTCGCCCAGGCAGAACGCATGGCTGACCGTGACCATGCCGCGCATGCCAAGCGCGGCGGTGCGCTCAAGGATCAGGTCCAGTGAATAGGCCCCCATGCTGCCGGGCTCATGCAGGTGGATGTCGAGCGGGCGGCCGTGGCGATGGGCCAGCGCGAACAGCACATCGAGCGCGCGCACGGGATCGCCTTCAATGGCGCATGGGTCGAGGCCGCCGAGGATGTCGGCGCCGCTGCGCAGCGCTTCGTCCAGCAGCGCTTCCGTGCCGGGCCGGCCGAGCACGCCAGACTGCGGAAACGCGACGATCTGCATTTCCATCTGCGCGGCCAGCGCTTCGCGGGTGGCAAGCACGCCGTGCAGGTGGCGCAGGCCTGCGTCGGTGTCGATGTCGACATGGGTACGCAGCCGCGTGGTGCCGGCCGCGAGGAAAGCGCGCGCCAGCACCAGCGATTGCGCGCGCGCATCGTGGCCGGTGGCCGCGCGCCAGCGGCGCTCGTTGTCGATGCGGTCGGTCAGGTCGGGGCCGACCTCGTTGCGATACCACGGCATGCCCCACAGGGTCTTGTCGAGGTGGGTATGCGCCTCGACGAGGCCGGGCAACGCCAGCGCGCCGCCGCCGTCCTCGATCGCGCAGCCGGCCGGGGCTTCGAGACCGGCGCCGATACGTACGAACTCGCCGTTGGCGATCAGGATGTCTGCCGCGTTGCCGGCGGCGAGCCGGACATTGCGAACCAGCAGATGACTCATTGCATGCCTCGTGAATGGATCAGGTCGAAAGTGCCCGTGCCGCCGGGACCGTGGCCCGGTTTTGCGTGAGCGTGCCGACGGCCAGGAACACAGCCAGGTTGATGGCAAGCGCCACCAGCCCGGGATTGAGCGACTGAACGGCCAGCGGCCACCCGGGCAGCCACGCCGCGAGCCCCTTGCCCGACAGCGTGATGGCGCCGAGCACCGCGCCGCCGGCGAAGATGCCGGCGACCGCCGCGTACTTGTTGCCGAAGCGCCGCGGCAGCAGGCTAAAGAAGAACGATGGGAAGAGCTGCGTCAGCAGGCTCGACGCGAACAACGCCAGCGCCACGAACGTCGCGCCGCCTCGCAGCACGAAGTAGACCGCCAGCAGCGCGAACAGCGGCAGCACGGACTTCGCGATCAGAGTGATCTGGCGCTCCGTCGCGTGGGGGGCAAAGCCCTGCTGGTAGACGTTCTTGGCGATGAGCGTCGAGGCGCTCAGCAGGATTGTCGAGCCGGGCACCAGAGCGGTCAGGATGCCGGCACCACCGATGACGCCAATGAACCACGGATCGAAGGTCTGCCCGGCGAGCCGCAGCAGCGCGAGATCGGAATCCGCGCCTGCAGCCCCGGCACCTTCAGGATCGCGGCGAAGCCGACGAGGAACATGAAGGCGATCACGAGCTGGTAGAGCGGCATGACCACCGCGTTCCTGCGCACTGCCTTCGCGCTCGTCGCGGAGTAGACCGAGATGAAGACGTGCGGGTACAGGAAGTAGCCGAGCATGGTTAGCAGGATCGTCGAGTTGTACCAGGACAGGTTGAGTCCCTCTGCCGGCATCTGCAGGAAGCCGGGCTTCGCCGCCTCGATGGCCTGGAACATCGCGCCGTAGCCGCCGTAATAGTGCAGCGGCAGATAGATGCCGAGGAATACAGCCAGCGAGACGATCAGGATGTCCTTGAAGATCGCGATGCTGGCCGAGCCATGGATGCCCGAGACCAGGATGTAGCAGACCATCGCCAGCGCGCCGCCCCAGACCGCCACCGGCTCGGAGATGGAGCCGTACGAGGCTTCCGACACGATGATGCCGAGGCCGCGGAGCTGGATGATCAGCAGCGACGCCATGCCGAGCACGGCCACCAGCGACACCAGCACGCCGAGCGCGCGGCTGTCGTATTTCGTGGCGAAGTAGTCGGAAAACGACACGAGCTTGTGCGTGGTGGCATAGCGCCACACGGCGGGGAGGATCCAGTAGCCGAGCAGGTAAGCCATGCAGCCATAGGCCAGGATATAGAAGACGGGCGGCCCCTTGCTGTACGCCCATCCGCTCGCGCCGAGGAAGATTGTGGTGGAGAACGACTCGCCGGCCATCAGCAAGAACACCAGCACGGTGCCGAAGCCGCGGCCGCCGACCGACCACTGTTCGAGGGTCATGGTTCGGCCGCCTTTCGCGCGAATGCCGACAAAGAGGGCAAAGGCGAGGAAGAGGCCGATTACGAGAAGTGCGCTGTTCATGCCTGCTCCTCGCGACAAGTGCCGTCATTGCTGTCGGCGTTGCTGCCGTCGTGGCGGAACATTACGGCCATGATCACGGACGTCAGGACCGCCCATGCACCGTTCCAGGCCAGCAGGAAGGGCAGACCGAGGACGAGGCCATGAACGTGCCCGGCGATCAGGCCTCCGCTGTAGATGGCTGCCAGCGGCAATGCCGCGAGCCAATGGATGGGTTTCACGGTGTCTCCTCCGTCGGTTGATTTGGTTAACCAAGTCTAGGACGTTTGGTTGACCATCGTGGTTAGTGATTACCCGTGGAAATGGGTGACCAATGGATAATCCATGTCGTTCATGCCATACAATGGCTCCATCCCGCCCTTTTCCGCCTGTCCGGCAGTCCGCCTTCCCGTATGCCCACGTTGCCCGACCGTCACACGAATGCCGCGCCCCCTGCAAGGAGGCAGGTCTCGATGCGCTTGCAGAGGCCGGCGTCGAAGAGCGCGTTCATGCGGCCATTTGCGCCGCGCTGCTGGCTGGCAAGCTGCGGCCGGGCATGCCGCTGCGCGAGCGCAACCTGGCGGAAGCGTTCGGCTGCACACGCGGGGCCGTGCGCAAGGTGCTTGCGCGGCTGGGTGCGGAAGGCAAGCTCGACCTGGAGCCGAACCGCGGCGCGTTCGTGCCGCGGCCGTCGGTGGAGGACATCCGCCAGGTCTACAGTGCCCGGCGCGCCGTCGAGGCAGGCATCGTCGCAACGCTGTGCGGAAGGCTGTCGGATGAGCAGGTTGCGCGGCTGACGCAGCACGTGGAGGCCGAGGAAGCGGCGTTTCATGGCCAGCAGCGCGAAGCCTCCGTTCGCCTCGCGGGCGGCTTTCACGCGCTGCTTACCGACATGGTTGGCAGCGCCGACCTGCTCGCGTTCGTGCAGCGGCTGATCGCGAAGACCGAGCTATATAAGGCCTTGTACGATCCCGCGGAATTCATCGAGTGCGCGCCGACCGAGCACCGCGAACTCGTCGCGGCGCTGCAGACGGACCGCATACAGGCCACCATCGACATGATCACCGCGCACCTCGACGACATCGAGCGGCGCGTGGTGGAACAGGCGATGCGGGCGGAGGAAGTGCCCGATGTGAAGGCGATCTTCGGGCAGGGCTGACTGTCCGGGGACGCCCCGGGGGCACTTCAGGCGCCCACGCAGTCTTCCTGACGTCGGGCCCTTTCCTTCTCTCCTGCGCGCCGCGCAGTGTTTCCAGTTCGATCGACGCATCGACGGTCTGCGAATTCTCCTCGCACTGTGACCGGCCGGGCAGGCGCCGATGGCGCGTCAGGCAACGGCATGTCGCCTCTCCGTTCATGTCCTGAATTGCACCTGTATATGTCATTCGCGACGTAACGGAAACCGCCAGACTGGCAGGGGTGTTGTCGCAATGGCAGCAGCGGTAGCGGCACCCGCGGCGGGTGATGCCGGCGCTCTTTACTCGGTGGTTGTCGTCGCTGCTTCGTATGCCTGTGTATATGCGGGCGGCCCAGTGATCCCAGGAATCAATGCAATAGGAAGGAAACCAGATGCAATCCTCTGACAGCGTGAAACCGGCAGCGCGCCGGCTTAGCCGACGCGGCTTTCTCGGCGTCTCTGCCGCGGCCGCGGCGTACGGCACCGGCCTGATGACGCTATCCGGAGAGGCTGCTGCCGCGCCTGCTATAGCTACGGCTACTGCCCCCGGCGCACCCGATGCGATCCGCCCGTTCCGGGTATCGTTCCCTCAGCAAGCGCTGGTCGACCTGCGCCGGCGCATTGCCGCCACGCGTTGGCCCGAACGCGAAACGGTCAGCGATGCATCGCAAGGCGTAAGGCTCCAGACCATGCGGCAGCTCGCAAACTACTGGGCGACGCAGCACGACTGGCGCAAGGCGGAAGCGAAGCTGAACGCCTTGCCGCAATTCATGACGACTATTGATGGCGTCGACATTCATTTCATCCACGTGCGCTCGAAGCATGCTAACGCACTGCCCGTCATCATCACGCATGGGTGGCCAGGATCGGTGATCGAGCAGCTCAAGGTCATTGGTCCGCTGACCGATCCGACCACCCACGGCGGCCAGGCGGCGGACGCGTTCGAGTCGTGATCCCGTCGATTCCGGGCTACGGATTCTCGGGCAAGCCCGCGACCACCGGCTGGGACCCTGTGCGCATCGCGCGCGCCTGGACCGTGCTGATGAAGCGCCTGGGCTACAGCAGGTACGTAGCGCAAGGCGGCGATTGGGGCGATGCCATTACGGAACAGATGGCACTGCTCGCTCCACCGGAGCTGCTGGGTATCCACGTCAACATGCCCGCGACGGTGCCGTCCGCTGTGTCGAAGGCGCTGAAGTATGGGGAACGGCGCCGGCAGGGCTGGCTGGCGATGAAATGCATGCCTTTCAGCAACTCGATACCTTTTACAAGCACGGTCTCGGGTACGCGATCGAGATGGCGAACCGGCCGCAGACGCTCTATGGCATCGAAGATTCCCCGATCGGCCTTGCCGCGTGGATTCTCGACCACGATGCGGCCAGCCAGTCGCTTATCGCGCGCGTGTTCGACGGCCATGCCGAAGGGCTCACGCGCGACGACATCCTCGACAACATCACGCTGTACTGGCTGACGAAGACGGCGATCTCTTCAGCACGGCTCTACTGGGAAAACAAGCTTGCGTTCTTCGACATCAAGAACGTGGCCATCCCGGTGGCGGTCAGCGTCTTCCCGGACGAATCTATGCGGCGCCGCGAAGCTGGACGGAACGCGCGTATCCCCGGCTTATCCACTACAACCGCCTGAGCAAGGGCGGCCACTTCGCGGCCTGGGAACAGCCGAAGGTGTTTTCCGAAGAGCTTCGCGCGGGTTTCCGGTCCTTGCGTTCGGAAGCGTCGGCATGAATGACGCAATGCGCGAGAGCCGAAGGATGGCGCAGTTGTCACGGCCCGCGCAGGTGGCGGACGCTATTCTCGCCGCGGCTGCCGGCGCGCAGCGCTGAGGCTTCCCGCTCCGGCGCCTCCGGGGCACTTCCCGGACAGGCGGGCCGCGACCAGCGTCGCCGGCCCGCTTTGCCTTGTCATCCATAGGATGAACATGTAACGCAAAAGTCTCTTCGCGAGCCGGCCGCACCTTGCCAAAGGTTGTGGTTGCACTCCCGCGTTCATTCGACTACATTAACCAAACGTTTGTTGAGAAAAAACGCATGAAATTATGGCGAATTGCGCACAGACGCAAGACACCGCCAGAAGGTCACCGGCGCGACGACCGACCCACCATTCGAGGAGCACAGACATGTCCCCAACCGCCCCCGTCCCCGTGGACGAACGCCTGCCGTGGCGGCAGTTATTCATCTTCGGCTTGCAGCACGTGCTGGTCATGGCCGCATCGCCGATTGCGGCGGTTTTCCTGATGAGCAAGGCGTTGAGCCTTCCGCCCGCGCTGTCGGTGCAGTTGCTGAGCGCGACCTTCGTGATCTGCGGGCTCGGAACGCTGCTGCAGTCGCTTGGCCGGCGCGGCATCGGCGCGCGCCTGCCCTTTGTGATGCTGCCCGGTGGCGCGCCCATCGTGCTGTTTATCCTGATTGCCCAGCAGACCAGCGTGCAGACCGCGGCCGGCGCCGTGATCCTTACCGGCGTGTTCTACTTCTGCGCGCTGCCGGTGTTCCGGCGCTGCCTGCGCTATTTCCCGCCGGTGGTGGTGGGCACCATGCTGTTGCTCGTGGCGATCAACCTCGCGCAGGTGTCGGGACGGCTTATCGCCGGACATCCTGCGGCCGGCGCGTCGGTCGACCCGCTGAACCTGTTGCTGGCTTTCGTGACGCTCGCTTGTACCGTCGCGGCGTCACGGTGGTGCGGCGGCGCGCTGGCGCGGCTCGCGATCCTGCTCGGGCTGGCGGGCGGTGCGTTGTGTGCCGTGGCGCTAGGTGCGTTCCATACCGGTCAGGTGGTGACGTCGCCGTTGCTGGCCTTGCCCACGCCGTTCCCGTTCGGCTGGCCGCGGTTTGATGTCGTGGCCGCCATTCCACTGATGGTGTTTGCCCTGATCTCGATGGTCGAAGCCACCGGCCAGACGCTTGCGATCAGTGATGCCGTAGGCCGCCCCGTCGACGGCGAGCGCGACGTGCCGCGCACCATTCGTGCCGATGCGCTGACGTCGCTGCTTGGCGGCATGTTCGGAACGTCGCTGATCATCACCAGCGGCGAAAACATCGGCATCGTCCGCGCCACCGGCGTGCGGTCGCGCTACGTCACCGCGATGTCGGGCGTGATCCTCGTGGTGTTCGGCCTGCTGGTGCCGGTGTCGTCGCTGATCAGCGCGATCCCCGAGGCAGTGGTGGGCGGCACGGGTCTCGTGGTGTTCTGCATCGTGGGCACCATGGGCATCGACGTGCTGCGCCGCGTCGACCTGCGCGACCACGCCAATATGTATGTGGTAGCCGTGGCGCTGGCCATGGGGCTGTTGCCGATCCTGGTTCCCGGCATCTATGGCGCACTGCCGGCCAACCTGCGCATCCTGCTGGGCAATGGCGTGGCGATGGGTGCCTTCACTGCCGCCTTGCTGAACTTCCTGTTTTTCCACACGGGCGCCAGGCGCCTGACCGACGTGGCGCCTGCCGCGCACTGAACTTGCATCAACGAATCCGCATGACACATCAAACTGAATTCCCGTCCGCGTGGCCTGGCGACATGACGCCGTCCCTGGACCCGGCGCGCCTTGCCGAACCGCATATCCTGCAGCCCGAATGGATGCTGTTGCGCCACGGTGCCGTGCGCGACCACGCGGTCGTGGTCGAGGGCGGCTGGTTTACCGCGGTGGGGCGCGCCGATGACGTCGCCGCGCAGTTCCCGTCGCTGAAGCGCCTGGCGCTGCCGCGCATGCTGCTGATGCCCGGCATGATCGATACCCATCACCACGTGACGCAATCGTTCGGCAAGTCGCTGGTCTTCGGCGAGCCATCGGAGATCTTCCGCCGCGTATGGGTGCCACTGGAAGGCAGCCTCAAGGCGGAGCATCTCTACCTGTCGTCGAAGCTGGCGGCGCTGGAGGCGCTGCGCGGTGGCTTCACGACCGTCGTCGATGCGGGCACGCGCAGCGACGCGGGCCTCGACGCCGTCGCACGGGCCGTGTCTGATGCAGGTATCCGCTGTGTGCTTGGGCTGATCTGCAACGACAGGCCCGGTGCCGAAACGCTCGATGCCGACCCGATCCTGCGCCGGGCATCCGCGCATCTGGCACGCTACGACAACCACGCGCTGGTGACGCCGTCGCTGGCGATCTCGATTCCCGAGGTGGCCACCGATGCGATGCTGCACCGCGTTTATCGCCTGTGCGCGGAGGCGGGTCGATTTTCCAGACCCATGCCAACGAGCACCTGGTGGCCGTGGAACGTTCGCTCAACGCCTGCGGCCATCGGCCGATCGAACATCTGGCCACCGTCGATGCGCTGGGACCAGCGGCGCTGCTCGCCCACGCCACGCTCGTCACGCCGCAAGAAATCCGCATGCTGGCCGATACCGGCGCAGCCGTGGCCTACAACCCGGTAGCCAGTGCGTGGAAAGGCAATGCCGTGGCACCGGCAGAAACGATGGCGACGTTCGGTGTCCGCCTGGGACTGGGCACCGATGGCACGCGCAGCGACGGCTTCCGGCTGCTCGACTACGCCGAGGCAGCGCAGCGCTTCACCTTCGGCATTGGCGTGGGTGACTCGTCTTGCGGTGCCGGCTGGCGCTGGCTCGACATGGCCACGCACGATGCCGCCGACGTGGCCGGCCTTGGTGCTGTGACCGGCGAGATCGCCACCGGCAAGCGCGCGGACTTCCTGCTCGTCGATCTCGACGTGCCGGAGCTGACGCCTTCGTGGGACCTGACGTGGGAACTGGTGCGCCTTGCCAGCCGCGACCAGATCCGCGCGGTGTTTGTCGACGGACGCTTGCGGATGTGGAACGGGTGGCCGGTCGACTGGGATGCGCGCGCGCTGATGCGCGATATCCGCGCCATGGCCGCCGACACGATTGCCGGCGCGCCGATCCGCAAACTGCATGAGCCTGCCGATGCGCATCGCGCGCGCCACGCCGGCACGGAGGCAGCATGACGATGGATATGACGGCTTTCAGTGTCTGCGTGGCGGTGTTCTCGGGTGCGCTGATCCAGGGTGCGACCGGCATGGGCTTCGCGCTGGTCGTCGTACCCGTGCTCGCGTTGGCGGCGCCCGCCATGCTGCCTGGCGCGCTGCTGCTGGCGATGCTGCCGCTCAATGCCTACGTGGCCTGGCGCGAGCGCCACGCGATCGACATGCGCGGCGCCGGCTGGATCAGTGCCGGACGCGTGGCCGGGACCTTCGGCGGCCTGTGGGTACTCGTGGCCATGCCGATGGCCTGGCTCAACATGATCGTGGGCGGAAGCACCATTGCCGCGGCGCTCGTGTCGCTGCTGCGCCCGCGTTCACGCCGGGCCGGCTGACTTTCGCCTCTACCGGGCTGATTACCGGCGTGACCGAAACGGCCACGGGCGTCGGCGGGCCGCCGCTCGCGCTGGCCTACCAGCATGCGCCCGTGGCAACGCTGCGTGCGACGGTGGCGCTGTGCTTCCTGGTGGGCGAAATCATCTCGCTCGTGGTGCTGGCCTTCGGCGACCGGCTCGGCATGACGCAGGTCGTGTATGCGATGGGCCTGGTGCCGGTGCTGGTCGCGGGCATGGTGGCAAGCCACCTTGTACATCGCCGCATCAACCAGCGCATGCTGCGCATGGGGGTGCTGGTGTTCGCGCTGGTATCGGGCGCGGTCGTACTGCTGCGTGGTTAGTCTGTCTGGTCTATTGCTGACGACGCACGCATCACCAGTTCAGGTGCCGGCCCGGCCACGGCATGTTGGCCGCGGTCGCCGGAAAGGTGCGCAAACAGCAGTTCCACGGCCAGCGCGGCAACGCGCTCCAGGTGCAGGTTGACCGCCGTCAGCGGCGGTTGCGCGGTGCGTGCGCGGATGCCGTCGTAGCGCGTCACGACCTGCACATCCTGCGGAATGCGCTTGCCCAGCGCGTGCAGATGGCCCATGGCGCCCACGGCGAAAGCATCCACGGGCGCGCACAGGGCATCGAGCCCTGGCATCTGCGCCAGCAACTGTGCGCAGGCTTGCGCGCCCGCCGCTTCGCCGCGCGTTCGGGCGCCTTGACGAGTTGGCAGGGGAGTCCCATCGCCTGCGTGAATTCGCGGTAAACACGTTCCGTTTCCACGTATGACTGCCGCGCACTGTCGCCGATCATCAAGCCGATCTGCCGGCGGCCGTGCGCATGCAGGTGCTCCAGCAGCATGCGTGCCGTGTCTGCGGAATGCAGGTCCACATAAGGTACCGGGCTATCAGTAAGTGGCTCGCGGCCAATCGACACGATGCTCACACCGCGCTCGCGCAGGCGTGCAATATGCGGGTCGCCCGGCCAGCGGCTCGATCACGATCGCGCCATCGATATCGAGCGTTTCCAGCAGTCCGCCGGCCCCTTCCAGCGGCGGCACCAGCACCACCCCGAGGCCGCGCGCCATGGCGGCTTCCGCGGCAATGGCCGCGACCTCCATCATGAACCCGAGCCGCGACGTGCCGCCGGCCACCGCGAACGGCATCGACGACAGCAGCGCAATGCAGTTCGCGCGGCCGGATTGCAGGCGCTGCGCGCGCACGCTGGGCCGGTAGCCAAGCTCGGCCGCAATGCGCTTGACGCGCGCTCGCGTGGCAGGGTCGACCACGCCACGGTCATTCAGGGCGTGCGATACGGTGGTCAGGGACACGCCGGCGGCGTGCGCCACGTCGTGAATGGTGATGCGGCGTGGCTTGCCGGCGCGGCCGGGCGGGGGGAGAGCGGTGGAATCGGACATGCCATTTCAGGAAGCAGTGCCGGGAGGATACAACAGTGAACAGGGCCGGGCGGCGATGACTGGTGTCCTTGGCCGGGAGCGCGCTTGGCGGATGGCCATGATATTCATTGGAACGCCCGTGATAACATTCGCGTGCGAATCAAATCACAGTCCTACACGCATCCCAGCCATGCAGCATCGCCTCGTCTATCTTTTGAATGTCGGCCAACGCCGGTTGCACCGGTGGTCACAAGCGCGCACGGCCATGAGTGGCGTGACGGCAGCCCAGTCCGGGCTGCTGTTTTTCCTGGGCGAGAACGACGCGCACTGATGAGCGAGGCCGCCGCAGCGCTGGATCTTGGCGCGCCAGGCATGAGCGGTCTTGCCGACCGGACCGAAAGGGCGGGTCTGTCGAGCGACGGCCGGACGAGTCCGATCGTCGCGTATCACGCTTGTGGCTGACTGACGCGGGGCGCGCCGCCCGCCGGCGCTCCAAGGCCGGACTAAAGGAATTGAATGCCCGGATGACCGAAGGCTTCAGTGCCGCCGAGATCGATGTGGTGGCCCGTTGGCTGACCAGCCTGCAGACGAAGTTTCCGGCTGTTGAGGACAGTGAGGTCTAGTCCGGGCCTTGCAGCACCGTGATAGTGCTGCAAGGTATCGGTTCAATGCTTGGCGATCCTGGTGAAGTCCGGCTTGCGTTTCTCGGCGAACGCGGCGAATGCTTCCCGGGCTTCAGCGCTTGCCAGCCGCTCCTCGAACCGGGCACTTTCGCTGTTCATCTGCGCGACCAGCTTCTCCGCGTCGCGCATGAGTGTCTTCATTGCGCTCAGCGACCCGGCAGGCTTGGCCGCAAGCTTCTCGGCCATCCGGCGCGCATCTGCACGCAACTGGTCGTTGGCGCTGACCTTGTTCGCGATGCCCCACGCCACTGCGGTGTTCGCGTCTAGCGGCTCGCCCAGCGCGAACATCTGGAAGGCCCTGGCATGCCCGATGCGCAGGGGCAGCAGGTAGCTCGAAGCCGCTTCGGGAACCAGGGCCAGGTTGACGAATGGCGTGATCAGTTGCGCATCCTGCGCGAGCACGACGTAATCGCAATGCAGGAGCATGGTGGTGCCGACGCGACGGCATTGCCGTGGACCGCGGCAACGATCGGTACGGTCGAATTGGCCATGGCGTGCAGAAATCGCTGCACATGGCGTTCGCTCGGGCCCTTGCCGGACGCGATCGCCGCGAACTCGCCCAGGTCGTTGCCCGCCGTGAAGCTGTCTCCATCTGCTTGTAGCAGCACTACCCGGATATTGCTGTCCTGCTGTGCTTTCTCGATCGTATCGGCGAGTGCGCCGTACATCTCGTTTGTCAGGGCGTCTTTTTTATCTGGCCGCGAAAGCGTAATGGTCAGGATGCCGCTGTCCAGGTCGGCGCGAATTTCCGAGATCATGGTCGTTCTCCAGAGAATGTAAGACGCCGCGAAGGCATCAAGGTTAAGTTCGTGTGCGAAGTATATAGATACTTCGTATGCGAAGTAAACCGGATGGAATTTCCATACTTCGGAATGACCATGGGCTGCTTTGTCGGCCGCTTTATCGGCCTCAACCGTACGGGAAGTGTTGACCATTGCTTCGCGCCTCGCGGTCCGACTTGATCACATTCCACCTCCCCCCTTGCGCTACCTCAAATACTGTATAAATATACAGTTATCGTAAAAACCTCATTCGCCCCTCCGGCGAGACTCAAGATCCACATGACCGCGCCCGCAGCCTCCGCCGCGGAGGCTCTCGCTTTCCCTTCGCCTGCCCAGTTGCTCCCGCCAACCCGGGAGGAGGCCGTGGCCGTGCTCGAACATCGCTACCCCGGCCTGTGGCGTGCCGGCGAGCTTGGCCGTGCCGGCAGCCAGCCGATATGGCCGGCTGGCTATGCCGAACTGCGGCCGAGCTGCCCGGTGGCGGCTGGCCGGTCGGTGGTGT
>LRMT01000032.1 GCA_001725945.1 Cupriavidus sp. UYMMa02A | reverse complement strand
AGCGAGCTGGAACCACCCCTTCCCATCCCGAACAGGACCGTGAAACAGCTCCGCGCCGATGATAGTGCGGATTCCCGTGTGAAAGTAGGTCATCGCCAGGCTCTTACAATGCAGAACCCCTCAGCTCGACCGAGCTGAGGGGTTTTGGCTTTTTGGGGCGCACTGTCACGCAGTGCGCGCCGCGACGACACAGTCTGTGCAATGGTGGGCCAGCGGCGCTCTCCCGTATATCCGATCGCTTATCTCTGTCGGAAACATCGTCGAACACAGTGTCGCAAAATTGCGTTGCCGATCAGGAACAACCTTGACTTCTCCTCAAGTCATTTCTAGGTTTATCTGTACTCAACGGCGTGCGTAGCGCAACACGCTGCTGTGATAGACCATCCGGTCGGGGAGGGACGACGGTGAACCTGCACAGCAAGGCGATTCTCTGGGCCGCCGTATTCTGCGCAGCGGTGTTCGCGAATGGCTGTTCCCGGCCCAAGGCCGGCCACGTTGAGGACGAAGCGCAACAGGCAGGCCGCAAGGACGACTCATTCCGGCACGCGGCGGAAGACTACTTCCACGACATGGACCGCGGCGTGGCCCTGAGCAAGGAAGAGGTCCAGGGCCGCAATATGTGGATCGTCTGGACCGGCGGCAACGACCGGTTCTGGGACGCCATGACGAACTACACGTTCGGCGCCTTCGACCTGCTCAAGTCGATCAGCTCCCATCCCAGCCAGGGCTATTCACGCGACAACCGCTGGACCTACCTCGGCCTGCTCAACGAGCCATGCTTCCGCAAGCCAATCGGGCCTGATCCACAGCGCTTTGGCTTGTGGCTCGACCAGCGTGCCGGCGGTTGCCCGGCCGATCCGTTCGAAAACGAGCAAGCCTATCCGGGCGTCAAGACCGTGCCCGCGGTACAACCTTCTCCAACGGCCAGAAGCTGCCGGTCGGCTCCTACTATGGATATCCCACCGGCATCGTCGGCTTGCGCCTGTTCCCGAATCCCGCGTTCGACGAGAAGGCCGCGAAGGCGTGGGATCCCGAGCGCTATTACACGGACCCGTCCTACTACAACCGCGCCGACCTGGTGCGGCCCTATCGCGTAGGCATGTCCTGCGGCTTCTGCCACATCGGTCCAAGCCCGATTCACCCGCCGGCGGATCCCGAGCATCCGCAATGGGCCGAACTCAGTTCGACGGTCGGTGCGCAATACATGTGGGTCGACCGCCTGTTCATCCATAACGCCGCGACGCCGGCGGGCCAGCAGAACTTCATGTACCAGCTTGTCCATACATTCCGGCCAGGCGCCATGGATACATCGCTGGTCTCGACCGACAACATCAACAACCCGCGCACGATGAACGCCCTCTATGACCTGATGGCCCGCATGGGCGTGGCCAAGCGGCTCGGGCAGGAGAACATCGCGGACGGGGAGAAGAACAACAAGCAACTGAACGACTTCGTGCAGAGCGGGCCGCTTACCGAGTTCTTCCGGGCGCCAGATACAGTCTGGACTCCGCACGTACTCAAGGATGGCGCCGATTCGGTCGGCGTACTGGGCGCGCTGAACCGCGTCTACCTGAATATCGGGCTGTTCAGCGAGGAATGGCTGCTGCACTTCAACCCGATCCTCGGCGGCAAGTCGATCTCGCCCATCGAGATCGCGGCGGCACAGAAGAACTCCGCCTATTGGCGTGCGACGGAAGCGGGATCGTTCAACATGGCGGCGTTCCTGCTGAAATCGACACCGCCGGACCACCTGGCCGATGCGCCGGGTGGCAAGACATACCTCGCCGACCCTGCGACGCCCGACGGAGCGCGCCTCCTGAACCGCGGCAAGACGGTGTTCGCCGAGACCTGCGCGCGCTGCCATTCGAGCAAGGGACCGCCGCCACCGCCCGGCCTGCAGATCCGCGATTGTCACGGCGACAACTACACGGGCTGCTTCCAGCGCTACTGGAAATGGACGCAAACGGACGAATACAAGGCGAAGATGCGCGATATCGTCAATGCGCCGGACTTTCTCGCCAACAACTACCTGTCCAGCGATGTCCGCGTGCCGGCCACGTTGCTGCGAACGAATATCTGCAGCCCGCTGGCGACCAATGCGATCCGGGGCAATATCTGGGACAACTTCTCGTCGCAGACCTACAAGGGTCTGCCCTCGGTGGGCACTGTGACGCTGCACGACCCGTTTACGGCCGAGCGCTGGCCATACCGGATGCCGCCGGCGGCGCGGCTATACGCGTGTGCCGTCGCTGATCAGCATCTGGTCGACGGCGCCGTTCCTGCTCAACAATGCGCTGGGACCGTTCAGCAGCGATCCCTCGGTCAAGAGCCGGATGCAGGTCTTCGATGCATCGATCGAAGAGCTTCTCTGGCCTGAAAAGCGCAAGCACGACACGGTACTCGGCACAAAGGTGCCGGGCGTGATCGACCGTACCACGGAGCGAAGCCAGATCACGATCCCGGTCGGTTTCGTGCCGGATGCGCTGCGCCCGATGGAAAATGTGCTGCATCGCTGGATGCCCTGGCTGGTGGGCGAGGGCGGCGACGTGACCATCGGCCCCGCGCCGGCCAGGATGCCGGTGAACCTGCTCTCGAACCTGCAGCCGTTGTCGGAGACCTCCGACCCGGTCGCCAAGGCCGAACATGCGGCCAAGGTGCTCAAGCTGCTGCTCAAGCTCAAAGGCGACCTTGCATCCGTGCCCGCGGGGGCGAGCGACGACGACCTGCGCAAGATCTATGCGGACGTGGTCAAGCCGATGCTGTCGCTGAGCAAGTGCCCCGACTTTGTCGTCAACCGTGGCCACTACTTCGGTACGGCGGAGTTCAACAACCAGGACGGCCTGAGCGCCGACGAGCAGGCATTCGGCAAGGAACCGGTGCTCAGCGATGACGACAAGCGGGCCTTGATCGCCTTTCTGAAGACGTTCTGACCATACCAGGCCGACGGCGTAGCGGGGGGCTATGTCTGGGGAAGATGAAACAGAATGGGACTACGTAGTCGTCGGTTCCGGTGCGGGCGGCGGTACGCTGGCCGCGCGCCTGGCAGAGGCCGGCATGCGCGTATGCGTGCTGGAAGCCGGTTGCGATGCACGCGCGCATGAGATGTCCTGCATGCCCGAGGACTATGACGTGCCGGGCTTTCATGCATGCGCGAGCGAGAACCCGGCCATGGCGTGGAATTTTTTCGTGCGCCACTATAGCAACGCGGAACAGCAGCGCCGAGATCCCAAATGCGGCCCGGCCGGCGTGCTGTATCCGCGCGCCGGTACGCTGGGCGGCTGCACCGCGCACAACGCGTTGATATTCCTGTATCCCCACGATGAGGACTGGGACCATATTGCCGACCTGACCGGCGATCCGTCCTGGACGGCGACACGGATGCAGGCTTATGCAAAACGGATCGAGCAATGCCGCCATCGCCCGCTGTGGAACGTCGCCCGCCGGTTCGGCGTGGATCCTACGATGCATGGCTGGGATGGCTGGCTCCATACCGAACGCGCCATGCCGCTGGAGGCGTCGCCGACGACGCGCTGGTACGCGTGATCATCGGCTCGATGGAGCTTGCCGCGCGCAGTGTGCAGCGCCTGCGGGCCTGGCTGCGGCTGATCCGCTGGCAGGGCGATCCCAATTCACGGCTCTGGGGACGACGCTGCTTTCACGGCGTGTGCTACACCCCGCTGACCACGCAGCGCCACGCACGCCACGGCACGCGAGAGCGCCTGCTCGATGTGGCCGAGCGGCATCCGGACCTGTTGCGGATCGAACTGGACGCGCTGGCCGCGCGCGTGCTCTTCGACGGCCAGGGCAATGCTTGCGGCGTGGAGTACCTGAAGGGCAGGCATCTCTACCAGGCCCATGCGAAGCCGAACGAAGCGCCGGGCGAGCGGCGCCAGGTTCGCGCGCGACGCGAGGTGATCCTGGCAGGCGGCGCCTTCAATACGCCGCAGTTACTGATGCTGTCGGGCATCGGGCCTGCGGGACATCTGCAAACGCATGGCATCCCGGTGCGCGTGGATCTGCCCGGCGTCGGCCGCAACCTGCAGGACCGCTACGAGATCGGCGTCGTGAACCGGATGACGCAGGCATGGCAGGTGCTGCAGGGCGCGAGGTTCGTTCGCGACGACGCGCCGTACCGAAGCTGGTTCGATTCGCGCGATGGCGTCTACACCACGAACGGCGTGGCGACCGCGGTGATCCGCCGCTCGGGCCGGCGCACGCCGGTGCCGGACATTTTCTGCATGGCGCTGCTGGAACGCTTTGTCGGTTACTACCCGGGCTACTCCAAGGTCTTCGCACAGAACGACAACATGCTGACATGGGCGATCCTCAAGGCGCACACGCGCAACCGCGCCGGCATCGTGTCGCTGCGCTCGGCCGATCCGCGCGACATGCCTGATATCGATTTCCGCTATTTCGAAGCGGCGGATGACCCGAAGGGCGAAGACATGCGCGCGCTGATCGGCGCGATCCGTTTTGTCCGCGGCATGGCACAGCCGCTGGCGGAGCAGGGCTTTATCGCGCACGAAGAACTGCCGGGCGCGCATGTGCAGAGCAATGAGGACCTGGCCAGCTATATCCGCGACAACGCGTGGGGCCATCACGCATCGTGCACCTGTCCGATCGGGCCGCGCGTAGCGGACGGCGTGCTCGACAGCGGCTTCTGCGTGCATGGCACGCGCCGCCTGCGTGTGGTCGATGCGTCGGCGTTTCCGCGCATACCGGGGTTCTTCCCGGTCAGCGCCATCTACATGATGGCCGAGAAGGCGGCGGATGTGCTGCTGGCCGCGGCAAAGGCAACGCCGCCGCTGCAATACCAGATGGGAGATCGCCATGGCCTATGACGTACACAAGCTCCTGCAAATGCAGCAGGCCGAACTGGATGACCTGTTCCGCAACAGCCCGGCCGGCGACATCCCGAACGGCGAGGCGAAGGGCACGGCCATCATCTCACCCGGTACGGCATTCAGCGAAAACATGGCGCGTATGGTCAGCCTGTTCGCGTGGCAGGGCAAGGTATTCGATGCGAGCCGCGGGGTGCTCAGAACCGCATCACGCCGTTCGGCCTGGAAGCGATCCTCGCCAAGGTCTACAAGGCGGATAGCTGGCTCGACCAGAAGGCGTGCATCGTGCTCGACTATTCGGACACCTCGCTGGTGGCGCACTGGATCCGCGACGAGATCCGCTGCATTGCGCCCGGCGTGTACCTGGGCAAGGTTTATTGGGACAAGGCCCGCCTGATCGATTTCTGCCTGGAGTTCTGACGCAGCCATGAAACGCAGAGCGTTCGTGTTCGGCGGTGTCGGCGCAGTCGGTGCCTTGATGGTCGGCTGGACCGTGCTGCCCGTGCGCCAGCGTCTGACAACAACTGCGCCGCTGCAGACCGAAGGCAGCGAGGTCGCGCTGAACGGGTGGGTCAAGATCGACGCGGACAACAGCGTCACGATCATGATGTGCCGCTCGGAGATGGGGCAGGGCGTACATACCGGCCTGGCGATGATCCTGGCCGAGGAACTCGATGCCGACTGGAGCCACGTGCGCGTGGAAAATGCGCCGCCGGACAAAATCTTCAACAACCTGCAGGTCGTTGTCGACGGGCTGCCTTTTCATCCGGACGATCATCGACTCGTGCGCCGGCTGGCCGACCACGTCACGCGCAAGCTGATGCGCGAGATTGGCGAGATTGCCACGGGCGGGTCCTCCGGGCTCAGCGACTTGTGGGTGCCGATGCGCGAGGCAGGGGCCTCGGCGCGCGCCATGCTGGTTGCCGCGGCGGCGCAGCGCTGGCGCGTGACCGAGTCGGCGTGCCGTACGGAAGGCGGCAAGGTGTTCGATGGCAGCGGGCGGTCCATGACCTTCGGCGAACTGGCCGCAGCGGCCGGACGCCAGCCGTTGCCCGACAAGTTGCGGCTGAAGGACCCGTCGCGTTCCGCCTGGTGGGCCGGCCGCTGCACAGGGTCGATGCGGGGCCCAAGACAGATGGTTCGGCACGTTTTGGCATCGACGCCCTGCCGCCCAACCTGCTGTACGCGAGCGTGCTCATGTGCCCGACCGCCGGCGGCCGCGTGAAGCATGCCGAAGTCAGCGCCGCGCTGGCGCTGCGCGGTGTCGTGAAAGCCTTCGTGGTGCCGCCGTTCGACGGGGGCACGGGCGGCGTGGCCGTGATCGCCGATAACGTGTTTCGCGCGATGCAGGCGCTTGATGCGCTGAAGGTCGACTGGGATCCCGGTCCGGGGGCCGGCATGTCGAGTGCCAACCTGACCGCGCGCATCATCGAGACACTGGATCACGGCGACGGGCATGACTATTACGAGCTCGGTGATGTCGACGCGGCGCTGCGCGGCGCCGCGAAGGTGGTCAGCGCGGAGTATCGCGCGCCATATCTTGCGCACGGCGCCGTCGAGCCCATCAACTGCACGGTCCTGTACGGCGACAAGGCGGCGACAGTGTGGGTGTCGACGCAGGTACCCGGGATTGCGCGCACGCATGCCGCGAAGGTCCTCGGTCTGCGACAAGATCAGGTCGATCTGCAGGTCATGATGCTGGGCGGCGGCTTCGGGCGACGCCTTGAGGCGGATTTTGTATCGCAGGCAGCGGCAATAGCACGCGAGGTCAAGGGACGGCCGGTGCAGACGGTCTGGACGCGCGCGCAGGACATGACGCACGATTTCTATCGGCCCGCGTGTATCGCGCGGCTGCGGGCCGGGCTCGATGGGGGCGGGCGGCTCGTGGGCTGGCACGCGCGTTCGGCGGGGCAGGCCATCGTGCCGGAAATGCTGGCGCGAGACTTCGGCTTGCCACGCATTTCCATCGACAAGACGGTGGCCGAAGGCGCTTTCGACCAGCCATACGCCTGGCCCGCAGCGCGGATATCCCATGCGAACGTCGAACTGCCCGTTCCGGTCGGCTTCTGGCGCTCGGTCGGGCACTCGCACCAGGCCTTCTTTACCGAGTGCTTTGTCGACGAGATGGCGGTGGCCGCGGACAAGGATCCGGTTGCATTCCGCACGAGCCTGCTTGACGGGCATCCGCGCCATCTGGCGGTGCTGCAGCGCGTGGCCGCCTTGTCGGGCTGGGGCAAGCCGATGGCGCGCGCGCCGATGGCATTGTGCGGGCGCGCGGTGTGGCGCTGCACCAATCCTACGGCAGCATCGTCGCGCAGGTGGCGGAGGTGTCCGTCGCGCGTGACAAGACAATACGCGTGCATCGCGTGTTCTGCGTGATCGATTGCGGCATTGCGGTGAACCCCAACCTGATCCGCCAGCAGGCCGAGAGCGGCATTATCTTCGGCTTGTCCGCGGCGCTGTACCAGGCGGTCACCTTCCAGGACGGCGTGGTGCAGCAGAAGAACTTCCATGACTTCCCGGTCGTGCGCATGGCCGATTGCCCCGCGATCGAAACCGACATCATTGCGAGTGCCGGGCCGCCTCAGGGCACTGGCGAAGTGTGCACGCCGCCGATCGCGCCGGCGGTGGCCAATGCCCTGTACGCGCTGACCGGCCAGCGGCTGCGAGCGTTGCCGCTGAAGCTTGCCTAGCCACGGAGATGAAACAATGGCGACCCTGAACGTGAACGGCAAGCCGGTCAGCGTGGACGCGGAACCCGACATGCCGCTGCTCTGGATCCTGCGTTGCGATCTCGCGCTGACCGGAACGAAGTTCGGCTGCGGCGTGGGCATCTGCGGCGCCTGCACGCTGCATGTGGATGGCAAGGCCGAACTGGCATGCCAGTTGCCGATGTCGACGCTGCGCCCGGCCATGCAGATCACGACCATCGAGGGCGTGCACGGCAAGGAGGCCGAGGCCGTACGCGCCGCGTGGCTCGACCTCGATGTGGTCCAGTGCGGCTACTGCCAGAGCGCGCAGATCATGGCCGCATGCGCACTGCTCAAGGCCAGGCCGAAGCCGACCGATGCGGACATCGACGCAGCGCTCGGGAATATCATCTGCCGCTGCGGCACCTATTCCACGCATCCGCGCGGCGATCCATCAGGCAGCCGGGCAGGCGCCGCACGGCTGATGGATCGGGCAATCGCCGGGTCAGCCCGGGCTCGATTGCGCCGTTGCGGCATGCCCCGGCTTGCGCAGCATCTTGTCGACCTCGCCGGCGTGCAGTTCCTCGATCTGGATTTGCTGGCGCGCATACTCTTCCAATGCTACCGAGCGGCCTTCGACCAGGGTCAGGAGTTCCCGATACAACGCCAGGGCCGCCGTTTCCGCTTCCAGCGACTCGCGCAGGATCGAAGCGATATCGAAGGTGTGGCTGTCGAGCAGTTTGCCAATACCCAGCGACGGGTACGCGCCAAGCGTCGTGATCCATTCACCGGCCTGGTGGGCGTGCAGCAGCGACTCGTCAGCCTGCGTCCGCAGCCACGACACGATGGGAATGCGGCCGAAGCCAAATACCAGAAACGAATAGTGCGTGTAGCGCACCACGCCGGCGAGTTCGGATTCGAGTATCCGATTCAATACGCCAACGACCTTTTCCTTTTCGAGTTCCGTCATGGCAATCCTTCCTGCAGCTCGGTTTCAGAGGGGACCGTGCAATCGCACCGCCATTGGCCTGGACCGCGAGCGGTCCGCATCGATGCACCCGACGTGCGGGCTATTTCATTCTAGTCGGCAGGCGTACACTGTCCGCCGGTTCCTGGACTTTCTGCCTGGGCATGCCAACGTGCTTTCGCCAAGATTGGCGCATCCCGCCTCACCCGAACGGGGCAGCTTCGTTCCGTCATGAAGGCGCCCGGGAACGCTTGACGGAAGAGATTCTCCTCTTAGGTTTTTTCTTACTCAGACTTGAAGTAAACCTATTTCCGGCCCGTGTGGAGAAACAGTACTCTACGGTCGGCAGTCCTGGACTCCAAGACTGAGCCGTGCGGTTCGGAGCCAACGATCTAATAACGAATGATCTGGATGCAAACGAGGCAAGGAGGGAATACATGACGACAGAAGCGAAGTGTCCGTTCAATCACGCCGGCGGCTCGGGGCCCTCGAACCGGGACTGGTGGCCCAATCAGCTGAACCTGGGCATCCTGCGCCAGCATTCGTCACTGACCAATCCCATGGACAAGGGATTCAACTATGCCGAGGAGTTCAAGAGTCTTGACCTCGCCGCCGTGAAACGGGATCTCACGGCACTGATGACTGACTCCCAGGACTGGTGGCCAGCCGACTTCGGCCACTATGGCGGGCTGTTCATTCGCATGGCATGGCATGCCGCCGGCACGTATCGCATCGGCGACGGCCGTGGCGGTGCGGGTTCTGGCCAGCAGCGCTTTGCGCCGCTGAACAGCTGGCCGGACAACGTCAACCTGGACAAGGCGCGCCGGCTGTTGTGGCCAATCAAGCAGAAATATGGCAAGAAGCTTTCATGGGCTGACCTGATCGTCCTGACCGGCAACGTCGCGCTGGAATCGATGGGCTTCAAGACCTTCGGCTTCGGCGGCGGACGCAGGATGTCTGGGAACCGGACCAGGACGTCTACTGGGGTTCAGAAACCACGTGGCTGGCAGACAAGCGCTACTCCGGCGAGCGCGACCTGGAAAACCCGCTGGCCGCGGTCCAGATGGGCCTGATCTATGTGAATCCGGAAGCCCCAACGGCGACCCCGATCCGGCAAAGGCTGCCGTGGATATCCGCGAAACCTTTGCCCGCATGGCCATGAACGACGAAGAGACGGTTGCGCTGATCGCCGGTGGCCACACCTTCGGCAAGACGCACGGCGCTGGTCCGGCGTCCCATGTGGGACCGGAACCGGAAGCCGCCGGCATCGAGGAGCAGGGACTGGGCTGGCGCAGCAGCTTTGGCTCGGGCAAGGCCGGTGACGCGATCACCAGCGGCCTGGAGGTCATCTGGACCAGTACGCCGACCAAATGGAGCAACAATTTCTTCTGGAACCTGTTCGGCTATGACTGGGAACTGACGAAGAGCCCGGCCGGCGCCCATCAGTGGAAGCCCAAGGGCGATGCCGGCGCCAACTCCATTCCGGATCCGCACGATTCATCCAAGCGCCGTGGCCCGACCATGCTGACCACGGACCTTGCGCTGCGGGTGGACCCCGCCTACGAGAAAATTTCCCGGCGTTTTCACGAAAATCCCGACCAGTTTGCCGACGCCTTCGCCCGCGCATGGTTCAAGCTGACGCACCGCGACATGGGACCGCGCGCCCGCTACCTGGGCCCGGAAGTCCCGGCCGAAGAGCTGATCTGGCAAGATCCGCTTCCCGCGGTCGACCATGTACTGATCGACGACCAGGACGTTGCCGCGCTCAAGGGCAAGATCCTGCAACCGGGGTGCCGGTCTCGCAGCTGGTGTCGACGGCCTGGGCTTCGGCGTCGACATTCCGCGGTTCCGACAAGCGCGGCGGGGCCAATGGCGCGCGTATCCGCCTGGCCCCACAGAAGGACTGGGAGGTGAACCAGCCGGCCATGATCGCGCAGGTGCTGGAGACCCTCGAAGGCATCCGCAACGAGTTCAACAGCAGCCAGACCGGCGGCAAGAAGGTGTCGCTGGCCGACCTGATCGTGCTGGCCGGATGTGCCGGCGTCGAACAGGCGGCAAAGAAGGGCGGCCATGACGTGAAGGTACCGTTCACGCCTGGACGCACGGATGCGTCGCAAGAGCAGACCGATGTGGAATCGTTCAGCGTGATGGAGCCGATTGCTGATGGTTTCCGCAACTATCTGAAGGGCACTTACGCCGTTCCGGCTGAGACGCTGCTGGTGGACAAGGCCCAATTGCTGACGCTGTCCGTGCCGGAACTGACAGTGCTTGTCGGCGGCATGCGTGCGCTGAACGCGAACTACGGGCAGACCCAGCACGGCGTCTTTACCGACCGTCCCGAAACGCTGACCAACGACTTCTTCGTCAACGTGCTCGACATGGGCACCGAGTGGAAGCCGACGGCCGACAACAAGGACGTATTCGAAGGCTACGACCGCGCAACGGGCAAGCTGAAGTGGACCGGCTCGCGCGTCGACCTGATCTTCGGTTCCAACTCGCAGCTTCGCGCCGTGGCCGAGGTCTATGGCTGCTCGGACGCCAAGGAAAAGTTCGTCCAGGACTTTGTCGCGGCGTGGGACAAGGTGATGAACCTGGACCGCTTCGAGATCGCCCACCGCTGAGCATCGGCTGAAGGCAGCAAGGCAACATCAACACGGCCGGTCGGAAGACCGGCCGTTTCTTTATGCCACCATTTCCGGCCCGGCCATGCCACTAAAACCAACGATGGATGCTCTAAGCCGCAACAGTGCACCATAATTGGCATGTAGATCGCGTCGTCTCAAGGCGGTTTCGCAGAGGAGATCCGTATGCCGCAGGTTCCCGCTTCGGAAATGGCGATTCGTAGCGTCCCGTCCGACACCCAAGTCGGAGCAGGCACTGGCCCGTCTCGCGCCACGGCGCGATCTGGCTCCTGACCATGCCGATACCGGCCCGTCTGCGTCCCTGGACGCTGATCGCCGCACTGCTGCTTGGCGGCTGTGCACGAGTTGGGCCGGACTTCCAGATGCAGCGCGAGCCGTGGACCGAATCATGGAGCAGTGCGGCAATCGGGCAGGCCACGCAGCAGCGTGAGCAGCCTGATTTGAGCCAGTGGTGGCAGATCTTCGGCGACCCGGTCCTCGAAACCCTGATTGCCGAGGCCGACGCCAGCAACGCTGGCGTCAGGATCGCGGGCCTGCGCGTGGTGGAGGCCCGGGCCCAGTTGGGCATTGCGCTGGCGGGGCGCTACCCGCAAGTCCAGCAAGCCAGCGCGGAAGCACTGTACGTCCATAGCCGGCAGTCGGCTGCCACCGTGCAGACCAGCCGTGTGTGGCAGTACAGCGCCGGGCTGGACGTTGGTTGGGAACTGGACTTCTGGGGACGATTCAGCCGCGCCATCGAATCGGCGGATGCGGCGTACTTTGCCTCCCGGGCGATCCATGAGGATGTGCTGGTGCTGCTGCATGCGCAGCTGGCCCAGACCTATTTCACCTTGCGCGCGGCCGAAGCGCGGCTTCGCATCGCGCGAGAGAACGCCAAGTTGCAGAAGCGCAGCTACGAGATCACTGAACGCCTGTTCAAGGGAGGCGAGAGCGACGAGCTCGATCTTCAGCAGGCGAAGACGCAATACCTGGGTACGCTGAGCAGCATTCCCGAATTGGAGAGCCAGATCCTGCGTGCGCGCAACGCGCTGGCCATCCTTATAGCGCCGCCCGCACCCATGCATGAACTGCTGGACATGCCGGAAAAGGAGGGCGTGGTGCCCCTGATCGATCGCGCTGTGCTGCAGGACGTTCCCGCCAGTCTGCTGCTGCGCCGCCCGGACATCCGGGCCGCCGAACTGCAGGTGGCCGCGCAATCGGCGCTGATCGGCGTCGCCAAGGCCGATCTCTATCCGTCGCTGACGCTGCTCGGCAGCATCGGCTGGTCAGCCAGTTCGCTGCCGGGCACGCCGACCGGGCTGGTGCTGATCGGTGGCCCGAGCCTGCGCTGGAACGTGTTTGACTACGGGCGCATCCGCAACAACGTACGCATACAGGATGCGCGCCTGCAGCAGCTCATCGTGGCCTACCAGGACAGCGTACGGCAGGCCGCGCGCGAGGCGGACGACGCCGCCAGCGGCCTGATCAAGGCGCTCGAACGGGAAGCGATCCTGGCGCAGGCATCGCAGGCGGCGAGCCGTTCGCTGGCGCTGGCCAATGCCTTGTTCCGCGAAGGGTACTCGGACTTCCAGCGCGTGCTGGACGCCCAGCGCGCGCTGTTTGCGCAACAGGACGCCTATCTTGTCAATCGCAGCACGGCTGTGGGCGATCTCATCGCCCTGTACAAGGCGCTCGGCGGCGGCTGGCAGACCGGGCAGCCGCTCGTCGATGCGCAGACGCGGCAGCAAATGGAGCAACGCACCGATTGGGGCGGATTGCTCGAAGAGACGGTGAATGTGCCGGCCGGCGAACGGCCATCCGTGCATGGAGGCAAATCCCATGAATGAAGACGCGGCACCGGCTCCATCATCACCGCCACCTCCGCAACAGGCGTCCGCGCCACCGGCAGATCCCGCGAGCAGGGGCGTGAAGTGGGTGGTGGTGCTGATCGTGCTTAGCCTGGCCTGGTACCTGTTCGCCGATCGCTATACACCCTACACGCAGCAGGCACGCGTCCAGGCCTTCGTCGTCCCCGTGGCATCGGAGGTTTCGGGCCGCGTGACACGTGTACTGGTGCACAACAACCAGGACGTGCAGGCGGGTGCCGTCCTGTTTGAAGTCGATCCGCAGCACTACCGTATCGCGGCCGACCGCGCGCGCGCGGACCTGGAATCGATGCGCCGGCAGATCGGCGCGAGCACGGCCGGCATCGCGTCGGCGCAGGCCGCGCTGCGTGCGGCCCAGGCCAACGAACTCAAGGCACGCCAGGACAGCGAGCGCCTGCAACGCCTGTATAGCGAGGATCCCGGCACCGTATCGCTGCGGCGGCTCGAAGTCGCGCGCGCCACCCACACCCAGGCCATCAGCCAGGTTGATGCAGCCCGCGCGGAGGTGGAGCGCGCGCGCGAGCAGCAGGGCGGCAGCGAAGACGACAACGCGAAGCTGCGCAGCGCGGCGGCAGCACTGGAGAAGGCCGAGCTCGACCTGGCCAATGTGCAGGTGCGCGCCCGCACCGCCGGCCTCATCACCGACCTGCGCACGGAAGCCGGCCTGTACGCGGCGGCCGGCAGTCCCGTCATGACGCTGATCGCGATCCACGATGTCTGGATCAGTGCGGACATGACCGAGAACAATCTTGGCCATGTCGAACCGGGCACCCCGGTCGGGATCGTGCTCGATATCTTTCCGGGCAAGGTGCTCGCCGGCCGGGTGCGCAGCATCGGCTATGGCGTGAGCGCCGGCCAGAGTCCGCCGCCGGGAAGCCTGCCGACGGTCCAGAATAGCCGCGACTGGCTGCGTCCCGCCCAGCGCTTTCCGGTGATTGTCGAGATCGACAAGGGCGAGCTGGCGACGCTCAAGGGCGTCCGCGTGGGCGGGCAGGCCGAGGTGATGGCATTCCCGACAGACGGCAATCCGCTCAATCTCCTTGGCCGGTTGTTCCTGCACCTGATGAGCTGGCTGTCCTATGTCTACTGATGGCGTCCTGGCTGTCGCGACCGGGATCCGCGGACGGCGGGCATTGCGCGTGGCCATCGGTACCGCGCTCTGCCTGGCGGCGAGCTACGGCCTGGGCTGGCCCATTCCGATGGTGGCGCCGGTAATGGGGGCCTTTGTATTGGCTTCGCTCGACCGGCCATTGCCGGCCAGGGCTGGCGTCGCGCTGGCATTGGTGGCCATGCTTGCCACCGGCAGCGGCCTGGTGGTCCTGCCGTTCCTGCGTCACTACCCGTTCAGCGGCGTGCTGATGACAGGGCTTGGCCTGTTCCTGGCCTTCCGCTACGGCCTGCGCGGCGGCAACAGCTTGGTCGGCACCTTCCTGGCGGCCGGCCTGACCATGATTTCGGTAGCGGGCACCGCTGACGTTGGTCTGGCCATCACCGTGATTGCTGCGCTGGTCAAGAGCCTGCTTCTGGCGGTGGCGGTGCTGGCGCTCTGTTACTGGCTGATCCCGGAGCCGGCAGCCGGGCCTGCCGCGCCGCGCAGCATGCCAGTCCCGGCGCGCGACGCGGACTGGATGGCGCTGCGCGCGGCCCTCATCGTCCTGCCGCCTTTCCTGCTGGCGCTTGGCGACCCGGCTGCCTATATGCCGATCCTCATGAAGGCCGTCAGCCTGGGGCGGCAAAGCTGCACGACGGCGCGCGGCGCCGCGCGCGACTGCTTGGTTCGACGCTGCTGGGCGGCCTGCTGGCCATGTTGTTCTGGTGGGCGCTTGGCCTGTTCGTGCATCTGTGGATGTTCTTCCTATGGATGCTCCTGTTTGCGCTGCTGCTCGCGCGCAGCCGCCGGCCCGTCCGCACGGCTTCGCCAGGTTTCTGGCTCAATGCCCTGGTGACGCTGATCATCCTGCTGGGGCAGTCGGTCGAGGACAGCGCGGCGGGCAAGGATGTCTACCACGCCTCGCGGTCCGCATGGGCCTGTTCATCGGCGTGACGCTGTATGCGTGTCTGATGCTGGGACTGCTCGATCACGCCGACGGCCGCGTCCCCCACGCTCTGACCAGGAATCTGCCATGCGCTTCCATCTGTTGGTCGCCTTGCCGGTGATGCTGTCCTGCCTGCTGCTGCAGGGTCTTGTCGTGGCGTTGTGCCTGCGCCGCTATGCGCGCTTTCGCAATGACTGGCAAGGCAATGAACCGCTCTGGGCAGACGTCGCCATGTTGTCGGCGGTAATGCTCGCCACGTTGTGCGGAAACTTTGCGCAGATGGCGATCTGGGCAGGACTGTTCATGCTGCTCGGAGAGTTTTCGAGCTTTGGCATCGCGTTGTACCACTCGGCCGTGAACTTCTCCACGCTTGGCTATGGCGACATTGTCATGTCCGCGAAATGGCGCATGCTGGGTCCCATCGAGGCAGCCCACGGAATTCTGATGTTCGGGGTGTCGACCTCCGTGATGACTGCCGCCGTGCTGGACGTGGTGAAAAGTAGCGCGGCGAGATTGGAGCAGGACGCTAAAGGCAAGACAACGGTTGCCGATAACCACTGACGTACCGAAATCTTTGCCCTTGCCCGGGCAGCGTGATAATCAGGCGCCGTCATAGTTCGGGGCTCTTGTCTACCCCACACCCGGGTGAATCGGGATGATTGCGTTGTGAACATCAATGCCATGGCTGGTTTTGCGGCGCGATCCTCCGCGGCCGTAATAGAATTGGATCCCGTCGGTGGACCCCAGTACGGCAAAGCATGTTCGGACCATTAATGCTGTCTTTTTTTCCGGTTTGCTGCGGTCCCGCCGACCTGCGGGAATCGGCAAGGTGCAGTCGCCAAACAGGCCAGGCCAAAGAACACATGACGTCGTTCACGTATGATGCCGTTCAGGCAGGCAATGCGCCGGAACCGGTCCGTTCCGGCGGCGTTGCGGCAGCAACGGCTCCTGCCGGGAAGAGGGATGCCTGGGCGCTGCTGGAGAAATGGGGCGGGCTGGCGCTGCAGGTCGCAATGCCGGCAATATTCTGCAGGCAACGAACGCCTCGGCGGATTTGCTGGCATTTCCGCGCGAATACCTGCTGCATGCCTCGGTCCAGGACATTATCGCCTTCGACGAACGCGATCGCGCCGCCAGTCTGCTGCAGGCATGTTTTCGCGATGGCCTGCCAAAACAGGCGGAAATCCGTTTTGCCAACGCCATCACCGGCACGCGCTGGATCGACCTGCGTATTTGCAGGCATGTCGGTGCGGACGGCAAGGCTTCGTTACTGCTGTTCGGCGCGGATGTCACCAGATGGGCCCAGAAGCTCCAGGAGCTGACTGAGCAGTCGCTGACCGATCCGCTGACCGGCGTTGGTAATCGCGCGCTGATCCGCAACCGGGTGGAAGCATATTTCACGGGCGATGCCACGCAGCGGGGACGCTTTGCCATCGCGCTGATGGATCTCGATGGATTCAAGAAGGTCAACGATTCGCTCGGCCATGAGGTTGGCGATATCCTGCTCAAGGAACTGAGCCAGCGCCTCGCGACCACAGTACGCTCCCGCGACACCGTTGCACGGCTGGGCGGCGATGAGTTCGTGATCCTGCTTGACGACATGGGTTCGGAAGAGGCCGCCGTGGGAATGCTCGAGCAGATCATGCGGGTCTGCCGGCAGCCGTTCCACCTGGCGGGGTGCCAGGTGCGCGTGACGACCAGTATCGGACTGGCGTTTGCCTCGGCGCGCGCGAGTCCGAGTCGCAGTTGCTGCGCCGGGCCGACCGGGCCATGTACGAGGCCAAGGCCCAGGGCAACAACCGCTATTGCCTGTACTCGTCGGAACTCGATCACCGGCTGAACGAGCAGTTCCGCATCGAGCAGGACCTGTTCGAGGCTGTGCTCAACGGCGAGCTGTTCCTGCACTACCAGCCGATCTTCAGGGTCGCGCCGACACGGTTTGCGCGGTCGAGGCACTGATGCGATGGGAGCATCCGGGCGGCGCCATCTCCCCCGAGGTCTTCGTGCCGCTGGCGGAAAGCAACGGACTGATCAATCATCTTGGCGCCTGGGCCATACGCTGCGCGTGCGCGCAGCTTGCCGCCTGGGATGCAAGCGGGGTCGGGCCTGGCTACGTCTCTGTCAATGTGTCTCCGGTACAGTTCAGGCATCCCGGCTTCATCGACAGCGTACATACGGCCATCCGCGATACGGGAATCGATCCGCACCGGCTGGTGCTGGAGATCACCGAAGGCGCGCTGATGACCGACCCCAGGGCAGCAGGGGACTTGCTGGCCGAACTTAGGTCGCTGGGAATTCGCTTTGCGGTCGATGATTTTGGGACGGGCTATTCCAGCCTGTCCTATCTGCGCCGTTTTCCGTTGTCCGCACTGAAGATCGACCGCAGCTTTGTTGCGGACATGGTCGATTCCCCACATGCCCGGACCATCGTCTCGGCGGTGCTGTCACTGGCGCGCGAACTCGGATTGGTAGCGATTGCGGAAGGCGTGGAGTCCGAGGCGCAATGCGATCTGCTGGCTGCCCAGCGCTGCGAGCTGGCACAGGCTGGCGCTTTGCCAAGGCGATGGCTCCCAATGACTTCGAGGACGCTGTCCGCACGGGCAGGTTCCGGATCGACGACGGGGACGCACTGTCCGGGTGATGGAGATCATGTCCAAGACACAGTTTCTCGATCAGCTATGGGTCAGGATGGCCCAGAAGGGCGATTTTCCGACGCTCCAGTACTGCATCGACAATGTCTTCAAGACGCTGAACAGCGACCTGAGCGTTGGCGAAATGGCGAGCACCGTGCTGTCGGACTTCAGCCTTTCGCAGAAGGTCATCCGGCTGGCCAACTCCGCCATGTATCGTTCGTTCGGGGGCGAGGTCACTACCGTATCGCGCGCCATCATGGTGCTGGGGGTGGATACGATCACCCACCTGACACTCGGTGTGCAGGTGCTCGACTTTTTCCAGGGCGTTGCCCCGAACCGCCCCCAGGCGGCGCGGGCGCTCAAGCAGGCCATCATGGCTGGCGAAATCACACGCGCGCTGAACGACGCGCGCGGCATCCCGGGCGGGGAGGAGGGCGTGGTTTGCTCGCTGATGCACCATGCCAGCCGTCTGCTCGTGATTTTCTACTTCCCGGACGAGTGGGACCGCATCGCCGCGCTCACCGCCGATGGCGCCACGAGCGAAAGCGATGCCTGCCGCGAAGTCATCGGGATCTCATTCGACGAGATCGCCCGGGCGGCCGCGTTCCGGTGGCGCCTGCCAGCCCTGATCTCGGACGGCATGCTTGGCCGCGAGCTGGCCGAGGAAACGGCACTGGAAACCCATGCCGACTGGCTCGGTGCCGTGGCAAGCCTGTCGTCTGTCGCCGCGGCATCGATCCTGACCGAGCAACCGGAGGAAGTCGTCCTGGAACCGCTGCTGGCCCATGCGCAGAAGCTGGGACTGGAGCCGTCCCATGTCAACGTGGCGATCCAGCAGGCCAGCACGCTGAAGACATCGATGGCGCGCTCGGAGACGCCTGACTCAGCGGATGGCAGCGTTCCCGACGAGGGCGGCAAGCCCGCCGATACGCTGACGCGGCTCCAGCAGGCGCTGGCTGAAGTTCGGCAGGAGGGCACGGGGATGACAGTATCCCAGCTTGCGCCGCTGGTGCTCGAGTCAGCGATGCGCGCGCTGAACTTCTCCCACTGCTGCCTGATGCTGCTGCATCCAACGACCAAGCGCTTCGGCGCTCGGTTGGGCTTTGGCGACGGCATGCGGGAAAAGCTCGAACAGTTGTCGTTCGAAGAGGGCTTCGTGCCCGACGTGTTCCATTTCGCCATGATTGCGCCGCAACCTCTGCTGATCGAGGACTTGCGCGACAAGGCCGTGTCCCATCGCGTCCCGCGCTGGTATCGCGACGCCATGCCCGAGACGCGCTCGATGCTGCTGATACCGGTGAAGGTGCGCAACCGCTGCGTCGCAATGATCTGCGGCGATTGGGGCGCGACGCGTGTCGCAGGACTGATCGAGGCAGAGCTGACCGCGGCGGGACAACTGGCCGCCGAGATCGCGACGGCTGTCCTGCGCTCGGCGCCGCAGCGCTAACGGCGACAGGCCGGAAGAATGGGTCGGGAAGGCCGGCTTGGCCTCAGACGGCTTGCTGCCGCGTCGGCCGTGCCACGGCGACTTGGTGAGGCCAGTGCGCTGCATCAGGTCCTTGTTGATGTTTTAACATAATGCACATTATGCGTATCAAGTGTGTTGGCCGTTATTAGTAATGTCACCTTTGCGATGATTAGAGATGTCACCTGAGGCTGACTCCCCGTACGCACCGTGTTTCGTCGGGCGCTACGGGAGGCAGCCATGCGCGAACAGGGATTGGTGACCATGAGCATGCGCGAAGTTGACCGTATGAAGGTGATCCAGCTGTCGCCGACGGGCATTTGGCGCGCTGGCGCGCGGCTGAGCGTCTGGGTATCAGTACGCGGCATGTCAGACGACTCGTTTTGCGCCTCCAAGAGGACGGTCCCAGTGGACTGGTCTCGCACAAGCGCGGCCGTCCCAGTAACCGGCAATTACCGCCCGGCCTGGAATCCCGTGTCCGCGGCCTGATCCGTGACAGCTACGCCGACTTTGGGCCCACGCTGGCCTGGGAAAAGCTACAGGAGCGCCACGCATCGAGATCTCGCCGGCCTGCGTGCGTCGCATCATGATCGACGCCGGATTCTGGGTGCCGCGCAAGCTGCGCCCGCCCAAGGTCCACCAGCCGCGCAATCGCCGCGCCTGCCTGGGCGAGCTGGTGCAGATCGACGGCAGCGACCACGCCTGGTTCGAGGACCGGGCGCCGGCGTGCACGCTGCTGGTGTTTGTCGATGACGCCACGGGCCAGCTGATGCAGTTGCTGTTCGTGCCGACCGAATCGACGCCGGCGTATTTCACGGCCACGCACGCCTATGTCGAGCGCCACGCAAGCCGCTCACGTTCTATTCGGACAAGGCCGGCATCTTTCGCGTCAACGCCAAGGACAATGCCGAAGGCCGCGGCTACACGCAGTTCGGGCGCGCGCTGTTCGAGCTGAACATCGACATCCTGTGCGCCAATTCGAGCCCGGCCAAGGGCCGCGTCGAGCGGATGAACGGCACGCTGCAGGACCGGTTGGTGAAGGAATTGCGCCTGCGCGGAATCAGCGCCATGGACGCGGCCAATGCCTTTGCCCCGCGATTCATCGCCGACTTCAATGCGCGCTTTGCCAAGGTGCCGAAGAGCGACTTCGATGCCCACCGGCGGCTGCGCGGCGATGAGGATCTGGCGCGGATCTTCAGCTGGCGCGAGTGGCGCAAGGTGTCGCAGAGCCTGACCCTGCAGTACAAGAAGGTGATGTATCTGCTCGAGGACCGCCCCGAGCACCGGCGCCTGGTCCACCGCTACCTCGAGGTGGCCGAATATCCGGACGGCCGGATCGAGCTGTGGGCCGACGGCGCCTCCCTGCCCTACACCACCTATGACCGCCTGGCGGAGATCGACCAGGGCGCGATCGTCGAGCACAAGCGGCTCGGGCACGTGCTGGCCATTGCCGCGCAGGTGCAGGCGCAGCGCGACAGCCGCCAAACCATAGGACCGTCGCGCACGCTGGCCGGCGAGCCGCCGCGCCCGCACCGGCCCGCGCCGAACACCAAGCGCCAGCGGCTGATCAACCGGCTGGACTTGGAGCGCGCGATGGCGGCCGCGTTGCGCCATCCGACTGCGGACATTTTAACTTTGCCGACGGTGACGGAACCGCCCCACCCTGGTCATAACTCTGCCACCTCAGGCCAGCCACCGCCTTACGGACACCCCCAAAAAGCATCAAACCCACACAAAAAGCACGCCCGTGCCGACATTTGAATTGAGCGGGCGCCCCGACCTTTCAAAGCCGACTGGATATGATGTGTAGCGGCTAAGTTGTAATGTCCGGTTCTGGCTAAGTAGAAATGTCCGCGTGGCCTCCCCGGCACGACGCAAGTAGTCCTCGCCCAAGTCGCGGTTATGCGCATGCCGGAAGCCCAGCCACGTCATGCTGATTTTGCATAACAGGCACGACACTGCCACCAATCCATGAAATCTCCGCATTGGTGGTGGTGCCCGTTCAGTCGGTTCCCTAGACTTTCTCCGCATTGCTGAAACCAATCTACGCAAGGAACGCAACCATGACGGCCGGACTCTTCAGAACCGAACATGATCTCCTGGGCGACCGTGAGGTTCCTGTCCAGGCCTACTATGGCGTACATAGCTGCGCGCCGTCGAGAATTTCCCGATCACGGGTACCCCGATATCCATCTACCCCGAACTGATCAAGGCGCTGGCCGCGATCAAGCAGGCCGCTGCGCAGGCCAACCATGAGCTCGGCTTGCTCGACAAGGCGCGTTGCGACGCTATCGTCGGTGCCTGTCAGGAGTTGATTGCCGGAAAGCTGCATGACCAGTTCGTCGTCGACGTGATTCAGGGTGGCGCCGGCACCTCGACCAACATGAACGCCAACGAGGTGATCGCCAACCGCGCACTCGAATTGCTCGGGCATCAGAGAGGCGAGTACCAGCACCTGCACCCGAACGAGCACGTGAACATCGGGCAGAGCACCAACGATGTTTACCCGAGCGCGCTGAAGGTCGCTACGTGGTTCGGTATCGTTGGGCTCGTGGACGCCATGGCGGTGCTGCGGCGGGCCTTCGAGGCAAAGGCTGACGAGTTCGCCCACATCATCAAGATGGGGCGCACTCAACTTCAGACGCGGTGCCGATGACGCTCGGACAGGAATTCAGCACCTACGCCGTGATGCTGGGGGAAGACGAGGCGCGCCTGCGCGAAGCCGCGATGCTGATTTGCGAGATCAACCTCGGCGCCACCGCGATCGGCACTGGCATCACCGCACATCCATCGTATGCCCCGGTTGTGCTGCGGCGCCTGCGCGAGATCACCGGCATCCCTCTGGAAACTGCCCCCAATCTTATTGAAGCAACGCAGGACTGCGGCGCCTTCGTGCAACTCTCCGGCGTATTGAAGCGCGTCGCCGTGAAGCTTTCGAAGACCTGTAACGACCTGCGGCTATTGTCCAGCGGTCCGCGTGCGGGGCTGGGCGAGATCAACCTGCCGCCGATGCAGGCCGGATCCAGCATCATGCCAGGCAAGGTGAATCCGGTGATTCCCGAGGTCGTCAACCAGATTGCCTTCGAAGTTATCGGCAATGACATCACCGTCAGCTTTGCGGCGGAGGCCGGTCAACTCCAACTCAATGCCTTCGAGCCGATCATCGCCCACAGCCTGTTCAAGAGCATCAGCCATCTACGCAATGGGTGCCTGACGCTTGCCGAGCGCTGCGTCAAAGGCATCACAGCGAATGCCGACCGCTTGCGGGCCACTGTCGAGAACTCAATCGGTGTCGTGACGGCGCTCAACCCTTACATCGGCTATGCGAACGCGACGGCAGTTGCACAGGAAGCGCATGCCACAGGCGGCAGCGTGTATGAAATCGTCTTACGTCAGGGCTTGTTGTCGAAGGAAGAGCTCGACCGAATTTTGCGGCCCGAGACGCTAACTCAGCCGGTGCCGCTGGACTTGCACGGGAAGTCGCACTGAGTAAGATTCGCCTCAGGCTGTTGAAGTCCATGGCGAATACTGAAGGCGAAAGTTTGGTGGGCCTCCCGTGAGTCGAACACGGCACCAACGGATTATGAGTCCGCTGCTCTAACCAGGCATGAGCTAGAGGCCCGATTCAGAATGAGAAGAAATTGGTACAAGCCCGGTAAGGGTCCGCCCGAGACAATCAGGATTGGGCGCTGGGTACGCCCGTCTTCTCAATCGACCAGTTGTCGAAGGCCCGTATCAGCCGAGGCGAAGGTCACGCCGAAGCGCCGGGTGTCGCGATGTTCCGAGCCACTTTCTTCACGGGAGCTCGCTTCTTCGTTACGGATTTCACTGCAGCCTTCTTCGGCGCGGCAGTCGCGGCGGCCTTGCTGCCCGCTGCGGCCTTTTTCGGGGCGCGTTCGTGGTGGCAGCCTTGCCTGAAACCTTCCTGGCGCCCGCAGCCTTCGCCTTTTTCGCCGCTAGCTTTTCCTTTGCAGCTTGCTTCTCAAAACGCGCTGCGGCCCTTGCCGCTTCCGTAGCTTGGGCGACCTCACGCTTTGCTGCTTCAATGGCCTTCTTCGTGTCGGCACGCAGTTTCAGCAAGCGCTTCTTCGCTGCCTGGACTTCACGTGCGAGCACGCTAGCCTTTTACGTCGGTACCGTCGACTTCTTTGCGACAGGCTCTCTTTTGGTAACCGCGCTCGTCTGCGTCGTTGCTTTGGTTGCTGCGACCATGTTCATTATCTGTTATTGTTTGGAGCGCGGAGTATAACCTTTATTTCGGTCCCCTTAAGAGTAATCGGTTCGCTATGGTGTCGCGAAGAGTTGCTCGAGCTAGCGCCATCCACTCTCTGTTCCTCAAGCGCCTGGATTCCGAGCTGTAGAGAAATATCGCCACTACCAACGTGCGAATCCCGGCCATCAATCTCGAGGCGCGGCGCGATGTTGGACAGTGCATTCCGGCGGTGAAGGATTTCTCGTCCGACTTGGCCGCGAACGAAACCTACGCTGACGCTGCGGTGCGAGAGCTTCAGGAAGAGACAGCCCTGCAGGCCAAAGGGCATGGCTTTCTATTTCAGGTTATCGGGGCGACGACGGTCCATCATGTCTTTATCGCAAATATTGGGAAGTCTGCTTCGGCAAAGCCAAGCAAGGAAATAGATCGCTGTCAGTGGTTCTCGACGGAGGAGCTGACAGAGGTGATCGTGAGTGCCACGACGCGCCGGATCGTTGACGATTTCTGGAAAGGGCGGGAGGCTTAGCGAGCGCGCTTCACCGCCCGCGATGCCGTTAGACAGCCAGCCGGCGTTCATCGTACCGACGTGGCCGGTCATCCAGAATCGCATTCAAATGCGCCCCAACCTCTTCGGTTCGGGTGCTGCCATGCGTCGACGTGCCTTTGCTGACGACGACTCGACAAGGACCTGCGTTCTGCCATCCAAGCATGGGCTGATCGCTGAAAACTTCATTTCCGTGGTCGACCGGTTCGCATCGAACAGCAAGCACCAAGGACACAAAGTGTTACGCGCTTGGGATTGTGGAATCCGATCCAGCGTCGCTACCATACCGTTCCTCAAAATGACGCGGCTCAAATAACAACGCAGGAACATGCTGAGTCTCCACGAAATCGCTACTCTCATCTTGGTCAAGGATTCACCGAATCCATGCGACTTGGACCCTATGGC
>LRMT01000031.1 GCA_001725945.1 Cupriavidus sp. UYMMa02A | reverse complement strand
TGCGACCGGCGCGGGCACGGCGTGGCGGCCGATCGTGATCAGTACCGGGGAACAGGTCGGACAGCGTCAGTCCCGCGCCGCCGGTGTCTTCGCCAGCGAGCAGTTCCAGGAATCCGGCCTCGGCCAGCGCGTTCCACGCGGCCCGGCGTCACCGCCGGCCTCGATCGCGCGGACGGCGGCCGGCGTGAACCGGTCCTGCAGGATGGCTTCAATGGCTTCTACAAACATGTCTGGTCTTCCTTGATTAGCGCAGGCCGAGCGCGCGCGCGATCATGCCGCGCAAGATTTCGCGCGTGCCGCCGCGCAGCGAGAAGGTCGGCGAGATCTGGCTGAGGTAAGCCACCGTGCGCAACAGCTCGGGATCGATCGGCGCTTCCGGGTCGGCCGACATGGCCGCTTCGACATAAGCCGGGATCGCCTGCTCGATTTCCGTGCCGAGGTCTTTCACCAATGCGGCTTCGACCACCGGGCTCTCGTGCCGCGCGAGCTTCGCCGTCACGGCCACCGACATATTGCGCAGCGTGGCGATATGCGTGACGAAGCGCCCCAGCGCCGCCGATTGCTCGCGCGTTGCGCCGTGGCGGCGCAGGATGTCCGCCCACAGATCGAGCAGCACGATGCTCGAGTAGATCCGCTCCGGCCCGCTGCGCTCGAACGCCAGTTCGGCATTGACCTGCTCCCAGCCACTGCCTTCCGCGCCGATCAGCGCATCATCGGACAGTTCGACGTCTTCGAAGACGACTTCGGCGAAGTGCGCGTCGCCGGCCAGGTCGTGGATCGGGCGGATGGTCACGCCCGGCAGCGACAGGTCGATGATGAATTGGGACAGGCCCTTCTGCTTGTCCTCGGGCGCACCCGACGTGCGCACCAGCGCAATCATGTACTGGCAGTGGTGGGCGTTCGTGGTCCAGATCTTCTGGCCGTTCAGGCGCCAGCCGTTGTCCGTGCGTGTCGCGCGGCTGCGCACGCTGGCGAGGTCCGAGCCAGAGTTGGGCTCGCTCATGCCGATGCAGAAGAATGCCTCGCCGCGGCAGATGCGCGGCAGGTAGGTCTGCCGTTGCTGTTCATTGCCGTAGCGCAGGATCAGCGGACCGCTCTGGCGGTCGGCGATCCAATGCGCGGCGACGGGCGCGCCGGCGCTCAGCAGCTCTTCCACCAGCACGAAGCGGCGGAAGGTGTCGAGGCCCGCACCGCCAACGGCGGCGGGCAGCGTCAGGCCAACCCAGCCGCGCGCAGCCAGGCGGCGGCTGAAGTCCGCGTCGAAGCCCATCCATGAGCGTGCGCGGCGCTCGGCGGGCGCCTTCGGCTGATGCTCGGCAAGGAATTGCTTCACTTCGGCCCGGAACGCCTCGGCTTCGGCGGGAAGCCGGGCGAGCCGGAATGTGTCTAGCAGGTGATTCAAGGCAAAGCTCCTTCTCGACCGGCCCTGGAAGATGGCCAGCGTGATGTTGTTGTGCGCTTCCCGCGTCCTGGTCGAGCGCGGTCACCAAGGGGATGCAGCACGGCCGGTCAGCTGCGTCCGGTCCGCACGGCATGGCCCGAGCCCGGCTGCGCGCGATGGCGGTCTTTCAGTTCGCGGCGCAGCAGTTTCCCGGTGGGCGTGCGCGGCAACGGCTCGTTGAAGACGATGGTGCGCGGCAGCTTCAGGCGGCCCAGCTTGCCCTGGCAGAAGTCGGCGATCTCCTGCGCCAGTTCCGGCCGCGCAGGCGTGCCCTCGCGCAGCTCGACCACGGCCTTGGGCACCTCGCCCAATTCCGCGTCGGGCACGCCAATCACGGCTGCGTCGGCGACGGCCGGATGCTCCATCAGCACGCTTTCGATTTCCTGCGGATAGAGGTTCACGCCGCCCGAGAGGATCAGGTCGGCGCGGCGGTCGCTCAGGAACAGGTAGCCTTCCTCGTTGACGTAGCCGAGATCGCCATAGGTAGCCCAGCCCTTGTCGTTATAGGCTGAGCGCGTCTTCTCGGGGTCGTTGTGGTAAGCGAAGGTCGCCACGCCCGAGAAGTACACCAGGCCGACCGCGTTGGGCGGCAGTTCGGCCCCGTTATCGTCGACGATATGGATCACGCCGGCCGAGGCGCGGCCCACCGAGCCGGGATACTTGCGCCATTCGAGCGGGCCGATGGCGGTGGAGCCCGCACCTTCCGAGCCGGCGTAGTACTCGTACAGCACGTCGCCCCACCAGTCGAGCATGGCCTGCTTGATGTGAACCGGGCACGGCGCGGCGGCGTGGATGGCGATCTTCATCGACGAGAGGTCGTATCGGCTGCGCGTCTCGTCGGGCAGCTTGAGCAGGCGCACGAACATGGTCGGCACCCACTGGCTGTGCGTGATGCGGTAGCGTTCGATCGCGCCGAGCGCGGCTTCGGCGTCGTACTTCGCCATTGCCACGCAGGTGCCGCCGACGTCGAGCGTGCGCATGATGTAGCGCAGCGGCGCGGCGTGGTAGAACGGCGCCGTCGACAGGTACACCGTGTTCTCGTCGAAACCGAACGCGCGGCGCCACGCCTGGACTTCCACATCGGGCTTGTCGCGGTCTTCATACGGGACGAGCGGTCGGCGGATGCCCTTGGGGTGGCCCGTTGTGCCGGACGAATACAGCATGTCGCGGCCGAGGGGGCGCTGCGGCAGCGCGGCGTCCGTGCTGAAGGCCGCGATGGCCTCTTCGTAGTTGCCGAATCCTTCCGCCAACTGCCCGGCGCCAGCCAGAACGAACACAGCCAGCGTGCGCGCGTGCGCGTCGGCGGCGCGTACGGCCTCCACCAGCGGCAGCATGGCGGGCGACACCACCAGCAGCCTGGCGCCGCAGTCCTTGAGCACATAGGCCGCTTCGGCGGGGGCGAGGTGCGTGTTGATTGCCGTGTAGTACAGGCCGACGCGCCGCGCGCCGATGGCCAGTTCGATGAGCCCCGGGTGGTTTTCCACCAGCAGAGCGATGCCGTCGCCAGTATCCAGCCCGCGCGACACCAGCCAGTGCGCGGCACGGGTGCGCGCGCGTCGAGTTCGCCATAGGTAATGGTGTGGCCGGTCTCTGTCTGGATCAGCGCCGGCTTCTGCGGCTGTTGCTTGGCCCAGTCGTGCATGGTTGTCATGGCGGGTCCTCTCCTCCTGATCAATCTGAAATCTTCCTGCCTGCCCTTGCTGCCTTTGCTGCCGCTACGTGCCCAGTGACGCTTCCACGTTGCGCGCGAGCGTAAGCAGCCTGGGACCGAGGTCTTCGACAAGCCGCTTGCTTTGCACGCTGAACACGGGCACGGCGGCGCCGAACACCAGCGCCTCGCCGTCGCGGCGCCGGCTCATGGGAACGGCAATGGTCTCGATCTCGCGGTGCAGGTCGCTATGGCCGCGGCAGAAGCCATGGGTTTCCAGGTCGCGTGCGGCATCGGCCAGCCGGCCCGCCAGCCATTCGCGCTGTCCGGGCTTGCGGCGCGTGAAATCGGCGAGCCAGGCGGCGTGTTCGGGCTCCGGCATCTGCAGCACGAAAGCCCGGCCCGACGCGGTCCGCGACAGCGAGAGGTGTGTTCCGATTTCCGGCCGGACGATCGGGCTGCCGCTGCCGTGGACCACCTCGACATAGGTCAGGTTGTCGCCTATGCCGGCCAGAAGCTGCACCTGGCCGCCGATGTGTTCGGCCAATTCCTCCATGAGCGGACGCGCGAGCTGGCGCACCGTCATGCGGGCCAGCGCCGGCGCAGCGAGGTTGAGCAGGCCGAGCCCCGGCACATATTTGGACAGCCGCTCGGAATAGTGCAGCAGGCCCAGTTCGCACAGCGTGTCGAGCATGCGGGTCAGCGTGGGCTTGGGCAGCCCGGTCATTTCCATCAGCGCCTTGCCGGACAGCTCCTGCAGCGACGGCGAAAAGCAGCCAAGCACGCCAACGCCGCGCGCAAGCGCACTCACCAGGCGGCTCTCGTGCTCAGTGTCCTGCCGGCTTGCGACTTGGGGTGGCTGAGCGATCACGTCGAGTGCTCCCTGGATGTTCGGGTCGTGGTATTTCGACACGGCTGTCTCATAACTTCCATTTTCCCTTCCGCAAATGAGCCGGTCAAGATAAATTTCGAGTTGATGAGATCTTGTTTTTGGGACATCATGACCAAAGAAATGCTGAGAATGGAGGTATTTCGAGTCTGTCGTCTCATTTTTGTTTGATTGCGCCGAGACGACCAGCTCGTGAAGCGAGTGCCAAGGGCAGTGCAGTGCGCACGGCCTGCCTTCGCTTCCCGCCTAGAAGAACAACGAGTCACCATCACCATCGCAGGAGACAGACAAATGCAACGCAGGCAGTTCCACGCGCTCGCCGTCCGCGCGAGCCTCGTGCTGGCCACGGCAGGTATCGCCACCTTCGCCGGCCCGGCCGGCGCGCAGGCATGGCCGACGCGGCCTGTTACGATCATCGTGCGGCGCGCCCGGCGGCACCACCGACATCCCGACCCGCATCGTTGCGCAGAAGCTGTCGGCGCTGCTGGGCCAGCGGTGGTGGTCGACAACCGCGCCGGCTCGGGCGGCATCATCGGCACGCAGGCCTTGGTGCACGCGCCGGCCGACGGCTACACCTGGCTCGTCGGCAATACCGGCTCGCACGCGATCAACTACACGGCCTACAAGACGCTGAGCTACAAGCCGCAGGATTTCGTGCCGGTCACCGACATGATCTCGTTCCCGAACGTGCTGGTGGTGAATGCGCAGTCGCCCGTGAAGACCGTGTCGGACCTGGTGGCCGAACTGAGGAAGCAGCCGGGCAAGCTGTCGTACGCGTCGGCCGGCATCGGCCAGACCACGCACCTGACGTCGCTGATGTTCACGCAGCGCACCGGCACGTCCGCCATCCACGTGCCGTACCGGGGCTCCACGCCGGCCACGACATCGCTGATTGCCGGCGAGACGACGTTCATGTTCGACAACCTGACGCAGGCGCTGCCGCAGATCCGCGCCGGCAAGCTGCGCGCGCTGGCGGTGACCAGCGCCCAGCGCCAGGCCAACGTGCCCGATGTGCCGACCATGGCCGAGGCCGGGGTCAACGACTTCGTTGTGCAGGGCTGGCTCGGCGTGTTCGCCGCAGCCAAGGCGCCACCCGAGGTCATCGCAAAGATGCAGGAAAGTCTTGCCAAGGTCCTGCAGGACCCCGATGTCGCGCGCCGATTCCGCGACATGGGCGGCATTCCCGGCGGCGAGCCGCAGGCCAGGTTCGCCGAGCTCGTCAGCGCGGAGCTCAAGCGCTGGGGCGACACCATCCGCCTCGCCAACCTGACGCTCGACTGATTGCGCGCGCAGCGCCCCCGGCCACATCAAGACACATCAAGACACATCAAGGTTCAAGAAAGGACAAGCACCATGGATAACAATCAGATGCCCTGGATCTCGGGCGACTGGAGACGTTCCAGGATGCCATCCGCAAATTCGTCGAGCGCGAGCTGGCGCCGAACGAGGAGCGTTGGTGGAAGCAGCAGCATATTGACCGCGAGGTCTGGTACAAGGCCGGCGAGCTGGGCATGCTGTGCGCGAGCATTCCCGAAGAATACGGCGGCGGCGGCGGCACCTTCGCGCACGAGGCGATCCTCACGCTCGAACAGGCGCGTGCCGGCGTGAGCAGCTTGGCACGAATGTCCATTGCGGCATCGTGGCGCACTACATCCTGCGCTATGGCACCGAGGAGCAGAAGCGCAAGTGGCTGCCGAAGATGGCGAGCGGTGAGATGGTCGCGGCGATCGCCATGTCGGAGCCGGGCGCTGGTTCGGACCTGAAGAGCGTCAAGACGCGTGCGCTCAAGGATGGCGACCACTACGTCATCAACGGTTCGAAGACCTTCATCACCAATGGCTACCACGCCAACCTGATCCTGGTCGTCTGCAAGACCGATCCGGAGGCCGGTTCGCGCGGCGTGTCGATCGTCGTGGTCGAGACCGAGGGCCAGCAGGCTTCCGCCGCGGCCGCATCCTGGAGAAGATCGGCCAGAAGGGCCAGGACACGGCCGAGCTGTTCTTCGATGACATGCGCGTGCCGCGCGAGAACCTGCTCGGCACCGAAGAGGGCAAGGGCTTTTACCAGCTGATGCAGCAATTGCCGCAGGAGCGCATGATCATCGCGCTCGGCGCGCTCGCCGCCATGGAGCGCGCGATCGGCCTGACCGTTGAATACGTGCGCAACCGCAAGGTGTTCGGTGCGCCGCTGCTCGACATGCAGAACACGCGCTTCAAGCTGGCGGAGTGCAAGACCAACGCCACCATCGCGCGCACCTTTGTCAACGAATGCATGGGCAAGGTCCTGCGCGGCGAACTCGACCCCGGCACCGCGCATGGCCAATGGTGGTGCACGCAGCGCGCCTGCGAGATCATCGACGAGTGCCTGCAGCTGCATGGCGGCTACGGCTACATGATGGAGTATCCGATCGCGCGGATGTACGTGAACGCACGCGTGAGCAAGATCTTCGGCGGATCGAACGAGATCATGAAGGAACTGATCGCGCGCGAGCTGTAATCAGAAGCGGTGTCGCAGCCCGATCACCGCGCCGAACTGGTGTCCCGGGCCCCGATCTGCTCGGTCGGGCCCGACAGCGCGGTCGCGTATGGATTCAATGACGGGCCGAAGCCCGTCAGGCCCATGGCCGGACTGTTGCGGCTGCGGGCGAATCCGAGTGTCGTAAAGACGTCGGTGCGTTTCGAGTACGCGTAGGACCCCGTCAGCATGAAGCTGTATGGATCGCCGGCGCCGCTGTGGGCATCGTTGTAGTAGGCCGCGCCGCCGACCTGGATGGCCGACGTGACCTGGTACTGCATGCCAAGCCAGTACAGGTTGGTGCGCAGTCCGACGGTATTGAAGCTGTCGTAGGACCAGCGGTACCCGGCAATTGCCCTTGCCTGCCCGAGCGAATAGGCGGCGCCGATGCTCGCGCGGTTTGCCAGTGTGGTGCTGCCGACATCCGGGTAGCTGCCGTTTTCCACCGCCATGAACGCTTTCAGGCCGGTGCCCGGTTCACTGCCATGGTGCAGTCCCCAGCGCGAAGCCGACAGGTCGGCAGCGTATTCGCGCATGACGTAGTGGCTGCCCGTGCCGGTGGCAGCCGCGCTGGCGGTGTATTCGACCCCGGCATCGGCGATGCCGTAGCGCGTGGCGTTGGCTTGCGCATGGGCGGCGACAGGCAGCAGCGACAGTGCGGCCAGGCAGGCTAGACGGATCTTCATGTTCGGGCCCTCGTCATGTGGGACAGCAAACCGGTCAATGGTGCTATGACGCAGAAGATCGTCTGCGATGACCGTCTGTTTTCGCACATGGAGATCGCGCATCGGCACGCGCATGCCGCATGCGGCATGTCGGGCCAGTCCATGTGTCAGGCAATGCGGTGCAGCAGGCGCCGCCCGATCAGGCCTCGGGCGGGATTTCACTTTTGAAGCAGGTATGTCGCATCAATCGGCAGCGCGCGTTCCACGAGGGCGCGGTGCGAATGCTGTCAGCCCAGGCAACCCATGCCGTACTGCAGCGCACGCAAGTCGTCGGCGTGTTCGCGGTAGCGGTCGGCACGGCTCCAGTATTCGGTGGTCTGCATCGCGCGCTCCGTCGCGCGTATCCGGTAATCGATGATCAGGCACTGGTTCCAGAATGCATTCTGCAGGCGCATGTCGGTTTCATAGTCGCCTCACGCAGTGCTGCCGGCTGCAAGCCGAGCGGGGCCGCGGCCCGGGCGGACTTGTGCGTCTTCGCGAGGCCCGGAATCGTATGCACATGCGAGCGCATCGTGCCAGTGACGTTGCGGTAGCCAGCCGGGCACGATTTCGAGGTGTAGAGCGTTTCGTTGCCGCTCTGGCATTTGGTGACTGCCTGCGCCAGGCCGCTGGCGGCCAGCAGCAACGTCATCACGGCAAGTTGTCTGACCATGGCCGTGCCCTCCTGCGAACATCGATGGAATCAATGTAGGCAGGGATCGGCGCTGTTGCCAGGAGTAGTTTCCGGCCTTTGGGACGCGTAGCGGTGTGCGCAGGGTGTGCGGAGACGCTTTCGCGTCACACCGCAAGCGCTACGTGAGGGTCAGCCCGGCGTCGGAAGTGTTTGGCACGGCTGTTGCCGGTGCGGATGAGGCTGGTTCGGCAAGGCGGCGGGCGGCGCCGGTCTCGTGGGGGCCGCCGTGTCCGATGATTGCGCCGGAGCAGGAACCGGAGTAGACGCCGGTTCCGGAGTTGCGATGAGGACCTCGCCGCGATCGAGCGCCATGCCGGAAGCGTCGGACGCATCCTGGGCATTGGCCATCGGCGCCGGTGGCTGCGGCGCGACATCGGCTTCCGGCGAAGGCAATGCCGGGCGGCGCGGCGCGGGGCGTGCGGCAGGTGCCTGCGGCGCCTGCGTTCCGCCGAACAGTCGCATGAACCATCCGCGCACATGCGTGGCCAGCGCGCTGAAGGCGCCCGATTCCTCTTGCTCGGCAAACCGGGCCCGGCCGTCGATGATGCGGCTGCGCAGCGAGCGCTGGTAGAAGTCACCGACGATCGGCAGCGCGCTGTGGGCCCCTTGTCCCCAGTAATCGCTGCGCAGCGTGACGCGGCTGTCGTTGAAGCCGACCCACGCGCCGGCCACCAGTTCGGGGTGCATCAGGATGAACCAGCCGTCGGCATTGTCCTGCGTGGTGCCGGTCTTGCCGGCCACGTCGGCGCGGATGCCGAAGCGCGAGCGGATGCTGGCGCCGGTGCCGCGGTCGATCACGTCGCGCATGACGTCGAGCAGCGTCTGCGTGGTGGCGGCGGGCAGGGCGCGCTCGGCGCGCGCCGGCTGGAATTCCTGCAGGACCTTGCCATCGCGGTCCTCGATGCGGGTCACCATGGTTGGCGCGATGTATTCGCCCGCATTGGCGATGGTGGCATAGGACGCCACCATTTCCTTGAGCGTGACGGGGCTTGTGCCCAGCGCCAGCGACGGCACGGCGTCGAGCTTGCTGTCGCGCACGCCCATCGCTTGCGCGAGCCTCGCCACGCGCGGCGGTCCGACTTGCTGCATCAGCTGCGCGGTGATGGTGTTGCGCGAGTAGACCAGGCCGTCGCGCAGCGACATGGCGCGGCCGCTCGGGCGGCCTTCGTCGGTAGGGCGCCACACCTCGCCGCCGGCGAGCTCGATCTCGACGGGCTGGTCCATCAGCGTGTCGTCGGGCGTCTTGCCCTGCTGGAACGCGGCGCCGTAGACAAAGGGCTTGAATGTCGAGCCCGGCTGGCGGCGCGCGCTTTGCACATGATCGAAGGCGTCTTGCGTGTAATCGCGGCTGCGACCCAGGCGCGGATCTGTCCGCTGCGTGGATCGATGGCGATAAAGCCTGCCTGGATGCGCGTCTTTTGCTGACGCAGCGCCTGCATGAATGCCGTGTCGGCAAGCAGGTGCTTGAGCGCTGCCTCGGGCGGCGTGCCGGCCGCGACGGCACTGCGGTACTCGGGCGTTTCGCGCACGAAGGCCTGGACCAGGTCCTTGCTGGCCGCCCATCCGGCGCGCGGCGCCCAGGCCGCATTCGCGATCGACTGCAGCCGGTTGGCCTGCGCCGTGACGGCCTGCGTGGCGAGTGCCTGCAGCCGCGCGTCGATCGTGGTGTGCACGACCAGGCCATCGGCATAGATGTCATAGCCATTGCGGTCGGCCCAGCCGATCAGCCACTTGCGCAGTTGCTGGGCGAAGTGCGGTGCCGGACCCGGCGGCTCCGTCTGGCGCTCGAAGTCGATGCGCAGCGGCCGTTTCTTGAGCTGCTCGAAGCGGCCCGCATCGAGCTTGCCGCGCTTGACCATCTGCGCCAGCACCGTGTTGCGGCGATCGAGCGCGCGTTCGGGGTTCAGCACCGGGTTGTAGTAGCTGTTGCCCTTGAGCATGCCGATCAGCGTCGCGCTCTGCAGCACGTCGAGCGCACGGGCCGACTTGTCGTAGTACGTGCGCGCGGCCATCTCGATGCCGTACGCGTTGTACAGGAACGGCACCGTGTTCAGGTACGTCTCGAGGATCTGGTCCTTGGTGTAAAGCGCCTCGATCTTGAACGCGGTGATCGCTTCCTTGAGCTTGCGCGTCATCGTCGGCGCACGGCCGATCTCGTCCGGATACAGGTTGCGCGCGAGCTGCTGGGTGATGGTGGAGCCGCCCTGGCGGTCGCCCGAAAACGTATGCAGCGCCGCCGAAGCGGTACGCCGCAAGTCCAGGCCATGGTGCTCGTAGAAGCGGTGGTCTTCCGTGGCGATCAGCGCATCGACCACACTGGGCGAGATCTCGGACAGCTTGACCCAGTCGCGGTTGGCCCATTTGAAGACGGCGAGTTCCTTGCCGTCGGACGACAGCACCTGCGCCGGCCGTTCGAACCTGGCCTTGCGGATATCGCTGATGCTCGGCGTGAAGGGGATCAGCACGAGCACATAGAGCAGGAACGCAGCAGGGACGGCCGCCACGGCCAGCCATGCCTGGCGGCGGGTCGGGCGTCGCAGAGACCGCAGGGTCTTGATGCGTTGCACCGGTTGCAGTTGTGCCCAGGTCTGGGCCAGCGGCGGGGTGAGCAGGGACTTGATCTTGTCCAGCCTCATGACGCAATCACGATCATCACCAGGCGGGGGCACAGGACAACTCGGGGCACTCGGAACACCGGTCTTCGAAAAGACTGAATCCTACCAAACGCCCCGGCTTGCATGGAGAAGACTGAACAAAAGATGCGCATGGGGCACTCAATTATTCTCAATCTTCACGGTTGTGGCCATTGCGTCATAAGGCGTTCCTATCCGGACCGGTGCGACCATCGGCCTGCGTCACCGCTTCTGAGCATGACTGTCCTTCATGCGGGCGGCCATGGCGCTTCCACGGCAGCCTTGAGTCCGAGCAGCGCGTGGTCCCACTGCTGCGCGATGGTCTCGAGCGAGCGGCGCGCCAACTCTACCTGTGCCGGCTCGAATTGCCAGAGCCGTTCGCGCCCCACCTTGATGTCATGCACCAGGCCGGCTTCAGCCAGCACCAGCAAATGCTTGGTGACGGCCTGTCTCGTCATGTCGCTGCCCGCGGTGAGCTGGGCAATGGACATCGCCCCGCCCGCACACAGCGCCACCACCAGCTTCAGGCGGGTTTCATCGCCGAGCGCGGCAAATACCGAGGCGCGCGCCCGCAGGTCGGGCAAGGCTCATGCGGGACTGCGACATGGCTGGCGATATTGCGCATCTGCTCGTCCCAGCCGCCGCTGTTCATGCGGAACGCTTCCAGGCGCCGCTGCGGCGGGATCTGGTCGAAACCGGACTCCACGATGGTCAGCAACGTACCGTCCTCGACCGGCTTCAGTTCGAACACGACAAGGGTGGTGGGCTCGTCCGAGTAGTCACGGCCGGGCTCGACCGCCGCGGGGTGCCAGCGCCATGACAGCAGCCGCTTTGGCTCCATCCGTTCGATCTGCACCGCGAAGACGATGTGTTCATATCCGGGGTAGGTCACGTGGCCCTGCGCGCGCCGACCGGGCGCGAACACCACGCCACTGTCGAATTTCACGCCAAACCAGCTGCCGAAGCTTTCGGCATCGGACAACGCGTGCCACACGCGCGACGCATCCGCCTTGAGCAGGATGCTGCGTTCAATGCGATCCGTGGATGAAGTCATAGCCGCCCTCCTGATGTGCAACTGACTGGTTGCATATTAGGAGGGCGGACGACAAAGCGCAACCATGGGGTTGCGCTTTGTATGTCAGGCGGCTTGCTTCAGCGTGGCGAGCGCGTGGCGGCCGGCGGCGAGTTGCTGTGCCACTTCGGCGACGCGTGCACCCAGATGCTCGGCGGTGCGCAGGTCGGCCAGCGGCGGTACCACATCGGCGCTCTCATCCGCGTTGGACTGGGCGGCGGCGCCAGGAAGAAGCCGTGGCGGTTGAGCGAGTCCTCGGTCGACTTCGAGTTGTTGTGGCCCGGGGGCAGGCCAAGGTTCACCCAGTGCATGCCGTGCTGGGCCGCGAAGATGGCGATCTGCTGCAGCGTGGCGAGCTTGTCGCCCGAGCGCGACGCCGAATTGGTAAAGCCGGCTGCCACCTTGTTTGCCCACTTGCCGCCCTTGGCGAAGACAGTGCGCGAGGTCGCGTCCATGAAGCCCTTGAACTGTGCCGAGGCACTGCCCATGTAGGTCGGCGCGCCAAGATGATGCCGTCGACCTGTTCAAGCGTGTCCCAGTGCTGGTCGACTTCGTCGACGCTGATCATCAGGCTTTCCACGCCTTCGACGCTGCCGGCGCCGCGTGCCACGGCCTGCGCCTGCTTCGCGGTGTGGCCGTAGCCGCTGTGATAGACGATGGCGACGCGGGTTTGCTGGGTATTCATGGTGTCTTGCCTCACTGAATAAACAAATGAATTGAATCCGGAGCTTGCGGCGGCATCTGGGTTCGCTTGTTGCCGTTGAGAGAATTCTAGAGGGGCGATGCGCAGCGAGAAGGGGCGGTTCGTAAACGAGTTATTGAAATTTTTTGATTATTCATGCGAGGCGCGAAGAGGGGTTTTCCCGCAACCGCGCGGAATGGCAAACCAGGCACAGACCATATAAAGTTACCTGGCATCCACTCAACCCGGCGCCGGATGGCATTCCACGACCGCGCCAGCTCGCAACCGCTCTTCCACGATGACGACAGGCGGCAAGCAGATCCTGGCAATCCGGCGAATCGCCGCCTGCCATCCGACGGCATCGGCAGTCTCGGCGTTCAGCTGCTGGCCTGTCTCGCCGCCGCCGGCAATGCGGGCGCCGTCGAGGCTGAAGCGGCGCTTCCGGATGTGGTGGTCAGTGCATCGCGCAGCGAACAGCGGCGTTTCGATGCGCCTGCCGCGGTCGACAGCGTTCCCGTCGATCCGCTGCGTGCCACGACGCCGCTCGTGAACTTGTCCGAAGTACTGGCCGGCGTGCCGGGCGTGGCGGTGCGCGACCGCCAGAACTATTCGCAGGATCTGCAGCTTTCCGTGCGCGGCTTCGGCACGCGCTCCACCTTCGGCGTGCGCGGCGTGCGCCTGTATGTCGATGGCATTCCCGCCACCATGCCCGACGGGCAGGGCCAGGCTGCGACCGCGACCTCGCCAATGCCAGCCGCGTGGAGGTGCTGCGCGGCCCGTTCGCGCAGATGTACGGCAATGCCTCGGGCGGCGTGGTGCAGGTGTTCACGCCGGACCCGCCCAAGAACGGCTTCACTGGCCGCGCTTCGACCGGGTTCGGTTCCGACGGCCAGTGGCAGGCCGGCGTGGCGCTCGGCGGCGGCAACGACAAGCTGGGCGGCACGCTGGACGCATGGACCTACCAGACCGACGGCTACCGCGACCACAGCGCCGCGCGCGTTACCAGCTCAACGCCAAGGTCGTGGCCCAGCCCACCGACGCCACGCGCGTGACCGGCCAGTTCAACTACTTCAACCAGCCGCTCGCGCAAGATCCGCTGGGGCTCACGCGTGCGCAGGCCGACGCCAACCCGCGACAGTCCGTGCCGGCCGCCGCGCAGTTCGACACAGGCAAGACCGTCGAGCAGACCCAGGCCGGCGTCGTGGTGGACCACAAGCTGACGGAAGCCGACAGCCTGCAGGCACGGCTCTATGGCGGCACGCGCCAGCTCAACCAGCGGCTGGGCATGAGCGGCATTGCCGCGACCTCGTCCGGCGGCATTGTCGATCTCGACCGGTCCTATGGCGGTGTGGCTTTGTCATGGGCGCGGCGTACCACCGCCGGCGGTCTGCCGCTGCAATGGACTGCCGGCGTCGAGGCCAACGGCATGCGCGACGGCCGCACGGGCTTTGTCAACAACAACGGTACCCAGGGCGCGCTGCGCCGCGACGAAACCGACAAGACCAGCGACTTCGGTGCCTTCGCGCAGTTCGACTGGACGTTCCATCCTTCGTGGGAGCTGGTCGGCGGCGTGCGGGCAAGCCGGGTGCGGCTCAGCATCGACGACCACTTCATCACCGCCGCCAGCCCGGACGACAGCGGGTCCACCACCTACAACAATGTCAGCCCGGTACTGGGGATGGTCTGGCACGCGCTCGACACGTTGAACGTCTACGCCAACCTTGGGCGAGGCTTTGAATCGCCCACGCTGACCGAGGTGGCATACGGGCCGGGCGGCGTCGGCAGCAACCTGGGACTGCAGGCCTCCACCAGCCGCCAGGGCGAGATCGGCGTCAAATGGCAGCAGCAGCGCCAGCGGCTGGAGGCGGCGCTGTTCGGCGCCGACAGCCATGACGAAGTGGTGCCCTTGTCGAACAACGCCGGGCGCACCGTCTACCAGAACGTCAATGGCGTGCACCGGCGCGGCCTGGAACTGGCGTGGCGCGGGGGCTTCGGCACGCAGGTCGGCGCATCGGCCGACGGCGTGGCGGGCAGCCGGTTCGAGACCGGCCTCGCCTATACCTACCTGTCGGCTTACTTCGGCGAATCGTTCCTCAACGCGCAGGGGCAGACCGTGAACGCCGGCAACCGGCTGCCCGGCACGGCGCGCCACAGCCTGAACCTGGACGTCGCCTGGCGACCGCTGCCGCCGCTCGTGCTCGGCGCGGAAATGCACGTGGACAGCCGCATCTATGCCGATGACCTCAACACCCAGGCCGCGCCCGGCTATGCCACTTTCAACCTGCGTGCCGGCTACGAATTCCGCATCGGCAAGACGCGGCTGTTCGCCTTCGGCCGCATCGACAATATCGCAGACCGCAAGTACATCGGCTCGGTGATCGTCAATGAGGCGAACGGCCGCTATTTCGAGCCGGCACCGGGCCGCCGCTTCTTTGTCGGCCTGCGTGCGGCAATGTAAGACGCGTACGAACTTGCCACGCTACCCATTGCAGGCCTAAGGTTGCGGCTTTGGCCGGCACGCCGACCAGCACCGGAGTATGCAGCCATGACTACGCCCATGCCTGACGACCGCACCCGCCGCATCATGCTATGGGTGGTGGCGGTCGGCTTCTTCATGCAGACGCTGGATTCCACCATCGTCAACACCGCGCTGCCGTCCATGGCGCGCAGCCTCGGCGAAAGCCGCTGCGCATGCAGTCCGTGGTGATCGCCTATTCGCTGACCATGGCCGTGATCATCCCGGCCTCGGGCTGGCTGGCGGACCGCTTCGGCACGCGCACCATCTTCCAGACTGCCATCGCGCTGTTCGTGCTCGGCTCGCTGCTGTGCGCGTACGCGGGCACGCTGCCGTTCCTGGTGGCGGCGCGCGTGGTGCAAGGCGTAGGCGGGGCCATGCTGCTGCCGGTGGGCAGGCTCTCGGTGCTGCGCACGTTTCCGCGCGACCAGTATCTGCAGGCGCTCAGTTTTGTCGCCATCCCGGGCATGATCGGCCCGCTGATCGGGCCCACGCTGGGCGGCTGGCTCACGCAGGCGCTGTCGTGGCACTGGATCTTCCTGATCAATGTGCCCGTCGGCATCCTCGGCGCGCTAGCCACGGTCCGCTACATGCCCAATGCGCGCCAGTCCGGCATCGGCCGCTTCGACATCGCCGGGTATGTCCTGCTGGCGGTGGCATGCTGGCGCTCTCGTTCTCGCTCGACGGACTGGCCGAACTGGGCTTCCAGCACGCCACCGTGCTGATGCTGCTGATCGCCAGCATGGCCGCCCTGACCGCCTACGTGCTGCACGCGGGCCGGCGGCGCCAGCCGCTCTTTACGCTGCGGCTCTTTCGCATCCACAGCTTCAGCGTGGGTCTGCTCGGCAACCTGTTCGCGCGGATCGGCAATGGCTCCATGCCATTCCTGATTCCGCTGACGCTGCAGGTGAGCCTGGGCTACTCGCCGTTCGATGCCGGCCTGATGATGCTGCCGGTCACCGCCGCCGGCATGGCATCCAAGCGCCTTGCCACGCGCCTGATCGAGCGCCACGGCTACCGCCGCGTACTGGTCACCAACACCTTCGCCGTCGGCGTCACGATGGCCGCCTTTGCACTGATCACTCCGCAGCGGCCGCTGTGATGGTGATCCCGCTGCTGGCGCTTTTCGGCATGGTCAACTCCATCCAGTTCACTGCCATGAACACCGTCACGCTCAAGGACCTGAGCGGCACCAGCGCCAGCGGCGGCAACAGCATGCTGTCGATGGTGCAGATGCTGTCGATGAGCCTGGCCGTCACCTCGGCGGGGGCGCTGCTGGCCACTTTCGAGCAGGGCTTCGGCAACGGGCCGCCGGGCGTGCTGCCGGCATTTCATGCCACCTTTATCTGCATGGGCTTGATTACGTGCGCCTCGTCGTGGATCTTCATGCAGCTGTCGCCACAGGAGTCGCGGGCGGTGGTGCATCGGACAGAGACGGCGGAGGGATAATCTATGTCCTATGGCGCCTGATCTTGCGAACCAGGGCGCTGCGCAGCACCGGAGAATTCACATCACCACCGACCCCAACACGGAAATCACGATGCGCGTCGTGATCGGGAAATAGAAGCCGGTTCCCATGCCTTCGTATCCACTCATTCTTTGCCTGACCATCGCGGTCGTGTGCAGTATCGGCATGGCCGTCCTGGCATGGCCCCGGCGCGATGATCCGACCATCCAGGCGTTCCTGGTCCTGGCCGGCGGCGTGGTGATCTGGAGCGGCGGGCGGTTGCTCGAGATCAGCTCGGCGGACTTGCCCGGGCGGATCTTCTGGGCCGAGATCCAGTACTTCGGCATCGTCGCCGTGCCGATCGGCTGGCTGGTGGCGATGGTGCACCTGAGCCGGCCACGCTACGTGGTGCCGTGGTCGTTGCTGTCGATCCCGATTCTGGCGGCCGTGCTGAGCGTGGTCCTGGTCCTGACCAATTCGCACCACCATCTGGTCTGGACACGCATTACGCTGATGCCGCCGGGCATGGCGCCCGGGGCCGTGTTCGAGCATGGCGCGGGCTACGGTGTCATGGCGGCCTGGTCATACCTGCTGCTGGCGCTGGGCTTCTATTTCCTCGTCACGGCGGAGGTTCCCAACGATGCGTTGTCGCGGCGCGGCCGCGCCGTACTGGCGGGCAGCCTGGCGTTGCCGCTGCTGGCCCATATTGCCTATCTGCTGCGCTGGACCGGGCCGCTCGGCGGCGACCTGACGCCGGCCACGTTCTCAGTGATGGCCGTGCTGGTCTGGTTCTGCGGGTTGCGCACGCATCTCGACGCATTGGCCTTACGCGCGCTGCGCGTGTTCGATGCGCTTGGCGAGGGTTGCGTGATCCTCGGTGCTGACGGCAGGGTCGTCGAGTACAACCCGGCCGCTGTGCGGCTGGTGCCGGAGTTGCGTCGCGGGCAACCGGTGCCACCCGGCTGGGAGGAAGTGCTCTTGCGCCCGCAGCGGGCCGGCGGCGAAGGCGTCGCACGTCCGTTCATTCCGCCCGGCGCGCATTTCGAACTGACGGCGGAAGCGGTGAGCCGCATGGACGGCAAGCGCATTGGCACGCTTGTCTTCCTGCTTGACATCAGCCGCTACCAGTCGCGCGAACTGGCGCTGACGGCCAGGCTCGGGCAGACCGAGGAACAATTGTCGCGTGTGCAGGCGGATCTCGATATCGACGCCCTGACCCACATCCCGAACCGCCGCTACTTCCAGCGCGAGGCAATGGCCGCCGTGAGCCGGGCGTTTGAGCGGGGCGAGGAGCTGGGCTTGCTGATCCTCGACGTGGATCTGTTCAAGCAGTACAACGACCTGTATGGCCACCCGCGCGGCGATGAATGCCTGCGCCAGGTGGCCGCAGCGCTGACGCGGGTGATGACGGGCACGCAGTTCTGTGCCCGCCTGGGCGGCGAGGAATTCGCGGTAGTGCTGCCTGCGTCGACGCAGGAAGAACGCGGGCCGTGGCCCGGGCCCTGGTCGCGGCGGTGCGCGATCTTGGCATACCGCACAACGGAACGCCGGTGCAGCCGTTCGTGACGATCAGCGTCGGCGCCGCTTGCGCCATGCCCGATGCGCCGCGGCTCGAGCCGCTGCTGCATCGGGCCGACAGCGCGATGTACCAGGCCAAGCGGGCCGGGCGGAACCGTTTTGTGATCGACGCAGCGACCGCCGACGCGCGGCACGGTTGAGGCCGGCGCTGCGCCCCGACGCAGGCCTGCCCGAGCTCAGTCCGACTGGTACTTCGGCGAGCGCGGACCGTACAGGATGCCGCCGGGCTGGCCGGCAGACAGCAAGCGATAGCTGGTGGTCGCCGCCACCTTGTAGCTCGCATCCAGGGTATGGTTGAGCGCCTGTGTGACGGCCGCATTGATCAGCATGCCGATCAGGCCGCCACCGCTGCTGGAACTGTCGGTTGCCGCAACAGCCGTGCCGTTCCACAGGACATCGCCCGTCTTCAGGTCGACGAGCTTGGCGTTCGCCGCCACGCGGGTCACGCTGCTGATCACCTGGTACTTCGAGCCATACTCGGTCACGGTCACATACAGCGCAGCGTCCGCGCCGAAGATTTCGCGCAGTTTCGCCACTGGCACGGTGTGAATGTCGCCCGGAACCGTCAGGCCGTTCTGCCGGAACGTTTCATCGACCAGCGCCACCGGCAACACGTAGTAGCCCGATTCGGCCAGAGGAGCCGTGGCCTGGGCAAGCATGGAGTAGGTCGCCTTGATATCCGGAGATTCATTCAGCGGTGGCAGGACCACGATCGAACGGGGCCGGCTGGCCTTGAACGCGGCGTAGTCGATCTGCTTGTTAGGCATCGCACAACCGGCGAACAGCATGACGAGGCCCAGGCTCGCGACGTAGGTCAGAAGTCGGCGCATCATTTCGTGCTCCCTGCGGCGGTGCTGTTCTTGTCCTCGACGGCGCTGCCGACCGTGGTCTGCTTCCGGGCGTCGCCCTTGACGTTCCGGAGCAGGAAGTCCATATATGGCGTGGCTTCCGGGAACAGCGTCTTCTCGGTCTGGAACTCCTTGATCATCTGATCGCCCTTGCCGATGTTCAGGTACAGCATGCCGAGCTGGGCATGGTAGCCCGGCGGGACCGATCCGCCCTTGGCCTTGATCTTTTCCAGGCCCGCTTCCAGAGCGGTGACTTGCGCTTCCTTCGACTCGCCCTTGAAGTACTCGTAGACCTGGACCTGATAGCCCTCCCACTGGTACATGGGCTGTGGACCCGCGCAGCCAGCCAGGAGCAGGCTGCCGGCTGCGGACAAGAACGCTGCGCTGCGCAGCGTGACCGTGTTTATCATCGTTCTTCTCGTTGTCGTTCTGAGATCCGTTACTGCTGGCCCGGTTTCCAGGCACCGCTCTCGAGGGCGGCGACCAGGTTGTTGATGGCTTCCCGCATGGCCAGATCCATCACCTTGCCGTTGAGCGTCGAGTCATAGCTCGACGTACCGCCGAAGCCGATCACTTCGCGGTTCGACAGCTTGTATTCGCCGGCGCCTGGGTCGAATACACGACTTCCGAGGTGCTGATATTGACGATGTTCAAATTGACCTTCGCATAGGCCACCTGTTCGCGGCCACGGCCGAGAATGCCGAACAGCTGCACATCGCCGACTTCCTTGCGGCCGAACTCGGTGATGTCACCGGTCACCACGTAGTCAGCACCCTTCAGGCGTTGCGCCTGGTTCTTGATCGACGCTTCCCGCTTGATTTCATCGAGGTTTTCACGCTCGAGCACGTTGAAGCGGTTGGTTTGCTGCAGGTGGGTCACCAGGCTGGTTTTTGCCTGGCCGCTCAGGCGGTCGATACCGTCGGAGAACACGCCGCGCATGTAGTTCGAACGGTTATCGAACTTGCCCACGGCGATCGGTGTGCGTACGCCGTTGTAGGGCCGGCTCGCACTTTCGACCTTCTGCACCGGCAGCGCGCTGGATGACTCGGTCGCGCAGCCGCCGAGCAGGGCGGACAATCCCGCCGCAGCCACCATGGATATGGCCGTCAGTTTCTTCATGTGATCTCCTTTAGTGGGTCAATGCGAGGTCCATCCCCTGAACCTGCAGCGCAATGCCGCCCGACGAGGCGGGAATGCGTCGAGACTCTAAGCCGTTTTCCGTCGCAGGAATGGAGGGATGTGAGCCGGAAAGCTCCGGCTATTTTGCGGGTCGAGCCACGGGGGATGCGGATGTCACGGTGCCCCTCGCGGCGGGCTCACGTGATGTCGGACTTAGGGGGTGGGTACTGTCACCGGGAATAGGCGGCGAACCGGATATCACAGTTGCTCACATTGCGTTGGGTATTTGCAACACGCTCGGTGGCTGTGACCTGGCGACCGGGTCAAGGGAGGACTCGCCGATGAGAGGTCGCCGATCGGCGGACGTGCGCGTTGCGCGCACGCCATCGGCCTGTGAAACAGCGATCTCAGGCAGCCTCCGCCACCCGAATCTCCACCAGCAGCCTTTTCAGTTCCGGTACGCAAGAGCCGCAGTTGCCGCCCGCCTTGACGCATGCCGTGATCTCGGCCGGAGTGGTCAGGCCGTGCTTGCGTACTGCATCGCAAATGGTATTGCGGCCCACGCCGAAGCAAGAGCAGACCGTGGGGCCGGCGTCCGCGCCCTTCTGCATCGGCTGCCCCATCAGCAGGCCGATGCGGTCGCTGTCCTCCAGGCGTTCGCGCGAGAACAGTTCAGCCAGCCACGAGCGCGATGGCAGGTCCGGGCGGGTGGCAATGTAGACGCACGCTTCAAGCCTGTCGTTGACGACATGGCCCGCATGATAGGTGCCGGCGCTGCGGTCCTCATATTCGAGCCAGTCCGCATCCGGGTCCGTCACGCCGAGCAGCGTGCGTGCCCAGGCGGCACGGTCGGCAATGGCTTCCCGACCGGCGAATTCGTAGCGCTGGAAGCGTTGCCCCTGCACGCGCGTCCAGTAGGTGAGGGTGTCGGCGGGCAGTTCCCCGCGGCTTAGCACGAACCCGTGCCAGTTGACGCCGAACGGCTCCACGCTTACCGGCGTGTGCTTGAATTCGGGCTCGCCGGAAACAGGATCGACCACCGGGTTGACGAGCGCGCCGACGCGCGCGTCGGAGCTGAACTGGCCGTTCCAGTGGATCGGCACGAACACGCTGCCGCGCGGAATGCCGCCGCCATGCCGCACGCGTGCCACCATCGCGCCCCAGCGCGTCGACACGCGCGCGAGTTTGCCCTCGCCCACGCCGCACAGCAGTGCGTCCTGCGGGTGCATGTCGACGAAGGGCTCGGGCAGGTGGTCAGCCAGGCGCGCCGACTTGCCGGTGCGCGTCATCGTGTGCCACTGGTCGCGCACGCGGCCGGTGTTGAGGATCAGCGGATAGTCATCGTCCGGCGCGTTAGCCGCGCACGCGCGGCGTGGCGACGAACCGCGCAAGGCCGTCGGCATGAGCGTAGCGGCCATCCTGGAACAGCCTGCGCGTACCCGCGGGCGAGCCCGCCACGACCGGCCATTGCACGGGTTCGAAGGTGTCATAGCAGTCCTTGTCCATGCCCGCCATGCCGCCAATGTCGAAGGCGCGCGGTGCCTCGTCGTTGCGCCAGGCGCTCAGGCGGGCGTGCTCGTTGAAGATCTCGCGCGGGCCGTCGTAGTCGAAGCCGGCAAAGCCCATGCGCCGCGACACGTCGCACAGGATCTGCCAGTCGGCGCGCGCCTCGCCAGGTGCCGGCAGGAACGCGCGCTGGCGCGAGATGCGGCGCTCCGAGTTGGTGACCGTGCCGTCCTTCTCGCCCCAGCCCAGCGCGGGCAGCAGTACATGCGCCGCGTCGTTGGTGTCGGTGCGTTCGATGATGTCGGAGCTGACCACCAGTTCGCACTTGGCCAGCGCGCGGCGCACCTGGTCGGCGTCGGGCAAGCTGACCACAGGATTGGTGGCGATCACCCACACGGCCTTGACCCGGCCTTGCTCGATCGCATTGAACAGGTCCACCGCCTTGAGACCCGCCCGATCTGCCATGACAGGTGATTGCCACAGGTCCTGCACGATGTCACGGTGCAGCGGATTGGCCAGCTCCATGTGCGCGGCGAGCATATTGGCGAGGCCGCCGACCTCGCGGCCGCCCATGGCATTCGGTTGCCCGGTCAGCGAGAACGGGCCCATGCCAGCGCGGCCGATGCGTCCGGTCAGCAGGTGGCAGTTGATGATGCTGTTGACCTTGTCGGTGCCCGCCGACGACTGGTTGACGCCTTGCGAGAAAGCCGTCACGACCTTCTCGGTCGCGGCAAACAGGCGGTAGAAGGCCAGCACGTCTTCGATGTCGAGCTTGCAGGCGCGGGCGACGGCGTTGGGATCGCCGCAGTCCTCGGCGGCGTTCAGCGCTTCATCGAGCCCGGCCGTGCTTGCCGTCAAGAACGTGGCATCCGCCTTGCCTTCGCGCGCAAGGTAGCCCAGCAGCCCGTTGAACAGCCAGACATCGGTGCCCGGGCGTACCGCCAGGTGCAGGTCGGCCAGTTCGCAGGTGGCCGTGCGGCGCGGGTCGATGGCGACGATCTTCATCTCCGGCCGTGCTTCCTTGGCCTTGACCAGGCGCTGGAACAGGATCGGATGGCACCATGCGGTGTTGGAGCCGACCAGTACCACCAGGTCGGCCAGCTCCAGGTCTTCGTAGTTGCCAGGCACGAGGTCTTCGCCGAACGCGCGCTTGTGGCCGGCCACGGCCGACGACATGCACAGGCGCGAATTGGTGTCGATGTTGGCGCTGCCGATAAAGCCCTTCATTAGCTTGTTGGCGACGTAATAGTCCTCGGTCAGCAACTGGCCGGACACATACAGCGCGACGGCATCAGGGCCGTGTTCGCGGACGATGCGCGAGAAGCCCTGCGCCACGGTGTCGAGCGCGTGGTCCCACGACACCTGTTCCAGGGTGCCGTCTGCACCGCGCACTTTCGGATGCAGCAGGCGGCCTTGCAGGTCGACGGTTTCGCCGAGTGCGGAGCCTTTCACGCAGAGCCGGCCGAGATTGGAAGGATGCTCCGCATCCCCGGCGATCTCGACCTGTCCATCGGCGCGCACCGTGGCGCGCACGCCGCAGCCAACGCCGCAGTAAGGGCAGGTCGTGGCGGTGGTGGTGGTCGGGGTGGCGGATACCACCGGGATGTCGGACAGATTCACGCGTTCTCCGTGGGGGCGATGTCGTTGTCGGCGGATTCCTGGCGCTTCAGGCGGCGAGCGCCTCGCACTGGGCCTGGCCGAACAGCAGGCGCTGGCGCAGCGCCGCGACCGGCGCGCCTTGCTGGATCAGATCGAAGTACCAGGGGCCATCCTGCACGTCGCCGTACAGCACGGCGCCCACCAGGCGGCCATCCTGCAGCACCAGCCGCTTGTAGACACCACGCCGGGCATCGCGCAGCACGAGGTCCTCGCTGTCTTCGCTGCCGATGAAGTCACCGGCGGAGTACAGGTCCACGCCAGTCACCTTGAGTTTCGTCGCGGTGGCCTGCTGGATATAGCGGCGATGGCCCGCACCGGCCAGGTGCGCGGCGCACACGCGCGCCTGGTCCCAGATCGGCGCCACAAGGCCGAACGTAGCCTGGCGGTGCTGCACGCACTCCCCGACCGCATAGATGCGTGGGTCGTACGTCTGCAGCGTGTCGTCCACCACAATGGCGCGTTCGCAGTGCAGGCCGGCACCGGCCGCCAGTTCGATGTTTGGGCGCACACCGGCGGTCATCACCACCAGGTCGGCCGGGATCTCGCTGCCGTCCTTGAAGCGCACGCTGGTCACGCGCGTTTCGCCCACGATCTCCGCGGTCTGCGCGCCCAGCATGAAGCGCAGGCCCTTGCGCTCCAGCGCACCCTTGAGCAGGGTGGCGGCGGGCTTGTCGAGCTGGCGCTCCATCAGGCTGTCGCAGAGGTGCACCACGGTCACGTCCATGCCCTGGCGCAGCAGGCCGTTGGCGGCCTCGAGCCCCAGCAGCCCGCCGCCGATCACCACGGCGTGGCGGTGGTTGCGTGCGGCATCCAGCATGGTCTCGACATCCTGGATATCGCGAAACGCGATGACGCCATCAAGCTGGTGGCCGGGCACCGGCAGGATGAAAGGCTTGGAGCCGGTAGCGAGCAGCAGGCGGTCATAGCGCACCTCGCGGCCGGACTGCGCGCGCACGATGCGGCGCGGACGGTCGATGGCCACAACCGGGTCTCCGGCCAGCAGTTCGATGCCGTTCTGCGCATACCAGTCGCGCGTGTTGAGCATGATGTCGTCGACGGTCTTCTCGCCGGCCAGCACAGGCGACAGCAGGATGCGGTTGTAGTTGCCGTGCGGCTCGGCGCCGAAGACGGTGATGTCGTACAGGTCGGGCGCTAGCTTGAGCAGTTCCTCAACGGTGCGCATGCCGGCCATGCCGTTGCCGACGACGACCAGCCGGGGTCGGGGCTGCGAGGGGGCGGATGGTGTCATGCGCAGGGTCTCCGTTGGGAATGTCGTCGCGGGTCAGGCGGCCAGTTCTTCTTCGGCCTCGCGCAGGGTCACGCCGGCTGCGACCCAGACCTTGCCGTCATAGACGCGCGCTGGATGGGCATTGACCGAGTGCTCCGGCGCTTCCAGGCATTCGCCGGTGCGCAGGTCGAAGTGCTGCTTGTAGATCGGCGACGCGACCACCAGGCGCTCGCCGAGGTTGCCGACCAGCCCGCGCGACAGCACCGCCGCCTTCGAGTTCGGGTCGAAATTGTCGATCGCGTAGACGTCGTCGCCGCGGCCGATGCGGAACACGGCCACCTGCTGGTCATCGATCAGGGCGCAGACACCGGTATTGGGCACGATATCGTGCAAGGTGCAGATCGCGGTCCAGGTTTCGGGATAGTGGGTATGGCTCATCACGTTCTCCTTCGCTTTCGTTGCAATCGGACTGCATTCAGGCTGCTTTTGCGGGCACGGCGACCACGGGAATGTGGCTCAGGCGGGAACGTTGCAAGTTCCGTTCCTCCGGCGTGGCCGGGCGGATCTGCCCACGCTCTTCGATGAAGGCGAGGTTGTCATCGCGGCGGTCGCTGTTGACGAAGTGGCGGAAGCGCTTGCGCGTCTCGGGGTCGGTCACGGCCTTCTTCCACTCGTCTTCGTAGGTGTCGACCACGTGCTGCATTTCCGCTTCCAGGTCGGCGGCGATGCCCAGCTTGTCGTCGAGGACGACGGCCTTCAGGTAGTCCAGTCCACCTTCCAGGTTGTCGCGCCACACGCTGGTGCGCTGCAGGCGGTCGGCGGTGCGTACGTAGAACATCAGGAAGCGGTCGATGTAGCGCACCAGCGTGTCGTGGTCCAGGTCGCTTGCCAGCAGTTCTGCGTGGCGCGGCTTCATGCCGCCATTGCCGCACACATAGAGGTTCCAGCCCTTGTCGGTGGCGATCACGCCCACGTCCTTGCCCTGCGCCTCGGCGCATTCGCGCGTGCAGCCCGATACGCCGAACTTGATCTTGTGCGGCGCGCGCAGGCCCTTGTAGCGGTTCTCCAGCTCGATCGCCAGGCCGACCGAATCGCCCACGCCATAGCGGCACCACGTCGAACCGACGCACGACTTCACCGTGCGCAGCGCCTTGCCGTAGGATGGCCCGACTCAAAGCCCGCCGCGATCAGTTCTTCCCAGATATAGGGAAGTTCCTCGCGCGCGCACCAAAAAGGTCCACACGCTGGCCACCGGTGATCTTGGTGTACAGGCCATACTTCTTCGCCACCTGTCCCACGGCGATCAGCCCTTCGGGCGTGACTTCACCGCCCGGCATGCGCGGCACCACGGAGTACGTGCCGTCCTTCTGGATATTGGCCAGGTAGTAGTCGTTGGAATCCTGCAGGCTCGCGTGCTCTTCCTTCAGCACGAATTCGTTCCAGCACGAGGCCAGGATGCTGCCCACGGTCGGCTTGCAGATGTCGCAGCCCATGCCGTTGCCATGCGCTGCCAGCAGTGCGTCGAAGGACTTGAACTTGCCGACGCGCACGAGGTGGTAGAGCTCCTGGCGCGAGTACGGGAAGTGCTCGCAGAGATGGTTGTTGACGGCCATGCCCTGCTTTTTCATCTCGGCCTTCATGATCTGCGTGACCAGCGGCACGCAGCCGCCGCACGCCGTGCCGGCCTTGGTGCAGGTCTTGAGCGCGCCGATGCTGGTGGCGCCGTCGCATACGGCGCCGCAGATCTCGCCCTTGGAGACGTTGTTGCATGAGCAGATCTGGGCGGTATCGGGCAGCGCATCGGCGCCCAGCGCCGGCCTGGCCTTGCCGCTGCTGTCGGGCAGGATCAGGAATTCGGGCGACTCGGGCAGCTCGATCTTGTTCAGCATCATTTGCAGCAGCGTGCCGTACTCGCTGGCATCGCCGACCAGCACGCCGCCGAGCAGGTACTTGCCGCAGTCGGACACCACCAGCTTCTTGTAGACCTCCTTGCGGTCGTCGCTGAACTGGTAGATGCGTGCGCCCGGCACGGCGCCGTGCGGATCGCCGATGCTGGCGACATCGACGCCCATCAGCTTGAGCTTGGTGCTCATGTCGGCGCCGCCGAACTCGGCGGCCTCGCCGCGCAGATGGCGCGCGGCCACGCGGGCCATGTCATAGCCCGGCGCGACCAGTCCATAGATCTTGCCTTGCCACAGCGCGCATTCGCCGATGGCGTAGACGTCGGGGTCGGAGGTGCGGCAGTTGTTGTCCACCGCGATGCCGCCACGCTCGCCGACTGTCAGGCCGCTGGCGCGGGCCAGTTCGTCGCGCGGGCGGATGCCGGCCGAGAACACGATCATGTCGGTGTCGAGATGGGTGCCGTCGGCAAACACCATGCGATGCGTGCCTCTTCGCCATCGATGATCTCGACGGTGTTCTTGCCAGTGTGGGCGGTGACGCCCAGCGCTTCGATCTTCTGGCGCAGCATGCGGCCGCCGCCTTCATCGACCTGCACGGCCATCAGCGCGGGGCGAACTCGACCACGTGGGTCTCGAGGCCCATGTCGCGCAGCGCCTTGGCGCACTCCAGGCCCAGCAGGCCGCCGCCGATCACCACGCCGCGCTTGCCCCGCGCGCCGCATTCCTGCATGGCTTCCAGGTCTTCGATGGTGCGATAGACGAAGCAGTCCTTGCGGTCCTTGCCCGGCACCGGCGGCACGAACGGATAGGAGCCAGTGGCCAGGATCAGCTTGTCGTACGAAAGCGTCTCGCCGGTCGATACCGTCACCGTGCGCGCGGCGCGGTCGATCGACACCGCGCGTGCGTTCAGGCGCAGCAGCATGTTGTTGTTCTGCTCGAAGAAGCCTGCCGGCACCAGCGAGAGGTCTTCGGCCGACTTGCCGGCGAAGAACTCGGACAGGTGAACGCGATCGTAGGCGGGGCGCGGTTCTTCGCACAGCACGGTCACTTCCAGATTCTGCGTGCCGGCTTCCGCCAGGCATTCGAGGAATTTGTGACCCACCATGCCGTGGCCGACGATGATCAGTTTCATGATGCGTTCCTTGTCCGGTAGTCAGTCAGCGCTGCTCTGGATGCTGTTGTCGTGGAGATGCAGTACATTCAGTTGGCCAGCGCGCTGTCGTAGAGCGCCTGTTCCTGCGCCTTGTGCTCGGCGCTGAAGCGGATGGCGATGGCGCACAGCGCGGCCAGTGTCGCCAGCACGCCCAGCATGGTCAGCGTCTGCTGCAGGTCGCCCAGGCCCTTTAGCAGGAAGCCCGCGGCCACCGCGCCCACGTTGCCGCCGGCACCGATGATGCCGGCCACGCCCCCGAGCGCCTTGCGGTCGATGAAGGGCACCAGCGCATAGGTGGCGCCGCAGGCCATGTGGGTGAACAGGCCGAACAGCAGCATGCCGACCACGGCCAGCGTCACGGTGCTGCTTGCGCGAACCACAGCAGGCCCAGGCCTTCGCCGAGGATCAGCACGAACAGCAGCGTCGAGCGCGCATCCAGGCCGCGGCGGCGTGCCGCCTTGTCCGACAGCCAGCCGCCCAGCGCGCGGGCAAACAGCGCGAGCAGGCCGAAGCTGCCGGCCGCCAGGCCCGCGGCCTTCAGGCTCAGGCCGAAGTGGTCCACGTAAAAGGTGGCGGCGATGTTATGGATGAAGATCTCGACGCCGAAGCACGCGCCATACGTAATGAACAGCAGCCACACGCGGTAGTTGGCGCTGGCCATGCGGAAGCTCTCCCAGCCGCCGCCCTTGCCGCTGCCCGTGATGGCCTGGCCGCGTGCGCGCATGTCCGCGTAGTTGCCTTCGGGGCAGTCCTGCGTGAAGCACCAGTAGACGACGGCCATCACCAGCATCAGCACGCCCGGCACCAGCAGCGCCACGCGCCAGCCCATCATGTGGTCGACGCCCAGCATCAGCACCGCGCCGAGCAGCAACGGCATCAGTGCCTGAGCAGCGCCGCCGCCGGCATTGCCCCAGCCGGCCGCTGCCGCATTAGCGGTGCCCACTACGTTGGGCGCGAACATCACCGAGGTGTGGTACTGCGTGATGACGAAGCTCGCGCCGACCGCGCCGATCAGCAGGCGGAACACGAGGAACGTTTCATAGCTCTGCGCAAACGCCACGCCCAGCACGGGAAGCGCACCGAGTGCCAGCAAACCGGTGTAGGTCTTGCGCGGGCCGAAGCGGTCGCACATCGGGCCGATTACCAGCCGCACGAGGATGGTCACCGCCACCGCGGCGATATTGATGTTGGCGATCTGGCCAGCGGTCAGGCCGAACTGGCCCTTGATCACCGGCATCAGCGGTGCGCAGGCAAACCACGCGAAGAAGCAGACGAAGAACGCCATCCAGGTCAGGTGGAAGGCGCGCATCTGCGGAGTGCCCAGACTAAACAACTGGATGCGGGTGGCTTTACCGTTCATCGTCGCTTGCTCCGTAAAACAAACGCGTCCCGCAATCCGGTCTTCGACCGGATCAGGGGACGCCGTTGTCCTGTCGGCGGCTACATGGCATAGCCGCCGCGTTTATGAGGTGGGTAGGATCGCCGTTGATCCGCCCACGTCATTTACGCAAGGGCTGTGCCAGGGGGTGGAGTGATGGTAAGCGGATATTTCGCGGCGCCGGAGGGCGGCGAACGCACCATCCGTGCGCTGCGATGGGGCGCCCGTGGCGGGCGGGCACGCTGATGGTGCGATGCAATGTATCGCGGCGGTGCCGCGCGGATCAGTCTTGCCGGGTGGTCGGTCGCGCCAGAGGTATGAGGGCCATATCGGACGGCGACACGGCCCGGCCTTCTTCATCGACCAGCGCTGCACTGACGCGCTGGCCATTGCTGCGCGAACGGATTTCCACCGGGCCGGTGCCGTCGGCCGCCAAGTGGCGATCGCCCCATTGCATCAGCCCTACCAGAACCGGCAGCAATTCCACCGCGGAGCGGGTGGGCCGGTACTCGAAGCGCTCGCGCTCACCCGGCTCCTTGTAGCTGACGCGCCGCACCAGGCCGGCTTCGGTCAGCGTCTTCAGTCGGGCGGAGAGCACGGCCGGGGAGCATTCCAGCCGGCGCAGGAAGTCATCAAAGCGGCTGATACCGCTGAAGAGGTCGCGCAGGATCAGGATCGTCCACTTTTCGCCAATCAGCGATAGCGTAGAGGCAATCGAACAGTCGCGAAGGTCAGAGGCCGTGGCTTTCATGATGCACTGAGCATAGCACGCTGACTTCATTTGCAAAAGTCAGCCATTCTCCTATAATCTGGCTACGAATTATGAAGTCAGGTGGCGGAAATGATCGGAGCATGGCTTGAACCGGAAGCGCGGGCGTCACAACCGGTCAGGAAAGAAAGCTGGGCGCTGCGGCGCGGGGAACAAGTGACGCTGCGCGGGGCGCATGCCGAAGACGGGGTGGCGGTGCGCGGGATGGTCGACGAGTTGTCGCGCGAGAGCCGCTACTTCCGCTTCCTGACGGGCGGGCGTGTCGCCGATGACATCGTCGATGGCCTGGTCACCCCGGGCGCGGACGGCGTGGCCCTTGTAGTGACGGTCCCGGGCACGGACGGCGCGGCCGAGGCCGTGATCGCCAACGGCCAGTTCGTGGTGACGGGCCAGGGCACGGCGGAATTCGCCGTGATCGTGGCCGATGCCTGGCAGGGACAAGGTCTTGGCCGCCGGCTGATCGCACGGCTGCTGCAACTGGCGCAGGCCGCCGGCTTGCGCCAAATCCGCGGCGACGTGCTCAGCGAGAACCGCCGCATGCTGGCCGTTCTGCGCGGACTGGGCTTCCACTGCCGGCGCAACCCGGAAGACAGCTTCCTGCACGAAGCCGTGCTCGCATTCGCGCCAGCCGGCGCGGACACTCTCGCGCGGCTGCCGGCCGACTGGTTCAGTGCCCGCTGAGCCGGGCTTGCCGGGTTACTCGACCCGTGCGCCGGAAATCTTCACGACGCGCTCGAGCACCGGCATGGCCGTCTGGTAATCGTCGCGGAAGCGGGCCGACGTGGTGCCCATGCTTCCAGCCCGGCGACCTGCAGGCGTGCCTTGACGGCCGTGGTATTGGCTGCCGCGATGGCTTCCTTCTCGAGTCGGGCGAGCACCGGCGCCGGCGTGGCCGCGGGCGCACCAGCACGAGCCAGCCGACCGGCCGGAACTCCGGCTCCGTCAGTCCCGCCTGCTGGAACGTCGGCACATCCGAGATGCCATCGATGCGCTTGTCACCGGTCACGGCGAGCGCGCGCAGCTTGCCGGACTCCAGATAGGGCTTGATCGACATATACGAGCCGATCGCCATCTGCACCTGTCCGCCGATCAGGTCCTGCAGCATGGGCGCCTCGCCCTTGTAGGCGATATGGCTCATATCCATGTTGCGGCTGTTGCTGAGGAAAGCGCCCATCAGGTGCGCGGCCGAGCCGACGCCCCACGAGCCGTAGTTGACCTTGCCCTTGTTGTGCTGCGCCCAGGCGACGAAGTCCTTCACGCTTTTGGCCTGCACCGACGGGTGTACCGCCATGACCAGGTGGCCCGTGGCGACCTGCGAGATCAGCGCGAAGTCCTTGCGCGGATCGTAGGGCAGCTTTGCGTACACGAACTGGTTCGTCATGATGGGCAGCGTGGTGGTGAACATCACGGTGTAGCCATCGGCGGGCGCCTTGGCGACATAGCTCGCGCCCACGATGCCGCTGGCGCCGGCACGGTTCTCGACGACCATGGGCTGGCCCAGGCGCCTGCCCATTTCGTCGGCCATGCGCGGCCGACGACATCGGCTGAACCGCCTGCGGGGAACGGCAACACCATGGTGATGGGCTTGCCCGGCCACGCCTGCGCCGCAGCAACCGAACAGAGGCCGGTCATGAGTCCGAATGCTGCCAGTGCCATCCTGATGGTCCGCATGTTTTGTCTCCTGTATTGGGCGCCGGGTTGTACTGCGCGGTCCAATTTGGCGCCCCACCCATGTTCAGTCAAGCGTGGGGCGCAGAGGGAAAACCATGTCAAGGGAAAACCATGAATGGGCCGCCATCACGGCCGAGCCGTTCCGGGAACTGCGCGGAACCGGTCAGGCGGCAGGCTTGCTCCGCGCAGTGGCCGTGCACCCGATCGAGGCACGATGATGCTGGCGATCGCCATCCACTGGATCGTATTCAGCTGCTCGTGCAGGAACACGAGCCCGGCCAAGCGCCCATGGCTGGCTCCATGCTGAGCAGGATGCCGAACGTGCGCCGCGGCAGGCGCTTGAGCGCCACCATTTCCAGCGAGTAGGGGATCGCGCTCGACAGCACGCCTACGGCGAGCCCCGCAAGCAGCAGCGGCGGGCTGAGCATGGCCGTGCCCGCGTGGGCCACGCCGAACGGCAGCACCACCAGCGCGGCCATGGTCAACCCGAGCGAGGTGGCCTGGCCGCCATGGGCGTTGCCGGCACGCTGGCCGAAGATGATATAGAGCGCCCAGCCGACGCCCGCGGCCAGCGCAAAGCCGATGCCGACCGGATCGAGATGGGCGGAAGCCTCGCCCAGCGGCAGCAGCAGCAACAGCCCCGTCACGGCGAAGGCAATCCAGAGGAAATCGATGGCACGCCGCGACGACAGCACGGCTACCGTCAGCGGGCCCGTGAACTCGACCGCAATCGCCAGTCCCAGCGGAATGGTGCGCAACGACATATAGAACAGCAGGTTGGTCGCGCCAAGCGCGGCGCCGTACAGCGCGATGGCCCGGGCGTTGGCGGCGGAAAGCGGCATCCGCCACGGCCGCCACACGGCGAGCAGGATCAGCGCCGAGAAGCTCACGCGCAGGGCGGTCGTCCCCTGTGCCCCGAGCGCCGAGAACAGCGTCTTGGCGAACGAGGTGCCGATGCACAGGGAGGCCATCGAGCCGATCAGGGCCACGACGGCGAGAAGGGTGGCGCTTTGCCGCAGGCGGGTCAGGGGCAATTGGAGATCCTGGAGTCCTGGTAGGGTGATGCAGCGGCATCATGGGCCATGTACGGGCCGCGCGCCATAGACGGGCGCCACGATTCCGCTCTGTACAGTTCAGCCGACATCGACATTTCCCTTTGTGCGCCGCCCGACTATGGTGGAGGCAGTCCTTTGCTACCGGAGCGTGAAGATGGAAGCTGCCGTTCGACATGTCGTCATCACCGGCGCCGCTGGCGCCCTGGGCCGCGCCGTGGCCAGCCGATTTGCCGGAGAGGGCTGCCGGCTGGCCCTGATCGACCGCGACCTGCAGCACCTGCAAAGCGTGTTCGCCCATCCCGATGGGGACAGCGGCATGCTGCTGCGCGAGGCCGATGTCACCTCGGACGCTGCCATGGCCCGCGTCGGGGCGGAGATCCTGGACGTCTTCGGTGCCGTGGACGTACTGGTCCATGTGGCCGGCGGCTTCGAGATGGGAGAAGCCACGCACGACATCAGCCGCGAATCATGGATGAGGATGATGGATCTGAACGCGTGGTCGTTCATTGCCGTGACGCGGCCGTTCATGCCGGCCATGCTGGCGCGAGGCAGCGGCAAGGTCGTTGCGGTGACGGCGCGCAGCGCTTCGGCGGGCGTGGCCTCGATGGGGGCCTACTGTGCGTCCAAGAGTGCGCTGCAGCGGCTTGTCGAGAGCCTGTCGCGCGAAGTGCGGGGTTCCGGGGTGAACGTGAACAGCATCGCGCCGGGGGTGTTGGATACGCCGGCTAACCGGCGGGATATGCCTGGGACGGATCCTTCGGTATGGGTGTCGACTGGAGCGGCGGCGCGGATGGTGGCTGTGCTGGCGTCCGATGCCGCGGGGGTGGTGCATGGGCAGCATTGGGTGTTGGATGGGTTGAGTTAGCGGCGCTGGGGGTTTGGGTTTGTTGGGGCTTGCCGTGCCTGCAGGCGCGGCTGTTTTGCAGTCGTAGCCGGCGAGTCACTGTTTATCCGGGCGAATGTCCCTCGCATTCAGGTTGAGGATCGCCGGTCCGGGTGCCAGAATTCCAGCATTGCGCGAGCGCGTGACAGCAATGGGGAGCCGGCCCGCCGGCATGGATGGCGGGCGGCGGCGCATATGGAACGAGAACCGCTTAACGAGGCTTCCGATGGGGCGGTGATGTTCGCCGACCTCAGCGGCAGCACGAGGCTGTACGAAGTGGCCGGCAACGCGGCGGCCATGGCCGCGATCGGGCGATGCCTCGACGTTATGCGGTCCTGTTCCCAGGCGTGCGGCGGCCGCATCGTGAAGACCATCGGCGACGAGATCATGGTGCTGTTTCCCGCGGCGGAACGCGCCCTGCAGGCCGCGCTCGACATGCAGCACGCGGTGTCCGAACTTCCGCCGGTGTCCGGTGTGCCGATGTCGATCCATATCGGCTTTCACCATGGCCCGGTACTCTCCGATATCTCGGGCGATGTGTTCGGCGATACGGTGAACCTTGCGGCACGGCTGTGCAAGCTCGCTTCCCGAGGGCAGATTATCACCAGCGCGGAATCCGTCGGGCAGGTTCCCGACTGGCTGCGACGGACGACGCGCTACCTGTACCCGATACAGGTGCGCGGCAGGGAGCAGCCGGTCGAACTGTTCGAAGCGATCTGGCAGCAGGCCACCGATCTGACGCTGGTCGACACGGAGAGCCCGCGAACCGCCTGTTCGGTGTTTCTCACGCTGCGCTACCGTTCGGCGCTGGTCGAAATGAGCCTGGCCTCTGCACCCGTCACCATCGGCCGTGACAACACCATGACGATCGTGGTGTCCGACCGGCGCGCATCACGCTTCCAGGCCACGGTGGAGGCGCGCGCGGGCCGTTACGTGCTGGTCGATCGGAGCTCCAACGGCACCCATGTCACCATCGACGGCGAGGACGGCTTCATCCTGCGCCGCGACGACGTCATGCTGCGCAGCCACGGCTGGATCACGTTCGGCCAGTCGATGGACTGCACGGAGGAGGGCGTCGAGTTCTTCGTGCGTGTCGAGCGCGTGTGACGGCGCGCGCATCGCGGTCGCATGGTCAGTTTCCTGACGCGGGTCCAGCCCCTGGGATCGCATGGCAAGCCTCCAGGAGCCTCCGGGCAAGGGCCTCGCGCTGCGCCGGGTCCGTGGCCGTGGCTTCGGCCATGCCCGAAGCAAGCGCTGCCACCGGCACGGCCGGCGCACCGGCGGCTGTGCCGGT
>LRMT01000030.1 GCA_001725945.1 Cupriavidus sp. UYMMa02A | reverse complement strand
GCATGCTCATGTCACCATGGATAAAGTTCGGTCTATCCCAACTCTCATCTCCCCAGAACACGGAGAAAGTTGGCGTGCAGTCTTCAAGAAAGAGTTCCTCCTGGTCGTCGCCGATTACCACGACGAGGTCAGGATTGACGTCCTCAAGTACTTGCGAAAGGTGGGAGATCGCCGCTTGCGCCTCGTTGTGCTTTCGCTCCCAGGTGTTGAAATCGAGTTCAGCGTCCATCCAAGCGGCTTGCGCCCAAGGAGGTCCTGATAGGGAGTGCGCCGTTGATCGATTTGTGCCTGCTCGGTCCACCACTTTGGCTCCTGGCTGACCTGCGGGCTGTGCGACATCGCCAGTCCCAATACAATCTTTGCCATCGAGGCTCCTCATCCGCGCGTTCGCGCTTCTATATTTGAAGTCCTTGTCGTCCTATGCGGCAGTCCACCCGCCGTCAACCGGTAGCACCACGCCAGTAACAAAGCTTGAGCCTGGGGAGGCCAGGAACAAGATTGGCCCACCAATTTCTTGAGGATCGGCGGCTCTACCCAGCGGAACACGATGCGCGAGAATATTGCGCCAGCGGTCGCTCGACTGGCTGCTCTGAGACATATCGGTAGCGAAGGGGCCCGGCGCCACCGCATTTACACGTATTCCCATGGGTGCAAGTTCCACTGCAAGGGAACGGGTAATCTGTACAACCGCACCCTTGGACGCAGCGTAGGCAGATCTCTCCCTCATTCCCACCAAGCCCGCTGTAGACGCCACGTTGACGATCGCGCTTCCGGCTTTCATGTGCTTAGCCGCCGCACGACACATGGACCAGACCCCGAAGACATTGGCGCGCATGATTCGTTCGTATTCCTCTTCGGTTGTGTCTTGCAAAGAGCCGCGGGTGATCGCGCCCGCCGAGTTGACGAGTACGTCTATCCGCCCGAAAGACTCAATTGCACTTTGAACGATCACTTCGGCGGCACCACGCTGCGACAGGTCTGCCGAAATCCAGGCCGCCTCACCACCGGATGCTGTAAGGGAGTCGGCTCGCTCCTCCAGGGCAGATCGGCTTCTTGCTACTAGCAAAACTCTGGCTCCTGCATTAGCCAATGCCTCAGCAGCCACCGCACCAAGGCCTTTTGAACCACCGGTGATGATCGCGCTACGGCCTTGTAGACAAAAAGGGCTCTCCAGCGTACTCGTCATAGCGCTTTCTCCCGCAACATGCGACGAAGCACTTTCCCCGAGTTTGTCTTTGGAAGCTCGGCGAGAACCTCTACTGAGCGCGGTACCTTGTATGGTGCCAGTCGCTCACGACAGAACGAGATGAGGTCCTCTGGAGAAACTTCTCTACCTTGCCTTGCCACCACGACGCCTTGGGCGACTCGCCCCGGTAGCTATCGGGGACGCCAATGACGGCGGCTTCGCTCACAGTGGGATGCTCGTGCAGCACATCCTCCACTTCTCGAGGCCAAACTTTGAAGCCGGATGCCACAATCATGTCCTTCATCCGATCCACAACATAGAACCATCCCTCTTTATCGGTACGTGCCAAGTCTCCCGTGCGCAGCCATCCATCCTCAAAGGCAGCAACGGATTCTTCGGCCTTTTTCCAGTATCCGGCCACGACCTGAGGGCCGCGAATCAACAACTCACCAACGCCACCTGCGAGCGGCAACGTCGAACGGGACTCCACGTCTACAACCCTGCAATGGGTACCAGGCACTGGTACACCGACTGATAGACTGCCTGTCACTTCATCAACCGGCGCTCGACGGCCGAACGGCACCAATGGGAAGGTGAAGTAGTCTCCGTCAAGCCGTAGGCATTGTGGATATAAACGCCCGTGGCTGCCTCCCAACGATCAACGACAGCGGGCGCAACCGGTGCTCCCCCGCTGAACACCTTCTTCAAGGCGGCGAGTCGCGACGGTACAAAGCTCGGATGGTTCAACAGTGAGATATACGCCGTGATCGCCGCGATTGTGGTTGTGCACCCCCGACGCTCCAACAATTCGAGTACCGTGGCAGGTTCAAACCGATAGCACATCACCATCGCCGCCCCGGACATAAAGGCCGCCGCGATATGCCCGACGAGTCCCGTTACGTGCGAGAAAGGAGCGGCTGCGAACAGCACATCGTCCGGGCAGAGTGCTAGCCAGCGTCGATAGACCTCGGCACTGAAAGCCACATTCGCGTGACTGTTCAAGGCTCCCTTTGGCTGACCAGTTGTGCCAGACGTATAAGTTACTAGCGCGGTATCTGCATCGAAGAACTCCTTCCGACCTGGTCTTCGTCCGGCCGGGGAAATCATTTCGTCCAGGCGATGCCAACCCGCAGGCAGTTCCGACTCACTCGGAATCCCCTCGAGCAAAGCAGGACGCTCCGCGTCATGCAGGAAATCCCGGGCATCGGTAACGGCGACCATCGAATTCCCGCCCCAATCTGTCAATGCGCTGTACAGCGCCGGGGCCTGCACTTGGCCAACAAGAACAGCAGCTGGTTCACCATCTTTCAGATAGTGAACCAGCTCCCTGCTTGTAAGCATCGGGCTCAGTGGCATCACCGCGGCCCCCAGACGCCACGCTGCCAGGAGCCCAACGACCGTCCCGGGCGTGTTCTGGTTCAATATCGCCACCCGGTCTCCCCGGCCGACCTTTTTCCCAGGCGCACGCTAAAGCGTCTGCCATGTCGTCCAACTCTTGAAATGTCAGTGGAGAGTTGAAATACCAGAGTGCCACTGAACCCGGCCTCGTTTTAGCGGAGTGCGCGAACGACGCCAATGGTGATTGAATCGATTGACCAAGATCTGAAGGAATGCCGTCCGCATACAGGCGAAGCCACGGCCGGTCTGGGGACGATCCAGACTCACTTCCAGCACAGGTTACGGTCTCTTTCATGATTACGCCATTTCGTAGAGTTCGCGAAACCGCTCTGCAACAGCATGCAATCGGCTCTGTTCGAGTGGACCCGCCTGCGCTGCCGCGACCGCCTCATCAAGATGCGACCGCTCTGATATACCCACCAGCACCGTGTCGATGGACCGCGCGCTCAAGGCGAATCGCAATGCGAATCCCGCCATCGATTCCCCTTGCTCTGCGTATTGTCTGAACACGGCGGCCTTCACTCGGTCGGCATCGACCTCCGCGCGCGCCAGCGAGGAATACGCCTTCGAGAAGCGGTGTAGTCCTCCGTCGTCGCTGAGAGCGCCCGCAGCCAGGGCCCGAATACCGACAACGCCTATGTCCCTTTGGCGGCCAAACGGGCCATCCCGCCGTAGTCTTGCGCACGCCACGCTGCTACCGTGGGCTCAACGGCGCTCGG
>LRMT01000029.1 GCA_001725945.1 Cupriavidus sp. UYMMa02A | reverse complement strand
ACGCGGAGAGGGGAGCACACAGTCTGGTACTCCGCCTTTGTCGCCAGTCTGGGCGCGCACTGAAGTGCCTGCTGTCCCTTTCCCGTGACCGCGCCTGCTCGCGGATGCGCGACGCCCGTGCGCGGCACCGCGACCTCGGTGTGATCATAGAACGTGCCGCGGGCCGCATGCAGGTCGTGGAAACCACCGGCATGACGCAGCTTGCGACCGTCGACGGCCTGGGCGACCTGTCGCACGCGAGCGTGGTGTTCTCGCGCGATGGCCGTTTCGCCTACGTCTTCGGGCGCGACGGCGGATTGTCGCGCGTGGACCTGCTGCAGGCACGCATCACGCATCGCGTGATGCAGGCCGGCAACAGCATCGGCGGCGCATCACGCAGGATGGTCGCGTGGTCGCGGCACAGAACTATGCCCCGGGGGGCATCAAGCTGTTCGACGCGGCGACGCTGGAGCCCCTGGCAGACATTCCTGCCATTGGCATGGATGGCAAGCGCTCCAAGGTCGTCGGCCTCGCCGACCTGCCGGGCCGGAGGCTCGCCGCCAGCTTGTTCGAATCGGGCGAGATCTGGATCATCGACATCAACGACCCGCGCAAACCGCAGGTCACGCAGATGCGCGCCGGTCGCGAGCCATACGACGGGTTCGTCACGCCGGATGGCCGCTGGTACATCGCGGGCCTGTTCGGCGAGGATGGGCTGGCGCTGGTCGACCTCTGGCAGTCCCCGCCCGAGGCTCGGCGCATTCTCTCCGGCTATGGCCGTGGCACCGATCCGCTGCCCGTCTACAAGATGCCGCACCTGCGCGGCTGGGCCATGGCACAGGGCATGGCATGGCTGCCCGCGGTCGGACGGCACGAGGTGCTCGTCGCCGACGCCGCGCAAGGCTGGAAGGAATCCGCACGCGTTGCGCTGGCCGGCCAGCCCGTCTTCGTCATGGCCCGGCCGGATGGCCGGCAGGTCTGGGTCAACTTCGCCTTCCCGCACAACGATACGGTGCAGGTCATCGACACCGCGACGCGGCAGGTCGTGCAGACCATGCGCCCGTGCCGCGGCGTGCTGCACATGGAATTCACGCCCAAGGGCGAAGCCGTGTGGCTGTCGTGCCGCGACGACAACCGCGTGGAGGTCTACGACACGGCCACCTTCGCGCGCTCTCCACGCTGCCAGCGGACAACCCCAGCGGCATCTTCTTCACCGTACGCGCCCAGCGCTTCGGCATGTAACCGCGCAGGTAACGGATCACCGCCATGTACGACGACACCCTGCTCTACGACCGGATCCAGCGAGACCTGCCGCTGCACCCGCGCCCATACCGCCAATTGGCCGCCGAACTGGGCCTTTGCGAGCACGCCCTGCTGAGCCTGCTCGCGCGCGATCTTGGCGCCGGGCGCATCAGCCGCATTGGCGCGGTGTTCGCGCCGAATGTGATCGGCGCCAGCTCGCTTGGCGCACTGGCGGTCGACCCCGCGCACCTCGACCGTGTTGCGGCGTGCGTGAGCACCTGCAGCGCGATCAGCCACAACTACGCACGCGCGGACATCGCCACAACCTGTGGTTCGTGGCGGGCGCGCGCGACCGCGACGCGCTCGACGCGGTGTTCGCGGACATCGCGGCGAAGACCGGCCTGACGCCGCTGGACCTGCCGATGGAGCGCGAGTATCACATCGACCTAGGCTTTTCGCTGCGCGACAGCGGCGCGCGCGGCCGCGCCGTGCCACAAAGACGCCAGGCCCGGTGCAGCCGGATGCCGACGACTGGCGGCTGATCGCGGCGCTCGAAGCTGGCCTGCCGCTGGCGCCGCAACCGTTCCACGCACTCGCGCTGCGTACGCGCATTCCTCTGGATCGCATCCTCGAACGGCTCGCGCACTGGTGCGAAAGCGGCGTGATCCGACGGCTCGGGGTAGTACTGCACCACGGCCGCTTCGGCTACCAGCACAACGCCATGTGCGTGTGGGACGTACCCGACGGCCGCGTCGACGCGCTCGGCATCCGGCTCGCGCGCGTGCCGGGCGTGACGCTCTGCTATCGCCGCACACGCAGCGCTCCCGACTGGCCATACAACTTGTTCGCGATGGTCCACGCGCGCGACGCGCAAGCCTCGCGCGACGCGCTGGCACGCATCAACGAACAGGTAGGACTCGGCCAACTGCCGGGCGCGGTCCTGGTCAGCACGCGCTGCTACAAGCAGCGCAACACACGCTACGCGCCGCAGCAGGAGCCATCATGACCTTCGTCCCCGATGCGCTCGACCGCCGCATCATCAACACGCTGCAGCGCGGACTGGCGCTGATGCCGAGGCCGTATGCCGATGCGGCCGAAGCGCTGCAAATCGATGAGGCAACGCTGCTCGCGCGCCTGCAGGCACTGCTCGATGCCGGCATCCTGACGCGCTTCGGGCCGCTGTTCCAGATCGAGCGCACCGGCGGCCGCTTCGTGCTGTGCGCGTGCCACGCGCCGGAGCACAGGCTCGAGGCCGTCATCGACGCCATCAACGCGCACCCGGAAGTGGCGCACCACTACGCGCGTACGCACCACCTGAACCTGTGGTTCGTGCTTGCGGTTCGGCGCGCTGAGGACGTGAGCCTCGCCTTGCAGTGCATCAGCCGCGATGCGGGCGTGGAGATCCTGCCGTTCCCGAAGGAGCGCGAGTACTTCGTCAACCTCTACCTGGCCGCCTGAACCGCCATGGAACGTTCCGCCCACGATGCCATCGACCTTGCGCTGATCCGCGCGACACAAGGCGGACTACCGCTCGTCAGCTCGCCCTATGCCGCCGTTGGCACGCAGCTTGGCATCGACGAAGCCGAGGTCATCGCCCGCCTCGCCGTGATGCAGGCAAACGGCACGCTGCGCCGCATTGCTGCCGTGCCGAACCACTATGCGCTGGGCTGGCGCGCCAACGGCATGACCGTGTGGGATGTGGACGACGCGCGCATCGACACGCTCGGCGAGCAGATCGGCGCACTGCCGTTCGTGAGCCACTGCTACCGGCGCCCGCGGTGCCTGCCACAGTGGCCGTACAACCTCTTTGCCATGGTGCATGGCCATACGCGCGACGAGGCATTGCCGCTCGTGGCCCGCATCGCCGCCGTACTCGGCGAGGCCTGCCGCGCGCACGACGTGCTCTGGTCCACGCGCATCCTCAAGAAGACCGGCCTGCGCCTGCCGCCGGCCAGTACCGAATAAGGGAGTCACCATGTTCCGCCTGTCCCGATTCATGGAAGCGTTGCGCGATGGCGGTCCCGTGCCCGTGCCGCGCAAGCCTGCTGGCCCTGTGGTCATCTGGAACCTGATCCGGCGCTGCAACCTCAACTGCAAGCATTGCTACTCGACCTCCACCGACACCGACTTCAAAGGGGAACTGACTACTAGTGAAGCGCTGGACGTGCTCGCGCAGCTCAAGGCAGCGCATGTCCCCGCGCTGATCCTGTCCGGCGGCGAGCCATTGCTGCGCGCAGACCTGTACACGATTGCATCACGCGCGCGCGAGATGGGCTTCCACTTGTCGCTGTCGTCGAACGGCACATTGCTCCATGCCGCGCACGCCGCTCGGCTTGCCGCGAGCGGCTTCGACTATGTCGGCGTCAGCCTGGACGGCATGCAGGACACACACGACCGCTTCCGCCGCAGCGGCGATGCCTTCCGCCGTGCGCTCGCCGGCCTGCGCGCGGCGCACCGCGCGGGCTTGCGGGTCGGCGTGCGCATGACGCTGACCGAAGAGAACGCGAAGGAACTGCCAGCGGTGGTGGCCTTTGCCGAAGCCGAAGGCATCGACAAGTTCTACCTGTCCCACTTCAACTATGCGGGACGCGGCCGCAGCCACCGTAGCGACGATGCCCGGCACACCGCCACGCGCGCCGCACTCGACTGGCTGTTCGACCACGTCTGGGAGCGCGCGTGTCAGGCGCGCCGGAGACTTCGTCACTGGCAACAACGACGCCGACGGGGTCTATCTGCTGCACTGGATCGCGCAACGCCGGCCGCACCGGCTGGCCGACATGCGCCAGCGCCTCGTGAACTGGGGCGGTAATGCGACTGGCGTGGGCGTGGCCAATATCGACAACCTCGGCAATGTCCATCCCGACACGATGTGGTGGCACGTGACGCTCGGCAATGTGCGCGAGCGCGCGTTCGGTGATATCTGGGCCGACCGCAGCGTCCCGCTCATGGCAGGCCTGGCGGCATCGCCGCGTCCGCTGCAAGGGCGCTGCGCGAACTGCCCGCAGGTCGATATCTGCAACGGCAATACGCGTGCACGCGCGGCCGCGGTGACCGGCAACCCCTGGGCCGAAGACCCCGGGTGCTACCTGACCGACGAGGAACTTGCCCTGCCGCTCGGCGCGGAGGTGGCCGCGTGAACCGACTCCTGCAATGGCTGGCGGCATGCGTGCTTGCAGGCCTGTGCCAGACGTCGCGATCGGTGCGCAGGCGTCCGCCGTAGACGCCGCAGCGCTGTACGCGCAGCATTGCGCCGCATGCCACGGCGCCGACCGCCTGGGCGCGACTGGGCCCGCGCTGCTGCCCGAGAGCCTGGAACGCCTGCGCCCGGCCGAGCTGGTCCACCGCGCTGCGCGAGCGCGCGGCCACGCAGATGCAGGGCTTCGCGAGCCAGCTCGATGACGCTGAGCTCAAAGACTTGGCCGAGTGGCTGCGCACCGCGCCGGCAACCGCACCGCACTGGACCGCTGCCGACATCCGCGCCAGCCACGTCGTCCATCACGCGGCAGGAAGCCTTCCCGCCAGGCCCCTGTTCGATGCCGATCCCGCCAACCTGTTCCTGGTCGTGGAAGCCGGCAGCCACCATATCAGCGTGCTCGATGGCGACCGCCTCGAGCCAATCCACCGCTTCCGCACGCGCTTCGCGCTGCATGGCGGCCCGAAGTTCAGCCAGGATGGCCGCTACGTGTTCATGGCGAGCCGCGATGGCTGGGTCAGCAAGTACGACCTGTGGAACCTGACCTTCACGGCGGAGATCCGAGTCGGCCTGAACACGCGCAATGTGGCTGTCAGCGATGACGGCAAGTGGGTACTGGCCGGCAATACCTTGCCGCAGACGCTGGTGCTGCTGCGCGCCGGCGATCTGTCGCTGGCCACGGTCATCGACGTCGAAGGCCCGGATGGCCACGCGTCGCGGGTGTCGGCCGTCTATGACGCCGCGCCGCGGCACAGTTTCATCGTCGCACTCAAGGACATTCCGGAAGTCTGGGAGATTCCTTACCTTGGCCTGAAAGCCGGCTCCGTGCCCGCAGCAAGGAAAATCGTGCTGGACGACGTGCTTGACGACTTCTACTTCGACCAGTCATACCGGCACATCCTGGGCGCGTCGCGCGATGGCGGCGGGCAGGTGGTGGACCTCACCCAGGGCCGCAAGGTGGCCGACCTCGCGCTGTCCGGCATGCCGCATCTCGGCAGCGGCATCACGTGGGTGCGCGACGGCCACGACGTCATGGCCTCGCCCAACCTGAAGCAGGGCAACATCAGCGTGATCGACATGCAGAGCTGGCAGACCGTCGCCACGGTGCCGACCCATGGCCCGGGCTTCTTCCTGCGCAGCCACGAGAACACGCCCTATGCCTGGGCCGATGCCATGATGAGCCCGAAGCGCGACACGCTGCAGCTTATCGACAAGCAGACGCTGGCCGTGGTCGGCAGCGTGACGCCGAGCCCGGGCCGCACCGCCGCGCATGTCGAATTCACACGCGACGGCCGCTATGCGCTGGTCAGCCTGATGGAGCGTGATGGCGCCATCGTGGTGTACGACGCGCGCACGCTGCGCGAGGTCAAGCGCATCCCGATGGACAAGCCCATCGGCAAGTACAACGTATTCAACAAGACCACGCGCTCGTCCGGCACCAGCCACTGAAGCGCACGGCAAGAGAAAAAAAGGACTCCCCATGAACCCTCCCCTCAAGCCCGGCAAGGTATGGCTGGTCGCGCCGGCCCCGGCAGCCCCGATCTCGTCACGGTCCGCGCGCACGCGTGCTGGAACGCGCGCAAGTCTGGCTCGTGGATGACCTGGTGTCGCCGGAGATGACTTGCTACGCCAGCCCCGGCACGCACGTGGAATGGGTCGGCAAGCGCGGCGGACGCTGCTCGGTGAGCCAGGACCGGATCCTGCAACTGACGCTGATGCATGCCATGGCCGGCAAGGAGGTCGCGCGCGTGAAGGGCGGCGATCCGCTGCTGTTCGGCCGCGGCGGCGAGGAAGCCGCCTTCCTGCGCGGGCATGGCATCGCCGTGGAAGTGGTCAACGGCATCAGCAGCGGCACGGCAGCGGCGCAAGCGCTGGGCGTCGCGCTGACGCACCGCGCGCATTGCCATGGCGTCAGCTTTGTTACCGCGCACACGCAGGATCATGGCGCCCCCGACTGGCGTGCATTGGCCGCCAGCGGTACCACGCTGATGATCTACATGGGCATGAGCCGCCTTGCGGGTATCCGGGACGGGCTGCTCGCGGCGGGCATGCGGCCGGACATGCCCGCCGCCGTGGTGATGCATGCAGGCGACAAGCGGCAACGGTGCTGGACGGGTACGCTTGCCGTACTGGAAGGCGCGCTCGCCACGGGCCTGGCAAGCCCGGCGGTCATTCTGGTCGGGGAAGTGCTGACTGATGCAAAAGGTGGACAGGACGCTAGCGGCTAAGGCCCCTCGCTTCGATCTGCCAGACTGCCTCCACCACGCCGCCTCTCACGCAGACATAAGCGTCATACAGATTCACCGTCGGATCACAGTGCCCGGGCACCAGCCAGATCCGCGTCCCGAACGGATCGTGACCTGCACCCTCGGCCACCTCCAGCACGCCGTGCTCGTCATTGGCTGCAACATAGCTCAGCGCAGCGTCGTCGCTTGCCGCGACCAGACGCGCGGCAGGCCGGAATCAACCGCGACGGTCTTCAGCCCCACATCGCACACGGCATGGCCCGGGCGCGTGGCGCTCATCACGGTAGCTGCGATGAACAGGCTGTGTTCCGGCCGGAAGGCGCCCGACCACTCGTTGGCACCGTAGTCGGCATCCATGAACAGGTAGGAGCCGGGCTGGATTTCCGTGTACACGCCGCTGGCGATATCGAATTCCGCGGTGCCCGTACCGCCGCCAGTGACAACCTGGCAGCGCAGCCCGCGCGCCTCCAGGTGCCTGAGATAGCCCGCTGTCAGTTCCGCCGCGCGTTGCGCGGTTTCGCGTCGCTGTTGCCAGCCCCTGACATGCTGCGCCCCGCCGTGATAGCCCTGCAGGCCGGCAAAGCGCAGCGCCGGATAGGTGTCGATGGCTTCAACCAGGGCCATCAGCGCATCGGCGCTGCTCACGCCGCAGCGGCCTTGTCCGGCATCCACTTCCGGCAGTACGTCGATCTTCACGCCGGCGTGCGCGGCGGCGGCGCCCACCTCATGCACCTGCCTGGGGTCATCCACGCAGAGGCTCAGTTGCGTGCGCGCGGCCAGCTCGGCAGCCATGGCCGCCTTGTCCGCGCCGATGAACTCGTTGCTCAGGTGGATGCTGGCAATGCCCGCCGCGGCAAACGGATAGGCTTCGGTCAGCTTCTGGCAGCAGATACCTGTTGCGCCCGCGGCGACCTGCCGCTGCGCGATGGCGACCGACTTGTGCGCCTTGGCGTGGGGCCGCAGCGCCATGCCGGCCGCGCCCGCCAGACCCGCCATCTGCTTCAGGTTCGAGCCAAAGGCATCGAGGTCGATCACCAGGGCTGGCGTGCTTACTGCGGCCAGGGGCTGCCCGGCCATCGCCACCGGCGGCACCACCAGTTGTCGCGCTTGTGTCATCTTTGCAGCTCCCTCAGGCTCGTCCGGCCGTTATGGCTTGCTCCTGCGGAGCCGCCACGAAAGGTTCAGCCTAACACGACCGCGCAGTGTGAGGGCGCGTTGACCGGTCACGCCTCAGTAAGGCAGGCCCACATAGTTTTCGGCCAGCGCCTTGCACGCGGCTTCGGAGCTGACAAGGTAATCCAGCTCGGCCTGCTGGATGCGCGCGGAGAATGCATCGGCCTCAGGGAAGCGGTGCAGCAGCGACGTCATCCACCACGAAAAGCGCTCGGCCTTCCAGATGCGGCGCAGGCATTTCTCGGAGTAGTTGTCGAGCTCGCGCACGTCGTCCTGCTGATAGCGCGCCGTGAGCGCGTCGGCCAGGTACAGCACATCGCTGGCGGCCAGATTCAGGCCCTTCGCGCCGGTCGGCGGCACGATATGCGCGGCATCGCCGGCCAGGAACAGGCGGCCGAAGCGCATCGGCTCGCACACGAAGCTGCGCAGCGGCGCAATGCTTTTCTCGATCGACGGCCCGGTCACCAGCGCTTCGGCTGCGTGCGGATCCAGACGGCTGCGCAGCTCGTCCCAGAAGCGTTCGTCCGACCAGTCCTCCACGCGCTCGGTCGACGGCACCTGCACGTAGTAGCGGCTGCGCGACTTTGACCGCATGCTGCACAGCGCAAAACCGCGTTCGTGGCTGGCGTAGATCAACTCGTCGGCGACCGGTGGCGTGTCCGACAGGATGCCGAGCCATCCAAACGGATAGACGCGTTCGAACAGTTGTGTCGACGCCGCCGGCACGCTCTGGCGGCTGACGCCGTGGAAGCCGTCGCAGCCGGCAATGTAGTCGCATTCGATTTCATGCATGGCGCCATCCTTGCGGAAGCGCACGACGGGTCGCGTGCCGTCGAAGCCGTGCAGGCTCACGTCGGCAGCGTCGTAGATGGTCGTGGTCCCCTCTGCCTGGCGCGCGGCCATCAGGTCGCGCGTGACTTCGGTCTGTCCGTACACAGTCACCGTGCGTCCGGTTAGTGCGCGCAGGTCGATGCGGTGGCGCTGTCCGTTGAACGACAGTTCGATGCCTTCATGCGGCAGGCCCTCGTCATGCAGCCGCGCGGCGACGCCCGCGCGCTCGAGCGCATCGACCGTCACGCTTTCCAGGATGCCGGCACGGATGCGGCCAAGCACATATTCCGGATTGCGTTGTTCCACGATGATGTGTCGATGCCCGAGCGCGCGAGCAACTGGCCGAGCAGAAGACCGGCGGGGCCGGCGCCGATGATGGCAACCTGGGTGCGCATGGCTTGTCTCCGTATGCGTTGTTCTGATGGGAGGAAAGATAGCGGCGGCAGGGCCTTTTCGGAATGGACAGATCGAACCAAGAACAGGACAATCCGAACATTGATGGTAAACACTGATCGGTGCCGTGAAACCCATCCCCACCTATTCGCTGTACGGCACCAGTTCGTCAGAGCCGCTGCTGGATCAGTTGCATTTCGAGTCGATTGCGCAGCGCAGCAAGCTGCACGGCTGGGAGATCCAGCCGCACAGGCATGAACGCTTCCTGCAAATTCTGTACATCCACGCGGGTGGCGGCGAAGCCTTGCTCGACGGCAGCCGCGAAGCGCTGCGCGGCGGCTCGCTCGTCATGGTGCCGCCGCAGCACATTCACGGCTTCGTGTTCCGGCCCGAGACGGATGGCATCGTCGTGACGATGACAGACAGCCACCTGCGCACGCTGCTGGCCGGTGTGCCGGATACCCTGCCGCTGTTCGAGCGCCCGCGCCACGACCGCGTGCGGCGTGACGACGCGCTGGCCGATGCGCTGTTGCTGTTTCGGGGCGAGATGGAGAGCGTGTCCGCGTGGCGTGGCGCCGCACTGTCGGCGCTGCTTACCGTGGTGTTGATAGGCATCGCGCGGCTGGCCGATGCCTCGGCGCGCGGCCGCGGCGCGCAGCAACAGCCGGCCGCGCGGCACTTCCAGCAGTTCCAGCAATTGCTGGAGTCAGGCTACCGCGAACAACGGGACATTGGCGACTATGCCGCCGACATCGGCATCACCGGCACGCAGCTCAACCGCATCTGCCGGCAGATGGCGGGGCAGTCCGCGCTGCAGATGATCCACGCCAGGGTGCTGGCGCAGGCGCAGCGCGACCTGCTGTTCAGCGACCTGGAGGTCAAGCACATCGCGCTGTCGCTGGGTTTTGCCGACGCGGCGTATTTCTCGCGCTTCTTCGCAAAGCAGGTCGGGCAGACGCCAACGGAGTTCCGGCAGTCCGGACGCGCGCGGCTGCCGGCGTTCGCGACGCGATAGTCAACATCAGGCCTGCGGCCTGCGGTTCGCCTCGTCGATGGCCGCGAACACTTCCTCGGCCATATGGAAGGCCGAGTTTGCGGCCGGCACGCCACAGTAGATCGCCGTCTGCAGCAGCACTTCCTTGATCTCGTCGCGCGTCACGCCGTTGTTGGCGGCCGCGCGCAAATGCAGCTTCAGTTCATCGGAGCGGTTCAGCGCCACCATCATCGCAATGGTCAGCAGGCTGCGCGTGTGCCGCGGCAGCCCTTCGCGCGTCCAGATCTCGCCCCATGCATAGCGCGTGATCAGATTCTGGAATTCCTCGTTGAGCGGCGTCAGGCGCGCGATCGAGCGATCGACATGGGCGCTGCCGAGCACCTCGCGGCGCACCGACAAACCCGCCTCGTAGCGGGCATGGTCATCGGTGACAGGCAAACGGCCGACGATGAAGTCGAGCAGCGCGGCAGTAAAGCGCCCCGGCTGCTCGAAGTTCGAAATGTGCGCGGCGGGCAGTTCGACGAAGCGGGCATCGGGAATCGCCGCAGCCAGGTCGCGTCCCTCCTGGGGCGTCGTGGATGGGTCATCGCCGCCGGCAATCACGAGCACCGGTACTGGAATTGTGCGTACGGCCTCACGGAAATCCGCATCGCGCACGGCGGCGCAGTTGGCGGCATAGCCGCGCGGATCGAGTGCGGCCAGCACTGCGCGCAGCGGGTCGATGGCACGACTTGCCGTCGCGACAAACCCCGGGGTGAACCAGCGCTGGATCGACGGTTCCACCATGATGCTCATGCCGTCGCGCAGCACGCTGTCGATGCGCGTGTTCCAGCCCTCGGCATTGCCGATCTTCGCGGCAGTGTTGGCGAGCACAATCTTCGGGAAGCGCTCCGAAGCATGCACGCCCAGCCACATGCCGGTCAGGCCGCCCATCGACACACCGCAGAACGCGGCTTGTGCAATGCCCAGCTCGTCGAGAATGGCGACGACATCGCCACCAAGCTGCTCCATGGTGAAGGCATCGCCCGGCGCGGTGGAACGGCCTGGCCGCGCGTGTCATAGCGCACCACGCGGAAGCGCCCGGCCAGTGCATCGGCCTGCGGCTGCCACATGGTGTGGTCCGTGCCAAGCGAGTTGGAGAAGACGATGGCCGGCGCGTTGTCCGGGCCATCCACGGTGTAGAACAGCCGGGCACCGGCGTGGTCGAGATAGGGCAATGCGGTCTCCTGGAATCCTGTCGGATCGGGTTGGGGTCAGCCGGCCTTGCGCTGCGCCAGCGCCGCGTGCCAGGCCTGTACGGCGGCATCCGCGAACGCGGCGGACTGGCCTGCGTAGTTGGCCGGATCGGCCAGGCGGTCGAGCGCGGCAGCATCGAGCAGGCCGGCGTGTGCCGGATTCTCGCCGAGCGTCTGCGCCAGTGCGTCACGCAGCGTGGAACCTTGCGCCACTGCGCGGCGCGACGCCTGTTCCACGACGTGGTGTGCTTCAAGCCGGCCGATGCGGCCGCCGAGTTCGAGCATGGCCGCTTCACCGAGTATCAGGCCATGCGTGAGCTCAAGGTTGGTGCGCATGCGCGCGGCGTCGACCTGCAGGCCCGTCACCACCTCGCCCATCTGGCGCAGCGCGCCGGCAGCGAGCGTGACAATCTGCGGCAGCGTGTCCCACTCGGCCTGCCAGCCGCCGAGCGCGCGTTCGTGTTCCTGCACCATGCCCGACAACATCGTCGCCACCAGCGGCGGCACGCGCACGGCCGCGGTCAGCACCGCGGCGCAGCCGACCGGGTTGCGCTTGTGCGGCATGGTGCTGGAGCCGCCGCGGCCCGGGCCGGACGGCTCGGCAACTTCCGCGACTTCGGTCTGCATCATCAGCGAGATATCACGCGCCATCTTGCCGAGCGTGCCGGTAAGCATGCCAAGCACGGTGGCCACTTCGACAAGGCGGTCGCGATGGGCATGCCACGGCAACACGGGCAAGTCGAGTTTCAGTTCGGCGGCCAGCGCGCGTGCCACGTCGCGCGGACGGGCCGAGGCTCGCCAGCGTGCCCGCCGCGCCGCCGAAACATCGCGCAGCATGCGCGCGCGCCGCGTCGAGACGGCACAGGTCACGGCGCAGCGCGTCGAGCCAGCCCGCGGCCTTCAGGCCGAACGTGGTGGGCAGGGCATGCTGCAGCCAGGTGCGGCCGACCATTGGCGTGTCGCGATGCGACGCGGCCAGGCCGGCGCAGGCATTGCCCAGTGCGAGCAGATCCGCCTGCAAATGCGGCAGGGCTTCGGCCAGTTGCAGCACCAGCGCGGTATCGATGATGTCCTGGCTGGTGGCACCCCAGTGGACGTAGCGCGCGGCGTCGGCATCGCGCGCGGCCACGGCGGCGGTGAGTTGCTTGACAAACGGGATCGCGAGGTTGCCCGCAGCCACGGCGGCCTGCGCAAGGGCATCGAGGTCGATAACGGCAGTGTCGGTGCAGACTTCGGAGATCGTGGTCGCCGCCGCTGCTGGAACGACACCACAACGCGATTCGGCGCGGGCCAGCGCAGCTTCGACAGCGAGCATGCAACGCACGGTGCTGGTATCGGAAAAGGTCGCCAGCACGGCCGGGGTGCCGGACATGGGATCGGTAAGGCGGGTTGACGTTGGCATTGAGGGCGTTTGTTGGTGATGCCGGCAACCGGTGTGATTGGACTGCTTTGAACCTAACAATTCTGACGGTCCGCTCCCCTCTCCCGCCTTGCGGGAGAGGGTTGGGG
>LRMT01000028.1 GCA_001725945.1 Cupriavidus sp. UYMMa02A | reverse complement strand
CTCCCGCGCAAGCTCGCGCACGCGCCGCCGCGCCGCGCGGTTGGCCGCGCCGAAGTTGCCGATGATGGGAATGCGTTGGCAAGGCAAAGCCCGAGCACGGGCGTCAGCAGCGCATCGAGCAGCGGTTCGTAGCCAGCCGAAGGGTCGTTGCGCCGGGCCAGTTGCGCCAGCGCGAGCGTGCGCTCGGCCAGCGTCTCGAAGATCAGCGCGGCCGGCCCGCCTGCGGCGATCAGGGTGCGCACGACAGGCAGCGCGGCATCGGTGCGGTCGCCGGAGAAGCCGGCGCCGGAGCCGATCAGCAAGGGAACGGTCATGGTGTCTGGGCGGAAATGTTCGGTGTTCCAGCCCATTCTAGGTGCGGTTCAGTCAACCAAAAAACAGATTATTTGGATTAATCTAGCGGCTATTCAGATAAATCCGGCGGAACCACCATGAACCTGTCCGTCAAGCACCTGCGCGCCTTCGTGGCGCTCGCCGCCCATCGCAATTTCACGCGCGCGGCGCGTGCGTGTCATCTGTCGCAGTCGGCGTTCAGCGCGCTGGTCCAGACCCTGGAAGAACAGGCCGGCAGCCGCCTGTTCGAACGCACTACGCGGCATGTCGAGCTGAGCGCGACGGGCTGCGTTTCGAGGAAACCGCACAGCGCCTGCTGGCCGACTTCGAGGCTGCCTTCGAGGACCTGCGTGCCCATGCCGAGCGCCGCAAGGGCCGGGTCAGCATCGCGGCATTGCCTTCGATCGCGGGCGGTGACCTGCCGCCTTTGCTGGCCATATTCCGCCAGCGTTATCCGGGCATTGCGCTGGAATTGTTCGACCAGCTGGCCGACGGCTGCATCGACCTGGTACGGCGCGGGCGCGCCGACTTCGCGCTGGCCCCTGCGCCCGCGCAGGATGATGATCTGCGCGTCGAGCCAATGGTGCACGACACCTTCCACCTGGTCTGCCCCGCGGAACACGCGCTCGCGCGCAAGCGCCGCATCACGCCGCAGATGCTCGCGGGCTTGCCCTTCATCCACCTGACCCGGACCAGCAGCGTGCGCCAGCACCTGGATGCGGCCCTGCATCCGCTGAAGCTCAGCAGCGTGATGGAAGTGGAACACCTGGCCACGGTCGCGGCACTCGTGCAGGCCGGCCTGGGCGTGAGCGCGGTGCCGTCGCTGGCGCTGTTCCAGTTCCAGCGCGAGGGCTTGGCAGTCCGGCCGTTGCAGATGCCGTCGCTGGTCAGGGACATCTGCCTGGTGCGGCTGCGCGAGCGCGGGGACTCGGCAGCGGCAGCAGCGATGATCGATTGCCTGCGTGCACACTACGGCCGCCGCCGCGCGTGAGCGTACGCAGAATTGGGTACGCTTTGCATGGTTTGGCAGCGCGGCGGGCCTTGCCCGGTGCGGCGTACGTGGCCGGGTCAGGCGCCACGCAGAAACGGGTACGCCCGCCGGCTGCCGCTGCCCCGTCAGCGGATCAGCTTGCCCGTCGACGAGACAATCGACATCTCGACAAACGACGAGCCCGTGTGGCGAGTCGGGCTGTAGCTGATGAGAATGCCGCCGAGGTCGTAGTCGCGCAGGTTCTCCAGCGCGGTGACCAGTCGTTCACGGGTGAGGTCTGCCCCGGCGCGGCGCAACCCTTCCACCAGCACCTTGGCGGACATGAAGCCTTCCATGCCGGCATTGCTCGGCTGGACGCCTGCTGTCGCGCCAGGCTGCGGTATTCGGTGGCCAGCGTCATCTGGCTGGAGTTCATGCCGGGGACGATCTGCGTGATGATGAGCCCGCGGGCGTCTTCGCCCAGTTCCTTGATGAACGAGTCGGCCGCGTTGTTCGACAGCGTGACGAACTGCGCCTGGCTGCCGGCCTTGTGCATGTCGCGGATGACGCGCGCCGCCTCCGAACCCGAGCCGATCACGAGCACTGCCTGCGGATCGGCCTTGTTCACCGTCGCGACCTGTTGCGTGATGTCGCCCATCGGCCGCGCAAAGCTGGCGGCCGCGGCAGGCTGCACGCCGCGCGTCTGCAATGCGCTACTGAAGCCCTCGTATACGTCCTTGCCGAAGCCGTCGTTCGCATAGACGATCGCGATGCGCGTCATGCCCGAAGTTGCCAGGTGGTTGATGGCGCGCGCCACTTCATCCTGGTACTTGGCGCGCACGTTGAACACATAGCGATTGACCGGGCGGTGCAGCGTGATCGCGCCGGTCAGCGGCGCCACGAGCGGCACCTTCTCGGTCGCAATGATTGGCAGGATGCTTTCGTTTTGCGGCGTGCCGCGCACCATGAAGAGCGCGAAGACCTTTTCGTCCTGAATCAGCTTGCGTACATTTTCCGGCGTGCGCTTCGCGTCGAACCCGTCGTCGAGCGTCACCAGTTCGATGCGCCGCCCGGCAACGCCGCCGCTCGCATTGACCGCGCGCAGGTACACCTGCGCGCCTTCGATCTGCTCCTTGACGGAGCCTGCCACGGGACCGCTCACGCCCGCCGATTGCCCGATGCGGATCTCGCCTTGCTGACGCCCGGCTCCGCGAATGCCGCAGGCGCGGCGCACCCCAGCGAGGCGGCCAGCATGCCGCACGCAAACCATGTTGCCTTCATCGTCGTGACCCCTGCGCCTTGATGGCGTGCTGTTGTTGTAGCTTGGCTATCGCGGGCGCGTGCATGCGGTCATGCGCAAGGCGCCGGTGCGACGCTTCGCAAATTACCCCAAGCGGGGGATCGGAGCAAACAGCAGATGAGGAGAGGTGTTGCTGCGACATCACACCGGAACCGTTGACGGCACCGGTGTGAGGGAGACGTGCGCCATGGCGCACTGAGAAGGGACTGCGTCGGGCTTCAGGGGAATGCCGGCACCGCAGGATCGAGCCCGGCGAACGAGGCTTCCGGATGCGCCTTCTGCAGCAGCAGTTCGATGTCCTCGATACGGCCGCGCGGCACATCGACCATCAGCAGGATCTTGCCTGCCTCGATGTCCTTCTCGAACGCGCGCAGGCGGCTGTTGGGGGCAGAACTGCCGATCATGCTCGCGGCCCAGGCGCCGAATACCGCGCCAAGCACGGCCAGCACGCCGACCAGCCCCCACTGCGGGGTATCGCTGACGATCGGGAACATGGCCACCACCGCACCGGCCACCACACCCACGCCGCCACCGACCATGAGCCCCATTTCTGCGGCGTGGACGATGTCGGACGTCTGGAACAGGTTGGCTTCATGCAGGCCCGTCATGTCGGAACCGTCGCGTGCCACGAAATGGATGTGGCTGTTCTCGACGCGGGCCAGCAGCAGATCATCCATGGTACGGCGGGCACTGGCCAGATCGGGCAGCAACCAGAAGATGCGTTTGCGCATGTCTGTCTCCTTTTTCAGGCCGTCCCGGGAGTGGGGATACCGTCTGTGGGACGGGGGTTGTTTCTTTGTACGCCGTTCATGCGGTGAGTGCAAGGCGGCGTACCGCGGTGGCCGCCGATGTGACGCGCGCGTCGGTCACGCGCGTCACACCGGCAGGAATTGCTCGTCAGAATGTGATCGGCAGACGCAAATTGACCTGCAGGTCAGGCGTATCGCGCGTGAGGCCCGCGCCCACCGACAGGTTCAGCGTGTAGCGGCTGCTGAAGCGATACGAGTAGCCCACCAGCAGCGTGCCCTGCGTCACTCGCACAGAGCCCGGCACGGTCTGCCCGTTCTGCTTGGTCGGCCAGATGATGGCCTGGTCGTAGCCGATCGAGAACGAGGCACGCTCGTTGAGCGCGAGGCCCATGCCGAAGCTGAACTCGAAGATGTCCCCCGGGGCGATCTTGCCCAGGGATTCCTTCTCGCCATTGAGCACGGTGCGGCTGACGTTGTCGCGCGCGAAGTTGTGCAGGTAGCTGAAGGTGCCGAAGAACACCGCCGGATCAGTCGGCAGCAACCACGTGACGCCAGGCTGAAGCGCCTGGAAGCCCGTGCCAGTTGGCAGGCCGAGCGGCAGGCCCGTGCCGGTGGCATTGCCCACGCAGCGCGTAATGCAATCGGTGACGACCTCGAACGGGTCCTTGCCGGTGGCCGACTTGTAGCGCAGCCAGCCAATGAAGTACGGGATCTTTTCACTGCCGTAGTTGAGCTGGTAGCGCAGTGTCGCCTCCACGTCGCCGAGGCCGGTGCCGCTGGAATTGAATACATTGTCGACCGCCGTGCCCGTGAAGATCTCGCGGCTGACGGTAGAACCGGAACTGTGCACGTATGGCACCTTCGCTTCAATTTCCAGGCGCTTGGTGATGCCATAGCGCAATGCGATCGAGGCGAGGTACGTGGTGGTCTTGACTTCCCGCACGTCGACCAGGCCGATCAGTATGGCGGGAATCACCGTGTAGCCGACCAGGGCAACGCGGTTGTTGGACGAGTAGCCATACTGGAGGCCTGGTTCCACCACCAGCTTGCCTTCGCCGGTCAGCACGCCGGGCTGGTCGGTGATCGGCGCGATTTCCGGGGGCCGCGTATTGCGCTCGGGCGGCTGCCCCACAGGTTCGTCTACTCCGGCCATGGTCTGCGGATCCGCCGACTCCCCCTGCTGTGGCTGACCCTGCTGCGGTGGCGCACCGGCCTGCTGCTGGCCCGTGATCTGCTGGGGGGCATTGACGACGTTGGGGGCCGCGTTCGGCGTGGCACTGGCGGCAGCCGCGGCGGCCGCGGCATTGGTCGCATTGTCCCCGGGCGTGACGCCCGGCCCCGCGCCCCCGCGCTTTCTCGCGAGGACATCGTTGCCGATCACACTGCGAAGCTCCTTGATGACAGCGTCCTGCTCTGCCAGCGCCCGCTTCATGGCTTCCAGCTGGACCTGTTGCTCGGTCAACTGGTGTTGCAGGCCTTCTATGCCTGTTGCAGGCGTTGGCCCGGCGTCTGCGGAGGTCTGGGCCTGGGCCAGCCCTCCGAGCAATAGCAACGTCGAGCATCCAGCGTTCCGGATGCCCTGCATCGACCGCTTCTTCATGACGTCTATCCTCCCCCGGGGACGGCGGACTGATCGGGCAGGAGTCCGCTACCTGTACTGCGCAATGCTTCGCTACGACTACCTCATGCTGGCTGCCCGCATCAGCGCGCTGTTCAGCGCTGTATTGGCCAGCTGTGACCGGAATGCCTGCAGTGTATTCACGCCTGCGTCGATTGTCATCACGCTCCGGATGCTCTGGTTGTTCAAAGAGTTCTGGATCACCGCGGGCGAGCCTGCCAGCGCGCCGACGTTCGCAATATTGCCCGGGCCATTCTGGATAACGGTCATGGCGCCGTTGGTGACGACCTGGCCCGCTCCGGTGTTGATCGTCGTCACCGGCATGCCGGCCGCGCCTGCCATGCCGGTCGCTATGGAACTTGCTCCCGCGCTGCCGGCAGAGGCGCTGCTGGCGCCCGCTGCTCCCGCGTTGGCCGTTGCATCCGCGCCCGCTCCCGCCACCGAACTGCTGACAGCCGTCTGGGTCGCGCTGACGATCGACGGCCCAAGGGTCGAGGCCAGGCGGGCGGCCTGGTCCGTCGTGATCCTGCCCACGTCCGGAATATTAAGGCTGGTCGCCACCACCAGGGCACCATTGATGTACACGGCGCGTTCGATACCGAACGAAACCTGCAGTCCACCGGCATCAAATCCGCCGCGCATGTCTTCGAGCCGTTCTTGCGCGACGGGCTTCCAGCCCGTCATGTCGCCGCGTGCGGCTGCAACAGGGCTGTCCGGCTGCGCGTCGTCGCCGCGTGCGAGCGCTGCCTGCGCCGGGACCGCGCCCGCATCGAGCGAGTCCGGCAGGGATTGTTCCGCTGCGTGCACGGTGCCGGCATAGGCCATGCCGGCACCGAACAGCAACATCACGGATGCCTGCCCCGCCATGCCGCATCGGCTGCCGGGCAGGCCAATAATGAAGCGGTTGTCTCGAGCATGATGTGTTCCTCAGAAATCGCTGGCGCCATGCTTGGGCATGACGGTGAAGAACAAGCTGTCCCGGTTGACTCCCATCCAGTAAGGGCCCATTGGCGCGACGCGCCAGTCAGCCGCAAGATTGAACCGTGCACGTTCGGTACGGTTGTGAATCACGAAGAGCAACTGGCTTTCCCAGACGCTCTCGAAATGCTCGCGCGAAATGGAGCGCGTGCCGCGCGCAGGATCGCCGATCAACACGCGGTCGCCCCGGACCCCCTTGACGACCACGAAGTGTGGTAGCCACCCTCGGAGATCAGCACGATCGCGGGGATCTGCGTTTCCTCGAGCTTGGACAGGGGCAATTCATAGCCGTCAGCCTGATAGCCCCGCGATTCCAGGAAGCGCTTCATGTCCAGCAGGGAGAATCCCTCCTGACGTATCTTTGCCTGGTCGCCATTGACGAACATGTTGGCGAATGCGAGTTCCTCGCTCACGGGTTCGCCGTACTGGTAGGTCAGCAGTGTCGCCACGGCAGCTGAGCCGCAACTGAAATCGTATTGCTGCCGGACGGTGGTCTTGAAACGCGCTTCGCGCAGACTGGTCACCGGCACGCTGTAGTATTCGCCAACCGGCCCGTATATCGCCACCCGGTCCGCCAGCGCGGGCGACGTCCCGCTCAATGCGAGCAGAAACGGTATCGCCCCGAGAACCCGTCGAAACATCGTCATCACTTGAACTGAACGTTGATGATCGTCGCGTTCTGGATCAGCACGGCATTGCCGCTGTTCTGGATGGCGGTCGGTATGCCCGCTGCATTGGCAAACGCGCCGTCCGACACGATGTTATTGCCGGATATCGGGTTGACGGTGCTGTTGTCCGCCACCGTGCCGTGCAGCCGCATGTCGTTGACGACCAGTTCCGCCCCGCCACGCACGCCATCAAGCTTGTCGCTTGCAACGGCCACGATCTTCGGGCCAAACGGGTTGCGCTGGGCCGCTGTATTCAAGTCCGTCTTTGCGGCGGCCTCTGTGCCAACGCCAACTACGCTGGCTCCGCTGGCCTGCGCTGCTGCAAAGGCTGGGTCCGCCATCGGATCCGCATTGGCTTGCGCGAAGGGCCAAGCCAGGAATGCCGTCCCCAGAATGGTGACTGCCGTGCGAATCGGTCGCATGGTGCGTCTCCTTGTTGCTCGCCGTGGCCAGCCCCCATCTGGCCGGTCACGGCGATACTCACAGGCTGACATACCAGGAGACTGGCATCCGTCCGGTGCGAACCACGCCCCGGGGATACCAGCTCCTGGCCGCGTGAAGCCTTTCACCGGCGCCGTCCGGCCTGCCACGACTGCAACAGGCCGTACTGCGCCGAACAGACTTCAGTGGCCGACGTCAGGTTAGCCTGCACATTGACGCTCTGCTGCAGCAGCGACCCGGCACCATTGTTCTGCGTGGCCATCATGATGCCAGCAGCCGTCTGACCAACACTGGTCATGACGTTGGACATGGCGAACGAGCCGGCATTGACAGAGTTATAGCCACCCGCACCGCCAGCGCCACCGACTGCGCCATTGCCGGTACCGCCGGTGCCGCCAGCACCGGTACCGCCGGCACCGCCAACTGCACCTGCTGCGCCCACGGCACCGCCGCCGCCTGTGCTGCTGCCGTTAGAGGCCGTGCTCGAAGCGCTGCCATTGGTGGCCGTACCGCCCGCGCCGCCATTGCCGGCAATGCTGGCTTGCCCGCCACCGGCGCCGCCGGTGCTGGTGGACGCGCCGCCTGTGCCGCTAGCCGTTGTCGCGCCGCCTGCGC
>LRMT01000027.1 GCA_001725945.1 Cupriavidus sp. UYMMa02A | reverse complement strand
AAAACGTACGCGCAATCCCCGCCATGTCTCAGAGCCTTCGCGCCACGGCTCGATTTCGCTGACCTCAAAGCCAGGAAGGGTGATCAGGAATGGCGTGGTCAGATAGGTCCAAAGCGCGTAACCGTTGTCGGGCAGCAGCGGCGAGCGCGCCGCGCCGGCAACGGCCAGTACGCGCAGCTTGCCGGCGGCCGCATGCTGGCGCGCGCTCACTGCCGCGATCATGCCGGCCGGGAGCTGCCCGCCCAGCAGGGCGTTGATCATCGGCGCCTCGCCCTTGTAAGGCACGTGCGTGAGCGCGACCTTGGCGTTGCGGCCGAAGATCTCCATTGCAGGTGGCCGCTCGAACCGAGGCCGTACGAACCGTAGGCGAGCGGCTTGCCCTGCTTGCCGATATAGTCGATGAGCTGCTTCAGAGTGGTCACGCCAAGCGAGGGCTGAACGGCCAGAGCGAGGTTCGATGTGGCCAGCTCAGAAATGGGCGCGAAGTCGCGCACCGGGTTGTACGGCGCTTTGCTGTACAGGCTCGGCGCCTGCACCATGCCGGTCAGCGTCAGCAGCAGCGTATGGCCGTCCGGCTCGGCCTTGGCCACCATGTCGGCCCCAATCATGCCACCGGCGCCGGGCCGGTTGTCAACGATGACCGGCTTGCCCCAGGCCTTGGCCAGGCCCTCGGCAATCTGCCGCGCGACGACATCGCCGGTACCGCCCGCCTGGTACGGATACACCACGCGCACGGCGCGCGACGGATATCCGCCCGTACTGGCCTGAGCCCGGGCATTGAGGCCGATGCCTCCGAATGCCGCGCCTGCCAGGCCGAGTCCCAACTGCTGCAAAACCCTTCGCCTTTGCTGCTGCATCTTGATGTCTCCACATTGTCATTGGTTCTGGCTGATTCGCGGCTGCAGCCGGCCTCTTTGGACCTGGTCATGCAGCCACGGTCCTGCATGCCGCTAAAGTCAGAGCGTGCGCGCGATGATCTCTTTCATGATCTCGTTCGAGCCGCCGTAGATCTTGCCCACGCGGGCATTCACATACATGCGGGCGATCGGGTACTCCATCATGTAGCCGTAGCCGCCGTGCAGCTGCAGGCATTCATCGATGATTTCGCAGCTGGTCTGCGTGCCCCACCACTTGGCCATGGCGGCGGTCTCGGGATCGAGCTCGTCGCGCAGCACCTTGGCCATGCAGTCGTCCACAAAGGCACCCGCGATCACGGCCTTGGTCTTGCACTCGGCCAGCTTGAAGCGGGTGTTCTGCATGTCGAGCAGCGTCGCGCCAAACACCTTGCGTTCGCGCACGTAGTCGGCGGTCAGTTCCACCGCGCGCTCCATGGCGGACAGCGCGCCGAGCGCGATGATCATGCGCTCCTGCGGCAGCTGCTGCATAAGCTGGTAGAAGCCCTTGCCTTCTTCCGTGCCCAGCAGGTTCGCGCATGGCACGCGCACGTCGTCGAAGAACAGCTCGGCCGTGTCCTGTCCCTTCTGGCCGATCTTCTCCAGGATGCGGCCACGGCGGAAGCCGGGCAGGTTCTCGGTTTCGACCACGACGATCGACACGCCCTTGGCGCCCTTGTCCGGGTCGGTCTTGCAGACCACCAGGATCAGGTCGGCCAGGAAGCCGTTGGTGATGAAGGTCTTGGAGCCATTCAGCACATAGTGGTCGCCGTCGCGCAGCGCCCGCGCCTTGATGCTCTTGAGATCGGAGCCCGCACCGGGTTCCGACATGGCGATCGCGGCCACCATTTCCCCGCTGGCCATCTTCGGCAGCCAGTTGCGCTTCTGCGCTTCGGTGCCGTAGCGCAGGATGTAGTGCGCAACGATGCCGCTGTGAACGTTGGTGCCCAGGCTGCTCACGCCGGCACGCGACTGCTCCAGCGTGATGACAGCCTCGTGCGCGAACGTGCCGCCGCCACCGCCGTATTCCTCGGGGATGCTCGCGCAGAGCATGCCCATCTCGCCGGCCTTGCGCCAGATCTCGCGGTCCACGTGCTGCTGCTTCCACCAACGGTCCTCGTGCGGAACCAGTTCGCGTTCGATGAACTTGCGGATGGCGTCCTGGAACATGGCCAGGTCATCGGTGATCCAGGGTCTTTGGTTGAATGCCATTGATGTTTCTCCTCGCCGTTCAGGGACGGCCGCCGCTGCAGATCAGCACCCGGCCGGTGATGTAGTTGAAATCGGGATTGCACAGCAGGAACACCGAACCGGCCGCCCGGATGTCCTGCAATCAGCTTGACGCTTTCCCTGGCTGCTTGCCGCGGATTTGGGGAAAGCTTATTGCTGGCGCTCGTACAGCGTCACCACGCAGGCGCCGCCGAGGCCGAGGTTGTGCTGCAGCGCCAGGCGCGCGCCTGCCACCTGGCGCTCGCCGGCTTTCCCGCGCAATTGCCAGACCAGTTCGGCACACTGCGCAAGGCCGGTGGCGCCCAGCGGGTGGCCCTTGGACAGCAGGCCGCCAGACGGTTGGTGACCACGCGGCCGCCATACGTGTTGTCGCCATCGACGATGAACTTCTCTGCCGTGCCAACCGGAGTCAGGCCCAGGCCTTCATAGGTGATCAGTTCGTTAGCGGTAAAGCAGTCGTGCAGCTCAACCACGTCGATGTCGGTCGGCGCCACGCCGGCCTTCTCGTAGACGGCGCTCGCGGCGGCGGCGGTCATGTCGTAGCCCACCACCTTGCGCATGTCGCCTTCGTCGAAGGTGCTGTTGCGGTCGGTGGTCATGGCCTGCGCGGCGATCTTCACGCGGGCATCCAGGCCGTGCTTGCGCGCGAACGATTCCGTGCACAGGATCGCGGCGGCCGCGCCGCAGGTCGGCGGGCAGCACTGCAGGCGCGTGAGCGGGTCGGACACGGCGGGCGCCGCCATCACCTCTTCCAGCGTCACGGTGTTGCGGAATACCGCAAACGGGTTGCGCGCGGCGTGCTGGCGCGCCTTGACCGAGATGCGCGCGAAGGTTTCGGGCCGGATGCCATACTCCTTCATGTACGCGCGGCCCGCGCCGCCGAAGAACTGGGCCGCGCGCGGCGCGTGTTCGTCGAAGCCCTGGACCTGCGCCATGGTCTTCGCGAAGCGCTCCATCGGGCCCGGACGGTCGGTATAGGCTCCCTTGAGCGCGCCCGGCACCATCTGCTCGAAGCCGACCGCGATCGCGCATTCGATCGCGCCGCTTTCCACGGCCTGGCGCGCCAGGAACAGCGCGGTCGAGCCGGTGGCGCAGTTGTTGTTGACGTTGATGACCGGAATGCCCGTCAGGCCGACGCCGTAGATGGCCGCCTGGCCGGACGTGGAATCCCCGAACACATAGCCCACGTAAGCCTGCTCGACCAGCGCATAGTCGATGCCCGCGTCGGCCAGTGCGGCCTTGGCGGCATTGGCACCCATCACGCCATAGTCATCGCTGCGCCCGGCTTGGTGAACGGGATCATGCCGACGCCGGCCACTACCACTATGTTGCTCATGTCGATTTTCTCTGAGTATTGAAGGAGGCGGCCGCTTCAGTTGACCTGCCGGGCGCTGTCTTTCCAGTATGGGGAGCGCAGATCGCGCTTGAGGATCTTGCCGGCCGCGGACAGCGGCATGTCGGCGCGGAACTCGATGCTCTTCGGGCACTTGTAGCCGGCGATGAACTGGCGGCAGTGCTCGCGCAGGCCCGCTTCGTCCGCCTGCGCGCCGGGCTTCAGGACGATCACGGCGTGCACGGCCTCGCCCCAGCGCGGGTCGGGCACGCCGATCACCGCGCACGAGGCCACCGCCGGATGGCGCGAGAGCACGTTCTCGACTTCCGCCGAATAGACGTTTTCGCCGCCGCTCACGATCATGTCCTTGAGGCGATCGACGATGAACAGGTAGCCGTTCTCGTCCATGTAGGCGCCGTCTCCGGTATGCAGCCAGCCGCCGCGCAGCGTTGCGGCGGTTTCGGCAGGCTTGTTCCAGTAGCCCTGCATGACGTTGGGCCCGCGCACCACGATTTCGCCGACGGTGTTGCGCGGCACTTCGACGCCCTGCTCATCAACGATCCTCACGGTGACGCCGTAGCCGGGACGGCCGGCCGAGCGGTACAGGCCGCTCGCACGCCTTCAGGACCATGGTTCACGGGCGGGTTCACGGAGACCACCGGGGCGGCCTCGGTCAGGCCATAGGCGTGATAGAACTGCACCTGCGGCAGCGCGGCCAGTGCTGCGTCAAGCAGCCCGGCGCTGATCGGCGAGGCACCATAGTTGACGCGCTGCAGGCAACCGAGATCGTGATCGGCAAAGCCGGGATGCGAAAGCACCGCCTGCAGCATGGTCGGGACGAGCAGAATTTCGTTGACCTGTTCGCTCACCATGGTTTCCAGCACTTCCTTCGCATCGAAGGCGGGAATCAGCGCATGCGTGGCGCCGGCGATGAACAGGGTCACCGCCTTGGCCATCGCCGCGGTGTGGAACAGCGGACATGCGTGCAGCGTGATGGTGTCTTCGGGACACGGATACTGCGCCATGCGCGAGATGGCCGACGACCACAGGTTCATGTGCGACTGCATCACGCCCTTGGGCTTGCCCGTGGTGCCGCCCGTGTACATGATGGCGGCCAGGTCGTCGCCGCCACGCTGCGCGTCTTCGACCGGCGCGGCATCGGCCACGAGCTGTTCATACGACAGCATGCCGTCGGGCGCCGGACCGTCGCCGGCGTGGATCAGCACCGGCTTGCGGCTGGCACTGGCAACGATGCCGGGCACCATGGGCAGGAAGTGGTCATCGACGATCAGGATGCCGGTGTCGCAATCGTCCAGCGAGTAGACGATCTCGGGCACGCTCCAGCGGGTATTGACCGGATTGAGCACGCCGCCGCCCCACCAGACCGACAGCATGTATTCGATATAGCGGTCCGAGTTCAGCGCCAGCATGCTGACGCGGTCGCCTTCGGCCATGCCGAGCTGGCGCAGCGCGCCGGCCAGGCGGGCGACGCGGTCGCCAAGCTGGCGGAAGGTCTGGCGGCGGGTACGAAAAACCGTGGCGGTGCGGCCGGGAGTTTGCTGCAGGCAACGGTGCAGGCCCTGGGTCAGGTACATACTACGGAGTCTCCGGTAATGCGTTGGCGCGGCGGACGGACGTGGCGCCCCGCTGTAGTCGGCCACTTTAGGAGCCGCCCGTCCGGCTGTCGTCCGTCGAAGGGAGGAAAATCCCGCCGGCCACCAAATCGTCCGAAAGAACTACGACAGGCGTACGCCAGCGTGGAACAATCGCGTTTTCCCTGAGTTTGAAGACCGGAATAGGTCTTACAGATCACAATTCAGGCACCATGGGCGCCGTGCCGGATAAAACGATGCAGACAGGAGTAGAGAAGATTCCCTTGCCCGCGCACCCTCCCTCCTCCGGGCCCGTCCGCGAACAGGGCCTGCCCGGGCTGGTCGCATCGAAGCTCGTGCCGCCGGCCAGCGGCCCGGCGACACTGCCGCGGCCGCAGCTTGTACAGGGCATGCTCGATGCCAGCGCGGCGCGGCTGATCCTGCTGCGCGCGGCCGCCGGCTTTGGCAAGACCACGCTGATGCAGCAGTACGCCACCCAATGCGCGGCCCGCCAGCGCGGCACGGCATGGCTGCGTGTGGACGGCGGCGACAACGACCTCGAACGCTTCCTGGTCCATCTGGATGCGGGGCTGCAGGCCCTGCACGGCAAGCGCAAGGCCGCGCGCACAGCCTCTCCCGCCGACGCTGCCGCCGGCCCGCGGCTCGCGCACCGCATCATCGAACAGGTGGCGGCCGCCGTCCTGCCGTTCAGTATCCTGCTCGACGACTTCGAGGCCGTGCAGAGCGCAGCGGTCCTGAACTTCGTGCAACAACTCATCGAAGCCATGCCGCCGTGCGGCACGCTGGTCATCGCTTCGCGCGTCACCCCTGAAATCGGCCTGGGACGCATCCGCGCGCGCGGGCTGCTGCTGGAGATCCACCCGGCCCAGTTGCGCTTCACGCTCGAAGAAGCCACCGCGCTGATCCGCGAGCGCTGCCACCTGCCGCTGCGCGACAGCGAGATCGCCACGCTGCACCGCTGCACCGAAGGCTGGGCCACTGCCATCTACCTGGCCACGCTGTCATTGCAGACCCGCACGGACCACGCCGCGTTCGTGGCCTCGTTCTCGGGCACCAACCTCGAACTGGCCGAATACCTGGCCGAGGACATCCTCGCGCAGCAGACCGAGGCCTGCCGGTCCTTCCTGCTCGAGACCAGCGTGCTGGGCCAGCTCAGCGCGCCGCTGTGCGATGCCGTCACCGGCCGCCAGGACAGCCGCGCGATGATCGACTATCTCGAACGGGCCAACCTGCTGCTGTTCCCGCTGGACGGCGACCGCACCTGGTATCGCTACCACCAGCTCTTTGCCGGCTTCCTGCAACACCGGCTGAGCCTCCAGCAACCGGGTCGCGCGACGGACCTGCACCGCGCGGCCGCGCACTGGTACCTGGCGCACAACCGGCCCGTGCCGGCGGTGGACCATCTGCTTCAGGCCGGACTTCACGACGAGGCGCTGCCCGAGATCGCGCGGCAGGCCGATGCGCTCTTGAGTGCCGGGCGCGTGCGGCTGCTGGTGCGCTGGCTCGATCAGATCGGCCCGCAGGCCCTGGCGCGCCAACCGCACCTGCGGCTGGCGCATGCGTGGGCGCTGTTGCTCAACCGGCGCTACGCCGATGCCTTGCAGGCCGTCGACTCGATCCAGGCGGAACTCGACGGCGGCGCCGACAGCGAGCGACTCGCCGTAGAGGCCGAAACCATCCGCTGCGTGCTGCTGGTCATGACCGACCAGGTCGAGGCCTGCCGCCAGGCCAGCATGGTCCTGATCAACCGGCTCGGCCCCGACGACTTGTTCCAGTACGGCATCCTCGCCAACTCGCTTGCCTACAGCCTGATCTGCACGCACCGCTACGACGACGCGCGCAGCGTGCTGTCGCGCGCGATCCAGCGCGGTGCCGACGAGCGCTCGGTATTCATGCGCAGCATCGCCGACTGCCTGGAGGGCATCATCGACCTGGTGCAGGGCCGCCTGGGCAACGCGCTGGCGCGCTTCCACACCGCCTCCACGCGCACAGGGGACGACGCGCGGGGGGACATCACCAGCGACAAGCCCGCGATCGACACTTCATGGTCGCTGGCGCTGTACGAGAATGACGCGCTCGACGAGATGGCGCGGCTGCTGGCAGACGCGCTGCCCTACACCAAGGCCAACGGGCCGCCCGACGCGGTGATCGGCTGCCATGTGCTGAGCGCGCGCCTGGCGCTGCTGCGTGGTGACAAGGAACAGTGGCTGCGCGTGCTGGCGGAACTGGAACAGCTCGGCCAGCAGGTCAATGCCGAACGTCGGTGTGCTCGGCATGGCTCGAGCGCGCCCGCGTGGCCACGCTCGAAGGCCGGCTGGAAGCCGCCGAGCACGCGCTGCGCGCAGTCGACCTCTATGGCGGCTGGGAAGCGCTCGACACGACCGGCCACGCCAGCGACATCGACCGCCCCTCGATCGCGCGGCGCCGCCTGGAAATTGCCCAGGGTCTGCACGCACAGGCGCTGGCCGCACTGGACGAAGCCATTGGCGCGGCTGCCGCGCACCAGCGCTACTGGCGCCTGATCAAGCTGCGCATCCTGCGCGCCGCGGCGCTCGATGGCCTCGCTCGGCATGACGACGCGCTGCAGGAAATCACCGAAGCGTTACGCCTGGCCAGCCATGAAGGCTTCCTGCGGACGTTTCTGGACGAAGGCGAAGGGATTGCCGCGCTGGTACGCACCTGGGCCTCGGCACACCAGGCGCAGGCGGCGACCCTGGGCATCGCGCCGCAGTTCGTCACCCGGCTGCTGGCGAAGTTGCCGGGCGCGCCTGTTGCCAATGACGCGGAACCCGCACTGGTGGCCGGCCTCTCGGACAGCCTCACGCGCGCGAGCTGGAGGTGCTGCAGATGCTGTCGGCAGGCCTGCGCAATCGCGCGATCGCCGAGAAGCTATTCCTGTCGGAACTGACGGTCAAGTCGCACCTGCGCAAGATCAACACCAAGCTCGGCGCACAGAACCGCACCGAAGCCGTTGCCATCGGCCGCGCACGCGGGCTGATTCCCTGAGGGCAGCACGGGACGAGCCGCGCACATTCCGCCGCGGCTATTGCGAGCCATGCGAAGCGAGCGCCGCATCACTATTCCGCATCGCACAATGGCCTGTGACCTTGCTTGTCCAGGCAAGGATTCGCGCCCAAGCTGAAGGGGCTCGAACAGGAGGAACATCATGCAACCCACCAACTTCGTCTGGCACTACACGGTCGGCATGAGGTTGCCGGCCATTTCGGAATCCGGCCTGCTGATTCCCGCAAGATCGCTGCATGCCACGGCGTCGCTGGGCGTGTTGTGGTTCTCGCGGCAGCAGGTCTGGGAGCCATCCACGGCCCGCACTGGCTGGAAGCGGCACCCGGCCGCCAGGATCGCGTTCCCCGAGAAAGAGGGTCTGTTCCGCTTCGGCCTGCCGGCCTCGGACAGCCGCCTGGTGTCGTGGCCCGCGGTCACGCGCCTGGCCGATATCGACATTCCCGAGGCCATGGCCATGGTCTCGGCCGGCCTGCGCCGGGGGGCCACCCCGACCGACTGGGTCGGCGTGCTGACCCAGGTGCCGCTGGCCGAACTGCGCTTGCAGCGCTGGGACGGCACCGCATGGCGGGATGCGCGATTGGAGGACATCGACCTCGCGGCGCTCGCCACGATACGGCCGGTGCTGCCGCCCGGGCATGGCGGGCGCATTCCCGTGAAGGCGCCACGGGGCGTCGCGATGCACGACGTGATTTGACGATATGCCCGCCACGGTGCTGTCACCGTGGCGGCATGTTGGCCGCCATGACCATGGCCGCCCTGTTGTGGCCGCTGCTGCGCCGGTCTCCGGTTGCGGCGATAGCGGACCGGCCTGCCCCGGCATTGCGAGAGATCTATCGCGACCAGCTGCGCGAGCTCGATGCGTACCTGCTCGACGGCACGGGTCGCCGCCAAGCTGGCGGCCGCGCGCGGCGCGGGCAAGGCGCTGCGGACGTGCGCATCGTGATCGATGGCATGCGGAAGTAAAATGCCCCCAATCCCCAAGACTCCGCCGCCGACAGCCGGCCCTCTGTTGCGAGTATGCGCATTCCACCGATGAAGGCGGTCATCGCCTTCGAAAGCGTTGCCAGAACCAAGAGCGTCAGCCGCGCGGCTGAAGAGCTTGGCCTGACGGCCTCGGCCGTGAGCCATCAGATCAGCAACCTGGAATCGGTGATCGGCCGTCCGCTGTTCTTCCGCCAAGGGCGCGGACTGGTGCTGACGCCAGTGGGCGAGCAGTACCTGCGCGAAGTGACCGGAGCGCTGGCCGACCTGAACCGCGCGACCGAGCGCGCCTCGAGCCAGCCAGACGTGGAAATCCTGCGCGTCCATTCGAGCCCGAGCTTCGGGCTCATGTGGCTGTTGCCGCGTCTGGCCTCGTTCCAGGCCGAGCACGGCGACATCCGCCTGAACCTGTCGTGCTCGTACGAGGACATATCGTTCACGAGCGGCTTCTACGACGTGGACATCCGCCATGGCTATGCCCACTGGCGCGACCTGCAGGTCAAGACGTTGCGCAAGGAGTTCATCGCGCCGCTGGCCTCCGCGGATTACCTGGCGCAGCACAGCATCCAGACACCGCAAGACCTGCTCGGGCAGCGCCTGATCTGCTCCGAGACGCCGCTGGTCCAGTGGCAGCAGTGGTTCGCGCGGTTCGGCATCGACCACGTGCGCAAGACATTCGATTTTTCGTTCGACCGCTCGTACATGTCGCTTGAAACCGCGGCGCTCGGGCTTGGCGTGGCGCTGGAGAGCACGCTGCTGGCTTCGGTGCTGCTGCGCAGCGGCCGACTCGTCCGCGTGCTCGACGCAACCCACGCAGTGGAGGTCGGGGCCCATCACGTCGTCTATCCCTCGCAGAACGGCGACCTGCCCCGCGTCGCGCGATTCCTCGCCTGGATCGATCGCGAACTGCTCGCCGACGCCATGTGACGTCGTCGCCACCGCTGGTAAATCAATGCGCCTGCGGGGCCACCTGCGATCGCCCAAGCCGCGGAGGCCGATATCTGAAAATTTCTCAGCCATAGTTGAGGCAGACCGCGTTGATCGACGTGCCCGCGTCGCCCAAACTCGTTCCATCATTTCAACAGTCAGGAGACAAGGAATGCTGGTCGAGAACAAAGTCATCATCGTCACCGGCGCCGCCTCGCCGCGCGGCATCGGCAAGGCGACGCGCGGGCGCTGGCGGACCAGGGCGCGAATGTCGTGATCCTGGACCTGCGGCTAGAAGACGCCCGGTCCGCCGCCGAGGAACTGGGCGCGCGCCACCTGGGGCTGGCTTGCGACGTGACCGACAAGCGCCGCCTGCGAGCGCGCGGCGCTGGCGGTGGTCGAACGGTATGGCCGCATCGATGGGCTGGTCAACAACGCCGGCATCACGCAGCCGCTGCGCACGCTGGATATCCAGGCCGCCAATTTCGATGCGGTGGTCGACGTGAACCTGCGCGGTACGCTGTACATGTCGCAGGCCGTGCTGCCGCAGATGAAGGAGCAGAACGGCGGCAGCATCGTCTGCATGTCTTCCGTGTCCGCGCAGCGCGGCGGCGGCATCTTCGGCGGCCCGCACTACAGCGCGGCCAAGGCGGGCGTGCTGGGCCTGGCGCGTGCCATGGCGCGCGAGTTCGGCGCCAACGGCATTCGCGTGAACTCGATCACCCCAGGCCTGATCCAGACCGACATCACCGGCGACAAGCTGACCGCCGACATGCGCGCGGACATCATCAAGGGGATTCCGCTGGGCCGCCTCGGCGACGCGGCCGATGTCGCCAACGCGTGCCTGTTCCTGACGAGCGACCTGTCGGCCTACCTGACCGGCATCACGCTCGATGTCAACGGCGGGATGCTGATCCACTAGATTTCCATATAAGCCGCCCACAGAGGCGGACCACCAGACGCCCGTGCCGCCGGAGCTTCCGACGCACACGGCAGGAGACAACAATGAAGACCAAGTACGCCACTTCGCCCCTAGCGGGCGAAGCGACGCCGCACGCCGATGCGGCCACCTTCGAATCCCGCACCTATGCCAAGGTGGTCCGCCGGCTCATTCCGTTCCTGATGCTGTGCTACCTCGGCGCCTACCTCGACCGGGTCAATGTCGGCTTCGCCAAGCTGCAGATGCTCAGCGACCTGCACTTCAGCGAGACCATCTACGGCCTGGGCGCCGGCATCTTCTTCCTCGGCTACTTCATCTTCGAAGTGCCGAGCAACGTCATCCTGCACAAGGTCGGCGCCAAGCGCTGGCTCGCGCGCATCATGCTGACCTGGGCGGTCATCTCCGCGTGCTTCGCCTTTGTCAGCTCGCCCACGCAGTTCTATATCCTGCGCTTCCTGCTCGGCGTTGCCGAAGCCGGATTCGCTCCCGGCGTGATCCTGTACATGACCTATTGGTTCCCGTCCGAGCGGCGTGCCAAGGCGCTGTCAATGTTCTTCATGGCGATTCCGCTGGCCGGCATCGTGGGCGGACCGCTCTCCGGCTACATCATGCATGCGTTCCACGGCATGGGCGACATGGCCGGCTGGAAGTGGCTGTTCCTGATCGAGGCGCTGCCGTCGCTGGTCATGGGCGTGGCCATCCTCTTTTACTTGGACAACGGCATCCATAGCGCGAAGTGGCTGACCGACGCCGAGAAGGCCCTGCTGGAGCGCAATATCGAAGGGGACAATGCCCAGAAGCACGTGCACCTCTCGATCCGCGCGTTCCTGGCCGACCGCCGCCTGTGGCTGATGGCAGCGATCTACTTCTGCGTGGTGCTCGGCCAGTACGGGCTCACCTTCTGGCTGCCGACGATCATCCGCAAGTCCGGCGTGGCGGATCCACTGTGGGTCGGCATCTTCACTGCGCTGCCCTATCTGTGCGCCATCGTCGCGCTGCCGCTGATCGGCATGAGCGCGGACCGCCGCCGTGAACGTCGCCTGCACCTGGCCGTGCCGATGCTGGTTTCGGCGGCTGGCTTCGCCACCCTGCCGCTGCTGGGCGGCGTGGAGGCCTCGCTGGTGTGCCTGTGCGTGGCGGCGGCCGGCATCCTGGCCTCTTCCTCGCAGTTCTGGGCCCTGCCCACCGCGCTGCTGGGCGGCATGTCGGCGGCGGCAGGCATCGCGGCGGTCAACTGCGTCGCCAACCTGGCCGGCTTCTTCTCGCCCGCCATCGTCGGCTGGCTCAATGACCTGACGGGCAAATCGACGGCCGGCCTGGTCTTCATCTCGGCCACGGTGGTAACGGGCGCGCTGCTCGTCTTCCTGGTGCCGGCCAAATCGGTCAACCGCTGAGCCAACCATGTACACAGGCTTTCCATTTTCTCCCATCACCAGATCCGCAGGAGACAACATGCATTACGCACCCAACGAGGTGACCGTGCCCCTCGCCGAACGCGCCTACCGTATCCGGCGCAACGCGCTGCTCATGGGCGAAGTCCAGGGGCAAGGCTACATCGGGCAGGCGCTCGATATCGCCGATGTCCTCGCCGTCGCCTACTTCGGCGCCATGCGCTACCGCGCCGAGGACCCGGAATGGGAAGGCCGCGACCGCTTCCTGCTGTCCAACGGCCACTACGCGATTGCGCTGTACGCGGCCCTGCTCGAAGCCGGCATCCTGCCGATCGAGGAACTGGAAACGTATGGCAGCGACGACAGCCGCTTGCCCATGTCCGGCATGGCCAGCTATACGCCCGGTATGGAGATGTCCGGCGGCTCGCTGGGCCAGGGCCTGACCATTGCGGTCGGGCGCTCCCTGGGGCTCAAGCGCAAAGGCTCGGACGCGTTCGTCTACACGCTGTTCTCCGATGGCGAGCTGGACGAAGGCGCGATCTGGGAAGGCATCCAGTCGGCCAGCCACTGGAAGCTCGACAACCTGATCGGCATCGTCGACGTCAACAATCAGCAGGCCGACGGCCCGTCCAGCCAGATCATGGCGTTCGAGCCGTTGGTCGAAAAGCTGCAGGCTTTCGGCTGGTTCACCCAGCGCGTCGACGGCAACGACATCGACGCGGTCGCAGCTGCCTTTGACGCCGCGCGCAAACATCCGGGGGAACAGCCCCGCATGATCGTCTGCGACACGCGCATGGGTTGCGGCGTACCGTTCCTGGAACAACGCGAGAAAAATCACTTCATCCGGGTCGATGCCCACGAATGGCAACTGGCCCTGCAGGCCCTGGAAGCCGGGAGACAAGCATGAGCAGCAACGATGGCAAGCCGAAGCTGAAGACCTCGGCAATGATCGCCTCCATCGCGGGCGAAGGCCAGGCGACGCGTTCGGCCCCGTTCGGCCACGCACTGGTGGAACTGGCAAGGCAGAAGTCCAATGTGATCGGCATGACCGCCGACCTCGGCAAGTACACGGACCTGCATATCCTGGCGCAGGCATTCCCCGAACGCTACTACCAGATGGGCATGGCCGAGCAGCTTCTGATGGGTGCTGCGGCAGGCTTCGCACATGAAGGCGCGCAACCGTTCGTCACCACCTACGCGGTATTCGCCACGCGCCGGGCCTATGACTTCATGCACCAGACCATTGCCGAGGACAACCTCGACGTGAAGATCGTCTGCGCGCTGCCCGGCCTCACCACCGGCTACGGCCCCAGCCACCAGGCCGCCGAAGACCTGGCGCTGATGCGCGCCATGCCCAACATGACCGTGATCGACCCGTGCGACGCGATCGACATCGAGCAGATGGTGCCCGCCATCGCGGCCCATCCGGGTCCGGTCTACGCGCGGCTGCTGCGTGGCAACGTGCCCGTGGTGCTGGACGAATACGACTACAAGTTCGAGCTCGGCAAGGCCAAGCTGCTGCGCGACGGCGCCGATGTACTCGTGATCTCGTCGGGCATCATGACCATGCGGGCGCTCGAAGTGGCCAAGGCGCTGGAGAAGGACCGCGTGGGCGTGGCCGTGCTGCATGTGCCGACGATCAAGCCGCTCGATACCGACACCATCGTGCGCGAGGCCAGGCGTTCAGGCCGGCTGGTCGTGGTCGCGGAAAACCATACCGTGATCGGCGGGCTCGGCGAAGCCGTTGCCACTGCGTTGATGCAGGCAGGCGTGCATCCGCCGTTCCGCCAGGTGGCCCTGCCCGACCTGTTCCTCGATGCCGGGGCATTGCCAACGCTGCATGACCGCTATGGCATCTCGACGCAGGTCATGGCATCGAGCATCAAGGGCTGGCTGGCGTAAGCGGCCGCATTGCGGCGAGCGGATCATGGCCGGCCCTGGCCATGATCCGCAGCGTCGCGCTCACGTTCGGCGCACCACCATGCAGGTGGCCGTGGCAGTCGCCACCAGCTTGCCGTCCTGGCTCAGTTCCCCCACGACATTGCAGACGTTGCGCCCACGCCGCTCCAGACGCGCCCGCCCTTGCAGCGGACCGGCCTGCGCCGGACGCAGGAACGAAAGATTCAAGTTCAGCGTCGAGCAGGACGCCCCGTCTTCCAGCGTCGCCGTAACGAGCATCGCCGTCACGTCGTCCAGCATCGCACCCAGCATGCCGCCCTGTACCTGGCCAGCCGGGTTGAGAAAAGCATCGGTGGCAACGTAGTCCGACTCGAGCGAGCCTGCCTCCAGGTCGACCCGGCGGACCACGCCGCCCAGCAGGCCGGCAACTGGCGGCAGGGGTGCCTGGCCGCGCAGCATGCGCGTGAAATATTTGTCTTGGCTCATCATTCGGTGCATTCCCATCAACGACCAGTGAAGCGCGGCGCGCGCTTTTCCCGCCATGCCAGTGCCCCCTCGCGCAGGTCGTCGGAGGCATCGGCCACGGCGATATCCTGTGCCAATTCGCTGGCATCGAGTTCGCCGCGGGCAATGCGGTTCATGTGTTTCTTCATGCCGAGCAACCCGAGCGGCGCCATCGCTGCCAGGTCCCCACTCCAACGTTCGGCAAGCGCGCGCAGCGTCTCGGGGCTGTCCTCGAGCCGGTCGAGGTAGCCGCAGGCCAGCATGGCGGGCGCGTCGAACCTATCGGCCATCAGCAGGATGCGCTTGGCCGTGGCCAGGCCGAGACGCGTGACATAGCGCTCCATGCCGCCGCGGTAAAACAGCAGGCCGAGGCGCGCGGCGGGTACCGACATCTCGGCAGCGGCAGCGCCGAAGCGGAAGTCGCAAGCGAGCGCCAGATCGGTGGCGCCGCCGTACACGCCGCCGTGCAGCACGGCGATCGTGACGGGCCGCGCCTGTTCCAGCGCGTTGGCCAGCGCCTCGAAGCGCGCCCCGACATCAGCGGCGCCGAGCCGGCCGATGTTGAAGCCGCTGCAGAAGTGACGGCCCTGACCCTCAAGGCGCAGCACGCGGATCTGGCTATCCGCATTCACGGTCTCCAGATAGCTGCGCATCAGGTCGAGATCTTCCGGCTCCAGCCGGTTCGCCATCTCGGGGCGGCGCAGCGTGATGACCGCGACATGGCCATCGACGGTCAGTTCAGGCCGCTGTCCTTGCTGGGTTTCGCTCATGGCATCCGGCTCCGGTTCAGTGAAAGCCGTAGATCCGCATGGTGGTCTCGCCCGCTTCCACCCGCTTGAGAATGGCGGCCTCGGTGGCCTCGCGGTCGCTGGCCTTGCCGACGACCTCGGCCGCGCGCGTGCGTGGCACCACCACCACGCCGTCGCGGTCGCCCACGATCAGGTCACCCGCTTCCACGCGCGTACCGCCGAACAGCAGCGGCGCGTTGAGCCAGCCGATGGCGCCATAGTCCTTGCCCGTGCCCCGGATGCAGAGGCCGCGCGCGAACACCGGGAAACCGATTTCCTCGAGCAGCATGCCGTCGCGCACACAGCCGTCGATGACCAGGCCGCCAAGCTGCTTGACCTTGGCCGCCGTGGTCATGATCTCGCCCCAGTAGCCGTGGTCATAGGCGCCGCTCACATGCACCACCAGCACGTCGCCGGGCTGCGCGATGTCGATGGCGCGGTGCAGCCACAGGTTGTCGCCGCCGGGCGAGTGGACCGTCAGTGCCGGGCCGCAGATGCGAAAGCCCGGCGCCACAGGCTTGATAGCCGGCGAGACCACGCCGATCTTGCCGCCCGCTTCGTGCAGCGTGGCGGTGGGCAGCGCCTGTGCGGCGCGAATGACTTCAGGACTGACCCGCGCGAAGTCACGGATGATCGTGCTGCTTGCGTCGTGTTCCGCCATGGTCAGGCTCCCTTGGTCTGCAGCTGGTGGTAGCGGAACTGGCGGCGCGCCTCGTCCAGGCGCATGCCCCCGCGCACCGCTTCGCGGATGGCGTTTTCGGCGTGCTCGATCTGCTCGGCGGTGTCGAGCACCGCGGCCTCATGCTCGCGCGGGATCACGACGACACCATCGGCATCGCCGCGCAGGATGTCGCCGGGCTGCACACGCGCATCGCCGATATTGACGACCACATTGGTGGCTTCGACCTGGACGCGGTCCTTGCCCGTGCGCATCCAGTGGTCCTTGCTGAACACCGGGTAGCCGAGCTTGCGGCACAGCGCGACATCGCGGCACACGCCGTCGATGACCGTGCCGGCAATGCCGCGGCGATGCGCGATCTCGGTCAGGATGTCGCCCCACACCGTGGCGTTGTCGCGGCCGCCGTTGTCGAGCACGAGGATGCTGCCCGGTGGCACGTCGTCGATGTAATCGCCCACGGTGCCCGGCGGGTTCGATGCCGGGCCGTACAGCAGCGTATAGGCGCGGCCAGCCGTGGCAAAGCCCTCGCCGCGCGCCTTGATGCGGTAGCACTGGCCTGCGATGCCGTGCTTGTCCAGCGCGTCGCTCAGCGTGGCGGTGTCCAGCTTCGCGGCGCGCGCGACGTTGATGTCCTGTTGTTCGCTCATCTCGCTCAACCCTTCAGCATGTGTTCGTAGTTACCGCCCATGACTTCCCCGATGGGCGTGCCGCCCAGGATGGCTTTCGCCATCACGGCTTCCTTGCGCACGATGGCTTCGGCGGTCTCCAGCACGCGGGCGATATCGCGCGCGGCGATGAAGATCACCGCGCTGCGGTCGGCCACCACGTAGTCGCCCTCCTCCACCGTCACGTTGCCGATCTGCACCGCGACATTAGTGCCCTGCTCCACCACGCGGCTGCGCGCGGTGAAGGCGGTCAGCGCGCGGCTGAACACCGGAAAGTCGAAATCGAGCGCCTCGTCGATATCGCGCACCGGACCATCGGCCACGACGCCGGCCACGCCGCGCACCTTGGCACCCAGCGACAGCAATCCGCCCCAGCTCCCGGCCTCCACGCCGGTACGCTGCTCGACGACGATGATGTTGTCCGGGCCCGCCTGCTCAATGGCCGTGCAACCGAGATGGCGGGTCGGTCCGGGCGGCGGCGCGCCGGTGCCGAGCTTGACGGTGATGGCGCGGCCGGCAATGCGCCCGGCGCCGGAGCGCTGCGGCAGGCCGGTCACGGTGCCCGGCAGTTGCAGCTTGTCGAGCGCGTCGGACACCGCGCAGCAGTCGAGCCGGCGCAGGCGTTGTACGTAGGATTCGGTTTCACTCATGATCGTTACAGGGTCCGGTTCAGCAGTTCAGTCAAGGGTGCGCCAGGCGGCGAAGCAAAGCCCGGTGCCGGTCATGGCGGGCGTGCGGTAGCCCGGTACGTAGGAGGCCCATTCAAGGTCGAGGTCACGCACGGCTTCCACGGCGATCAGCCAGTTGCGGATTTCCGAGCTGCCTGCCTGAAGCTGGCGCGGGTCCAGCGAGGCCAGGAAGGCGGTGTCCTTCCTGCGGATCGCGTCGATGATCGCGTTGTCCAGCTCGGCATCCACCACGAAGTGGCTCAGGCCGCCCGACGCCAGCACGCCCACGCGCAGGTCTTCGGGATAGGCTGCAATCACGTCGCGCAGCGCGGCGCCAAGCTGGATGCAGCGGCGCGGCGTGGGCTGGTTGGGCGGGTCGAAGGTGTTGACGATGACCGGCACCACGGGCAGGTCCAGCCCCTGCAGGTAGCGCCGGTGGATAAACGAAAACGCATGGCCTTCGAACTGGCCGCGCTCGAGCCCGTCCATCGCGGTGATGTCGAAGTCGCGGTCGCACAGCTCGCGGATCAGCCAGCGGCCCATGTCGGCGTTGACCGGATAGTCGCGGTCGGCGTCGGGCTCCTGACGGGCCATGCGCGCCTTCTTGTACCAGCCGTCGGAAGCGCTTTCCTCGCGCTTCGCATTGCGGATGGTGTCGCCGTAATAGATCGCGAAGGCCGGGTTGTTGGTCGTGCGGAACAACTCGGTCTGGTCATCGCCGACCACCAGCAGCACGTCGAGCCGCGCGGCGCGGATGCGCTCGCGCAGTTCGTCCATGGCCGCTTCGGCGTGGTCGTAGCGCTCGCCCATGCGCTCGGGCGTCACCAGGGCCTCGGCATCGTCCGGGGCGAAGGCGAGCAGCGCTTCATAGGTAGTCGGGTTGCCGGCCCGGTCGAAATAGTGCGGGTTCTTCGGGTCGACCTGGCGGAAGCCGTGTTGCCAGTCTTCACGCTGGCAAACCAGCATGATGCTGTGGGAGGAGCCGAAAGCGGCGACGAGTCTTGCCATGGAAGTGTCCTTCGTTCAAACGATGTAGGCAGCGCGCAACTCAGCCACCTGCCCCGCGCTATAGCCAAGCTCGCGGAGAATGCCTTCGGTATTGGCGCCCTGCTCCGGTGCCGGCTGCGGCGGCAGGTTGCGCGGATAGCGCGACAGGCGCATTGGCTGCCCCACCAGGGCAACATCGCCAAGCTCGTCGTGGTGCATCGGCCAGGCGACCCCGAGGTGCTTCACCTGCGCGTCGGCGAACACCTGGTCGACGCGATGGATGGGACCGCACGGCACGCCGGCCTTGAGCAGCCGCTCGGTCCATTCGGCGGTGGTGCGCGTGCGTAATGCAGCTTCGATCGCGGCATTGACCTTGTCGCGGTTGCGCACGCGCTCGGGATCGGAACCGAGGCCGGGTTCCTCGACGAGATGCGGCACTTCCAGGGCTTCGCACAGCCGCTTCCACATGGTCTGGCCAATGGCGGCGATGTTCAGGTAGCCGTCGCTCGTCGCAAACACGCCCGTGGGCACGGTCAGCGGATGCTCGTTGCCGGTCTGCTCGGGGATCTTCTGGTCCACCAGCCACTGCGCGGCCTGGAAATCGAGCATCGCGATCTGGGCTTCGAGCAGCGAGGTCTGCACCCACTGGCCTTCGCCCGATGCCTCGCGTTCCAGCAGCGCGGTGAGAATGCCCATTGCGCAGAAGTGCCCCGCGCACAGGTCCGCGAGCGGAATGCCGACGCGCATCGGCCCCTCGCCGGGCTTGCCGGTCACGCTCATCAGTCCACCCATGCCCTGCGCGATGGAATCGAAGCCGGGCCAGCCCGCGTAGGGACCGTCCTGCCCGAAGCCCGAAATGCTCGCGTAGACGAGCCGCGGATTGATCGCGCGCAGCGCATCCGGGCCGATGCCGAGACGATGCTTCACGTCAGGGCGGTAGTTTTCGATAAAGACGTCGGCGCGGCTGACCAGCTCGTGCAGGATCTTCACGCCCTCCGGCGTCTTCATGTTGAGCGTGAGGCTTTCCTTGTTGCGGTGCAGGTTCTCGTAGTCGGCGCGGTTGTGGTCGCGCCCACCGATCATGTCGTCGCCACCCGGGCGCCCGGCGGGATCTCCAGCTTGATCACGCGCGCACCCATGTCGGCAAACAGCCTGACCGCGGTGGGGCCGGCGCGCACGCGGGACGCGTCGAGAATCGTGAAGCGGGACAGCGGGCCCTTGCGAACGGCGGTGCCGCGCTCGTCTTGTCTGGTGTCAGCATGGTCATTACCTCAGGTCGTCATGCCGGGGTGAACATCGGCACGGCGTGGCCGCCGTCGCTTGGCTTGAACACGACTTTCACACGCTGGCCGATCTCGACCTCGCGCGGGTCGCAGTCCACCAGGTTGCTCATCATCGTTACGCCTTCGTCCAGCTTGATGTAGGCGAGCGTCCAGGCGGCCTCGCCCTTGCCCATGGTGCTGAACGAATAGACCGTGCCCAGGCCGCTCGCGTCGCGCCATTCGGTGCGGTCGGACAGGCAATGCGGGCAAATGTCGCGCGGGTAGTGGTGCGGGGCATGGCAGTCAAGGCAGACCTTCAGCAGCAGGCGGCCGGTATCGGCAGCATCCCAGAACGGCTGGCTTTCCGGCAGCGTGCGCGGCGCGGGAATCTTGCGCGGCCCGGCGGCCGGCGCCTTGGCTGCCGCGCTGGCAGGAGTAGCGGGTGTGCTCATATGGTTCATTCCCTTTCAAGAATCAGCGTGGCCGCGGTGTGGCGGGACGCCAGCGCGCCGCCGATGCCGCTCGCCAGCGCGAGGTCGCAGTTGCTGACCTGCACCGCGGGATGGGCCTCGCCACGGAGCTGGCGCACGGCCTCGATCACCTTGGTGACGCCGCCGCGATTGGCCGGATGGTTGTTGCACAGGCCGCCGCCGTCGGTGTTGAACGGCAGGCGTCCCACGCCGGAGATCAGGCCGCCGTCGGCGACGAACTTGCCGCCATCGCCCTTCTTGCAGAAGCCGAGGTCCTCAAGCTGCATCAGCACGGTGATGGTGAAGCTGTCGTACAGCGAGGCGTACTTGATGTCGGCGGCCGTGACGCCCGCTTCCGCGAACGCTGCCGGGCCCGACCATGCGGCTGCCGACCATGTGAGGTCGATGTTGCCGCCCATCGCATGCTTGGGGGCCTCGCCGGTGCCGCGCACCTTCACGAGCGGGCGCTTGAGCTGCCGTGCGATCTCGGGGCGCGCCACGATCAGCGCACCGCCGCCGTCGCTCATCACGCAGCAGTCGAGCCGGTGCAGTGGGTCGGACACCATCGGCGAACTGACCACGTCTTCGACCGTCACCACATTGCGCAGCATGGCGTGCGGGTTGTGCTGGGCGTGATGCGATGCGGCGACCTTGATCCACGCGAGCTGCTCGCTGGTGGTGCCGAACTCGTACATATGGCGCTTCGCCACCATGCCGTACAGGTTCTGCGTGGCGGGGCCGAACGGCAGCTCGAAGGCCACATCCGGCGCGTCGGGGTCCGGCGCCCTCAGCGCACGCAGCGCCTGCCGCGCGCGGACGTCCGGCCAGCGTGATCAGCGCGACATTGCAGCGCCCCGCGGCAATGGCCTCGGCGGCGTGCGCGACGTGCAGGATCGGCGCGGAACCGCCGCATTCGGTGGAATCCACATGGCGCGGCTTCAGGCCAAGGTATTCCACGATCGTGGTGCTTCCCAGGCCGGGTGCGTCGCCGGCGCAGAAGTAGCCGTCGATGTCCGCGGCGGTCAGGCCGGCGTCGGCCAGCGCGCCGCGCGCCACATCGGCATGCAGGCGCGCCACCGACAGGTCGTCGGCTTTGCGGGTGGGGTGCTCGTAAGCCCCCACGATATAGGCGGATCCGTTCAGGGTCATGATGAAAGGCAGGGACTAGGTGGAGATGGCTGGCGCGCGGAGCATCACTGGTCGGGCGTAAAGCCGCTGGCCTTGATGACGGGCCCAGTAGGCGAGTTCCTTGCGCTGCAGACGGTCCAGCTCTGCGGCCGGCCGGAAGTCCGGATTCAGCGTGGCGCGCTGCTGCAGCGTGGTGCGCACGTCAGGCATGGCGAGCACCTTGCCGAGCGCCGCCTGCATGCGGTCCAGTTCTGCCTTCGGCGTGCGCGCGGGCGCCCAGATACCAGCCCAGGCTTCGCCGCTGCGACCGCCACGCCCTGCTCCGTCGCCGTGGGCACGCCCGGCAACAGCGGCGAACGTGCAGCGCCGAACACGGCAAGGATGCGGACCTTGCCGCTCTTGGCATGCGGCAGGATGTCACCAGCGGTCATCACGGCGGCAGCAAGCTGCCCGCCGAGCAGATCGGTGACGAGCGGGCCGTTGCCCTTGTAGGGCACGACATTCATCGGCACGCCGATCGCCTTGCCGAACTGCAGGCCCGTGAAGTGGGTCTGGCCGCCGAGCCCGGCCGTGCCGAACATGGCCTTTCCGGGATGCGCCTTCACCCATTCCACGAAGCCCTTCACATCGGTGACGCCGGTCTGGGTGCTCACGACCAGCGCCAGCGGATACGAGATCACCACCGCGACCGGTGTCAGGTCGGTCAGCAGGTCGTACTTGAGCGTGGCCGGCGGGTACAGCAGCGTCGGGAAGATCGCGGTCGCATTCGGCGCGACCATGTAGGTCAGTCCGTCGGGAGCGCTGTGCTTGAGCATGCCGGTCGCCACGCGGCCACCTGCGCCGGGGCGGTTGTCGACGATCACGGTCTGCCCGAGTTCGCCTTGCAGCTTCTCGGCCAGCACGCGCGCCACGGTGTCGGTCGAGCCGCCGGGCGGGAAGCCGACCAGGAACTTGATCGGCTGTTTCTCTTGCGCCTGCGCGCCGCAGGCAAATGCCAGTCCCAGCGCTAGCACGCTGCAGGCGGATCTGACGGTACGGATGAGGGCCATGTCTTTGTCTCCTGTGTATTTCTTGTGTGATCCGGCTGACCGTCGGTCAGGCCTGCCGGGCAAACAAGCCAGGTGATGCCCGGCGTCGCCGAACAGCTGGTTGATGACCATCAGGCGCTTGGCGTAATGACCCACGCGGCACTCGTCCGTCATGCCCATGGCGCCGTGCATCTGGATCGCCCACTGCCCGACCTGCCGGCCAGCCTGCCCGATCATCACCTTCGCCGCGGACACCAGCCGCCGACGCTGCACGGGGTCGCCATCGGCCACCGCCATGGCGGCCACGCAGGCCATCGACTTGCACTGCTCGAGCGCGATCAGCATGTCCGCCACGCGGTGCTGCAATACCTGGAATTTCGCGAGCGGCGTGCCGAACTGCTTGCGCGTCTTCAACTGCTCCGTGGTCAGGTCCAGCAGTGCTTCCAGCGCGCCCACGGCTTCCGCGCACAACGCGGCGTTGCGCGTCGGCGCGCGACGATCGCGGGCAGTGCGGCGCCTGGCTGGCCCAGCACCGCGTCTGCACCTGCGCTGACTGCGCGCAGCGTGAGGTGCGCCGCGCTGCGGCCGTCAAGCGTGCCGAATTCGCGCACGGACAGCCCGGGCGCCCCGGCCGGAATCACGAACAGCGTCACGCCTTGCTCGTCGGTGGTTTCGCCGGCGGTGCGCGCGGCCACGATAAAGGCATCGGCCTGCGCGCCATCGAGCACCAGCGTCTTGGCGCCGTCGAGCATCCAGCCGTCGCCAACGCGCGCGCGCCAGCGTGCTGACGCGTGACAGGTCATAGCGGGCATCGGCCTCGTGGATGGCGAGAGCCAGCCGCGCCTGCCCCGCTGCCAATGCCGGCAGCCACCGCTGCCGTTGCGCGGGCGTGCCGGCCTGATCGAGCAGTTGCCCAGCCAGCACGACGCTCGACAGCCAAGCACCGCCACCAAGCGCGCGGCCCAGTTCCTGGGCTACCAGCATCATTTCGGTCGGGCCTTGCTCGCTGCCGCCCACATCCGCCGCAAGCGGCAGGCCTAGCAGCCCAAGGTCGGCCATGGCGGCCCAGCGCGTGCTGGCCTCGCCGTTGGTCTCGGCATCGCCGCGGCGATGCGCGGGGTACTCGCCGTCGCAGAAGCGGCGCACCGCATCGCGCAGCGCAATATGTTCGTCGTTGAGGGAGAAATCCATGGTCTCGGTACGGTGTCAGGCCGCGAGGAAGGCCTTGCTGATCAAATTGCGCTGCACTTCGTTGACGCCGCCGTAGATCGACAACTTGCGCGCGTCGAGGTAGTTGGCCGCCAGCGCCGACAGTTCGAGCGGGCTGGCGGGGTCGTCCACCTCGCCGCGCAGCGCCGCTTCTTCGAATGGCACCGCATGCGGTCCCGCCACTTCCACCAGCAGTTCGTAGATGGCCTGGCGCAGCTCGGTGCCGCGTACTTTGAGCATCGATGCTTCCACGGCCGGCACGCGGCTCTGCTGGTTGGCGCTGAGCAGGCGCAGTGCGGTGAATTCCAGCGCCAGCAGCTCGATCTCGAACTGCGCCAGGCGCGACTGCAGCACCGGATCGCCGTCCAGCCCTTCGCTGGCCGCCAGCGCGCGGGCGCGTTGCAATTGCTGCATGCACGAGCCGATGCCCGCGATGCCCGTGCGCTCATGGCCCAGCAGATACTTGCCGTAGGACCAGCCCTTGTGCAGCTCGCCGACCAGGTTCTCCACCGGCACCCGCACGTTGTCGAGATAGCACTCGTTCAGGTCGGTGCCGCCTTCCAGCATGCGGATGGGACGGACCTGCACGCCCGGCGTGTTCATGTCGATCAGCAGGAACGAGATGCCCTCCTGCGGCTTCGCCGCGTTCGGGTCGGTGCGCACCAACGCGAACATCATCGAGCACCAGTGCGCATACGAGGTCCACACTTTGTGGCCATTGACGACGAAGTGCTTGCCATCGGGTTCAAGCACCGCAGTGGTCCGCACCGCCGCGAGGTCCGAGCCGCGCCCGGCTCGGAGAAGCCCTGCGCCCACCACGTATTGCTCTGGCGGATGTCGGGCAGGTACTTCGCCTTCTGCTCGGACGTGCCGAACGCGATCAGCACCGGCCCCAGCATCTGGATGCCGCTCGCGATGATGCGCGGCGCGCCGCCGAGCATAGTTTCCTCGTCGAAGATATAGCGCTGCACGTGGTTCCAGCCCGGGCCGCCATGTTCGACAGGCCAGCCCGGCGTCAGCCAGCCGCGCGCTTCGAGGATGCGGAACCACGTCACGTAGTCGGCATGCTCCAGGCGCAGGCCGAGTTCGACCTTGCGCCGGATATCGGGCGGGCAGGTTCGCCTTGACGAACGACGGCGCCGGCGGCACGCAGCTCGGCCCGGCGCGCCGGCTGCGACGTCACGGCAAACACACGCATGCGCGCCGACAGGATTCGCAGGCAGCGCGTCCCGACATCCCCGCACCCCACGATCAGCAGGCGCGGGCGGCCCAGGCGAACAGCGGGGCCCGGATGGCGCGATGGCTGCAACTTCGGAAGAATTTGGCTCATAGATCGATTATGGCTTATCAAGTAACCGTCATGCCCAGCGGCCACAAGTTCGAAGTGGCTACCGATGAAACCATTCTCGGCGCGGCCCTGCGCCACAGCATCGGCCTGCCCTACGGCTGCAAGAACGGTGCATGTGGTTCCTGCAAGGGCCGTGTGCTGGAAGGCACGATCGTCCAGGGCGACCACGCCCCGGCGGCACTGACCGCGCAAGAAAAGACCGAAGGCCGCGCGCTGTTCTGCTGCGCCAACGCCAGCTCGGATATCACCATCGAATGCCGCGAAGTCCACGGCGCGGGCGACATCCCCATCAAGAAGGTGCCGTGCCGCGTCGCCTCGCTGGAACGCCTGGCCGACGATGTGATCGCCATCAAGCTGCAGCTGCCCGCCACCGAGCGCATGCAGTACCTGGCCGGCCAGTATGTGGAATTCCTGCTGCGCGACGGCAAGCGCCGCAGCTACTCGATCGCCACGCCGCCGCATGAGGAAGGCCCGATCGAACTGCATATCCGCCACATGCCGGGCGGCGCGTTCACCGACTACGTGTTCGGCGCCAAGGAAGGCGCGCCGGCCATGAAGGAACGCGACATCCTGCGCTTCGAAGGCCCGCTCGGCAGCTTCTTCCTGCGCGAGGAATCGACCGCGCCGATGATCCTGCTGGCCTCGGGCACGGGCTTCGCGCCGATCAAGGCCATCGTCGAACACGCCGCCTACACCGGCATCACGCGCCCGATGACGCTGTACTGGGGCGGCCGCCGACCGAAGGACCTGTACATGCACGCCCTGTGCGAACAGTGGGCGCGCGACCTGCCGAACTTCAAGTACGTGCCGGTTATTTCCGACGCGCTGCCGGAAGATAACTGGAGCGGTCGCACCGGCTTCGTCCACCAGGCCGTGATCGCTGACCACCCGGACCTGTCGGGCCACGAGGTCTATGCCTGCGGCGCCCCGGTGATGATCAATGCCGCCCGTGGCGATTTCACGCGCCAGTGCAAGCTGCACGAGGACGCGTTCTTCGCCGACTCGTTCACGTCCGAGGCCGACATGCACCCGGCCGGCTCGGCACCGGCGGCCTGAGGCACGCGCCTCCGCCAGCCGCTCCCGAAGCCGTCCCCTGAGCGCAACAATGCCCGGCCCTGCCAAAATTGGTTTTGACACCCGGGCGCATGCGCCTTATATTTGCCCGCATGCACATGACCTTCAACCGACGCCGCAGCTTCCGTACGTCGCTCCCCGCTGGGGTGCCGCGCGGCTGACCGTCGACTGCGTCTGTTCATGTCAACGAGCCACGGGCAACCCCCGTGGCTTTTTGTTTTTGTTCCGGTTCTTCCGCCCCTCCGTCCATCATTCAAAGCCGACCCCTGGAGTCCGCCATGGCATTTGCTGATTATCCCGTTCAATCCCTGATGTACATCACCAACCGGCCCGAACTCGTGTTCACCGAGGGCAAGGGCTCGTGGCTGACGGACCACAACGGCAAGCGATACCTGGACTTCGTGCAAGGCTGGGCAGTGAACTGCCTCGGCCACTCCAACCAGGGCATGGCCGACGCCGTGATCGCGCAGGCCGGCAAGCTGATCAACCCGAGCCCCGCGTTCTACAACGCGCCGATGATCAAGCTGGCCAAGCAGCTCACCGACAACAGCTGCTTCGACAAGGTCTTCTTCGCCAACAGCGGTGCCGAGGCCAACGAAGGCGCGATCAAGCTCGCGCGCAAATGGGGCCGCAAGCACAAGAACGGCGCCTTCGAGATCATTACCATGGACCACAGCTTCCATGGCCGCACGCTCGCCACCATGAGCGCGTCGGGCAAGGCCGGCTGGGACACCATCTTCGCGCCGCAGGTATCGGGCTTCCCGAAGGCCGAGCTGAACGACCTGGCTTCGGTGGAGAAGCTGATCACCGACAAGACCGTCGGCATCATGCTGGAGCCGGTGCAGGGCGAAGGCGGCGTGATCCCCGCCACGCGCGAGTTCATGCAGGGCCTGCGCGCGCTGGCCGACAAGCACAAGCTGCTGCTGATCGTAGATGAGGTACAGACAGGTTGCGGCCGCTGCGGCACGCTGTTCGCTTACGAGCTGTCGGGCGTGGAGCCGGACATCATGACGCTGGGCAAGGGCATCGGTGGCGGCGTGCCGCTGTCGGCGCTGCTGTGCAAGGCCGAAGTGGCCAGCTTCGAGGCCGGCGACCAAGGCGGCACCTACAACGGCAACCCGCTGATGACCGCAGTGGGCAGCGCCGTGATCGAGCAGCTGACCGCACCGGGCTTCCTGGACGATGTGAAGGCCAAGGGCGAGTACCTGAAGGAACAGCTGCTGGCCCTGAGCAGCGAATTCGGCCTGGCCGGCGAGCGCGGGGAAGGCCTGCTGCGCGCACTGCAGCTCGGCAAGGACATCGGTCCGCAACTGGTCGAGGAAGCGCGCGACATGGACCCGGAAGGCCTGCTGCTGAACGCCCCGCGCGCCAACCTGCTGCGCTTCATGCCGGCACTGAACGTGACGCGCGAAGAAATCGACCAGATGATCGGGATGCTGCGCACGCTGCTGAAGAAGCTGGCCTGATCGCCTGAGCAAACACGCCTTGAACGGCCCCTCTCCCTTGCATCAGGGAGGCGGGGCGAGGCGCGGAGCGCCTCGTCCCGCGATTCCACATCAGGCGGCTACGGGCATGTCACCGCGCCAGCGAACGATCAGTTCCAGATGGGATTTTCCTTCTGCATCTGCTCCTTGGTCTTCGCTTCCCAGTACGCGCCGATCTGGCGTTCGGTGACGTAACCCCGCTTCAGCGAATCGATCTTGCTGAAGTTCTTGTAGACCTGTGGCATCCCCGCTTTCGCTTCGTCACGGGACAGCTTGCCGTCGTGGTTGGCATCGGCCGCCTTGAAGCGCTCGGAAATAACGCCTTGGCTTCGGCGGTGGTCGGTGGTGCTGCCGGAATCTGACTGGAGTCTGCTCCCGGGGCACTCGCCTGCTGGGCACTCGCCGCCGTACAGGCCAGCGCCATCACGGCTGCCAAGCATACTGCAGGCAATTTACGCACGATCATTTCCATCTCCTCTAGCGTTTTTGTCGAGAAGGGTCTTCTTGCGAAATTCCGGCAAAAAAAATCCCTGTGAGCCAAGGCTCACAGGGAATTCTAGGCACTGACGACCCGCCTACCAATACATTTGTGCATCCGGCAGGGCCAGCCAAGCCAGAGTTTCGTTACGGGCGACCAGCTTACTCGCCCAGATAGGCCGCACGCACCTTCGGATCGTCCAGCATCTGCTTCGCTTCGCCGCTCATCGTGATCAGGCCCGACTCCATCACATAGCCGCGGTGCGCGGCCTGCAATGCCAGGCGCGCGTTCTGCTCGACCAGCAGCACGGTCACGCCCTGCGAGGAGATGTCGCGCACGACCTCGAAGATCTTCTCGACCATGATCGGCGACAGGCCCATCGAGGGCTCATCCAGCAGCAGCACCTTGGGCTGGCTCATCAGCGCGCGCGCCATCGCCAGCATCTGCTGCTCGCCGCCGGACATGGTGCCCGCCAGCTGGTTGGCCCGTTCCTTCAGGCGCGGGAAGATGCCGAACATGCGGTCGACGTCGGCCTTGATACCGGCCTCGTCGTTGCGCGTGTAGGCGCCCATCTGCAGGTTCTCGGTGATGGTCATGCGCGCGAACACGCCGCGGCCTTCCGGCACCATCGCCAGGCCCTGCTTGAGCAGCGCATAGCTGGGCACGCCCTTGGTCGACTTGCCCATGTACTCCACGTCGCCGCCGGCCCAGCCCTGCAGGCCGGTGATGGCCTTCATGGTGGTGGTCTTGCCGGCGCCGTTGGCGCCGATCAGCGTGACCAGCTCGCCATCCTTGATATCGAGGTCGATACCCTTGACGGCCTGGATACCGCCGTACGCGACCTTCAGGCCGGAGATCTTCAGTACTGTCTGTTTCATTGCTGGCTGTGTCATTGCTTCCGCTCCCGCCATCAGTGCGCCGATGCACCGAGGTAAGCCTCGATCACCGCTGGGTTGCTCTGCACTTCGTGCGGCAAGCCCTGGGCAATCACCTTGCCGTAGTCCAGCACCGTCATGCGGTTGCACAGGCCCATCACCAGCTTCACGTCGTGCTCGATCAGCAGGATGGTCCTGCCGTCGTTGCGGATCTTGTCGAGCAGGCCGCGCAGTTCCACCTTCTCGGTCGCGTTCATGCCGGCGGCGGGCTCATCCAGCGCCAGAAGCTTGGGATCGGTCGCCAGCGCGCGGGCAATTTCCAGCCGGCGCTGGTGGCCGTAGGAAAGGTTGCGCGAGGTGAAGTTGGCGTACTTGCCAATCCCCACATAATCGAGCAGTTCATGCGCGCGGTCCTCTACCTCCTCTTCTTCCCGGCGCACCGAAGGCGGCCGGAACACCGCACCGAACAGCCCCGCCTTGGTCCGGACGTGCCGGCCCACCATCACGTTCTCGAGCGCGGTCATGTCGCCGAACAACCGGATGTTTTGGAAGGTACGGGCAATGCCGGCCTTGGCCACTTCGTGCACGGCAGTTGGCTGGTAGGGCTTGCCGCCCAGCACGAACTCACCGGAATCGGGCGTATACAGGCCCGTGATCACGTTAAAGAATGTGGTCTTGCCGGCGCCGTTCGGACCGATCAGGCCATAGATCTCGCCCGGATTGATCTGCAGGCCCACCTCGGACAGCGCCTGCAGGCCGCCGAATCGCTTGTTGACCCCCTGTACCGACAGGAGGAAATCGTTGTTGCTCATGTTATCCCCCTGATCAGAAACGGCCCACGCTGCCCGGCCGGCGCACCACCGGACGGTCTTCCTTGCGCGGCGACGGCCAGATGCCCGCCGGGCGATACAGCATGACGCCCACCAGGGCCAGGCCGAACAGCAGCTGGCGCAGCACTTCGGCATCCACCACCACGTGGCCGAACAGGCCGGTCTGCATCGGCTCGGCCACTACGCGCAGCAATTCCTGGAAACCGACCAGCAGGATGCCGCCGAGGATCACGCCAGGGATGTGTCCCATGCCGCCTAGCACCACGATGGCCAGCACATAGATGGACTCCCACAGCACGAACGACTCAGGCGAAACAAAGCCTGGAAAGCGCCAAACACGGCACCGGAGGCGCCGCCAAACGAGGCCCCCATGGCAAAGGCCAGCAGCTTGATGTTGCGGGTGTTGATGCCCATTGCCTTGGCAGCGATCTCATCCTCGCGGATGGCGACAAAAGCGCGCCCGATACGCGAGTTCTGCAGCCGCAGGCAGATGAACACGATTGCGATGACCAGGAACACCAGCAAGTAGTAGTACATGAACACCGGCGTGAACTTGAGGCCGAAGATCTCGTGCGACTTCGAGAAGTCGAAGCCGAAGATATGGACCGGGTCCACCGCCGTGATCCCCTTCGGTCCGTTGGTGATGTTCAACGGGCGGTCGAGGTTGTTCATGAAAATGCGGATGATCTCGCCAAAGCCCAGTGTCACGATGGCGAGGTAGTCGCCACGCAGCTTGAGCGTCGGCGCGCCGAGCAGCACGCCGAACGTGGCTGCCACCAGCACGGCAATTGGCAGCACAAACCACATGCTCAGGTGCAGCCCGTGTGGGAACAGCTGGTGGATCCACTCGAACTGGTTGGACAGGTGGGGCGAGCCCAGCAAGGCCATCAGGTAGGCGCCGACGGCGTAGAACGCGATATAGCCGAGATCGAGCAGGCCGGCAAAGCCCACCACGATATTCAGGCCCAGCGCCAGCATGATGTAGATCAGGGCGAAGTCGAGTACGCGCACCCAGTAGTTGCCGCCCAGCGTCTGCACGATGAACGGCGCGCACAGGGCAACGACCAGAAAGCCCATGAGCGCGGCCAGGGTCTTGGCCGGAACGCGGGAAGCGCCGCAACGGCCGCCGTGGATGGAATCGGAGTATTCATGGATTCGCTCCTCAAGCGCGTTCGGCCACGCGTTCGCCCATGATGCCGGACGGACGGAACACAAGTACGGTAATCAGCACAATGAACGCAAAGACGTCCTGGTAGTTCGAACCAAAGACGCCGTTGGTCAGGTCGCCGATATAGCCGGCGCCCAGTGCCTCGATCAGGCCCAGCAGCATACCGCCGACCATCGCGCCCGCCAGGTTGCCGATGCCGCCCAGCACGGCGGCGGTGAACGCCTTCAGGCCGGGGATGAAGCCCATGTAGAAGTGGGCGTTGCCGTAGTTGGTCGCCATCATCACGCCGGCCAGCGCCGCCAGCGTGGCGCCGATCATGAACGTAGCCGAAATGACGAAGTTGGGGTTCACGCCCATCAGGCCCGCCACCTTCTGGTTCTCGGCCGTGGCGCGCATCGCGCGGCCCAGCTTGGTGCGGTTGACCAACGCGAGCAGGCCAGCCATGACCATCACGGCCAGGCCGATGATGACCATTTCCTTGCCGGTGATGGTGGCGCCGGTCGAGCCAATGTCGATCGGCTGGGAGGGCAGCAGTTGCGGGAAGGTCAGCGGGTTGCGCGACCAGATCAGCATGCCCATCGTCTGGAGAATGATGGAGACGCCGATGGCTGTAATCAGCGGGGCCAGCCGTGGCGCATTGCGCAAGGGGCGGTAGGCCACGCGTTCTATGGTGTAGGCAAGTACTGCGCAGACCGGCATGGCGATCAGCGTGGCGATCACCAGCGTCAGCCATTCGGGCAAGCCGGGGGCAAACTTCTGCAGACCAAGTATCGCTGACAGGGCGGTCAGCGCGCCGATCATCAGGACATCGCCGTGTGCGAAGTTGATGATCCCCAGAATGCCGTAGACCATGGTGTAGCCCAGTGCGATCAGCGCATAGATGCTGCCGAGCACCAGACCGTTCACGATCTGCTGGATAAAGATATCCATGAAAACTCCTGCTTCAGTCCCGGTTCTTGCGGCATGGTGTGGATGCCGGAGGGACCCTGGTGTGAAATGGGTATGTGGGTGTGGTTGGTTTGCTGGTAAGCGGCCTGCCCTGCTCCATCCATGGTAAGGATGCTTCTACATTAGGCGAGGCTAAAAAGAACGGCACCGCAAAATGCTCACGGTGCCGTTCGGATGGGCCGGTAAGCCCGAATTACATCTTCACGACGTCGAGGACGGACTTCTTCTTGTCCTTGTACTCGTACAGCGTGATGGTGCCTTCCTTCATGTCGCCCTTCTCGTCGAAGGCGATGTTGCCGATCACGCCCTTGTAGTTGGTCTTGGGCATTTCGGCCAGGATGGCAGCCGGCTCGGTCGAATTGGCGCGCTTCATGGCGTCCACGACGACCATGACGGCGTCATAGGTGAACGGTGCATAGATCTGCACCGGCGTGTTGAAGCGAGCCTGGTAGCGCTTCTCGAAATCGGCGCCGTTCTCCATCTTCGACAGGGCCAGGCCTGCCTCGGAGCAGATGATGTTCGACACCGCGTCGCCGGCCAGCTCGGCCACCTTGTCGGTACAAACGCCGTCGCCGCCAACGATCTTGGACGAAATGCCCAGTTCCTTGGCCTGCTTGGCGAACGGGCCGCCGGTGGCGTCCATGCCGCCGTACATGATGACGTCAGGCTTCTTGCCCTTGATCTTGGTCAGAATGGCCTTGAAGTCGGTGGCCTTGTCGTTGGTGGCTTCATGCGCCACCACGTTCACGCCAGACGCCTTCGCAGTCTTCTCGAACTCGTCTGCCAGGCCCTTGCCGTAGGCAGTGGCGTCGTCGACGATGGCCACGCTCTTGGCGTGCAGGCTCTTGACGGCGTAGTTGGCCAGGGCCGGGCCTTGCTGGGCGTCGGTGGCAACCACGCGGTAGGTGGTCTTGAAGCCCTGCTTGGTGTAGTCCGGGTTGGTCGACGACGGCGAGATCTGCACGATGCCGGCATCGCTGTAGATCTTGGAAGCCGGGATCGACACGCCCGAGTTCAGGTGGCCAACCACGGCCACGACCTTGGCGTCGACCAGCTTCTGCGCCACGGAGGTGCCGGTCTTGGGATCGCCCGCATCGTCTTCGCCGATCAGTTCCAGCTTGATCTTCTTGCCACCGATCTCGAGACCTTTCTTGTTGACTTCTTCGACGCAAGGCGGGCGCGTTTTCGTTGTCCTTGCCAAGGTGGGCGATTCCGCCGGTCAGCGGAGCCGCGTGGCCGATCTTGACGACGACTTCACCGCCGCCGGCGGCCGGAGCCATTGCGGCCGGAGCCGATGCCGACGGTTCAGCCGGCTTTTCTTCTTTCTTGCCGCAAGCTGCAACCAGCGCCACTGCGGCCGCAATCGGCAGAATCTTGGCAAACGAGATTTGCATGAGTGATCTCCTAGGGATTCACAAAACAGGGATTCGCGACGCCTCCCGGGCGTCTCCCCGTACCGCCTTTGTTTAGTTTCAATTTGAAACGCGCGCATTGTATCCCCTTTTTTCGGCGATGCAATACGCGACGCAACAACCTGAACGAATTACCTGCAAAATGAGCTAGGGAATTTCCCCAATGCACAGAATGGGGCAATTCCCGCTCACCTGGCGGGGCCATCACCATCGCTTACAAGAAGCGTGCCTGCTTCCTCTCTCCCATTGAAATATGCATGCCTGGCGTCACGCATAATCAATCTGTATTAATTAGGCGTTTCATACCAAAATCCATGCACCGATCACTAATGTGCAGAATGTAGCGCCGCACCATAATAGGGAAAACCCCAGATACGGGGATTACCCTGATTTGTCTGGTTGGCTTGACAGGTAAGTAATGCGTGCACCTTATCGGAGCACCATTGACGGAGAATGAAGGCCATTATCGTTGTGACGATAAAAGCATCCAATGGATCGGAGCAAAATGTCCGTACGTCCGCGCACGCATGACGCGCGAGACAGGGAGAGGCGAAGACAAGGAACAGGCGCCGCAGAACGCGGCGCCGAAGAACAGATCAGGCGGGGATGCTTGCCGTCGCAACGGTCTGCAGGCCGCGCGGGAGCGGGAACGCCATGTTCTCTTCAATGCCGGGCAAGGCACGAACGTGACCGGCGCCAAGCTCGCGCAGGCGCGCGACGATGGACTGGGCCAGCGCCTCGGGCGCCGAGGCCCCGGCGGTCAGACCGATGCGCCTTTTGCCTGCGACCCATTCCGAACGCACCTGATCGGGCGCATCCACCATATAGGCTGGCACGCCCAACCGCTGGGCGAGCTCGCGCAAGCGGTTCGAATTGGAACTGTTGGGGCTGCCCACCACGATCACCACGTCAACCTGCGGCGCATGAATTTCACGGCATCCTGGCGGTTCTGCGTGGCATAGCAGATGTCCTGCTTCTTCGGCTCGCGGATCAGCGGAAAGCGCGCCTTGAGCGCCGCCACGATCTCGAGGGTCTCGTCGACCGACAGCGTGGTCTGCGTCACGTAAGCCAGGCGCGCCGGATCGGCCACCACCAGTGCGGCGACATCCGCGACCGATTCGACGAGCAGCATGCCGCCTTCGGCCTGCCCCATGGTGCCTTCGACTTCCGGGTGGCCGCGGTGGCCGATCATCACGATCTCGCAGCCCTCCGCGCGCATCTTGCCGACCTCGACATGGACCTTGGTCACCAGCGGGCAGGTTGCGTCGAACACATTGAGCCCGCGCGCGCCGGCTTCGGCGCGGACATCCCGGGATACCCCGTGGGCACTGAAGATGACGGTGGCGCCGGCCGGCACCTCGTCGAGCTCGCGCACGAACACCGCGCCCTTGCGGCGCAGGTCCGCGACGACATAGGCGTTGTGGACAATCTCGTGACGCACGTAGATCGGCGCACCGAAGCGCGCCAGCGCGCGCTCGACGATCTCGATGGCGCGGTCGACGCCGGCGCAGAAGCCACGCGGCTGCGCCATCAGGATCTCGGCATCGGGTGCGGTAGTCAGGTCAGGCATGCTGCAATGTCAGGACAGATGAGCGCAATCAGAGGATCCCGATCAGCTGCACGTCGAACAGGATGATCTGCCCGGCCAGCGGATGGTTGAAATCGAACAGCGCCGCGGTGTCGCCGATCTCCTTGAGGACGCCCGCGTACTTGCCGCCGCCGGGCGCGTTGAACTCGACCAGGTCGCCGGGGCTGTAGTCTTCCTCGAACGAGCTGTTCTCGCGCAGCGTGGCGAGCGATACCCACTGCAGCAGCTCCGGGTTGCGCGGGCCGAAGGCCTGCTCGGGCGCCAGACGGTAGGTCATGCGCTCGCCCTCGGGCATGCCGAGCAGCGCCTGCTCCAGGGTCGGGGCGAACTGCCCCTGGCCAAGCAGCAGCGTGGCGGGCTTCTCCTCGAACGTGCTCACGACCTCGGTGCCGTTTTCGAGAGAGATGCTGTAGTGGAGGGTCAGGAACGAGTCAGCCTGGACCGTCTTGCGGCCAGCCGCGCCGCCGTCGGTTTCCGACGCAAATGTTTGCAAATTCATGGGTGATCAACCGGTGTAGGGTAGGAGCAGGCCATCGCTGGCCCACTCCCCCCTAAGAACCGTACGTGCGGGTTTCCCCGCATACGGCTCAAGCCTTCTCAAAATACCATCAAATCGATGACACCGGCTTAACAACGGAAAGCCCGTGGCTATGCACTTGGACGTGACAGTTCGGATGCAGCAGCACTCGGTTCCTCAGAGCATCAGAGCCACCGCGCACGCGGTACTCGATGTGGTGGTCATGCCACCCTGTCTCCTTGGTCATCTTGCACTGACACAGAGCACACAAGCCCCGCTGAGACATGTACAGCTTGATCCACTGCTTCCGGTGCGCCATGCTGTCCAGCAGCCGCTCCTGTCGCAATGTTTCGCCATACACCTCCTGCGCCGGATCAAAGGGGTGGTAGTCCCCTCTGACTTTCTTGTGCCTATGGATGGGCGTGCTCGCGAGCGAGTACAACTCGACCCATACCTCACTATCGACGCCTTTCGCCACCGTGGTTCCGAACACCCAGTTGCGCTGACCGACTGAAGCGAAGTACTTCTTTCGCACCCAATCGGCCTTCTTACCCGGATGTCGCCGCTTGGCCCACCGCCATAGCGCACGAAAGATATCGTGCCCCAGACGATTGAAGGACGCTTTCGCCACTACGGCGCGGTGATACTGCGCCCAGCCTCGTAGCATCGGGTTCAGCAACCGAATCAACTCGGACTGCTTCACCGTCTTGTTGGCACTGATGACCTCCTTCACCTTGCGATAGAACGTCTGCACGTTCTTCTTGCTCGGTTTGATGAGCAGCGTTCCCGAGTACTTCCGGAAATTCCACCCAAGGAAGTCAAAGCCGTCGGCTATGTTGACGATCCGCGTTTTCTCCGTCGATAGCGTCAGCCCCCGTACTGCCAGGAACTGTTCCACCCACGGCTTCACTTCGCTTTGTAGGATCTCGGGCGTACTGCCCGTGATCACGAAGTCGTCCGCATAGCGCACAACATTCACCTTCAACTTTCGCGTGTTGGCGACGCCTAGCTTCTTCTCGAAAGAAGCAACCAGTTGTCGTTCCAACCCATTCAGCGCCACGTTTGCCAGAGTCGGGGAGATGATGCCTCCCTGCGGCGTCCCGGCCTCGGTCACCTGAAACTGGCCCTGAAATACCACGCCAGCTTTCAACCACTTCCGCAGGATTGCTCTGTCCATCGGGACGTTGCGCTCCAGCCAGTCGTGACTGATATGGTCAAAGCAGCCTTTGATATCCGCCTCTAGTACCCATTGGGCTGAGTGCCCCCTGGACAAGTTGACGAATAGCTGTGACATGGCGTCCGCCGTCGAACGGTTGAGCCGGAACCCATAAGAGTTCGGATCGCTCGTCCCTTCGGACACCGGTTCCAGCGCCAGCAGGTGCAAAGCCTGCATGGCTCGATCCAACATGGTTGGAATGCCTAGTGGGCGTTCCTTCCCGTTGGCCTTAGGGATGAAGACCCGCCGCAATGGCAGGGGCCTGTACCCTCGGCGCTTCAACCGCCCGATGGCTTCCCACCGGACTTCAGGCGAGTCCCACAGTTCGCGATCGACGCCTGCCGTTCGCTTACCTTGGTTCTCCGTCACTCGTCGTACCGCCGATGCTTTGGCGGAGAACGAGCGGGTCAGGGACCGTTGCAAGGCTCTCACCCTGCGCCAATCCCCTTCCTGTGTTGCCTTCGCAATTCGAATCTGCATTGCCCGGACGTTCCGTTCCACTCGACGCCAGTTGATGGCATCCCAGCGTTGCGGCGCGCCGGAGAGCGCAGATTCATCCTCGCGGATCAATGCTTCCATGCTGCTCTCCTATCTTGAGGTCTACCCCAGGACGCGGAGACAACATGCCCCCTGAGGGGCATATTGCCCCTCAGGGGAAGAAATTTCGGTTTCAAGCGGGTTAGCCAGTCGTCCTGCGACGAAAGACCAGTTGGAAGTCTGCCCGCTTTCGCGTGAGGTGATGTCTCAACCTCTATCCGGACCATTACAGCCCGGCCTTCGCTTCCTCCAACCTCCCATACCCGCACAGCCAACAGCGTTCCTTACGGTCCGCCTGCCCGAGCCATACCGCGCCCCGGGCAGCCATACGGGCTTACCACGTTCCCTGCACGCTACAAGACCGGGTTAGGGTCTGCCTATTCGCCGATGGTCTAATGACGACGTGCTCCGAATGTTGAGCGGAGCAACCGACCAAATACCGTTTTGGTTAGTGCCTGTCAGCAGCTTTGGCACCGCAATACTCACGACGTTTATCAGCAGTTCACTTACGTTACCCATACCAGCCAGCCTAGCTCCTCGACCCCATTGCTGCTCGGAGTCTCTACCCGAAGACCTCACGATCCCCTGGCACCCTTTCGGGGGCTACATTGTCAGGAGAGCTTCATACCCCACCGTTACCAGTGACGCATGTCTCCCTAGGCTACTGCTAGTCGCATAGCAGGTTCTCTATCAGAGCGCCCTCGCGGACGTGTCTGACCGAACCATAGCGTGCAGAGCTTTCGCTCCGCCCGAACCCTACCTGCCGATCCAACTGGACCGGAAATGCAAATGCTCCGCCTTGTGGGCAGATGACATTCGCCCACTTGGCGCTTTGGCGGCCGACGTGGCCGCTTCCAAATTTGATGCCAGACTTCGGCATGTAAACCAACGTCCGCTCTCAGGAGAGCGGACGAAGCCACGCCCGAAGGCGTGGTTCGCGCCTTTGGGCGGGCACTGGCTGGTAGGCCAGTACTGCAAGCAACGCTTCTCAGATAAATCTGAAAAGTGAGCAGGCGCTAGCGTCGTAAGCTATGGTGGGCTTCGTTTCACTAGCAGGTGGAAGTAAACTTCCAGGGTCGATGCGTCTAACGTGACGCTGACGGACACGAGTGTGCGTGTCGCACCAACAACCCGTATTGTATTCGACTGGGCCACCGGACGCCTGCTCATCCACCCCCGCCCGGCCCGGCCTCACTCATCCCGAGACTCCCGCGACATGAGCATCACAAACTGGCCTGCCTGCGAGCGGCCGCGAGAAAAACTTCAGGAATGCGGCGCCGCCGCGCTGTCTGACGCCGAACTGCTGGCCGTGTTCCTGCGCGTTGGCGCGACCGGCAAGAACGCGGTGGATCTCGCGCGCGACCTGATCGTCCGCTTCGGCTCATTGACACGGCTGTTTTCGGCCGATGCGCGCGCCGTGCTCGGCATCAAGGGCATGGGCGAAGCCAAGTATACGCAGTTGCAGGCCGTGCCCGAGCTGGCGCGCCGCATGCTGGCCGAGTCACTGGAATTGCCGCGCGGCCTGGATTCCCCCGCCGCTGTGCGCAGCTACCTGCGCCTGACGCTGGCCTCGCTCGCGCATGAAGTCTTCCTTTGCCTGTTCCTGGACACGCGCAACCGCATGATCGCGAGCGAGGAGCTGTTCCGCGGCACGCTGAACCAGACCGCGGTCTACCCGCGGGAAGTCGCGCGCCGGGCATTGGCGCATAATGCGGCCAGCGTCATCGTCGCGCACAACCACCCTTCCGGCTGCTGCACGCCGAGCCCGAGCGACCTGCAGATGACCCGCATGCTGGCGCGCGCGCTCGACCTGATCGATGTGCGGCTGCTCGACCATTTCCTCGTGGCGGGCACCCACGTCCACTCGTTTGCCGAGCATGGCCAGCTGAAGACCCCGACGTGACGCATGCGGCACGACAGAACGGCATACAACGCATACACAACGCAAGGGCACTGAAGGCATTGATTCGCCGGTGGTTTCCGGTCTATAATGCCCGTTTTGCTAGTCTCATCCGCTGCAGTCCGGGCCCGCGCGCCTTTGTTGATCTGTTGCGAACATTGTCCACGAATAGAAGAGTTAGGAGTGCTTCATGGCACGCGTCTGTCAAGTGACCGGGAAAGCGCCGATGGTCGGCAACAACGTTTCCCACGCAAACAACAAGACCAAGCGCCGTTTTCTGCCCAACCTGCAGAATCGTCGTTTCTTTGTTGAATCGGAAAACCGCTGGGTGAGCCTGCGCGTCTCGAACGCCGGCCTGCGCCTGATCGACAAGAAAGGCATCGACTCCGTGCTCGCCGACCTGCGCGCACGTGGCGAAGTCTAATTAGGAGTACATCATGGCAAGCAAGGGCGGCCGCGACAAATCAAGCTGGAATCGACCGCAGGTACCGGTCACTTCTACACCACCACCAAGAACAAGCGCACCATGCCGGAAAAGATGGAGATCATGAAGTTTGATCCCGTCGCCCGCAAGCACGTCGCTTACAAGGAAACCAAGATCAAGTAATTGATCCCGGTTTCAGCCAGAAGGCCCCGCAACTGCGGGGCTTTTGTTTTTTGTGGCGCCAAGGTTGCTTGCGGCGCCCGCCATGGCTGGCCACAGTCCGATTGATGCCGCAGCGGCGACTGTGCTGATGCGTGGGGGCACACCCGGGTGTAGACTTTCGGAGTTTCCCCCAACGCCGCGCCGCGCGGGCACCTCCTGCACCATGAACTTCGACGTCGCCATCGTAGGCAGCGGGCTGGCCGGTCTTACGGTCGCGCTGCAACTGGCCGACACCCACCGGGTTGTCATCCTCAGCAAGCGCGCCATGACGCAGGCGCCAGCGACTGGGCACAGGGCGGGATCGCCGCCGTGCTCGATTCGGGCGACAGCCACGACGAGCATACGCAGGACACGCTCGTGGCCGGCGCGGGCCTGTGCGATGAAGAGGCAACGCGCTTCATCGTCGAACATGGCCGCGAAGCCATCCAGTGGCTGATCGACCGGGGCGTTCCGTTCACCAAGGACGAGCAGGCCGAACTCGGCTATCACCTGACCCGCGAAGGCGGCCACAGCCGGCGCCGCATCATCCATGCCGCCGATGCCACCGGCCATGCCGTGGTCAGCACCTTGTCGGAACAGGCCCGCCAGCATCCGAACATCACGATCCTGGAAGACCAGTTCGCGATCGACCTGATCACGTCGCGCAACTCGGGTTGCCGGGCAACCGCTGCTACGGCCTCTACGTGCTCGACGACAGCACCGGAGAGGTGCGCACCATCACCGCCACGCACACCGTGCTGGCCGCCGGCGGTGCCGGCAAGGTCTACCTGTACACCACCAACCCCGACACGGCCACCGGCGACGGCATTGCCATGGCGTGGCGTGCGGGCTGCCGGGTATCGAACATGGAGTTCATCCAGTTCCACCCGACCTGCCTGTATCACCCGTATGCCAAGTCGTTCCTGATCTCCGAAGCCGTGCGCGGCGAAGGTGGGCTGCTCAAGCTGCCCGACGGCACCCGCTTCATGCCGGAGCACGACGAACGCGCCGAGCTGGCGCCGCGCGATGTGGTGGCCCGCGCGATCGACTTCGAGATGAAGAAGCGCGGGCTCGATTGCGTCTACCTGGACATCACGCACCAGCCGGAAGCCTTCCTCAAGGAACACTTCCCTACCATCCACGCGCGTTGCCTGGAACTGGGCATCGACATCGCGCGCGAGCCGATCCCTGTCGTGCCGGCCGCCCACTACACCTGTGGTGGCGTGGTGACCGATACCTCCGGCCGCACTGACCTCGGCAATCTCTACGCTGTCGGCGAAACCGCCTGCACAGGACTGCATGGCGCCAACCGGCTGGCATCGAATTCCCTGCTCGAATGCATGGTGATCGGCCGCGCCGCCGCCACCGACATTGCGAGCCAGGACAAGGCAGGGCTGCCGGACCTTCCGCTGCCAGCCTGGGACGAGAGCCGTGTATCGGACGCAGACGAGGAGGTGGTGGTCTCCCACAACTGGGACGAGCTGCGCCGCATGATGTGGAACTACGTCGCATCGTACGCACCAGCAAGCGGCTGGAGCGCGCGCAGCACCGTATCAGCCTGCTGCGCGAGGAAATCGCGGAGTACTACGCGAACTTCCGCGTCACGCGCGACCTGCTCGAGCTGCGCAACCTCGTGGAGGTCGCCTCGCTGATCGTCGACAGTGCATATTCGCGCCATGAAAGCCGCGGGCTGCATTTCAGCCGCGACTATCCGGATACGCTGCCGAAGGCCCTGCCTACCGTGATGCAGCCCGCCCGCAAGCGCTGAACGGCGCGCATCGTAGCCAGCAAACAGAACGGCCCGCATCGAGCGGGCCGTTTTTTTCCGATGCAGCCGGTGATCAGCCGACGATGCGCAGCGAGTAGTCGGTGGCGCGCACGTCCTTGGTCAGCGCTCCCACGGAAATGCGGTCCACGCCGGTCTCGGCAAAGGCGCGGATGGTCTCGGCGTTGACGCCGCCAGACACCTCCAGCAGCGCTCGGCCGGCATTGATGCGCACGGCATCATGCATCATCGGCACCGTGAAGTTGTCGATCAGCACGGATGTCGCACCGGCAGCCAGCGCTTCTTCCAGCTCGGCCAGCGACTCCACCTCGATCTGGACCGACGCATCGGCGCCCAGCGCCAGCGCAGCCTGCATCGCAGCCGTGATGCTGCCGGCCGCGGCGATGTGGTTTTCCTTGATCAGGATACCGTCATAGAGCGCAAGGCGCTGATTCTCGCCCCCACCGACCCTGACCGCGTACTTCTGCGCCAGCCGCAGGCCGGGCAGCGTCTTGCGGGTATCCAGCACGCGCGCACGCGTGCCGGCGATGAGGTCGGCATAGCGTTGCGTCGCCGTCGCCACGCCCGACAGCAGTTGCAGGAAATTCAGTGCCGGACGCTCGGCGGTCAGCAGCGCTCGTGCCGGACCCGTGATCTCGCAGACGACCGAATCCGGCGCCGTGCGGGCACCCTCTTCCTGCTTCCATGTCACCGTCAGCCGTTCGTCCACCGCCTTCATGCAGGCCGAGAACCACGGCTGGCCACACAACACGGCCTGCTCGCGCACGATCACCCGTGCCTGGGCCTGCTTGTCCGCAGGCACCAGCAGCCCGGTCAGGTCGCCGCTGCCGACGTCCTCGGCGATCGCCGCGCGGACGTTGGCTTCCAGCGCAGTCTTCAGCGCCGGACCATAACTGTCGAAAATGGGATTCACGCTCATGCCGGACCGATTCCCTGGAACAAGGCCTGTTCCTTCGCCAGGTCAGCCACCGGGCGCACATTGGCCTTCTGCTGTGCGGCGAAGTCCAGCATGCGGTTGATGCAGGTCACCGCCTGGCGGCCGACGGACGGATCCACGTGAATTTCATTGCGGCCGGTCTCGAGCACTTCCGCCAGGTTCGACAGCGCGTTCATCGCCATCCACGGGCAGTGTGCGCAACTCTTGCAGGTTGCACTATTGCCCGCCGTCGGCGCCTCGATGAAATGCTTGCCCGGGGCAGCCATCCGCATCTTGTGCAGGATGCCGTTGTCCGTGGCCACGATGAACTCGGTCGCATCCAGTTCCTGCGCGGCTGCGATGAGTTGCGAGGTGGAGCCGATCACGTCGGCCTGCGCCACCACGTTGGCCGGCGACTCCGGATGGACCAGGATCTTCGCCTTGGGAAACTCACGGCGCAGCAGGTCCAGCTCGACGCCCTTGAATTCATCATGCACGAGGCAAGAGCCCTGCCACAGCAGCATGTCGGCGCCGGTCTGCTGCTGGATATAGCCGCCGAGATGCTTGTCCGGCGCCCACAGGATCTTTTCACCACGCGCGTGCAGATGCTCGACGATCTTCAGGCCGATGCTCGACGTCACCATCCAGTCGGCGCGCGCCTTCACCGCGGCGCTGGTGTTCGCGTATACAACCACGGTGCGGTCGGGATGCGCGTCGCAGAACGCCGCGAACTCGTCGGCCGGACAGCCGAGGTCGAGCGAGCAGGTCGCGTCCAGGTCCGGCATCAGGATGGTCTTTTCCGGGCTCAGGATCTTGGCGGTTTCGCCCATGAAGCGCACGCCGGCCACGACCAGGGTCTGGGCCGAATGGTCACGGCCGAAGCGGGCCATTTCGAGCGAATCGGACACGCAGCCGCCGGTTTCCTCGGCGAGGTCCTGCAGGTCGCCATCGACGTAATAGTGCGCGACCAGCACGGCGTTGCGTTCCTTCAACAGCCGCTTGATGCGCACCTTGAGCGCCTGCCGCTCGTCGGGAGTCAGCACCGGGGGCACCTTGGCCCACGCATGCGCCACGCAGCTGCCGCCGGCGGGGCTTTCGGCATCCGCCAGGTTCGGCTTTTCGAACTCGACGGTCTTGATCGATTGTGGGGTCATCTCCGGATACTCCGATACTCCTCTAGACCTCCGCCAACAAGCGTGCAGTCGGCCAGAACATGGGGGAGTTTATCTAAAACAAAGCCCCGCCATGGGCGGGGCTTTGTAACCATACGGCGCGGCCGAATTGTATCAGGCGTAGCGGCGCAGGCGCAGCGAAAAATCATGCAGCGCCTGGATACCGCTGGCCTCGGCACGATGGCACCAGGCCTGCAATTGCTGCAGCAACTGCTCGCGCGTCAGGTTCGAACGACCCCAAATGGCGGCCAGTTCACGTCGCATCTCCACGAAGGTGTGCAGCGACTTGCTCTTCTCGACGATGCTGGCCAGTTGCTGGCGCTGCGGCGCGGCCAGCTTGGCCTCGTCACGGTGGAACCACTTGCTGGCCGGCTTGAATGTACGGTACTCGGCAATGCGGCCTTCCTTGAGCTGCTCCAACTCCTGGCGGAACGCGCTCTTCACGGCCTTGGCGTAGCGCGCCATCACGTCATAGCGGTTGGCGATGATCGCTTCCAGCGTGTTGTCGTCGACCGGACGCGCTTCCACCAGGCGCGCCTTGGGCGGCGTCTTCTTCACCTTGGCCAGGCCAACGGCCTGCATGGCGCGGATATAGCCCCAACCCACATCGAACTCGTACCACTTGATCGAAAACTTGGCCGAAGTCGGATAGGTATGGTGATTGTTGTGCAGCTCTTCGCCGCCGATGATCAGGCCCCACGGCGAGACATTGGTCGAGGCGTCCTCGCAATCGTAGTTGCGGTAGCCCCACCAGTGGCCCAGGCCGTTGATGATGCCGGCAGCGTGGATTGGAATCCACAGCATCTGCACGGCCCACACGGTCATGCCGATCACGCCGAACAGCGCCAGGTCGATGATCAGCATCAGGCCGACGCCCTGCCAGCCGAAGCGCGAATACACATTGCGCTCGACCCAGTCGTTGGGGCAGCCGTGGCCGAACTTGGCGATGGTTTCCTTGTTCTTGGATTCGGCCCGATACAGTTCCGCGCCTTCCAGCAGCACCTTGCGGATGCCTCGGGTCTGCGGGCTGTGCGGGTCGTCCTCGGTCTCGCACTTGGCGTGGTGCTTGCGGTGGATCGCGGTCCACTCGCGCGTGACCATGCCTGTGGTCAGCCAGAGCCAGAAGCGGAAGAAATGCTGGGCAATCGGGTGCAGGTCCAGCGAGCGGTGCGCCATGCACCGATGCAGGAAGATGGTGACCCCGGCGATGGTGATATGCGTCATCACCAGCGTGTAGATCACGATCTCCCACCAGGACCAATTGGCAAGGCCGTTCGCGGCCCAGTCAAGAATAGTGTCGAACAAACTCTGTTCTCCGTCGGTTAAACAGGGGCTTTCCTTTGCGGCTGCCCCGGCGCCGTGCACAACGCGCAGAAAAAAGACTGCAAATCTACTGATTGCGATATGGTCTGGCGTCCACCACGGACCCGCCATACGTTGGCGGGAACCCGTGGCGTGCAGTTCCGGCGCGGCGTTGGCAGGCGGGACAGGCACGAGCCGCTGCAATCTGGCGGCTGTCTGATGTGAGGGCGGGATGCTTGCAAACCCGCGACAACCCGGCATTCTACCGGATCATGCAAGTCTGAGGCATTCGCTTTTTCCCGGAGTTTGACGAGGATGTTTCATTTTCGTTCCCTTGTGCAGCCCCCGCCTGTTTCTTACTGCAGTCATGCCGTTTTCGCCACCTCTGTAGTTGCCACGGATACATCACTCAGTATCTCCGGCGGGACTGGCGTACCCAGCACACGGACTTCCCGCTGCGGATAAGGAATCGAAATGCCGTGCTCGCGCAGCGTGCGCCAGATCGCGCGGTTCATGGCCGACTGCACGCCCAGCTTGCCATTCTGGGGATCGGCAATATAAACCGCCACCTCGTATTCGATGCCGCTGTCGGCGAACAAGACCAGGAAAGCGGCTGGCGCCGGCTCCTGGAGCACGCGCGGCAGCTCGCGCACGCATGCCGTGAGCAACAGGATCACGGTTTCGGGATCGGCACCGTAGTCGGCCTGCACGCGCGTCGCCACGCGCACATTGGTATTCGAAAACGAGTGGTTCTGCACCGATTGCGCAACCAGTTGCTCATTCGGCACGAGCGTCTCTCCGTCGCCGTTGCGAACCACCGTATAACGGGTACGGATCTGCGAGACGATGCCCGTGTACTTGTCCACCGTGATCTGGTCGCCAAGCTTGACCGAGCGATCCAGCAGGATGATGAAGCCGGAAATGTAGTTGCTGGCGATTTTCTGCAGGCCGAGACCAAGCCCCACGCCCAGCGCGCCGCCGAATACCGACAGCACGGTCAGGTCGATGCCCACCAGCGACAGGCTCAGCAGCAGCGACACGAGCAGCAGCAGCGCCTTGGAAATGCGCGTCAGCACGACCTTCAGGTTCACATCGAGGCTGGTCGAGCGCATCAGGCGCTCTTCCAGCCAGGAACCGAACCACATTGCGGCCAGCACGGTCAGCAGGATCCACACCACCGCCATCAGGATATCGGCCAGGCTCACCTTCTGCTTGCCGACAGCGAAGCGCATGTTTTCCATCCACGCGGTCACCTCGGACAGCATCCCCAGCACATACAGCGCCATGGCCACCCACACCAGCGTGGTCAGCACCTTCTCCACCAGCAGCAGCATGCCGTGCAACTGACCGCTGCCGGACAACACCCGGCGCAGGATGTAGAAAGTGAAGTAAAGCGAGGTAATGCCGAACAGCGGCACGAGCGCGAGGCGCAGCACGCTGATCGACATCACCGGCTCCAGCGCGAAGCGCGCTGCCATCACCAGCAACCAGCCAAACAGCGGGAACATGGCCCGCTCCAGGCTCGCTGCGGCAAAGCGCAACGAGAAGCTCGACGCGGCGTAGCGCGCCTCGAGCCGCTTGTCGATGAAACGCGCCAGCGGCCACGCGGCTATCAGACAGGCGGCCAGCACCGCAAGCTGCCAGATAAAGCCCGGTCCGCCCGCGTCGCGAATCAGATCGTCGAGCATTCTGCCGAACGTCGCGTGCGAGGCCGTCAAGTCGGCCAATGGGTTTCCGTTCATGTGGGGATCTGCCTGAACACTTTGCGCCGCACCGGCAGCCGCGCATGTCGCGCGATTGCCGGCGGGAGGGAGGGATTACTGCGTACGCTCCAGCACTGCGGCGAAGAAACCGTCAGTCTGATGGAGGTGCGGAAATAGTGCGAACATGCCGCCTTCTGCCGGCAACGATGGCACTTCGATCTTCTGCTCAGCGAGGACCTGCTCCGCCGGGATCAGGCGAAAATTGGGGTGAGCAGCGAGGAAACTGCGCACGATCGCCTCGTTCTCGGCTTCCAGCACGCTGCATGTGGCGTACACAACACGTCCGCCACCCTTTACCAGGCGCGCCGCCGCTTCCAGGATCGCGCTCTGCTTGGCGGTCAGCTCCAGCACGGATTCCGGGCTCTGCCGCCATTTCAGGTCCGGATTGCGACGCAGGGTGCCGAGGCGCTGCACGGGGCATCCACGAGCACGCGGTCGATTTTTCCCGCGAGGCGCTTGATCTTGGCATCGCGCTCCGAGTCGATCAGCACCGGGTGCACGTTCGACAGCCCGCTGCGCGCCAGGCGCGGCTTGAGGTTGGCGAGCCGCTTTTCCGACACGTCGAAGGCATAGAGCCGGCCAGTCGAACGCATGGCCACGCCCAGCGCCAGTGTTTTGCCACCCGCGCCCGCACAGAAATCGACAACCATCTCTCCGCGCTTGGCTCCCACCAGATTGCACAGCAACTGGCTGCCCTCGTCCTGAACCTCCACCAGGCCGTTCACGAACAGTGGCAACTGGTTCAGCGCCGGCTTGCCGCGCATGCGGATGCCGGCGGGGGCCATCGGCGTAGGCTCGGCTTGCAGGCCCGCGGCCTCCAGCTCGGCCAGTACTTCCTCGCGAGTGGCCTTGGCCAGGTTCACGCGCAGGTCCAGCGGGGCCGGGCGCAGCCAGGCATCGCCGAGCGCCGAGGCAAATGCCTCGCCGTGGCGCGCCACCAGATCATCGAACAGCCACTCGGGCAAGTTGGCGCGCACGCGCGGCGACAGGCTCGTGCGCTCGATCGTGGTCAGGCGATCCAGCCACTCGCCCTCGTCGGGGTACAGGAAAGGCGTCAATACGTCACGGCCGAGGGTGGCGGCCAGGCCCAGCAACGCCAGGCGGCGAGATGCCGAACCGGTCCCGCTTTCGGCAAACTGGCCGAACTCCACGCGCCGGCGCAGCACCGCGTAGACGGCTTCGGCGATGATGCCCCGCTCGCGATGGCCCAGCTTGCTGTTCTCGCGGAAGTAATAGCTCACCACGGCGTCGGCCGGGCGCGCGAACAACATGACCTTGCCCAGCAGCCGGTCGATATGCTGGATGTGCGAGGCGTGCAGCCCGCTCGGCGAACGCGTGTGCTGACCATCCGCGCCCGGACCGCCGTGCGCGGATCGGGCCGACTCCGACTTGCGAATTGGACTGGACTTTCGGGCCCGCGCAGGTTGACGGGCTTCCTTGGCGCCGGACGCGCCCCTGCTTGATGACGGCTCATGGCTTTGCTCCTGCCGCCGGTACCCCGGCGGAGATGGCCATGAGCAGCTGCGGCTCGGCCGGATTGACGTGTACGACCCCGTTCTGGACTTGCAGGCGTCCTTCGACGAACCATTGCACGGCGCGGGGATAAATCACATGCTCGCAGTCGAGCAGGCGGGCGGCAAGGCTCTCAGGGGTGTCGACGGGCGACACATCAAGAGCTGCCTGAATCACAATTGGGCCATAATCGAGTTCCGGCGTGACGAAATGCACGGTGGCGCCGTGCAGCTTCACGCCAGCGTCGAGCGCCTGCTTGTGGGTATTCAGGCCCGGGAAGCATGGCAACAGCGACGGATGGATATTGAGCAGCCGACCGGCATAGTGGTCGACGAACCCGGCGGTCAGGATACGCATGAACCCGGCCAGCACGACCAGATCGGGCTCATAGGCGTCGATGGCCTCGGCCAGCGCGGCGTCGAAGCTCGCGCGGTCGGGATGCTGGCGGTGGTCGACCACGCTGGCAGCAATGCCGTGGGCCTTGGCAAACTGCAGCCCGGCCGCGTCCGGCCGGTTGGAGATGACTGCGGCGATGCGCGCCGGCCAGCCCCCCGCCGCGCACGCCCGGACGATGGCTTCCATATTGGAGCCGCGCCCTGAAATCAGGATGACGATTTTTTCATCGCGCAATTCTACCAAGCGAAGGCGCTAAACTCTGGCAAAGCGAATACATTAGGCACTTAATTCACGACAAGCGGAGACCGGACGTGCAAACGGCATGCGACAACCGGTTCGTTAACCCCATTTGATGGATTGTGACGCTTCGCACCCTCTGATAGAGTGGGCCCTACGCCCACGCTCCGGCTTTGTACAAGCCGGTGACAACAAGGGCGAAACGGGAAATTAGACGGGAATTAGCATGTCGAACGCAGCACCGACGTTGTTGGTGGTCGATGATCATCCTATGGCCTTGTCAGGCACTACCGCATTTCTGACGGAAGTCATGCCTGATGTTGCAGTCCACGCAGCCGGCAGCGCCAGGGAAGCGCTGACCAGCCTTCAGCAGGGCCTGCGCCCGGATATCGTGCTGCTCGACATCTGGCTGAACGATGGCACCGGGTTCGATGCCATGCAGACGTTCAAGACCGTCATCCCGGGCGCGCGTTTCATCTTCATGTCCGCCGAAGCGACGCCTGAAATCGTCGGACGCGCACGCGCGTTGTCGGCCTGCGGATTCGTGGGCAAGCACCTCGATGCCCACGCCTTTACCTCGGCCGTGCGCAAGGTGCTGGCCGGCGACACCTCGTTCCCGACCGACGAAGCCCTCAGCGGCCGCGCCCAATCCTTCGGTCCGACCCATGGCATCCCCGTCACGCCGGCCGAGCTCGGCCTGACGCCGCGACAGGGCTCGGTACTCGCACTGGTGCTCGAAGGGCTGCCAAACAAGGTCATCGCGCGCCGGCTCGGACTGACCGAGAACACCGTGAAGGAACATGTGTCGGCCATTCTGCAGCGCCTTGGCGTACGGACGCGCATGCAGGTGATGTCGCGCATGGAGCGTTTCCGCCTGCGCCAGTAAGGCCATACCGCTGTCTGGTCTGCTCCGCGCCGTCAGGCCGCTGGGCGCAGCCAGCGGCGCAACAGCAATCGCAGTGCCGCCGGGTCCACGGGCTTTGACAGCACGAAGTATCCCGCCTCTTCCGCCGCCACCAGCGCAGCGGACTTCAGATCTCCGGTCAGCAATGCGCTGCGCGCCTGCGGCTGGGTGTTCTGCCAGCGCTCCAGCAGGTCCAGGCCGTTCTCGCTGCCCGGCAGCCGCAGGTCGCAGAAAATAATGTCCGGCCGCAAACCCCTGGCAAACAGCTTGTCAGCTTCCGCGCCATGCGCGGCACAGGCGACGCGGATGCCCCACGCTTCCATCAGCGCGATCCACGCCTTGCGGATCTGGGTATCGTCGTCGACCACGAGCACCGTCCCGTCCAGCTTGTCCGGCTTGGACTCCTGGGCAGCGGCCACGGCCCGTGTCTCGCGCACGGCGGCCACCGTTTCCTCTGGGACGGGGCCCAGTGCGAACCAGAATACCGAACCCTTGCCGGGCACCGAACGCACGCCGTAGGTACCCCGCATCAGGCGCACGCACTCCTTGAAGATCGCCAGGCCCAGACCCAGGCCCTGCGACGGGTCGCGCTGCGGGTTGTGGACCTGGTAGTACGGCGAAAAGATATCCGGCAGGTGATCGGGCATGATGCCTGCGCCCGTGTCCCACACTTCCAGCCGCACGTGCTTGCGGCGCTGGCGCGCCGTGATCAGCACGCCGCCGCGCCTGGTATAGCGCAGCGCGTTCTGCACCAGGTTGAACAGCGCGCGGCGCAGCAGCACCGGTTCGGCCATCGCATAGAGTTCGTCGGGGACGCGCGGCGTCAATGTCAGGCCGCTTTCGCGCGCGTCGGCGGCGAACTGGCTCATCACGTCGCGGATCAGCGCGCTCAACTCGCACGGCTCCAGCGTGGGCAGCACCTTACGGCCTTCCAGCTTGGACAGGTCGAGCAACGAGCGGAACAGCAGGTCGATCGTCTGCGTACCGGCCGCCACCTGCTCCACCAGTGGGTGCAGCACCGTGGACTGGTTGCGCGCGCGCAGCGCTTCCACCAGCATCACGAGCGCATGCACGGGCTGGCGCAGGTCGTGGCTGGCCGCGGCCAGGAAGCGCGACTTTTCCTCGCTCGCGTGCAGCGCGCGCTCCTTCTCTTCCTCGAACCGCTTGGCAAGGCGGCGGCTGTCGCCCTCGAGCTGGATTGCCCTGACCAGCGTGCCCTGCAAGCCCAGCGCGTGGCGACCCAGCATCAGTGCATAGATGACCAGCAGCAACTGTACGTAGATGCCATGGCCCGGAAACGCAATTTCCGCCATCAGCAGGTTCGGTACCAGGATCGGCACGCCGGCATAGGCGAGGTTCGATGGCACGGGCGCCTGCGATACCGCGCCGCCGGCCAGCACGCCAAGGCTGAGCAGGTAAAGCACGCTCGAGAACGTCGTCGAACCCGTATACATGTGAAGCAGCGCCGAACTGCCCCATGTGATTCCGGTCAGGAACGCCACGGCGCGCATATTGGCCCACCACTTGCGCGTGTGCGCAGAGCGGCTCATGGCGGCCCCGTCGCGCTGGTAGCCCAGGTAGAACCACACCCCGCCGGCGGCGAGCAACAGCATCACCACGCCCCAGCCGAGCAGAGCCACATGGTCGGCCGAATCCCAGAAGGCCAGGATGGTCAGCGCCGGCAGCAATACCGCCGCCACGGTCCCCGACGGCGACGCCTTGTGGACGATGGCCATCAGCTTGGCGCGCGTCTCGGTATCGAGCTGGCGCCGGGGGGCGGCAGGAATCGCGGCAACAGCCGGTTGAGCAGCGCGTTCAAGTGATGTATGGACCGAATGCCTGGACGCACACGCAGGCAGTGCGCCGCGCGTCTGGAGTGACGCATATCATGCCGCCTTTTACCGCATCGCGCCACGGCGGTAGGACGGTTGCGCCACAAAAACAGCGGCGCGGATCGATCCATGGTCACCCGGGAGGGGCAATCAGACCCATTCGCCTTATAATGCTCGCTTTACCCGAAAACATTTCCCGCCGTCCCCGTGAAAGTCTTCCGCGGCCTGCCCAACGCCGAGAGCCGGGCGCCTGCGCGCTCACCATCGGCAATTTCGACGGTGTGCATCGCGGTCACCAGTCGCTGCTTGCGCGCGCGCGCGCGGCGGCCGACGCGCGCGGCCTGCCGCTGTGCGTGATGACGTTCGAGCCGCATCCGCGCGAATTCTTCACGCCGGACAAGGCCCCTACCCGCATCGCCCTGCTGCGCGACAAGCTCGAGAGCCTGCGCCGCAATGGCGTCGACCGCGTGGTGGTGGAGCACTTCAACGCCCATTTCGCCGGCCAGTCGCCGCAGGCGTTCGTCGAGAACGTGCTGTGGCACGGCCTGCATGCGCGCTGGGTGCTGGTCGGTGACGACTTCCGCTTCGGCGCCAAGCGCGCCGGCGATTTCTCCTACCTGCAGGACGCCGGCCAGCGCTACGGCTTCGACGTCGAGCAGATGGGCTCGGTATCCGAGGGCGGCATCCGCATCTCCAGCTCGGCCGTGCGCCAGGCGCTGGCCGATGGCGACCTTGAACACGCACGCCGCCTGCTCGGCCATGGCTACGCGATCAGCGGCCACGTGATCCACGGCCGCAAGCTGGGCCGCGACCTCGGTTTTCCGACGCTGAACCTGCGCATCTCGCACAAGCGTCCGGCGGTCAACGGCATCTTCGTCGTGCAAGTGCACGGCATTGCCGACCATCCGCTGCCGGGCGTGGCGAGCATCGGCGTGCGCCCGACCATCGAAGACGCCGGCCGCGTGCTGCTGGAAGTCCACCTGTTCGATATCAACCAGAACCTGTACGGCAAGCTGATCCGGGTGGAATTCATGAAGAAGCTGCGCGATGAGGCGCGCTTCGACAACCTGGAAGACCTGACCGCGGCCATCGCCAAGGACAGCGCCGAAGCGCGCGCCTTCTTCGGCCTGACCGCGCCGGACGCCTCCACCGGCCGTGCCGAGGGCACTGGCGGCCGCGACTTCGCCACCTCCGCCACCGACCGAATTAGCTAGCGGCCCGGCACCTGCGGTGCCGGTTCGCGCTCCGCCCCATCCAGTCTTTCCTGCGCGCACCCCCAAGTGCGACCCATGCGTGGCCAAATCAACGGCCCGGTGCGCGCCAAACGAATTGCCCCGAGAATCGACATGTCCGACGACAAACGCGCCAAGCCCGAGAAAAGCAAATATCCGGTCAACCTGCTGGACACCCCGTTCCCGATGCGCGGCGACCTGCCCAAGCGCGAACCGCAGTGGGTCAAGCAGTGGCAGGAAAAGCAGCTCTACAAGAAGATCCGCGCAGCTCGCAGGGGCGCGAAGAAGTTCGTGCTGCACGACGGCCCGCCGTACGCCAATGGCGACATCCACATCGGGCACGCCGTCAACAAGGTCCTCAAGGACATGATCGTCAAGGCGCGCGGGCTGACCGGACTGGACGCCGTCTACGTGCCGGGCTGGGACTGCACGGCATGCCGATCGAGATCCAGATCGAAAAGCAGTTCGGCAAGGGCCTGCCGGTGCAGGAAGTCCAGGCCAAGGCCCGTGCCTACGCCAGCGAGCAGATCAAGCGCCAGATGGTGGACTTTGACGCCTGGGCGTGCTCGGCGACTGGGACCACCCGTACCTGACCATGAACTACAGCAACGAGGCCGACGAACTGCGCGCCCTCGGCAAGATCATGGAAAAGGGCTACGTGTTCCGCGGCCTGAAGCCGGTGAACTGGTGCTTCGACTGCGGCTCGGCACTGGCCGAGGCCGAGGTCGAGTACAAGGACAAGGTCGACCTGTCGATCGACGTGGGCTTCCCGTTCGCCGAGACCGACAAGCTCGCGCATGCGTTCAAGCTTTCGATCGAGCAGATCAACGCCAAGCCCGGCTGGATCGTGATCTGGACCACCACGCCGTGGACGATCCCGAGCAACCAGGCGCTCAACGTGCACCCGGAAGTGGAGTACGCGCTGGTCGACACGCCGCGCGGCTACCTGATCCTGGCCACCGAGCGCGTCGAGGAACAGCTCAAGATCTATGAACTCGAAGGCAAGGTCGTGGCGACCACCACCGGCGCCGCACTGTCGGAAATCCGCTTCCATCATCCGCTGGCAAAGATGGACGCCGGCTATGACCGCCTGTCGCCGATCTACCTCGCGACTACGTGACCACCGACACCGGCTCGGGCATCGTGCACTCGGCGCCGGCCTATGGCGTGGAAGACTTCCAGTCGTGCAAGGCGCACGGCATGAGCGACCACGACATCATCAGCCCGGTAATGGGCAACGGTATCTACGCGGGCACGTTGCCGCTGTTCGGCGGCCTGTCGATCTGGGATGCGAACCCGAAGATCGTCGAAGTGCTGAAGGCGTCCGGCAACCTGTTCAACTCGCACAAGTACACCCACAGCTACATGCACTGCTGGCGTCACAAGACGCCGATCATCTACCGCGCCACCTCGCAGTGGTTCGCGGGCATGGACGTTGACCCCGTCGAGCAGGACGGCAAGACCGTGCCGACCCTGCGCGAGACTGCGCTGGCCGGCATCGAAGCGACCGAGTTCTATCCGTCGTGGGGCAAGCAGCGCCTGCACAACATGATCGCCAACCGCCCGGACTGGACGCTGTCGCGTCAGCGCCAGTGGGGCGTGCCGATGGCCTTCTTCGTGCACAAGGAAACCGGCGCGCTGCATCCGCGCACGCCTGAGCTGCTGGAAGAAGTCGCCAAACGCGTCGAGCAGCACGGCATCGAGGCCTGGCAGGCGCTGGACCCGGCCGAACTGCTCGGCGACGAGGCCGCCCAGTACGAGAAGAACCGCGACACGCTCGACGTGTGGTTCGATTCGGGCACCACGCACTGGACCGTGATCCGCGGCTCGCACCGCGACGACCTGTACGACCCGTCGGCCGATGAATCCGACGGCCGCCTGGCGGACCTGTACCTCGAAGGCTCGGACCAGCACCGCGGCTGGTTCCATTCGTCTCTGCTGACCGCCTCGATGCTGTACGGCAAGCCGCCCTACAAGGCGCTGTTGACGCACGGCTTCACCGTGGACGGCGAAGGCCGCAAGATGTCCAAGTCGGTCGGCAATACCGTGTCGCCGCAGGACATCGCCAACAAGATGGGCGCCGAGATCATCCGCCTGTGGGTGGCCTCGACCGACTACTCGGGCGAGCTGTCGATCTCCGACGAGATCCTCAAGCGCGTGGTGGAAAGCTATCGCCGCATCCGCAACACGCTGCGCTTCCTGCTGTCGAACCTGTCCGACTATGACCACGCGAAGCATGAGCTGCCGGCCTCGGAATGGCTGGAGATCGACCGCTACGCCGTGGCGCTGACCGAGCGCCTGCAGAAGGAAGTGCTGTCGCACTACGACGCGTACGAGTTCCACCCCGTCGTGGCCAAGCTGCAGACCTTCTGCTCGGAAGACCTGGGCGGCTTCTACCTGGACGTGTTGAAGGACCGCCTCTACACCACCGCGGTGGACTCCAAGGCCCGCCGCGCGGCGCAGAACGCGCTGTATCACATCACCCAGGCCATGCTGCACTGGATGGCGCCGTTCCTGTCGTTCACCGCCGAGGAAGCCTGGAAGGTATTCGCGCACGGCACCGGCCACACCGACACCATCTTCACCAGCACCTACTACACGCTGCCCGGCGTCGATGAGGCCGACCACCTGTTGCAGAAGTGGCACGCGCTGCGCGAAGTCCGCGCGGAAGTCACGAAGCAGCTCGAGGCGGTGCGCGTGGAAGGCGCGATTGGCTCGTCGCTGCAGGCCGAAGTCAACATCCAGGCCGGTGGCCCGGTGCTGGCCGCGCTGCAGAGCCTGGAGGACGATCTGCGCTTCGTGCTGCTGACATCGGCGGCCACGGTCACGCCCGCCCCTGAGGCTGGCGACCTGCTTGTCACCGTGGCGGCATCGGAGCACGCGAAGTGCGAACGCTGCTGGCACTATCGTGCCGACGTCGGCCAGAACCCGGACCACCCGACCCTTTGCGGCCGCTGCGACAGCAACCTGTTCGGCGCCGGAGAACACAGGAGCCATGCCTGATGGCATCGACCACGACCCGTTCCGCGCGCCCCGCTCGCCGCAATAACAAGGCCTCGGGCAACACCACGCCGCTGCTGTGGATGGCGTTTGCCCTGCTGGTGGTGGTGCTGGACCAGTTCTTCAAGATCGTCATCGTGCGTACGTTCACGTACGGCGAATCGCGCCCAGTGACGCGCTTCTTCAATCTGGTCCTGGTGTACAACAAGGGCGCGGCATTCAGCTTCCTGGCCGAAGCCGGCGGCTGGCAGCGCTGGTTCTTCACCGGGCTGGGGCTCGTGGTCGGGGCGTTCATCGTCTGGCTGCTGTACCGCCATACGGGGCAGAAGCTGTTCTGCTTCGCCGTGTCGCTGATTCTCGGCGGTGCCATCGGCAACGTGGTCGACCGCGTGGTCTACGGACACGTGATCGACTTCCTCGATTTCTACGTGCGCAACTACCACTGGCCGGCGTTCAACGTCGCCGACTGCGCCATCACCGTGGGCGCGGTGCTGCTGATCGTGGATGAGCTGCGGCGCGTGCGCCGCCACTGAGCCGGCACCGAGCCGCCGCCGCAGCCGCGCGGCTGCCGGTATCATGCCGAAATCCCATTCTCTGACGAGCCTTCCATGGATTTGCGCGGCAAGCACATCGTTCTCGGCCTGACCGGCGGCATCGCCTGCTACAAGTCGGCCGAGCTGGTCCGCCTGCTGACCAAGGCCGGCGCCACGGTTCAGGTGGCGATGACCGAGGCGGCGACCCATTTCATCACCCCGGTCACCATGCAGGCCCTGTCGGGCCGCCCGGTCTTCCTGTCGCAGTGGGATGCGCGCGTCGACAACAACATGGCGCACATCGACCTCTCGCGCGAGGCCGACGCCATCGTGATCGCGCCCGCGTCGACCGACTTCCTGGCCAAGCTGGCCAATGGCCTGTGCGATGACCTGCTCACCACGCTGTGCATCGCGCGCGACTGCCCGCTGCTCGTGGCCCCGGCCATGAACCGGCAGATGTGGGCCGCGGCACCGACGCAACGCAACGCGGCGCAGCTGCGTGCGGATGGCGTCGCCATCCTGGGCCCCGGCAGCGGCGACCAGCCTGCGGCGAAGTCGGCGACGGTCGCATGCTGGAGCCGGAAGAGCTGGTCGATGACATCATCGCGTTCTTCCAGCCCAAACCGCTTGCTGGCAAGCGCGTGCTGATCACCGCCGGCCCGACCTTCGAGGCGATCGACCCGGTGCGCGGCATCACCAATCTTTCCTCGGGCAAGATGGGCTTTTCGATCGCCCGTGCTGCGCGTGAGTCCGGCGCCGAAGTGCTGCTGGTGTCCGGCCCGACCGGCCTGCCCACGCGCGCGGCGTGGTGCGAACCGACGTGCGCAGCGCGCAGCAGATGCATGACACGGTGCTGGCCCAGCTGCGCGATGTGGATGTGTTCATCGCGGTCGCGGCCGTGGCCGACTGGCGCCCCGCCGAGGTCTCGCAGCAGAAGCTGAAAAAGGCCAACGCCACCGATACGCCGACGCTGCAGTTCGTGCAGAACCCGGACATTCTCGCCACCGTGGCCGCGCGTACCGATGCGCCCTACTGTGTCGGCTTCGCCGCCGAGAGCGAGAATCTCGAGCAGTACGGCGAGCAGAAGCGCCAGCGCAAAGGCGTGCCGCTGCTGGTCGGCAATATCGGCCACCATACCTTCGGCCTCGACGACAACGAGATCGTGCTGTTCGATGCCGCCGGCATGACCCGGCTGCCGCGCGCTGACAAGCTCACGCTGGCGCGCCAGCTCGTGACCGCGATCGGCCAGCGCCTGCCGGGCCGCGCCCAACCCTGACGCGCCATGACCACCACCCGACCCCGCTGCGCCTGTCCGTGCTCGACCAGAGCCCGGTCATCGCCGGCCATACCGCGCGCGACGCGCTGGCTGCCACCGTAGAACTCGCCCAGATGGCCGATGCGCTCGGCTACACGCGCTACTGGTGCGCCGAGCACCATGGCCTGCGCGGCGTCTGCAATCCGGCGCCCGAAGTGATGCTCGCGCGCATCGGCAGTGTCACGCAGCGCATCCGGCTCGGCTCGGGCGGTGTCATGCTGCCCTACTACAGCCCGTTCAAGGTCGCCGAACAGTTCCGCATGCTCGAAGGCCTGTTCCCGAACCGCATCGATCTTGGCGTGGGCCGCGCGCCCGGCGGCGACATGCGCACGGCACAGGCCGTGGCGATGGGCCACTACGACCGTGGCGCGCAGTTCGAGGAACAGGTGCGGGACCTGTCCTGCCTGCTGCGCGGCGATGTGCCGGCCGGCCATCTGGCCGAGGGCGTGCTGCTGCAGCCCGTCGTGGATACGCAGCCCGAACTGTGGGTGCTGGGCTCCAGCGACTACGGCGGTGCGCTTGCCGCGCGCCTCGGGCTGCGCTTTGCGTTTGCGCATTTCATCAATGCCCACAGCGGCCACCTCGTCGCCCGGCAGTATCGCGAAGATTTCCGGTCCGGCTATGAATCACAGCCCTACAGCGCCGCCGCCATCTTCGTGATCTGCGCCGATACCGACGCCGAAGCGGCCGAGCTGGAACGCGCCGTGGACCTGCGCCGCCTGCAGATGGCCTATGGCGTGAACGCACCGATTCCCTCGCTCGAGCAGGCCGGAAACCACATCCCGACCGAGCGCGACCAGTTGATCATCGAACGCGACGCCCGCGTACGATCTGCGGCACGCCCGAGCGCGTGACCGAGCGCATGCTCGCCCTGCGCGAGCAGTTCGCCGCGGACGAACTGGTCGTGCTGAGCGTCACCGCGACCTATGCCGCCCGGCTGCGCACTTACGAGTTGCTGGCTGAAGCGTTTGAACTGAATTCCGATAACTGAAGCCCGGCAACGCATAGCGCCCTTGCCGTGAATTCGCTGAACCGATCCCGATATGAGCCAAGAACTGAACCCCTCCGTTGAAATCAAGGTACTGGATGCCCGCCTGAACGAGTGGGGCCTGCCCGGCTACCAGAGCGACATGGCCGCCGCCATCGACCTGCATGCCTGCGTCGACGCGCCCGTGTCGATCGCGCCGGGTACCGCCGCGCAACTGGTGCCGGCCGGCATCGCCGTGCATATGGGCAACCCCTATATGGCCGCGACCATCGTGCCGCGCTCGGGGCTGGGCCACAAGAAAGGACTGGTGCTGGGCAATTCGATCGGCGTGATCGATGCGGACTACCAGGGCCAGATCATGGTCAGCGTGTGGAACCGCAACGCGCCCGGCACCGAGCCGATCGTGATCCAGCCGGGCGAGCGCATCGCGCAGATGATGTTCGTGCCCGTGCTGCGCCCGGTGTTCACGACGGTCGAAGAATTCTCGGAAAGCAGCGAGCGCGCGCCGGCGGTTTCGGCTCGACCGGCGTGCACCACGCCAAGGCCACCGCCTGAGCGCTGGCTGGCCTCAGGGTATCAACCCTGCTGTGCGAACAGCAGGGCCACGCCACCGGCGGCGTCCGCCGGAATCAGGGTTTCATGCGGCCCCAGGTCCTGGGCCGGAATACCGGCATCGCGCCAGAGCAGACGCGCCTCTGCCAGCGCATCGGTGCGCAGACGGATCGCCGCATAGCCAGGCACGTCGCGCCGGATATGCGAGGTGCCGGTTGCCGCCGCCAGCGCCTGCGGCGTGCTGATGACCAGCGTGGCATCGTCCAGCGCCAGGCTGCAGATGTGGTCGCTGAGCTGGGTCATCTCGCCGCCGGTCAGTTCCGCATAGGCGCGGCCGGCCGCATCCACCAGCGCCGGCGCCACCACGAGGAACATCGATGCAATGCCCTGCGCGCCATTGGCGTGGCGCCTCCATTCCGGCCGCCAGAGCAGTTCCGGCGTGCGGTGCTCGCAAACGAAGTAGCGCGCACCCGGTGCGTCGTCGAGTGCCGTGACACGGAACGTGGCAGCTTGCTCGCTGCCATCGTCGAGCACTACGGGACGGGAAAACTCGATCGGGTCGGAGGTATGCCACCCGCCCTCGCGCAGCCGCGCCGCCGTGGCAAAGGCGTCGGCACTCTTGCATGACATCGCCGCGCAGCCGCCACCGCGGGCCTGTGCATCCCAGTAATACTGCCGGCTCGGATTGGGTGCCGTGACATGCAGCAGTTCGACGTAGTCGCGCGCGAGCATGATGCAGTGGTTCTGCGAACCCAGCGTATGGTAGCCGCGCGGCGTCAGCGTAAAGCCGAGCCGGCGCCAGGCGTCGGCGCCGGCATCGAGATCGGGGCAGACCACGACGCGTGGTCGAACATTTCGGCCTGTTTTGCCATTACTCGAACTGGATGTTGGCCTTGCGCGCCACGGCCTGCCACTTGTCGTGCTCGTGGCGCACCAGGTTGCCGAGTTCGGCTGGCTGCCGCCGACAATCTCGAAACCCTGTGCGGCCAGCGCATCGATCACGCGCGGCTGGTGCAGCGATTCGACCAGCGCATCGTGGATGCGGCTCACCGTAACTGGCGCCATGTTTGCCGGGCCGAACACGCCGATCCACGAGTACGCCTCGAACCCGCGCAAGCCCTGCTCGGCCACCGTGGGCACCTGCGGCAGCTGCTTCAATCGGCTGGTGCCGGTCACGCCAAGCACCTTGATGGTCTTGGCCGCGACATGCGCCTGCACGGCCGCATAGCTGCTGAAGAAGATGTCGACCTCGTTCGACAGCACAGCCTGCACGGCGGGGCCGCCGCCTTGTAGGGAACATGCAGCATGTGCACGCCGGCCTCGGTCGCCAGCGCCTCGGCGGCAAGCTGGTTGAGGCTGCCAATGCCGGATGAGGCATAGCGCACGCCTTCAGGCCTGGCCTTGGCGAGCGCGATCAGCTCGCGCACATTCGACGCCGGCAGCGCCGGGTTGGCGGCGATCACGAGCGGGAAACGCACGAGTTGTGAGATCGGCGTGAAATCGCGGAAGGTGTCGTACGGAAGCTGCTTGTAGGCGAACGGGTTGATCGCATGCGTGTCGAACGCCATCAGCAGCGTGTTGCCATCGGGCCGGGCCCGCGCCACGGTGCTTGAGGCGATCAGCCGCCCGCGCCCGGCTTGTTGTCGACCACGACCGTCTGTCCCAGCAAAGTCTTGAGGCCTGGCTGGAGCTGGCGTGCCACGATGTCGACGCTGCCGCCCGGCGGGAACGGCAGGACCATGGAGATCGGACGGCCGCTCGCGGGCAATTCGGCTGGCGCGCTTGCGGCAGTGGCGGCGGGGGCGGCAATCGCCTGCACCACGCTCAGGGGCGTGGCGGCCAGCGGCAGGACTTTGAGCAGCATGCGGCGCAGCCGCGTGCGTTCGGGACGGGACATCGGTCTTTCAGGAAGGGGCAGCGGGTCGGCTGCCGGGACAAAAAACAAAGGGCGGCATTTCTGCCGCCCCTGTATTTTGCCCGAGGATGGCCGCAATTGCAGACAATGTCCTCGCGTGCCTGCTCAGGCCTCCGCGCGCTGCTCGCTTTCCGGCGCTTCAGGCGGCTCCGGATCGGCCTCGGAGAAGTCCAGCTTGATCTGGTCCTGCTCGTCGAGATCGACCACAACCTTGCCACCGGACACCAGCTTGCCGAACAGCAACTCGTCGGCCAGGGCCTTGCGGATCAAGTCCTGGATCAGGCGCTGCATCGGGCGCGCGCCCATCAGCGGGTCGAAGCCCTTGTGCGCCAGGAACTTGCGCAGTTTCTCGGTGAAGCTGGCTTCCACCTTCTTCTCGTGGAGCTGCTCCTCGAGCTGCATCAGGAACTTGTCGACCACGCGCAGGATGATTTCCTCGTCGAGCGAGCGGAAGCTGATCATCGCGTCCAGGCGGTTACGGAACTCAGGCGTGAACATGCGCTTGATGTCGGCCATCTCGTCGCCCTGCTCGCGCGACGTGGTGAAACCGATGGTGGCCCGATTCATGGTCTCCGCCCCCGCATTGGTGGTCATGATGATGATCACGTTGCGGAAGTCGGCGCGCCGGCCGTTGTTGTCGGTCAGCGAACCATGGTCCATCACCTGCAGCAGGATATTGAAGATATCCGGATGCGCCTTTTCGATTTCATCAAGCAGCAGCACGCAGTGCGGCTTCTTGGTGACGGCCTCGGTCAGCAGGCCGCCCTGGTCGAAGCCGACGTACCCCGGCGGCGCGCCGATCAGACGGCTCACCGCATGGCGTTCCATGTATTCGGACATGTCGAAGCGCAGCAGTTCGATGCCCATGATGAAGGCAAGTTGCTTGGCAACTTCGGTCTTGCCCACGCCGGTGGGGCCCGAAAACAGGAACGAGCCGATCGGCTTGTCGGTCTTGCCCAGGCCCGCGCGCGACATCTTGATCGCGGAGGCCAGCGCCTCGATGGCCGGATCCTGGCCAAACACCACCGACTTCAGGTCGCGCTCCAGCGTCTGCAGCTTGCTGCGGTCGTCCTGGTTCACGCTCTGCGGCGGGATGCGCGCAATGCGCGAGACAATGTCCTCGATCTCGCCCTTGCCGATGGTCTTCTTCTGCTTGGACTTCGGCAGGATGCGCTGCGCCGCACCGGCTTCGTCGATCACGTCGATCGCCTTGTCAGGCAGGTGGCGGTCGGTGATGAAGCGCGCCGACAATTCGGCCGCCGCGGTCAGCGCCGAGGCCGCGTACTTGACGCCGTGGTGCTCCTCGAAGCGCGACTTCAGGCCGCGCAGGATCTGCACGGTCTGGTCCACCGACGGTTCGACCACGTCGATCTTCTGGAAGCGCCGCGACAGTGCCGCATCCTTCTCGAAGATGCCTCGGTACTCGGTGAAGGTGGTCGCGCCGATGCACTTGAGCTGGCCCGACGACAGCGCCGGCTTGAGCAGGTTGCTCGCGTCGAGCGTGCCGCCCGATGCGGCGCCTGCGCCGATCAGCGTGTGGATCTCGTCGATGAACAGGATCGCGTTCGGGTTGTCCTTGAGCGACTTCAGCACGCCCTTCAGGCGTTGCTCGAAATCACCTCGGTACTTGGTGCCGGCCAGCAGCGCGCCCATGTCGAGCGAGTAGACGGTCGCCTTTTCCAGGATGTCCGGCACCTCGTTCTTGGTGATGCGCCAGGCCAGGCCTTCCGCAATGGCGGTTTTGCCGACACCGGCCTCGCCGACGAGCAACGGATTGTTCTTGCGCCGGCGGCACAGCACCTGTACCACGCGCTCGACTTCGCTTTCGCGGCCGATCAGCGGGTCGATCTTGCCGGCCTTGGCCAGCGTGTTCAGGTTCTGCGTGTATTGCTCGAGCGGACTTTCCTTGCCATCGCCGCCCTCGCCCTCGCCCGTGCCGTCGCCATGCTTGGCCGGCTCGGACTGGTCCTTGCGGATGCCGTGGCTGATGAAATTCACCACGTCCAGGCGGGTCACGCCCTGCTGCTGCAGGTAGTAGACCGCGTGCGAATCCTTCTCGCCAAAGATGGCGACGAGCACGTTGGCACCGGTCACTTCCTTCTTGCCGTTGGAAGTTGACTGGACGTGCATGATCGCGCGCTGGATGACGCGCTGGAAACCGAGTGTGGGCTGGGTGTCGACCTCGTCGGTCCCCGGCACCACCGGCGTGTTATCCGCGATGAAGTTCTTCAGGCTTGTGCGCAGGTCCTCGATATTGGCCGCGCACGCGCGCAAGACTTCAGCTGCCGTGGGATTGTCGAGCAATGCCAGCAGCAGGTGCTCCACGGTAATGAACTCGTGGCGTGCCTGCCGGGCCTCAACAAACGCCATGTGCAGGCTCACTTCCAATTCTTGCGCAATCATGCTTCCTCCATCACGCACTGCAAGGGGTGCCCCGCCTGCCGCGCGTGCGTTGACACCAGCTCGACCTTGGTCGCTGCAATATCTCTGGTGTAGATACCGCAGACGCCCTTTCCTTCCCGGTGTACGGTGAGCATGATCTGCGTCGCCGTTTCCCGGTCCCTGCTGAAATATTGTTGCAGGATCATGACTACAAACTCCATCGGAGTGTAGTCGTCATTGAGCAGCAGCACCTTGTACATAGCGGGCGGTTTGAGCTGCTGCTCTTTCCGCTCCAGAATGGTGCCTGCTTCGCGTTGTGGGACATTCGCCAGCCGTGTAGCCATGGCTTTATTCTAACCCTTACTCACAACTCTGCAATTTGGGGAGCAGTCTCAGGATTCAGACCCGCACCACCCATTCGCCGACGTTTAAAAAGCGCCAAAGGCACTGCAATGCACGTGAGCGGGGTACGCTGGCAGGCTACCGCCTGCGCCCCCGCACCACTGTGCGCACCCCCACACGGTACCATCTGCCGCCGTCCCATTCCCGCCACACCCTGCCGGGAGTGGGGAATCCGCCAGCTTGACAGTCGATTGGTTTGCCAGAAGAATCGATCGCACACCCGGTTCAGGCCAGCGAGCCAAGCAAAAAGGCCGGCCCGGGTGATCCGTGAGCGGGGAGGCCCACGGACCAGTGGCGGCACGCCTGGCAGACAAGACAATTGCCGGAAGCGTCGCCACGCGATACACAAGCCGCGTCATTGCCGACCGCGTCCCGAAGGGGAACGGCCGTCATGGCGCTGCGCCGCGTGACATCCGGCTGGCCGCAGGCTTCCCCGCTTTGAAATCTGCTATTTCGTTGGGGGAGTATATGGCAAGCGGTATCGTCAAATGGTTCAATGACGCCAAGGGCTTCGGTTTCATCAAGCCGGACGAAGGCGAAGAAGAACTGTTTGCGCACTTTTCGGCAATCCAGATGGCGGGCTTCAAGACGCTCAAGGAAGGTCAGCGCGTCTCGTTCGAGGTGATCCAGGGCCCCAAGGGCAAGCAGGCCACCAACATTCAGGACGCCTCGGCCTGAAGTGCGCCGCGACCGCATCCGGGCCGACAGAGCTCCGGGGTGGTCACCAAGGATGCGGGGGGAGCTCCCCCGGAACGGGATCCGCGCCAGCCTGGCCGCCGCCCTCAGGGCGGCGGAAATGCCGTTGCACGGCCCTCAGCTGCACGCTACCGCATCCGACAGAAGCCCGGCTTCATGCCGGGCTTTCTGCATGCTGCGCCAGCCGTTCCGGCGCAAGTCAAGTCCAGCCTTCGATCTTCAGCCCGCTGGCCCGCTCGGCCTCTTCCCGGCTGACCTTCCGCACGGTCTGGCCGAAGGTCCAGACATGGCCCTCCGGATCACGAGCGGCGTAGACGCGGTCGCCATAGAACTGGTCTTCCGGCTCGCGCACGATCACTGCGCCGGCGGCGCGGGCGCGCTCGCAGTGCGCGTCGAGCCCGTCCTGAAGATGGACATGGAGGGCCTGCGTGTTCTTCCCATTCACGCTGGCAGGGCTGGCGGTGTAGTCAGCCCACTCGCTTCCGACCATCAGGTAGCTGTCGCCAAAGCGCATTTCGGCGTGCGCGAGTTTGCCCTGGTCGTCCGTGATGACCATGGTGCGCGTGAAGCCGAACGCCTGCTCCAGCCAGTCGAGCGCACCCAAGGGTTCCCTGTAGAAAACTGCCGGCGCCAGCGCTGGCGGCGAAACGGATCTTCCATCAGTTGGCTCCTTGCGATGTCGGGCTCCCTGACGTTGTAGCCAACCGGTATCCGGCAGGCAAGAAAACCCCGGAACCGCATGGCTTGCCGGGGTCTTGCCGGACTTGCTGGCCGGCCCGCGCACGAGCACGGGCACGCGCCGGATCACATGTTTTCGATCATCACCTGCCCAAATCCCGAGCACGACACCTGCGTCGCGCCTTCCAGCAGGCGGGCGAAGTCATAAGTGACCTTCTTCGACAGGATCGACTTTTCCATCGAGGCGATGATCAGGTCGGCTGCTTCGGTCCAGCCCATATGTCGCAGCATCATTTCCGCCGACAGGATTTCCGACCCCGGGTTCACATAGTCCTTGCCTGCGTATTTCGGGGCCGTGCCATGGGTGGCTTCGAACATGGCCACGGAGTCGGACATGTTTGCGCCGGGGGCGATACCGATGCCGCCGACCTGCGCCGCCAGTGCGTCGGAGATGTAGTCGCCGTTCAGGTTCAGCGTGGCGATCACCGAGTATTCGGCGGGACGCAGCAGGATCTGCTGCAGGAAGCGTCGGCGATGGCGTCCTTGATGACGATGTCGCGGCCGGTCTTCGGATTCCTGAACTTGCACCACGGGCCGCCGTCGACCAGCTCGGCGCCGAATTCCTTCTGGGCCAGCTCATAGCCCCAGTCACGGAAGCCGCCTTCCGTGAACTTCATGATGTTGCCCTTGTGCACCAGCGTTACCGACGGCTTATCGTTGTCGATGGCGTACTGAATGGCCTTGCGCACCAGGCGCTCGGTGCCCTGCTTCGACACGGGCTTGACGCCGATGCCCGAGGTTTCCGGGAAGCGGATCTTTTTCACGCCCATCTCATTCTGCAGGAACGCGATCAGCTTCCTGGCCTGCGGGCTTTCGGCTTCCCACTCGATGCCGGCGTAGATGTCCTCCGAATTCTCGCGGAAGATGACCATATCGGTCTTTTCCGGCTCACGCACCGGCGAAGGCACGCCCTTGAAGTAGCGCACCGGGCGCAGGCACACATACAGGTCGAGCTGCTGGCGCAGCGCCACGTTCAGCGAACGGATGCCGCCGCCGACCGGCGTGGTCAGCGGACCCTTGATCGAGACGACGTAGTCCTTGAGCACGTCCAGCGTCTCGTCCGGCAGCCACACGTCCGGGCCGTAGACCTTGGTGGACTTCTCGCCGGCGTAGATCTCCATCCACGAAATCTTGCGCTTGCCGCTGTAGGCCTTTTCCACCGCGGCGTCGACCACCTTGATCATCACCGGCGTGATATCGAGGCCCGTGCCGTCGCCTTCGATGTAAGGAATGATCGGATTGTCCGGGACATTCAGCGAAAAATCCTGGTTGACCGTGATCTTTTGGCCGGCCGGAACCTTGATGTGTTGGTACATGACGTCTCCAGTACGGAACGGTTATGACGGCCGCCCGGTACACAACCCGGCAGCAAAATGAGGGAGGTGGAGCGAAGGCATTGTAGCTGGAGGCCCAGGCTGGCCTGCACTGCGCCGCACCATTTCAGTCTTATATAAGACACAAGACTGGCTTCCTATTATGCAGCAATTTTTCGCTGGGTGCCAACCGGCCAGCCCGCGCCGATCAAGGAAGGCCGGCGGCTGTCCGGGCTGCGGCATACTGCTGTCCCATGACCCTGATTGCCCTGAACAAGCCTTTTGGCACCATGAGCCAGTTTTCCGAACACCCTTCGCGCCAGACCCTGGCCGAGTGGATCGCGACCCCTGGCGTGTATCCCGCCGGCCGCCTCGACGCCGACAGCGAGGGCCTGCTGCTGCTGACCGATGACGGCGGCCTGCAGGCCCGGATCGCCGATCCGCGCCACAAGCTGGCCAAAACCTACTTCGCGCAGGTCGAGGGCATCCCGGACGAGGCCGCGCTGGCCCGGCTCAGGCAGGCGTCGACCTCGGCGACTTCCATACCTTGCCCGCGAAAGTACGCGCCGTGGAAGAACCGTCGTGGCTCTGGCCGCGGCATCCGCCGGTACGCTACCGCGCGGCGATCCCGACAAGCTGGCTGGAATTGCAGATCCGCGAAGGCAAGAACCGGCAGGTCCGCCGCATGACCGCCGCCGTCGGCTTCCCGACGCTGCGGCTGGTTCGCGCGTGCATCGGGCGGCTGGACCTGCGCGAGCTGGGCCTGCTGCCCGGGCAGTCGTGCATCATAGAGCCGGCCCTGCTCGGCCTGCCGCCCGCACGTCCGCCGCGGGAGGCGCCGCGCGGCAACGAGCCGGGCGCGGCAAGACCCGCGGGACCGGTGCCGTCAATAAAGGTCGAGTGCGTTACAAAAACTAACACCGGTCACGTCAACGCATCCGCTGCTGTCTTCGTTGTTGTCGGTGACGCGTCAATTGCGCGCCAACCTTTCCGACTACAGTCATTCTCCGAGGTAATCCCAATGAAAAAACTGATCGCTGCCCTGGTTGTTGGTCTGTTCGCCACTGGCGCTTTCGCCCAGGCTTCGGCTCCTGCTGCTGCCGAACCTGCACCGGCCGCCAAGGAAGCCCCGAAGGCCCAGAAGAAGAAAACCTCGCACAAGAAGCACGCCAAGAAGGCAGCTGCTTCGGCTCCGGCCGCGCAATAAGCGTGCTGCTGCGGCGGATATCCGCCGCACATGCGAAAGGCAGGTTGCCCGGCAACCTGCCTTTTTTTATTCCGCGGGCCATCATGCGGGCGCCAGTCAGTCCGCGCCTGGTGCGTTATGCTTGCGCCTGCCCTCGAACCTCCCGCCGCATTGCCATGCGAATCCTGACGAAGACCCTGTTTTTCCGCTGCATGTTGCTGGCCGCCGCCGTCAGCGGCATGGCTCACGCCCAGAACACCCTGCCGGTCGTGCCGCTCACCGCCGGCATGTACGCCATCCAGGCAGAAGTCGCATCCACCCCGGCCGCCCGCGAGCAGGGGCTGATGTACCGCAAGTCGATGCCTGCCAACGCCGGCATGCTGTTTGTATTCGAGCAGAAGGCCGGACACTGCTTCTGGATGAAGAACACCGACCTGCCGCTGTCGATCGCCTTCCTTGCCGATGACGGCAGCATCGTCAATATCGAGGACATGGCGCCGCAGACACAGGACAACCACTGCCCCAAGGCAGCGATCCGCTACGCGCTGGAGATGAACAAGGGATGGTTCGCGCAGAAGGGCATCCGTGCCGGCGCGAAGATCGGCGGGCTACCGCAGCCGCGCTGAGCGCGGCCGGCAGCAAGGCGCGGCGCCGGCCCTGTACCGGCGCCCATACGGGAATCCGGGGAATCAGGGAAATCAGTCCCGGAAGTTGTTGAAGTCCAGCGGCGCCTCGGACACGTCCTTACGCAGCATCGCGATCACGCTTTGCAGGTCGTCGCGCTTGGTGCCGGACACGCGCACGGCATCGCCCTGGATGCTGCCCTGCACCTTGATCTTGCTGTCCTTGATCATGCGCACGATCTTCTTGGCCAGGTCGCCGGTCACGCCCTTCTTGATCGTGATGACCTGCTTGACCTTGTCGCCGCTGATCTTCTCGACCTTGCCGTAGTCGAGGAAGCGCACATCGACGTTGCGCTTGGCCATCTTGTTGATCAGCACATCCTTGACCTGGCCCAGCTTGAAGTCATCGTCGGCGAAGGCGGTCAGTTCGCCCTCCTTCTGCTCGACCCGTGCGTCCGAACCCTTGAAATCGAAACGCGTCGTGATCTCCTTGTTGGCCTGCTCGACCGCATTCTTGATCTCGACCATGTTCGCTTCGCACACTACGTCAAACGACGGCATTGCATTCTCCTTGTCACTTGCCTGCCCGGCGCCCACAGCCCACGCGGGCCGCGCCGGTACTTCCGTATAATTCAGCCTGCCTCGCCCTCCATGAGGCACAGGCCGCACTGCGGCGGCCGCATCACCTCTAGCTTGCATGGCAGATTTCCACGAATTTTATCCCCTGCGTCGCCACAATACATTCGGTTTCGACGTCCGAGCGCGCTTTGCCGTCCATGTCCGCAGCGAATCCGACCTGCTGGCCGCGCTGGAAGACCCGCGCGGCAAGGGGCTGCCGCTGGTGGTGCTGGGCGGTGGCAGCAATGTGGTGCTGACCGCCGACCTGGATGCGCTGGTGCTGCTGATGGAAATTCCGGGCTATCGCGTGGAAACCGGCGCGGACGCATGGCTTGTCACGGCAGGCGCCGGCGAAAACTGGCATGGACTGGTCTGCCGCACCATCGCCGACGGGCTGCCCGGCTTGGAAAATCTGGCGCTGATCCCCGGCACCGTGGGTGCAGCACCGATTCAGAACATCGGCGCCTATGGGGTTGAGCTGCGCGAGCGTTTGCGAACGCGCGTGCGCTGGACCGCCAGACGCTGCGCTTCGTGGACCTCGACCTCGAACAGTGCGCGTTCGGCTATCGCGACAGCCTGTTCAAGCAGGCGGGCCGCGAGCGCTACATCATCACGGCCGTGACGTTTCGCCTGCCGCGAGACTGGCAGCCGGTGCTTGCCTATGGGGAACTGGCGCGTGAACTCGGGGCCAACGCGGCACCCGACGCCACGGCGATCCGCGATGCGGTAATCGCCATCCGCTCGCGCAAGTTGCCTGATCCCGCGCAAATCGGCAATGCAGGCAGCTTCTTCAAGAATCCGCTGGTCAGCGCCGAGCAACGCGACGCGCTGCTGGCCAGCCATCCCGACCTGGTCAGCTACGCCCAGCCCGATGGCACCTTCAAGCTCGCTGCCGGCTGGCTGATCGACCGCTGTGGGTTCAAGGGACTCAACGACGGCCCGGTCGGCGTCTATGGCAAGCAGGCGCTGGTGCTGGTGCACCACGGTGGCGGCACCGGCGCAGCGCTGCTGGCGCTGGCCGGACGCATCGCCGATACCGTTCAGGCCCGCTTCGGCGTGCGCATCGAGCCGGAACCGGTCGTGCTCTGACCGGCTCCGCGGCCACAATCAGGCAAAGTGGCAGACGTAGTCGAGGGTTTCCTGCACCTCGATATCGAAGCTGCTGTTGCCCGGCACGCTGAACTGTTGTCCGGCGCCATAGGTCTGCCAGGCTTCCGAGCCGGCCAGGCGCACGCGGCACACACCCGCGTTGACTTCCATGATTTCCGGCGCGCCGGTGTTGAACGTCAGCGTCGAGGGGAAAATCACGCCCAGCGTCTTGCGCGTGCCATCGGCGAACAGCACCGTGTGGCTCACGCACTTGCCGTCGAAATACAGGTTGGCCTTCTTGACGACCGATACGTTGTCGAACTGGCTCACTTCGCTCTCCTTGATTGCAGTCATGTGGATGCGGTCACGTAAAAAGAGGGGCCATCGCGGCCCCTCCCCTTGTGCCTGTCGGCGCGCGCTTCAGTAGCGGCCGCAGAGCAGGAATTCCATCAGCGCCTTCTGCACGTGCAGGCGGTTTTCCGCCTCGTCCCAGACCACGCTCTTCGGGCCGTCGATGACCGCGGCCTCGACTTCCTCGCCGCGGTGGGCGGGCAGGCAGTGCATGAACAGCGCGTCGGGTTCGGCGCGGTCCATCATGGCGGTGGTCACCATCCAGTCCTGGAACGCGCGCTTGCGTGTTTCGTTCTCGGCCTCGAAGCCCATGCTGGTCCACACGTCGGTGGTCACCAGGCTGGCACCCTGGCAGGCCGCGAGCGGATCGTCGAACACCTTGAGCTGGCTCGCCGCCGATGCCGGCACCATCGCCGGATCGAGCTGGTAGCCCGGAGGCGCAGAGAAATGGAAAGTGAAGCCCAGCCGCTCGGCCGCCTGGATCCAGGTGTAGGCCATGTTGTTGGCGTCACCGATCCATGCCACGGTCTTGCCGCGGATGCTGCCGCGCTGCTCGATGTAGGTGAACACGTCGGCCAGCACCTGGCACGGGTGGTATTCGTTGGTCAGGCCGTTGATGACCGGCACGCGCGAATGCGCGGCGAAACGTTCGATGATGTCCTGCCCGAACGTGCGGATCATGATGATGTCGACCATGCGCGAGATCACCTGCGCGGCATCCTCGATCGGCTCGCCGCGGCCAAGCTGCGAGTCGCGCGTATTCAGGAACACCGCGTGGCCGCCGAGCTGGTGGATGCCGGCTTCGAACGACAGGCGCGTACGCGTGGAGTTCTTCTCGAAAATCATGGCCAGCGTGCGGTCGTGCAGCGGATGCCATGTTTCGTAGTTCTTGAACTTGGCCTTGAGGATCCGTGCGCGGTCCAGCAGGTACTCGTACTCGTCGGGAGTCAAGTCGCTGAACTGGAGGTAATGCTTGATCGGGGTTGAGCTCATAAAACAAAGAAGGCGGCCCGGAGGGGACACGCGTCATGAACTTGCATGACAGGAGCGCGTCGCGGAGCCGCCTTTCGCGTCGCATACGCAATTTACGTGCAACGATCATAAGGGATTATTTCTGCTTTGGCGAGCCCGGCACAACGCGGGCCGGGACTCGGCCCGGCACCGGCTGACAGGTTTCCGACAGGATTTCGGGGTTATGCGCAACTCTTATATAAGATATAATACTTGCTGATTCACGCGGGGCCCGGCATACCCTGCCGCGCTGCCCGCCGCCGGCATCAAAGTGCCCCCGCAGACACCGACGCCCCGCCACCCCGGCCGGAAAGAGCGAACCAAACACTCGCCGGCCGCGTCAAACGGGCGCCCCGTTTCGCGGGTTTTCCGTCGAGTCACCACGCCACACCCGCAGTCGCCCAGTCTCATGAACCCCAACGTTCGCGAATATTTCATCCAAGGCATTACCAAGGAAGGAAAGACCTTCCGCCCAAGCGACTGGGCTGAACGACTCTGCGGCGTCATGGCGCAATTCCGCCCCGAAGGCGATAGCGGCGATCCGCGCCTGACCTACTCCCCTTATGTGCGCCCGATCTTCGCGGGCAACGTCAAATGCGTGGTGGTCGATGTGCGCCTGCGCGATATCGAACCCAAGGCCCTGGACTTCGTGCTGAACTTCGCGCGCGACAACAACCTTCAGCTGGTCGAAGCCTGTTCGCTGGAATAAGCAGATCGTTGCCGCACGCAGCGGCAGCCCCAAAACAAAAAGCTCGTCGGATGACGAGCTTTTGTTGGGCGGGCACTTTGCAGTACCCGCGAGCGGGCCGCCTTGGCGGCCCCGCAGCGATCAGGCAGCCATGGCCTTGATGGCAGCCGACAGACGCGACTTGTGACGTGCAGCCTTGTTCTTGTGCACGATCTTCTTGTCAGCGATGCTGTCGATCGTTGCTTGCGAGTTCTTGAAGATCTCGGCAGCGGCTGCCTTGTCGCCGGCGTCGATCGCCTTGCGAACGGCCTTCACGGCGGTACGCAGGCGCGAGCGCAGGCTGGAGTTGTGGGCGTTCTGGCCAACGGCTTGGCGAGCGCGCTTGCGGGCTTGTGCGGAATTTGCCATTTAAAGTAGATATCCTGAATTCAGATGCGTGCCGCGGGGGACACAACAGTTAAGTCATATCAAGCGACCCGGGATGCACTGACACACGAATCCGGAACGCAACTATCCTTGTGAACCGGCAATTATACACACACGCTGGCGCCACACGCAAGACTAGCTTGGGATACCGTGCCGGGCGGGAAGCGGCCGGGGTGATCCGTATAATAGGCGCCACTTCGCCGGGCGCGGCGTGCCGCCGCGGCAACTTTACCGCGCGCCGGGCGTCAGAATCGCCATTCCGGCCCGTGCGCGGGATGCGCGGTCGCCACGCCGCCATGTCCACCAGCCAGCGCCTGCCCGATCCACCGCTTCCCGCCGACTCATCTTGAACCTGCTCAAAGCGCTCGCCACCATCAGCAGCCTGACCATGCTTTCGCGCATCACGGGGCTGGTGCGCGAAATCCTCATCGCCCGGGCGTCGGCGCTTCGGACATGACCGACGCCTTCAACGTGGCCTTCCGGATTCCCAACCTGCTGCGGCGCATCTTCGGCGAAGGCGCGTTCTCGCAGGCTTTCGTGCCGATCCTGGGCGAGTACCACGCCAAGCGTGGCGATGCCGAGACCAAGCTTCTGATCGATGCCGTCGCCACCGTGATGACCTGGGCACTGATGGGCGTGTCGCTCCTGGGCGTGATCGGCGCGCCACTGGTGATGACCGTGGTGGCGACCGGCTTCCGCGGACAGGGCGAGACCTACACCGCCGCAGTCTTCATGACGCGCGTGATGTTCCCGTATATCGGCCTGATCTCGCTGGTGGCGCTGGCATCCGGCATCCTCAACACGTGGCGCAAGTTCGCGATGCCGGCGTTCACGCCGGTGCTGCTGAACCTGTGCCTGATCTTCGCCGCGCTGTTCGTCGGGCCGCACATGGCGCAGCCGATCTACGCGCAGGCCTGGGGCGTACTGGTCGGCGGCATCCTGCAGTTGCTGATCCAGGTGCCCGCGCTCCGGCGCCTGGGCGCGATGCCGCGCCTGAGCTTCAGCATGCGCGAGGCCTGGACCAACGTCGGCGTGCGCCGCATCCTGCGGCAGATGGGGCCGGCGCTGCTCGCCGTGTCGGTCGCGCAAATCAGCCTGATCATCAATACCAACATTGCCTCGCGCCTTGCCGCGGGCAGCGTGTCGTACCTGACCTATGCCGACCGGCTGATGGAGTTCCCGACCGCGCTGCTCGGCGTGGCGCTCGGGACCATCCTGCTACCAAGCCTGTCGAAAGCGAGCGCCCAGGCAACCGCGACGAATACTCGGGCCTGCTCGACTGGGGACTGCGCCTGACCTTCCTGCTTGCGGTGCCCTGCGCGGTGGGGCTGTTCGTGTTCGGCACCCCGCTGACCACGGTACTGTTCAATTACGGCAAGTTCGACGCCCACGCCGTGGAAATGACGCGCCAGGCGCTGGTATCGTACGGCACGGGCCTGCTCGGGCTGATCGTCATCAAGATCCTGGCCCCGGGCTTCTACGCGCGGCAGGACATCCGCACGCCGGTGAAGATCGCGCTGGCGGTGCTGGTCATCACGCAGGCCTGCAACTACGTGTTCGTGCCGTGGCTGGGCCACGCCGGCCTGGCGCTGTCGATCAGCGTCGGCGCAACCATCAACGCGGTGCTGCTATTTGCAGGTCTGGTGCGGCGCGGCTTCTATCGCCCTGCCCCGGGATGGTGGCTGTTCCTGGCCCAGCTTTTCACCGCGGTGCTGCTGCTGGCGGGCATGCTGCTCTGGTTCGTGCGCAACTTCGACTGGGTCGCGCTGGGCGCCACGCCGCTGCTGCGCATCGCACTGCTGGCGTCCTGCCTGGTACTTGCGGCGGTGGTCTACTTCGGTACACTGTGGCTGATGGGACTGCGATATGCCGCCTTCAAGCGCCGGACGGTCTAGGGCTATTCACGTCCGGAGCGTGCCTTAGCCAACGGAGGGCGCCAGGGCACGGTACAGCTGTGCCGCATCAGGAATCCGCAATGACAAGTACGAAAGTCCTGGATTACTTCGCCAGTCTTGTGGCCGACGAAAACGGCATCCCCCTGACTGAAACCGCACTTTCCATCGCGCAGGACGCCTACCCGGACCTGGACCTGCAAGCCGAACTGGCTGCGCTGGATGTGCTGGCGCTGCGCCTGAAACGCCGGATCGCCGAGGGTACGCCCGCGATCCAGCGGCTGCGCCTGCTGAACCACTTCTTCTACCGCGACCTCGGCTTCGGCGCCAACGCCAACGACTACTACGATCCGGACAACTCGTACCTAAACGTGGTGCTGAAGCAGCGGCGCGGCATCCCCATCTCGCTCGCGGTGCTTTACATGGAACTCGGCCAGCAGATCGGCCTGCCGCTCAAGGGCGTGTCGTTCCCGAACCACTTCCTGGTACGCATGACGATTCCCGCCGGTGAAGTCGTGCTCGACCCGCTGACTGGCGAGACATTGTCGAAGGAACAGCTGCAGGAAATGCTCGATCCCTACCTGGAACGGGAAGGGATTTCCGACCCCGGCCAGGTACCGCTGGGCTTGTTCCTGCAGGCCGCGAGCCACCGCGAAATCATCGCGCGCATGCTGCGCAACCTGAAGGCGGTGTATCTGCAGGAATCACGCTGGCAGCGGCTGCTGGCGGTGCAGAACCGCCTGGTCATCCTGCTGCCAGGGTCGATCGAGGAAGTGCGCGACCGAGGGCTGGCCTATGCCAACCTCGAATGTTTCCGGCCCGCCCTGGAGGATCTGGAAGCCTATGTGCAGGCGCGCCCCGACGCCGCCGACATTGCGCAGATCCGCGACCGCATGCCGGCCCTGCGGATGATGAGCCGCAGCCTCAACTGAAACTGCGCTGAGACTGCGGCAGAGCGCGCTCAGCGCTCCACGCTCGAAGCACTGCGCTTGTTGCCGCGCACGAGTTTCCACAGACCGCCCAGCACCAGTGGCACCACGGCCGCGCCGATGCCGGCCAGGACGATCAGGTTCAGGTACTGCTTGATGAACGGCAGGTTGCCGAAGAAGTAGCCCGCGAACACCAGCCCCGCCACCCAGGCCAGCGCGCCGATCACGTTGAAGAACTGGAAGCGCGCGAATGTCATCTGCGAGACGCCCGCCACGAACGGGGCAAAGGTACGCACGATGGGCACAAAACGCGCCATCACCAGCGTCTTGCCGCCGTGGCGTTCATAGAAGTCGTGGGTGCGGCGCAGCGCCTTCTGGTCGAGGAAGCGCCAATGGTGGTCGAACACCTTGGGCCCGATCCAGCTCCCGACCCAGTAATTCACGGTATTGCCCGAGATCGCCGCCGTCAGCAGCAGCCCGATCAGCACCCATTCGTTCATGGCGCCGGTCGCGCAGAACGCGCCGGCAATGAACAGCAGCGAGTCGCCCGGCAGGAACGGCAGCACGACCAGTCCGGTTTCGGCAAACACGATGACGAACAGGATCGCATAGACCCACGCGCCATATTGCTGGATGACTGTGCCGAGGTATTTGTCGACATGCAGGAGCATGTCGATAAGCTGCAGAGCGAGATCCAAGTCGTTCCCCGTTGTGTTGTAGGTTGATCCACCAAGCGCGACATCATACAAGAGCTGCCCGACGGATCGGTCACCTGACGGGCCCGGCACGGTCATGCCACGTTCGGCGCGGCACGTATAATCGCCGCATGCCAGCCTCCGCCTCCCGCACCGCACAGCCGCCGCGGCCGATCCGCCCCCTGCCCGACCAGCTCATCAGCCAGATTGCCGCCGGCGAAGTCGTGGAACGCCCGGCGTCGGTGGTGAAAGAGCTGCTCGAGAACGCACTCGATGCGGGCTCCAGCCAGCTCGGCATCCGGCTCGAGGAAGGCGGCGTGCGGCGCATCGTCATCACGGACAACGGCTGCGGCATCCCGCCAGGCGAACTGCCCGTCGCGCTGATGCGCCATGCCACCAGCAAGATCGCTTCACTGGACGAACTCGAAGCCGTGCTGACCCTCGGTTTTCGCGGCGAGGCGCTGGCCTCGATCGCTTCCGTGTCGCAGCTTACGCTGACCAGCCGTACCGCCGGCGATGCGCATGCCACGCAGGTCAGTGCCGATACCGGCGCATTGCAGCCCGCATCGGGCGGAGTCGGCACGACGGTGGATGTCCAGCATCTCTACTTCAACACGCCAGCGCGCCGAAAGTTCCTTAAATCGGAACAGACCGAGCTGGGGCACTGCCTGGAAATGGTCCGCCGCGCGGCGCTGGCCCGTCCCGACGTCGCTATTTCGGTTCACCACAACGGCAAGCCGCTGGAACACTGGAACGCCGGCGATGTAGCCGCCCGCACAGCGCAGGTGCTCGGCAGCGACTTTGCGCGCGCGCGGCTGCCACTCGACGAGGAAGCCGGCGACCTGCACCTGTATGGCTTTGCCGGGCTGCCGACCGCCTCGCGCGGGCGGCCGGACCAACAGTATTTCTTCGTAAATGGCCGCTTCGTGCGCGACAAGCTGCTGAACCATGCGGTGCGAAGCGCCTACCAGGACGTACTGCACGGCGACCGCTTCCCGTCGTATGTGCTGTGCCTGGACTTGCCGCCGGAGATGGTCGACGTCAACGTCCACCCGTCCAAGATCGAAGTGCGCTTCCGCGAATCGCGCGCGGTGCACCAGTTCGTCTATCACGCGGTGCAGCGCTGCCTGGCGCGCCAGGCGGGCGAGAACGGCGACAGCCTGCATACCGGCACGAACGGCGAACCGCTGCCGGCAGCAGGCGGCACGGGCGAACTGCGCGAGCCCCGCGCGGCCTATGGCGGCGCCGCTGGGACTGCGACAGGCAGCGGCAGCCAGTGGATCAACTATTCGGCAGCGCGCCAGACCGAGCTTGGCATCGCGCAGCCGCGCCAGGCCTACCTCGGCATGGTTCGCGATGCCACCACGCCGCGTCCCTATGTGCCATCGTCCCAGCCGCCCGCGTGGCTGGTCGATGCGCAGGCCGCACGAGCCGACGAGCCGCCCGGCCTGCTGGACGGCGTTGCCGCGGCCAACAGCGTGCTGCCGGTCGCGCTCCACGCGGCGGAAGGTGCCGACGACCATCCGCTCGGGTACGCCATCGCGCAGTTGCACGGCATCTATGTGCTTGCGCAAAATCCGCGTGGCCTCGTGCTTGTCGACATGCATGCGGCGCACGAACGCATCCTGTACGAACAGATCAAGAACGCGCTCGACGCACGCGATCTCGCGGTGCAACCGCTGCTGCTGCCCGTGACGCTGCCCGCGAGCGCGGTGGAGATCGGCACGGCCGAGGAGCATCGCGAAACGCTGGCGTTGCTCGGCTTTGACATCGCGCCGGTTTCCCCTACCACGCTGGCCGTGCGCGCCGTGCCGGCCCTGTTGCAGCAGGCCGACACCGAAGCGCTCGCGCGCGACGTGCTGCGCGACCTGCACGCCTTTGGCGGCTCGCGTGTGCTGGCCGAGCGCCGCAACGAACTGCTGGCCACGCTGGCCTGCCACAGCGCGGTGCGCGCCAACCGCAAGCTCACGCTCGAAGAGATGAACGCGCTGCTGCGCCAGATGGAACAGACCGAACGCGCCGACCAGTGCAACCACGGCCGCCCGACCTGGGTGCAACTGAGCGTGGCCGAACTGGACCGCCTGTTCCTGCGCGGCCAGTAAGCCTGCCCTCCCAGCCCCACGCCTCGCTGAAGTCCTGATGTCCGCCTTGCCCTCTTCCGAACATCCTCCCGTTGTCTGCCTGCTTGGCCCGACCGCCTCGGGCAAGACCGCGGCCGCGCTGAAGCTGGCGCAGCAGGCGCCGGTCGAGATCATCAGCCTCGACTCGGCGCTGGTCTATCGCCAGATGGATATCGGCACCGCCAAGCCCACGCCCGAGGAACTGGCCGCGGTGCCGCACCACCTGATCGACATCATCGATCCCGCCGACAGTTACTCCGCCGCGCAGTTCGTCACCGATGCCGAACGCTGATCGGCGAGATCCGCGCGCGCGGACGCCAGCCGCTGATCGTGGGCGGCACCATGCTGTATTACAAGGCGCTGACCCAGGGCCTGAACGACCTGCCGCAGGCGGATGCCGCAGTGCGCGCCGAGCTCGACGAACTGGCGGCAGAGCGCGGCTGGCCCGCGCTGCATGCGATGCTGGCGGAAGTCGACCCGGCCACGGCAGCACGGCTGGCGCCGAACGACGCGCAGCGCATTCAGCGCGCCCTGGAGATCCACCGCCTGTCGGGACAGCCGATGTCCGCACTGCTGGCGCGGCAGGCGGACGGCCGCACCTTCACCGGCGCGGCCGACCAGCGCTACCGTGTGATCGCGCTGGAGCCGTCCGACCGCACCGTGCTGCATGCGCGCATCGCCGCGCGCTACGACGCCATGCTGGCCGGCGGCTTTATCGAGGAAGTCGAACATCTGCGCAGGCGCGGCGATCTCCATCCGGGCCTGCCGTCGATCCGCTGCGTGGGCTACCGGCAGGTATGGGAATACCTCGATGGCGATACGGACTACGCGGCCATGCGCGAACGCGGCATCGCGGCCACGCGCCAGCTCTGCAAGCGGCAGATCACGTGGCTGCGCAGCACGCCCGAGCGGCAATCCGTCGATTGCCTGGCGCCCGGCTATGTCGACGAGGTCGCGCGCCTGGCCGGTATGTAAGGCACCGCCGCGCTGAGCCCGCCTATCGCGGCGGCGCCGTGCGCTCGCCGTTGATCTCGCCCGCCACCCGCTCGATGCAGCGGATCGCCTTCACCGCCATCGGCGAAGGCGTGCGATTGCGCAGGCTCACGATACCCATGCCGGCATGCAGCGCGGGAAGACCCTCGACGTCGAGCCGCACCAGTTCGCCGGAAGCCACCTGCACCTCCACCGCGGCATCGGTCGCGCCGAGCACCATGTCGGTGGACAAGGTGACCGCCCGGATCACGGCGAAGTCATCGCATTCGAGCGCCAGCGCGGCTTCCTGACCGGCGGGCAATCCCAGCGCCCTGGCGAACGCCGCCGTCACGGCGCGCGGCGCCTTGACGGTCGCGATGCCATATTCCCACGCCGCCCCGACCGTGCATGACGTCCCAGCCAGCGGGTGCCCCGCACGGACAAAAGCGCGCGGACTGCGCCGGCAGCGGCCGGACATCGAGCGCGGCGTCCTCGGGCAAGTCGCGCACGTCGGCGACGAAGAACTCGATGTCCTCGGCGCGCAGGCGCTCGAGCAGCAGCACCCAGTTGCTCTCTTCGACGCGCAACGCGACTTGCGGATGCAGGCGCCGCAGCTCCGACAGCACGCGCGGCATCAGCGTCGCCGCCGGGAACGGCCCGACGCCGAACGCCGTGTCGCCAAGCTGGTTATCCAGGTAGAGATCGACATCGCGCTGCATGCAGCGCGCGTCGAACAGCAACCGCCGGGCACGTTCGAGCACGAACTCGCCAGCCGGTGTCGGCCGGATGCCTCCGGCGTCACGTTCGAACAGGCGCACGCCCAGATCGTTTTCCGCAGCCTGGATGCTGCGGCTGAAGGCGGGCTGGCTCAGATGCACCTGCGCCGCGGCGCGGGCGAAATGCTGGGTATCGGCGAGCGCCACGACATGGCTGAGCCGGCGAAGGTCCATGGCAGATCTCATTGCGTATGACACATTGGAATGATGTGGATTATGCATTGGACGCATCGGTCACGCCAACCTAGAGTGTCCGCACAACAAGCATTACCGGAGACACCGAGCAATGAACCTGCAGCTACAGAACCTGCTGATCGGCAGCATCATCCTTGGCTTCGCCGTCATGGAATTCGGCACGCGGCGCTACCGGCAAACCGTGCGGGCCGACGCCAACGACACCAAGCTCGAAGTGCTGATGTTCGTCAGCCTGATCGCCGTGACGCAGCCGCTTGCACTGCTGGGCGCGAACTGGCTGTGCAACTGGCTCATGCCCGACATGCGCGGCGCGTGGTCCCACCTGTCGTGGTGGAGCATGGTCGCCATCCTGCTGGTTGCCGACGACATGACGCAATACTGGTGGCATCGCGCCTCGCACACGCCGTGGCTGTGGCCACTGCATCGCGCGCACCATTCGGCGTCATACATGAGCATTCGCATCACGTACCGGAACAACTTCTTCTACTACCTGATGATGCCGGGGCTGTGGAGCGCGGGGGTGCTGCTGTACCTGGGCTTCGGCAAGGTCTACGGCGTGTATATCGTGGTCAAGATGCTGGTGATCCTGGGAGCGCACTGCGCATGGCGCTGGGATGAGCCGCTGTACCGGATCCGCGCGCTGCGCCCGTTGATGTGGGTGGTGGAGCGGACCATTTCCACGCCGGCTACGCACTGGGCGCACCATGCGCTGACCAATGCCGATGGCATCGGGCATTACAAGGGCAACTTCGGGAATCTGCTGTTCTTCTGGGATGTGCTGTTCGGCACGGCCCACATCACCCGCAAGTATCCGGCGCGCGTCGGACTCGAGGATGATCGACGCTTCGGCGCCGAACACTGGGCCGCGCAGATGTTCTATCCGCTGCGCCAGTCGCGACGACAGCACACGGCGCTGCGGTTCCGCGCAGAGGCTTATGACGACCACGATGGCGCGGTCGATGCTACTGCCGCGGGTAGCCGCTGACTCGCGTGACCCGGAATGAACAAGGGCGCATGCAATGCATGCGCCCTTGTTCCATGTACCGCCGGCCAGTCGGCCGGCACACCAACGTGTCAGACCACCACAGTCTGCGCCTGACCCTCGGCGCGCTCGCGGATCTCACCAATCTCCCACACAGCCTCACCAGCAGCCTGCAGATGGCGGATCGCACGTTCGGCATCTTCCTTGGCGACGATCACCACCATGCCAATACCGCAGTTGAATACGCGGTGCATTTCATCATCGGCCACGCGGCCCTGCGCCTGCAGCCACTGGAACAGCGGCGGCAGCGTCCAGGCGTCGCGCTGGAGCACCGCCGTGGTGTTCTGCGGCAGCACGCGCGGCACGTTCTCGGTCAGGCCGCCGCCGGTGATGTGGGCCATGCCCTTGACCGGCAGCGTTTCGATCAGCGACAGCAGCGGCTTCACGTAGATGCGCGTCGGCGCCATGACGGCGTCCTGCAGGCGCTGGCCGTGGAAGTCCGCGTTCAGGTCCGGCTTGGCGACTTCGATGATCTTGCGCACCAGCGAATAGCCGTTCGAGTGCGCGCCTGACGAGGCCAGGCCCAGCACCACGTCGCCCGGGACGATGGTGGTGCCGTCGATGATCTTCTTCTTCTCGACCGCGCGACCGCAAAGCCGGCCAGGTCGTATTCGCCGTCCGGATACATGGTCGGCATTTCGGCGGTTTCGCCACCGATCAGCGCGCAGCCGGCCAGCTCGCAGCCGCGGGCGATGCCCTGGATCACGGTGCAGCGGTATCGACGTCCAGCTTGCCGCAGGCGAAGTAGTCGAGGAAGAACAGCGGCTCGGCACCCTGCACGAGGATGTCGTTCACGCTCATTGCGACCAGGTCCTGGCCCACGGTGTCGTGGCGGTTCAGCTGGAAGGCCAGCTTGAGCTTGGTGCCCACGCCGTCGGTGCCCGACACCAGCACGGGCTCCTGGTACTTCTTCGACAGCTCGAACAGCGCGCCGAAACCGCCGATACCGGCCATCACACCCTCACGCATGGTGCGCTTGGCAAACGGCTTGATGCGGTCGACCAGGGCATCGCCGGCATCGATGTCAACACCGGCATCGCGGTAGGAAAGGCCTGCCTGGCCAGCGGTCGAGGAAGCGCTCATGGGAACCTGCTTGTGTCAGAGGAGATAAAGTGGAGACTTCGCCGCTCCGGCAGCCCCGGCAATGGCAGGGGGCGGGCGCGAGTCCAGTAGAATCGCGATTTAACGGATACAGGCGCCCGGCTTCCAGTTTCGCTGGTTCCGCCCCATGCCCCCACTTGATGAACGCTCCCCTGCTGAACGATGAGACCAAGCGCGTCCTGCTCTGGATCGCGGTCGCTGCGGGCCTGTTCGCCGCCATCATCGCGCTGGCGCCGATCCTCACACCCTTCCTGCTGGCGTTCATCTTCGCCTATATCCTGACGCCCGGCGTCGACTGGATGGCGCGCCGGCGCGTACCGCGCGCCGTCGCCGTAGCGGTGATGATCCTGCTGCTGGCCGTGGTCGGCGTGGTGCTCGCGCTCCTGCTGATTGCCGTGCTGCAGCGGGAAATCCCTCAGGTCCGCGAGCAGTTGCCGACGCTGCTGAAAAAGCTCAACGCCGTGGTGGCGCCGCGCCTCGCCGACTTCGGCGTGCGCGTGCGCTTCGATTTCCCTGGCCTGCGCAGCATGCTGTCCGACCGGTTCTCGGCCAGTCCCGAAGATCTGCTGGTGGTGCTGCTGAACTACGCCAAGGTCTCCGGGTCGGCCCTGATCGAGGTGGCTGGCCTGCTGTTCATCGTCCCCATCGTCATGTTCTACCTGATGATGGACTGGCACATGGTGATGCGGCGGATCGAAAGCCTGGTGCCGCGCCGCTGGGTATCCCACGTGCGCGAACTCACCGGCGAAACCGACGTGCTGCTGTCGCAGTACCTGCGCGGCCAGATCCTGGTGATGGTGATTCTTGCCTCGATCTATTCGATCGGGTTGACCGTTGCCGGCTTCGACGTCGGCGTGCCCGTGGGCGTGTTCACGGGGCTGGCGGTATTCATCCCGTATATCGGCTTCGGCGTCGGCCTGGTGCTGGCCATCCTGGCCGCGCTGCTGCAGTTCGGCGACTGGTACGGGCTGGCGGCGGTGGCGGTCGTATATGGCTTTGGCCAATTCATCGAGAGCTTCTACCTGACCCCGAGGCTGGTCGGCGAGCGCATCGGGCTGCATCCGCTGGTGGTGATCTTCGCGCTGCTCGCATTTGGCCAGCTGTTCGGCTTCTTCGGCGTACTGCTCGCGCTGCCGACCTGCGCTCTGCTGCTGGTCGGCGCCAGGCAGCTGCGCCGCGTGTACCTGGCCAGCGACCTCTATCGGAAGTAATGGAAATCACGGAAATAACCGGAAAAATGACGGACAATAGCCGGCTTGAGCCGATTCCAGGCGCACCGCGCGAGCTGCCCTCCGCAAGTTAGCCATACGTCATGTCCCCGCGTCCCAAGCAACTTTCACTCGAGCTTGGCAGTCCCCCGCCATCGACCTTCGACAATTTCGTCGTGGCCTCGAACCGCGAGGCGGTGCAACGCCTGCACGACCTGCCGATTGCGGTCGCGCAGGAGCGCGCCATTGACCGGCTGGTCTACCTGTGGGGCGAAGTCGGCTGCGGCCGCACGCACCTGCTGCATGCCGTGTGCGAGGCCACGCCCCTGACCGGTATCAACTGCCGCTATCTGAGCCCGCATCACCCCCTGTCGGACTTCCTGTTCGACCCGTCATGCCAGCTCTATACGGTCGATGACGTCGAATTGCTCGACGAGGCGCGGCAGATTGCGGTGTTTTCGCTGTACAACGAAGTCCGCGCACATGTGCGCACCGCACTGGTCGTGGCCGGTGGCCTGGCGCCGCGCGCCATGCCGGTGCGTGAAGACCTGCGCACCCGCCTCGGCTGGGGCCTGGTCTACCAGGTCCAGCCGCTGTCGGATGAGGACAAGATGTCCGCGGTGCTGCAAGCGGCACGCGAACGCGGGCTGCAGCTCTCGCCGGAAATCACGCACTGGCTGGTCACGCGCCATTACCGCGACATGCCGAGCCTGATGGCGCTGCTCGATGCGCTCGACACCTACTCGCTGGAGCGCAAGCGCCCGGTGACCTTGCCCCTGCTGCGCGAAATGTTCGCGGAGTTCCGGGAATAACCGCCACCAGCCTACTCCTTGCCCGGCGCGGCTCCGCACCGACCGGCCTACCCCGCTTAAGGTAAAATCGCGCCCCATGAATCTGGCACTCTTTGATCTCGACCATACCCTGATCCCGACCGACAGCGACCATGAATGGGGCCGTTTCCTGGTGCGCCAGGGCGTTGTCGACGAGGACTCCTATCGCCGCAAGAACGACGAGTTCTACGGCCACTACAAGGCAGGCACCCTGGATATCCAGGAATTCCTGCGTTTCGCGCTGGCGCCGCTGGCGGCCAACCCGCGCGACCGGCTGGAGACCCTGCGCCAGCATTTCATGCGCGAAGTGATCGACCCCGTCATCACGCCGCAGGCGCGCGCGCTGGTCTACAAGCACATTGAAGCCGGCGACTGTGCGCCGTGGTGACCGCAACCAACAGCTTCGTCACGGCGCCGATCGTGACGGCATTCGGCATCAAGCACCTGATCGCGACCGAGCCCGCGACCGTCGACGGCAGGCCCGACAGCCAGTTCACCGGCGAGGTCAACGGCGTGCCGAGCTTCCGCGAAGGCAAGATTACCCGTGTCGACGCGTGGCTGAAGAGCCAGAGCGCGCACTGGGATGACTTCGGCACGACCTACTTCTACAGCGACTCGGCCAACGACCTGCCGCTGCTCGAAAAGGCCAGCGAGCCAATCGCCACCAACCCGGACGATCGCCTGCGCCAGCATGCCGCCGCAGCGGGCTGGCGCATCATGGATCTGTTCTGACGTGATCAAGAAACTCATCAACCGGCTGCTGGGCAAGCCCGGCCCCAAGCAGCGCCGCATCGGCCGCGCCCACACGCCGCGCATCGTCACCGTGGAAGAACACCGCATCGACCCGACGCTGCTGTCCCGCAATGCGGTCAAAGTCACTTCCACGCTGCAACAGGCGGGCTACCAGGCGTTCATCGTCGGCGGCGCGGTGCGCGACCTGCTGCTCGGCATCAAGCCCAAGGATTTCGACGTCGCGACCAACGCCACGCCCGATCAGGTGCAGGCGCTGTTCCGGCGCTCGCGCATCATCGGGCGACGCTTCCAGATCGTCCACGTGACGTTCTACGGCGGGCGCGAGCAGGAGATCATCGAGGTCTCGACCTTCCGCGCGCTGGTCGACGCCATCGCCAGCGAAACCCTGCCCGAAGGCCGCCGCCTGAAGCGCGCCGAGCTCGACAGCAAGACCCACGCGATCGACGCCTCGGGCCGGGTGCTACGCGACAACGTATGGGGCTCGCAGGCCGAAGACGCGGAGCGCCGCGACTTCACCATCAACGCGATGTACTACGACCCGGCCGCGCAGACCGTGCATGACTACCATCACGGCATGGAAGACATCCGCGCGCGCACGCTGCGCATGATCGGCGACCCGACCCTGCGCTACCGCGAGGACCCGATCCGCATGCTGCGTGTGGTGCGTTTTGCGGCCAAGACCGGCTTCGGCATCGACGAGGCCACGCGCGAGCCGATCGCGGGCCTGGCTACGCTGATCCACAACGTGCCGAGCGCGCGCCTGTTCGACGAGATGCTCAAGCTGCTGATGTCCGGTCACGCGTGGGCATCGCTGCAGGAACTGCGCAAGGCCGGCCTGCACCAGGGCCTGCTGCCGCTGCTGGACGTGGCGCTGGAGCAGCCCATGGGCCAGCGCTTCGTGCAGCTCGCGCTGGACAACACCGACCGCCGCGTGCAGGCCGGCAAGCCGGTATCGCCGGGCTTCCTGTTCGCCGCGCTGCTGTGGCACCACGTGCTGCAGCACTGGAACGCCGAACGCGGGCGCGGCGAGCACCCGATCGCCGCGCTCAATGCCGCGATGGACGCCGTGCTGGAAAAGCAGACCGGCCAGCTCGCGATCCAGCGCCGCTTTGTCACCGACATGCGCGACATCTGGGGCATGCAGCCGCGCTTCGAGAAGCGCGTGGGCCGCATGCCGTTCCGCCTGCTGGAATCGCCGCGTTTCCGCGCCGGCTTCGACTTCCTGCACCTGCGCTGCCAGTCCGGCGAGATGCCGGAGGAACTGTCCCGCTGGTGGCAGGATTTCCAGGACGCCGACCCCGGCGAGCGCGAGGGACTGATCGACGCCGCGCGCTCGCCGCGCGGCCCGTCATCCGGCCCGGCGTCCGGCCCGGCATCCGAAGGCGAAGGTCCGGCACGCAAGAAGCGCCGCCGACGCAGTCCGCGGAAATCGGATAAAGTTTCTTCGCGGAGCGACACGGACGCGGGGCAGGAAGCACATGCCGGCCGCGACCAGCCGGAGGAACATCAATGACACTCGCCTTCATCGGCATCGGCGCCAACCTGGGCGATGCCCGCCAGGCGCTGAAAGACGCAATCGTGTGCCTGGCCCAGCAGGTCGGCATCACGGTGCTGGCACGGTCCTCGCTGTATCGGACCGCGCCCGTCGATGCCGATGGCGACGATTACTACAACGCGGTGGTCAAGGTGCAGACCTCGTTCACCGCCGCGCAGCTCCTGCGCATCTGCCACCACATCGAAGACCAGTTCGGCCGCGAACGCCCGTTCCGCAACGCGCCGCGCACGCTGGATCTCGACCTGCTCGTGTTCGGGGATGAACAGCACAACCACGAGCACCTGACGGTGCCGCATCCGCGGGTCACGGAGCGCGCCTTCACGCTGGTGCCGCTGCTCGAGCTGGCTCCCGAACTGGTCATTCCCGGCGTCGGTCCCGCCATCGACTTCCTGTCGGGCGTCAGCAACCAGCGCATCGACAAGGTCTCCACCTGCAAGTGCCTGCGCGCGCAGGCCGGCGGCAGGGACTAAGCGGGCGGAGCGATTCGCCCCGCGCCGGCAACGCAACGATATGCTCGAACACCTGCGCCGCATCGTCGTAGAAGGCCCCGTCGGGTCCGGCAAGACCTCGCTGGCCCAGCGCCTCGCGCATACCCTGCACGCGGCAGAACTTCCCGACGGCGTACGCACCAACCCCTTTCTGGAACGCTTTCACCGCGATCGGGCCCGCTATGCGCTGCCGATGCAGCTCGCCTGCCTGAACAAGCGCGCCGACCAGCTCCAGCAATGGCAGAACGCGCTGCTCGCCGGCCAGCGCATGGTGAGCAATTTCCTGATCGCCCGAGACCGCCTGTACGCGTCGCTGAACCTGCCCGAGGACGAGCTGGCCCTCTATGACGCGATTGCCGCGCGGTTGCAGTTGCCACCGCAGCGCACAGACCTCGTGATCATGCTTCAGGCCACCCCGTCCCTGCTGCGCGAGCGCATTGCGCGCCGCGGCGAGCCCGGCGAAGCTGCCGGCATCGACGAGCAACACCTGCAGCGGCTGACCGAGGCCTACGGCGATCTGTTCCATCGCTACGACGAGGCCCCGGTACTGATCGTGGACACCGCGCACTTCAATCCGGTGGACAACGATGGGGATTTCCGTACACTACTGACGCGCATCGAGAACATGCGCGGCCGCAGGGCCTTTCTCAATCTGGCTGCGCCCTGACCGCCTGCGGGCTTGCCCGCGACGGCACACAACCATAACGACAGCCGCGCCGGACAGACCAACGCCGAGCGCCCTCTCCTGACTCGTCACTGCCATGAGCTACCTCCTCGATCCTTCCCGCAAGACCGTCACCGTCACCAGTCTGCAGGCCATGCGCGATGCCGGTGAAAAGATCGCCATGCTGACCGCCTACGACTCCAGCTTCGCCGCATTGCTGGACTACTGCGGCGTGGAGGTCATCCTGGTCGGCGATTCTCTCGGCAACGTGATGCAGGGCCAGCAGACCACGCTGCCCGTGACGCTCAAGCACATGGCCTACCACACCGAATGCGTGGCGCGCGCCAACCAGACCGCGCTGCTGGTGACCGACCTGCCCTTCGGCACCTACGGCACGCCGGAAATGGCCTTCGCCAGCGCGGTCACGCTGATGCGTGCGGGCGCGCACATGGTCAAGCTCGAAGGCGGCGACTGGCTCGCGCCGACCGTGAAATTCCTGGTCGAGCGCAGCATCCCGGTGTGCGCCCATATCGGCCTGACCCCGCAGTCCGTCCATGCATTTGGCGGCTTCAAGGTGCAGGGCAAGACCGATGAAGGCGCGGCCCAGCTCAAGCGCGACGCACTCGCGCTGCAAGCCGCGGGCGCGCAGATCGTGCTGATGGAAGCCGTTCCGGCGACGCTGGCCGGCGAGATCACGCAGCAACTCAAGGTACCGACCATCGGCATCGGCGCTGGCGCCGACTGCTCCGGCCAGGTCCTGGTGCTACAGGACATGATCAACGTCTACCCGGGGCGCAAGGCCAAGTTCGTGCGCAACTTCATGGACGGCCAGACCACGATCGAAGGCGCGATCCGCGCCTACGTGGCCGCCGTGAAGGATGGAAGTTTCCCGGCAGCAGAGCACACCTTCTCCGCCTGAGCGGTGGAGATCGGCAACGCCACCCTGGCCGCGTTCCGCCTGCTCGCCAGCGGCGACGCGGCGCTCTGGTTCATTGTCTGGACTTCGCTGATGGTGGCGGTGCTGGGCCTGGCCATTGCCATGGTGCCCGCGGTGGGCGCGGCGTGGCTGATCGCCACGCACCAGTTCCCGGGCCGCCGCGCGGTCGTGGTGGTGGCGCAGGCGTTCCTCTCGTTTCCGACCGTGCTGGTCGGGCTCATCCTCTACCTGCTGCTGACGCGGCAAGGTCCGCTCGGCAGCTTTGCGCTGCTGTTCACGCCGGCCGGCATGGTGCTTGGCCAGGCCGTGATCGGCTTTCCGGTGATCCTCGCGTTTCGCTGTCCACGCTGCAGGGCGCCGACCCGCGCCTGCGGGAAACCGCGCGCGTGCTTGCGCCGGGCAGTGGCGCACCTTCCTGACTGTCATCCGGGAACTGCGCTTCGGGCTGATGGCAGCCATCGTTGCCGGCTTCGGCCGCGTCATTGCCGAGGTCGGCTCGGCGCTGATGATCGGCGGCAATATCGAGGGCTCCACGCGCACGATCACCACGGCGATCGCGCTGGAAACCAGCAAGGGCGAATTCGCGCAGGGCATTGCGCTCGGGATCGTGCTGGTGGCGCTGGCGCTGCTCGTGAACATTGCGCTGGCCTGGCTGCAGGGCGCCGGAGGATTCCGCCGATGAACGCGTCCTCTGCACCATTGCTGACCGTGCACGCCTTTCGCGCAGCATCGGCGCGCGCCGCCTGTTCGACATCGGCGAACTGGTATTCCCGCGCGCGACGGCCATTGTGCTGACGGGGCAGAACGGCGCGGGCAAGACCACGCTGCTGCGCATGGTGGCAGGGCTGGAGCCCGCACCGGGCGCACCGTGCATTGGACCGACGACCATGCAGCGGCGCGCAGCGCGCCGCTGGACCCGCTGCCCCGCGAACTGCGCGAGCGCATTGCCTATCTGCACCAGCACCCTTACCTGTTTCGCACGTCCGTACGCGAGAACATCGCCTACGGCCTGCGCGTACGCGGCGTGGCGCGCCACGAGATCGTGCGCCGCACGGACGAGGCGCTGGCCTGGGCCGGCGTCGCGCACCTGCAGGACACCGCGCCCGAGCGCCTGTCCGGCGGCGAAATCCAGCGCGTGGCGCTCGCGCGCGCAAGGTGCTGGAGCCGGACCTGATGCTGCTGGACGAGCCCACCTCAAGCCTGGACGCCAGGCGCGCGAACAGGTCATTGCGCTGGTGCGCGAACTGGCCGATGAAGGCCGCACGGTGGTGATGATCTGCCACGACCGCGAGCTGATCAATCTGCCTGGCGTCGTGCGGTGGAAGCTGGGGGATGGGGTTCTGGATACGGAGCACCGGTAGGGGGTAGTTCATGCGGTGTTGGTGATGGATACGGCAGAGCCGACAACGCCCGATCCACTACTACCGCAACACCGCCCGCATCACCCCGCGCAGCGAATTGACCACCACCACGGCGTCGGCACGCATCAGCATCGCGCGTGTCACGACTGCCTCGCGAACTGGACCGTCGAGCCATGCGTCGCCCTCCTCAAGCACCACCGCCCGCATCACGCCGGGCAGGATATCTGCCGCCAGCGGCGGCGTCAGCCACTCGCCATCGACCTTGACGAAGACCGAGCTGCGGCCGCCTTCCAGCAATTCACCGCGGGTGTTGAAGAACAGGCGATCGAAGCAGCCCGCACGTTCCGCAGCCTGCCAGCCGGCATCGTAGACCGCTCGCACGCTGGTCTTGTGCCGGCGCAGCGGGTCGGCATCGGGCAGCGGCTCGGTGGCGGTGTCAAGCCCGACCGTCGCTTCCGGCAGCGGCTGCAGCGCGCCGCTGGCAAACGCCAGCTTGCCATGCTTGTCCACGCTCATGCGCAGGCGCCAGTTTCCGGCACCCAGGCGCACGGCCTCGGCTTTCAATGCGGCCATGGCCGCCGGACCGTGGAGGGCAAACCCGAGCGCCGCGCATGACGAATCCAACCGTGCCAGGTGTCGGTCGAGCCGGAGGCAGTGGCCGTCCTCGACGCGCATGGTCTCGAACAGCGTAAAGCCCGGATCATGGCGCGTGAGGAAGCGCGCCTTCCAGCCGCATTCGGCAAACTCTTCCGCCGCCACGCTGTCATGCACGATGCCGCCACCCACGCCCATCTCGCCGGCACGCAAGCCGTGCTCCATTCGCGGCGACAGCACCAGCGTGCGAATGGCCACCGACATGGCGAAGCGGCACAGGCCGTCATCGGTGGCCGGCGCATCCAGCCAGCCGATCGCCCCTGTGTAGAGCCCGCGTGGTGCGGATTCGAGTTCGGCAATGATCTCCATGGTGCGCCGCTTGGGTGCGCCCGTGATCGAACCACACGGAAACAGTGCGCCGAACAACTCGCCGAAGCGCGTCTGCGCGCGCGCGGTTGCCGTGACGGTCGACGTCATCTGCAGCACGGCGCCGAACGGCTGCACGACGAAGCGATCGGGCACGGTCACGCTGCCCGGCTGCGCGATACGGCCAAGGTCATTGCGCAGCAGGTCCACGATCATCACGTTCTCGGCGCGATTCTTGGCATCGGCGGCCAGCGCGGCGGCGGCCTGCGCGTCCTTTATCGGATCGCCGGAAAGCGGCGCGGTGCCTTTCATCGGGCGCGTGAGCAAGCGGCCATCGCCGTCGTGCCGCACGAACAGCTCGGGCGATAGCGACAGCACCCAGGCATCGCCCGGCAGGCAGGCCAGCACGCCGTACGGCACGGGCTGCGCGGCGCGCAGCGCGGCATAGAGCGCGCGCGGGTCGCCGAAGGCCGAGAACGCGAGCCGCTGCGTGAAATTGACCTGGTAGGTATCGCCGGCTTCGATCCATGCGTGGATGCGGGCGATGGCGGTATCGAAGGCATCGCGCGGGGTATCGGCCGTGACATCCATCAGCCCGGCGGCGCCTGCGCGTCGCGCCGGCAGCCAGGCGCTTACGGCATCGCGGTCGAGCCGCTGCATCTCGCGGAACCAGAGCAGGCGCACGGCGCCGTCATGGAATGGCAGCCTGTTGCCCGTGCGTGCCGGTGCTCCGACCAGCGCGCCGCCGAATTCATAAGGCGCGAACAGCGTCGCGTACCAGCCGCGGCGCCAGCCTTCGGCCAGCAAGGCGTCGAATTGCGCGACATCGCTGCCGGCCACAAGCAGGTCTTCGCGGACCAGGCCTGTGTACAGACGAGACATCGCTTCACCGGGCGGTGCAGTCGCATCGTCGAGCAGCACGAACGGTTGGGGATCGGGGCAGGAAAGCGAGGGAGGCACGACAGGAAGGCGGAAAAATGCACAGCGCCTGCATTATGCGCTGCCGGCCCGTATTGCGGGCACAAAAACAAACCGGCCACGCGTTTGCGTGGCGGTCGGTCTTGCGGGGTTGGCTTAGCTGAAGAAGCTCTTCACCTTGTCCAGCCACGACTGCTCCTGCGGACTGTGGCGCGAGCCGCCTTCGTGCACCGAGCGGTCGAACTGGCGCAGCATGTCCCTCTGCGCCTCGGTCAGCTTGACCGGCGTCTCCACGTTCACATGCACGTAGAGGTCGCCCGGATAGCCCGAGCGCACGCCCTTGATGCCCTTGCCGCGCAGGCGGAAGGTCTTGCCCGACTGGGTGGCTTCGGGCACCGGGAAGGTGGCCTTGCCGTTCAGCGTCGGCACTTCCAGGTCACCGCCCAGCGCCGCCGTGGCGAAGGAAATCGGCATCTGGCAGTGCAGGTCGTCGCCGTCGCGCTCGAATACCGAGTGCTGCTTGATGTGGACTTCCACATACAGGTCGCCCGGCGGCCCGCCGTTGATGCCCGGCTCGCCATTGCCGGACGAGCGGATGCGCATGCCTTCGTCGATGCCGGCCGGGATCTTCACTTCCAGCGTCTTCTGCGACTTCAGTTTGCCCTGGCCGTGGCACTTGGTGCACGGCTTCGGGATGAACTTGCCGCTGCCGTGGCACTTCGGGCAGGTCTGCTGCATCGTGAAGAAGCCCTGCGACACGCGCACCTGGCCGGCGCCGTGGCAGGTCGGGCAGGTTTCCACGCTCGAGCCGGGCTCCGCGCCATTGCCGTGGCAGTGGTCGCAATCGTCCCAGTGCGGCACGCGGATCTGCGCCTCGTGGCCATGCGCGGCCTGCTCCAGCGAGATCTCCATGCTGTAGCGCAGGTCGGCGCCGCGATAGGCCTGCGGGCCGCCGCCACCGCGGCGGCCACCGGCCTGCTGCTGGCCGAAGATATCGCCAAAGATGTCGCCGAAGGCCTCGGCAAAGCCGCCGTAGCCCTGGCCGCCGCCGAAGCCGCCTGCCATGTTGGGATCCACGCCGCATGGCCATACTGGTCGTAGGCCGCCTTCTTCTCGGCGTCGGAAAGCATCTCGTAGGCCTCTTTGGCCTCCTTGAATTTTTCCTCGGACTCCTTGCTGTCCGGATTGCGGTCCGGGTGGTATTTCATCGCGAGCTTGCGATAGGCCTTCTTGATTTCGTCTTCGCTCGCGTTCTTGCCTACCCCGAGCACTTCGTAGTAGTCACGTTTTGCCATGGTGGCTCATTACCTGATGGCCCGGAACCGTCAGGACACGGTTCGGGGCGAATAGCAAAAAAGCCGAGCGAGCATCCGACGGCGGTTTCCCGCTGAGTCCGATGTCCATCGCCCGCGTCGGGACAGGGGCGGCGCCGGCGCATGCCCGCGCCGCCGCCCTTCCCGATTACTTCTTGTCGTTGACTTCCTTGAACTCGGCGTCGACCACGTTGTCGTCCTGCGGCTGGGCCTGCTGGGCACCCGCGCCGGCAGCACCGGCCGCACCCTGCTCGCCGGCCTTCGCCTGCATGTCGGCGTAGACCTTCTCGCCCAGCTTCTGGCTGACTTCCGACAGCGCGGCGACCTTGGCGTCGATCTCGGCCTTGTCGCCGCGCGTGCGGCGTCTTCAAGTTCCTTGATCGCGGCTTCGATCTTTTCCTTCTCGCCGGCTTCCAGCTTGTCGCCGTATTCGGTGACTGCCTTCTTGGTCGAGTGCACCAGCGCATCGGCCTGGTTGCGGGCGTCAGCCAGCTCGCGGGCCTTCTTGTCTTCCTCGGCGTTGGCCTCGGCGTCCTTCACCATGCGCTGGATCTCGTCTTCCGACAGACCCGAATTGGCCTTGATCGTGATCCGGTTTTCCTTGCCGGTCGCTTGTCCTTGGCGCCCACGTGCAGGATGCCGTTCGCGTCGATGTCGAACGACACCTCGATCTGCGGCGTGCCGCGCGGCGACGGCGGGATGCCTTCGAGGTTGAACTCGCCCAGCAGCTTGTTGCCGGTCGCCATTTCACGCTCGCCCTGGAACACCTTGATGGTCACGGCCGGCTGGTTGTCGTCAGCGGTCGAGAACACCTGCGCATGCTTGGTCGGGATGGTGGTGTTCTTGGTGATCATCTTGGTCATCACGCCACCGAGGGTTTCGATACCCAGCGACAGCGGCGTCACGTCCAGCAGCAGCACGTCCTTGCGGTCGCCCGACAGCACCGAACCCTGGATCGCGGCACCGACGGCCACGGCTTCGTCCGGGTTCACGTCCTTGCGCGCTTCCTTGCCGAAGAACTCCTTGACCTGCTCCTGCACCTTGGGCATGCGGGTCATGCCGCCGACCAGGATCACGTCGTCGATGTCGCCGACCTTGACGCCCGCATCTTTGATCGCGGTGCGGCACGGCTCGATCGTGCGCGTGATCAGCTCTTCCACCAGCGATTCGAGCTTGGCGCGCGTCATCTTCAGGTTCAAGTGCTTCGGACCCGACGCATCGGCCGTGATGTACGGCAGGTTGATCTCGGTCTGCTGCGAGCTCGACAGTTCGATCTTGGCCTTTTCAGCGGCTTCCTTCAGGCGCTGCAGCGCGAGCACGTCCTTGGACAGGTCGACGCCTGCTCTTTCTTGAACTCGGCGATGATGTAGTCGATGATGCGCTGGTCGAAGTCTTCGCCGCCCAGGAAGGTGTCGCCGTTGGTCGACAGCACTTCGAACTGCTTCTCGCCGTCCACGTCCGCGATCTCGATGATCGAGATGTCGAAGGTGCCGCCGCCGAGGTCATACACGGCGATCTTGCGGTCGCCCTTCTCGTTCTTGTCCATGCCGAACGCCAGCGCGGCCGCGGTCGGCTCGTTGATGATGCGCTTGACGTCCAGGCCCGCGATGCGGCCGGCGTCCTTGGTGGCCTGGCGCTGCGAGTCATTGAAGTACGCTGGCACCGTGATCACGGCCTCAGTGACGGGCTCGCCCAGGTAGTCCTCGGCGGTCTTCTTCATCTTTCGCAGCACTTCGGCGGACACCTGCGGCGGCGCCAGCTTCTGGTCGCGCACGCCGACCCATGCGTCGCCGTTGTCGGCCTTGACGATGGAATACGGCATCAGGCCGATGTCCTTCTGGACTTCCTTCTCTTCGAATTTGCGGCCGATCAGGCGCTTCACGGCGTACAGCGTGTTGCGCGGATTGGTCACCGCCTGGCGCTTGGCGGGAGCACCGACCAGGATCTCGCCGTCTTCCATGTAGGCGATGATCGAAGGGGTGGTGCGGGTGCCTTCCGAATTTTCGATGACCTTGGGCGTGTTGCCTTCCAGAATCGACACGCAGCTATTGGTGGTACCGAGGTCGATACCGATGATCTTACCCATTTGTTCTCTCCTATTGAGCCATCGCCATCCGCGCGGCTGCAATTCAACCTGAGTGCGAAATGTGGCCGCCCGGGGCCATTTCAAGGGCGGAATCTGCAAATCCGAGTAATTTTCTCGGTTTCTCTCGTCCGATCAACGGCACGCCCATGGCCGGGCTTGAGCGCGGCACAGCGCCGGGCCGTGCGATGGGGCCGCCAAGGCAAATAAGCAACCTATTAAGCACCTTTATCGGAACCATTGGCCGTATCCCGCCCCCGCTGCCACAGCACATCGCTGCCGCCGCCCGCGCGGTTGAGCACCCGCGCCAGCACGAACATCAGGTCGGACAGGCGGTTAAGGTACTGGCGCGGTGCCTCATTGAGCGCTTCGATCGCGCCCAGCGCCACCAGCGCGCGTTCCGCGCGCCGGCAGACCGTGCGGCAAACATGGGCGAGCGCCGCGGTGCGGCTGCCACCGGGCAGGATGAATTCGGCCAGGCGCGGCAGACCAGCGTTGTAGTGGTCGAGCCATGCGTCGAGCTGCGCCACCTGTTCGGTCTTCACCAAGGTGTAGCCAGGAATGGAAAGCTCGCCACCGAGGTCGAACAGGTCATGCTGGATATGCAGCAGCGCCTCGCGCACGTCGTCCGGAACAGCTTCGGTGAGCAGCACGCCGATCTGGGAATTGAGTTCATCCACGTCGCCGATGGCGGCGATACGCAGGCTGTCCTTGCCCGTGCGGCTGCCATCGCCCAGGCCGGTGGTACCGGCGTCGCCGGTGCGGGTGGCAATCTTGGACAGGCGGTGGCCCATGCCGGTCTCCTCTGGAAGTCTCTGTGATGGCGCGCATTATGGCGCCCTTTGGGCCGCGCGCGGACGGATTCGCACCATGATCCCCGTGCCGGCCCGCCGGCCGGCGGGGGTGCATCAGCGCCGCGCGGCGTAGAATGGCGCTATACCCCCAATCACAACCGGGTCGCGCCCCTTCCGTCGCCGACGCCGCCGACACCCGCCGACGCGCCGCAAGCCTGCCGCATAGCGCAGCGACCCGCCGGAGACCTGCATGAACCACCCCACGCCACACGCTGCCCTGGCACGTCGCCCATTGCCTGCCGCCCTGCGGGACGCGCTGCAGGCGCGTTTCGGCGACCGCTTCTCGACCTCCGCCGGCGTCTGCGAGCACCATGGCCGCGACGAATCGCCATTCCCGCCGGCGCTGCCGGATGGCGTGGTGTTCGCGCACAGCACAGAGGAAGTCGCCGAAGTCGCGCGCCTGTGCAATGAGCACGGCGTGCCGCTGATTCCCTATGGCGCGGGCTCCTCGCTCGAAGGACATCTGCTGGCCGTGGCCGGCGGCATCAGCCTCGATCTGTCCCAGATGAACAAGGTGCTGGCAATCCAGCCCGAAGACCTGACCGTGACCGTGCAGCCAGGCGTCACGCGCAAGCAGCTCAATCAGGAAATCAAGGACACGGGCCTGTTCTTCCCGATCGACCCGGGCGCGGATGCGTCGCTGGGCGGCATGTGCGCGACGCGGCGTCCGGGACCAACGCGGTGCGCTACGGCACCATGCGCGAAACGTGCTGGCGCTGACCGTGGTCACCGCCGATGGGCGCGTGATCCGCACCGGCACGCACGCACGCAAGTCGTCGGCGGGCTATGACCTGACGCGCCTGTTCGTCGGCAGCGAAGGCACGCTCGGCATCATCACCGAGGTGACCGTGCGCCTGTACCCGCAGCCGGAGGCGATTTCCGCCGCGGTGTGCGCGTTCCCGAGCATGAGCAGCGCCGTACAGGCCGTGATCCAGACCATCCAGCTCGGCGTGCCGATCGCACGCGTCGAGTTTGTCGATGCGCTGGCTATCCGCGCGATCAACCGGCACGACAACCTGACGCTGCCGGAAATGCCGCACCTGTTCTTCGAGTTCCACGGCACCGAGGCCGGCGTGCGCGAGCAGGCCGAGACCGTGCAGCAGATCACCGCCGAGCACGGCGGCCAGGATTTCGAATGGGCCACGCGGCCCGAGGATCGCAGCCGGCTGTGGAATGCGCGCCATACCGCGTACTTCGCGATGCTGCAGCTCAAGCCCGGCTGCCGCGCGGTGACCACCGACGTGTGCGTGCCGATCTCGCGCCTGGCCGATTGCGTGGCCGAGACCGAGAAAGACCTCGTCGCCTCGTCGCTGCCCTGCCCGATCGTCGGCCATGTCGGCGACGGCAATTTCCACGTGGCGATCCTGGTCGACCCCGACAAGCCCGAAGAAATGGCCGAGGCCGAGGAAATCAACCGCCGCATCGTCGAGCGTGCGCTGGCGATGGGCGGCACCTGCACCGGTGAGCACGGCGTCGGCCTGCACAAGATGGATTTCCTCGTCCACGAGCACGGGGAGGACGCGCTGGACCTGATGCGCGTGATCAAGCACGCGCTCGATCCGAACGGCATCCTGAACCCGGGCAAGATCTTCCGCTCCGTGCGCGGCCCGGCCGGCTGAGCAGGATGGCGTCAATGTTCAACCGCGTCCCGCCGCTGCACCTGCTGGTCGCCTTCGAAGCCGCGGCGCGCCTGGGCAGTTTCGCGCGCGCGGCCGAAGAACTGTCGGTCACGCCCAGCGCGGTATCGCACCGCATCAAGAACCTGGAAGAGCTCTGGGGCGAAGACCTGTTCGTGCGCTCGAACGCCGCGCTGCGCCTGACCGCGGGCGGCACGCGCTACCTGCGCAACGTGCAGGACGCGCTCAAGTCGCTCAACGAGCTGGCCCGGCCCGAGTACAACAAGCTGCGCACGCGGCTGCGCGTGGCAATCCCGCCGACCTTCGGGCGCCAGCACCTGGTGCCGCGCCTGCCCGAGTTCGGCGCGCTGTATCCGCATATCGACATCGAACTGCACCTGGCCATCCCGTTTCTTGACGTGAAGGCCGAGGACACAGACGTCGAAATCCGCTACGGCACCGGCCGCTACCCGGACCTCAAGACGACCAAGCTGCTGGTCGAACCCGTGTTCCCGGCGTGCGGACGCGAGTACTACGAGCGCGTCAATGGCCGCGCGATCACCAAACCCGAGCACCTGCACGGGCTGGTGCTGCTGCGCAGCCCGCTGGAGCCGTGGAAGCCGTGGTTCGAGACCGCCGGTCTGGACTGGCCCGAGCCGCAGACCGGCCCGCAGTTCAACGACATCGGCCTGATGCTCGAAGCGATTGCATCGAACCAGGGCGTGGCGCTCGTGCGCCAGCGCATGGCGTGGCACTGGCTGTCGCTCGGGCAGATGGTGCGGCTGCTCGATGTCGAGTCGGTGTCGCCGCACGGCTACTACATCGTCGAGCGCGAACAGGCACCGCTCAAGCCCGAGGCGCGCTATTTCGTCGACTGGCTGCTGAGCCTTGACTGGTAAGGAAGATTTCGCGATGGAACTGCGCCTGCTGACACCCGCCGATGCCGCCGCCTTCCAGGCCCTGCGCCTGACCGGACTGGTCGAGGCGCCCGAGGCATTTGCCTCCAGCCTGGAAGAGGAAGAGGATCTGGCCATCGATGTCGTGGCCGGCCGGCTCACCGCGAACGACAACGGTGCCGTGTTCGGCGCCTTCGACGGTGCCGAACTGGCCGGCGTGGTCGGCGTGCTGCGCGAAGCCAAGCGCAAGCACCGGCACAAGGCCTTTATCTGGGGCATGTACATCGCGCCCGCATGGCGCGACCGCAAGCTCGGCCGCGCGCTGATGGAAGTGGCGCTGCAGCGCGCCGCGGCCATGCCCGGCGTGCGCCAGGTGACCCTGTGCGTCAACGCGGGCAGCGCCGGCGCCGTGCGGCTGTACGAGTCACTCGGCTTCGTGCGTTTCGGTCTGGAGCCCGACGCGCTGTATGTTGCGCCGCACTTCCACGACAAGCTCGACATGGTGTACCGGCTGCCGGCCCCGGCGGCGCCTGAACCGGCGCGCGCCCGTTCCCGCACGCGCCGCGCGGTGCTACGCTGGACTGGCGGGCCTGGCGAGCGCAATGGAACCGCGCGCATGATGAGCATTTTTGATCGGCCTGCCGTGCCGAATTCACGTACCCCGGCGTGCTGGCGGCGCTAGCCCTGCGCTATAGTCACCCGTCCCCTCCGGCCGTACGCCGGCCTCGCAGACAGGCCCACAGGAGTTGCCCATGAATGCCCCGCACGAAGCCCCACTGACCGCCGGCGCGAGCCCCGCC
>LRMT01000026.1 GCA_001725945.1 Cupriavidus sp. UYMMa02A | reverse complement strand
CTCGGCGCGGCCGATGGCTGCCAGGTTGGCGGCCACGCGGCCGGGCAGCGCTGTGGCGCGGCCGACATCGGGCTCGATCACGGTGGTGCGGCACAGTGCGCGGGTCAGGACCACGGCGACATCGGCCCCCATGGTGCCGCCGCCGACCACGACGGCATGGGCGCTGCCAGGGCAGCCGAGGGCGGCGGGCGTAGCGGAATTCTGCATGGCGTCTCTTTGCTTGGTGAAGGCGGCAGGCACGCTCTGGCTACCGCCTGAATTGGGAATGGCAGCAGTGTAGAGAAGCCGCTTTGATTGATGAAGTCGATTCTATGGATAAAATGATCTGAATTCGAGATCAATCAATCGCCCCGGAACGGTCCGGGGCGCCAGCGCCCATGAAGATCAACCTGTCGATGCGTGACATCGAGACCACGCTGGTACTCGGCCGCACGCTGAATTTCCGGCAGGCGGCCAGCCAGCTTCACCTGTCGCAGTCCGCTCTGTCCACGCAGATCCTGCGCATCGAGGAATCGCTCGGCGTGCGGCTGTTCGACCGCACCACGCGTACGGTACGGCTCACTGCGGCGGGTCAGGTTTTCATGCAGCAGGCCGCCTTGCTGCAGGCGGCCTTCCGTGGCGCGATCGACGCCGTCACGGGCATTGCCAGCGCCGAGCGCGGCCAGGTGGCTGTAGCGGCGCTGCCCTCGCTGGCGGCGCGCATGCTGCCGCGCGTGCTGATGGCCTACCACCGCGCGCGCCCCGAAGTCGCGCTGAAGGTGTTCGATACGCTGTCCGGCCCCGCCTTCGACATGGTGCGCTCGGGCGATGTCGATTTCGCCCTGACCGCGGCCGATCCGCAGCAGGCCGACCTGCACTACGAGCCGCTGATGTCCGACCGTTTCGTGCTGCTGATCCCGGCCGCGCACCCCTTGGCGCGCGGCACGGGCCCGCTGCGCTGGGCCGACACCGCCAGCGCGCCACATGTATCGATGACGCACCCGAGCAGCGTGCGCCAGTATGCCGAGTGGGCCTTCCTGCAGAACCGCATCCGCTTCCAGCCGGTGTTCGAGGCCGAGCACCTGGCCACCATCGCGGCCATGGTCGAATGCGGCTTCGGCGTGGCGGCGCTGCCCGAAATCGCCGCCGGCACGGTGCGCCAGCCGGGCATCGTCGAGCGCCTGCTGACGGCGCCGGTGACGGAGCGGTCGATCGGACTGGTCACGCCGCGCAACCGCAGCCTGTCGCCGGCCGCGGCGGAGCTGGCCGATGCCGTGCGCGTACACTTGGCCCAGTTTCGCGGCCAGCCGGAGGCCGCACCCGCGGCGGCCGGGGCATGAGCATCATCGTCGATGTCCTGGTGCTGGCCGGCGTCCTGCTCACCATCGTCGCCGTGGTGCAGGTCGCCGCCGCGCGGCTCGTGCTGCCCGAATCCGCGCTGCTCTCGGCCATCGGCATTGCCATCGGCGCGGGCTATGTGGCCATCGATGCCGCGCATCCGGAGTTCGCGAGGCATTTCCTGAATCCGCTGATCGATCCGGAGTTGCCGCCCGAGGCCTATCTCTGGATCTTCCTCCCTCCGCCGCTGTTCCACGCCGCGTTGACCGCCGACGTGCGCAGCATGCTGCCCGAAGCGGCGCCGATCCTGCTGCTGGCCGTGGTCGCCGTGATCGTCCTGGAGCGCCCGCCCTTGAGCGCGGGAGGGACACGGTGGGCCCGGTGGGGCACGCTTCGCAAGAAGTCCTCCACCCCCTCCATCCGCGCCGCAAGCGCCTGGAGCGCAGGACAGCCCCGGCAGCGGGGACTCTGGCGAGCCGCGACGCTCAGACGTATAACGAATAGTTGACGCTCTTCCGGCCGGCGATAACAATCGTTGATCGCCAGCCAGCCCGGTCCTGGCAGTCCTCGCCTGACCCTTCCCATCTCGATGATCCCCTCCGTCACCACCCTGCACGGCCGCCTGAAAATGCAGCACCTGCGCCTGCTGCTGGCCATCGAGGAACGCGGCTCGCTGCGCCAGGCCGCCGATGCCTTGACACTGACGCAGCCGGCCGTGAGCAAGATGCTGCAGGACATGGAAGACCTGCTCGGCGTGTCGCTGTTCGAGCGCCATGCGCGCGGACTGCGGCCGACCCGCTTCGGCGGTGCCGCGACGCGCTATGCCAAGCTGGTGTTCGCCGACATGGCCGGCCTGCGCGACGAGCTGGTGGCCCTGGAATCCGGCAAGATCGGCCGCGTGCGCGTCGGGGCAGTCATGGCGCCGACGCCCGGCCTGCTGGCGGGCGTGATCCGCAGCCTCAACCGTGACCACCCGCGGCTGGAAGTGGTGGTGCAGGTGGACACCAGCGACCTGCTGGTGCCGCTGCTGGAACGCGACCAGCTCGACATCGTGCTGGGCCGGTACCGAGGGCTGGGATAGCAGCGGGCTGGAATTCGAGCAGTTGGGCGAGGAAGGGCTGGCGATCGTGGTCGGGCCCAGCACCCGCTGGTCCGGCGGCGGCGCTCTCTTTCGCGGAGCTGCCCCGGTATCCATGGATCATGCAACCGCGTCCCAGCCCCATGCGCCGCCTGATCGACCGCTCCTTCGAGGATGCCGGCGTGGCGCCGCCGCCTTCCACCATCGAGAGCGCCGCGGTGCTGATGACCACGTCGCTGCTGGCGGACAGCGAACTGATCGCGGTGCTGCCGGCCTCGGTCGCGGCGTACTACCGCAGCCTCGGTGCCCTTGCCGTGCTGCCGCTACCCCTGCCGCGCAAGCTGGGGCCCTACGGCATCGTGACCCGGCGGGGCCGTCCGGTCACGGCATCGATGAGTGTGCTGATCGATGCCTTGCGGGCCGCCTCGGGGCGCTAGTCGATTGCGGCAGGAGGCACTGGCTGCCCTTCGAGACGGTAGCCGAAGCGCGAGACCTGCCCTGAACGCAGTACCCGCGGCAACAGCGCCTCGGGCATGTCCTGGTAGCTCACGGGCCGCAAGAAGCGCGCGATCGCCAGGCTGCCGACCGAGGTCGTGCGGCCGTCCGACGTGGCCGGGAACGGGCCGCCGTGCACCATCGCGTGGCCGACCTCGACGCCGGTGCCGAAGCCGTTGACCAGGATGCGGCCGACCTTGCGTTCCAGCACAGGCAGGAAGGCACGCGCGGCATCGTGATCGGCCTCGTCGAGATGCAGGGCCGCGGTCAGCTGGCCTTCCAGCGCTTCCACCACCCTGCGCATGTCGGCCAGATCGCGGCAACGCACCACCAGTGAGCAGGCGCCGAAGACCTCGGCGCGCAATGCCGCGTGTGCCAGGAAGGCATCGGCATCGGTGGCAAACAGCGCTGCCTGCGCCTGATGCGCAGAGCCTGCCTGGCCGCGCGCGACCAGCTCCGCTTGCGGATGTGCGATCCATGCCTCGACGCCCGCGCAATAGGCCTCGCGGATGCCTGGCGTCAGCATGGTCGCGGCAGGCGCCCGGGCAGGCTCTGCGCCGCGGCGCGGACGAAGCGGTCCAGATCAGCGCCGTCCTCCGCAAGCAGCAGGCCCGGATTGGTGCAGAACTGCCCGGCCCCAAGGGTCAGCGAGGCCGCGAAAGCCGTGCCGATGGCCTCGGCGCGGCTGGCCAGCGCGTGCGGGAACAGCAACACCGGATTGATACTGCTCATCTCGGCATAGACCGGGATCGGTTCGGCGCGCGCCGCAGCCAGGGCCATCAGCGCCATGCCGCCCGCGCGCGAGCCGGTGAAGCGACCGCCTTGATGCGATGGTCGCTGACCAGCCCCTGGCCGATCTGCGTCCGGCATCGAACAGCAGCGAGAACGTGCCGGCCGGCAACTCCAGCTCCGCCACCGCCTTCTGGACCGCCCGGCCGACCAGTTCCGAGGTGCCCGGGTGTGCGCAATGCGCCTTCACGATGACGGGACAGCCGGCCGCCAGGGCCGAAGCCGTATCGCCGCCGGCCACCGAGAAGGCCAGTGGGAAATTGCTTGCCCCGAAGACCGCCACGGGTCCCAGCGCGATTTGGCGCAGGCGCAAGTCCGCGCGTGGCAGCGGCTTGCGCTCCGGCTGAGCCGGATCGACACGCAGGTCGAGGAAATCGCCCTGCCGCACGACGTCGGCAAACATCCGCAGCTGGCCGACGGTGCGGGCCCGCTCGCCCTCGATGCGTGCGCGCGGCAGCCCGCTCTCGCTGATGCAGCGGTCCACCAGCGCGTCGCCGAGCGCCAGGATATTGACTGCAATCGCCTCCAGGAAGGCGGCGCGCCGCTCCAGGCTGGTTTCGCGGTATGGGTCAAACGCCTGCCACGCCAGCGCGCAGGCCTGCTCCAGCTGTTCCGGCGTGGCGCCACCGAAGGCCGGTTCCAGCCTTTGACCCGTGCCGGCCTCGATCGCGTGAAACGGGTCGGCGGTGCCTCGCACCGCCTGCGCGCCAATCAGCAGTTCCCCTGTGAGTTGCATATCCTGTTCCTCCTTCAGCGGCCCCAGCGCAGCACCAGCGGATCAAGCCGGCGCGCAATCCGGAGCAGTCCTTCGCGCGTGGCGGGATGCATCGGCTGCAGCGGATGCCGCACCGCGTCCGAGGCAATCACGCCGCCCGCCTGCATCAGCGCCTTGGCCGTGGCCAGCCCGCCCTGGCGGTTCTCATGGTTGATCAGCGGCAGCCATTGCTGGTACTGCTGCGCCGCCAGTTCGGCATTGCCGGCCTGCCAGGCACCCATGATCCGGCGGATGCGTCCGGGAAGCCGGCACCGGTCATTGCGCCGGTGGCGCCCGCCTCCAGGTCGGCCATCAGCGTGATGGCCTCTTCGCCGTCCCACGGGCCGACGATGGCGTCGCCACCCAGCTCGATCAGCTCGCGCAGCTTGGCCGCCGCCTGCGGCACCTCGATCTTGAAATAGGAGACGTTGGCAATCTCCCTGGCCATGCGCGCGAGGAACGGCGCCGACAGCGTGGTGCCGCTGACCGGCGCGTCCTGGATCATGACGGGAATGTCGATGGCGTCCGACACCGCGGCGAAGAACTCATAAATGCCGTGCTCCGGCACGCGGATGGTGGCGCATGGTAGGGCGGCATCACCATCACCATGGCGGCGCGGCGTCCTGCGCGGCCCGGCTGCGCTCGGCACAGATCCGCGAGCTGAAGTGCGTGGTGGTGACGATGACCGGCACGCGGCCGTCCACGTGCTCCAGCACGGTCCTCATCAGCAGGCTGCGCTCGTCGTCGCTCAGCACGAACTGCTCGGAGAAATTGGCCAGGATGCAGATGCCATGGGAGCCGGCATCGATCGTGAAATCGATGCAGCGGCGCTGGCCGTCCAGGTCCAGCGCGCCGCGCGCATCGAAGATGGTGGGCGCCACCGGGAATACCCCGCGATGGACCGGCTGGGAGGCTGAAGTGCTCATGTGGTCTCCTTCCTTTCTTGATGGGAGCCGGCAGCTGCGGCAGGCGGCCAATATATGGCGCGGCCGGTCGCGATGTATATTGAATCCTTTCCATTGCGTGATCGCTTTTTCGACTCACCCGCCTTCACCACCCGCCTTCACGTCTGCCCCGAACCCCATGAAGACCACGCTCGACGTCCTGATGTCCCGCTTGCGCATGAAGCAGCTGCAGTTGCTGATCGCGCTGGACGAACACAAGAGCCTGCACCAGCCGCTGCGGCCATGGCCATGACCCAGTCGGCGGCCAGCAAGGCCCTGCAGGAGCTTGAGGGCATGCTGGATGCGCCGCTGTTCGAACGCTCGCGCAGTGGCATGCGCCCGAACCCGTTCGGCCATTGCGTGATCCGCTATGCGCGGCTGATGGTCACCGACCTGGGTGCCCTGTGCCAGGACATGGCCGAGATCCGTTCCGGCCAGGGCGGCCAGCTTGCCGTCGGCACCATCATGGGCGCGGTGCCGGAGGTGCTGGTGCCGGCGCTCGAAGCCATGCAGGCCGCGCAGCCCAGGCTTGCACTCCATATCGTCGAGGACACCAGCCTGCGCCTGCTGGACCTGCTCGACGACGGCCGCCTGGACCTCGTGCTGGGGCGGGCGCTGGTGAGCGCGCAGCCGGACCGCTACCACTACCAGCCGATCGGCGAGGAGCCGGTGTCGGTGGTGGTGGGCCATGGCCGCGCGGCGCCCCGCTCGAAGACGCTGGAATTGGCCGACCTGGCCGGCTACCGCTGGATCGTCTACCCGGGACAGATGCCGATGCACGAACTGCTGCAGCGCGAGCTGGACCTGGCTGGCCTGAGCCTGCCCGCCAATGTGATCTCGACCTCGTCCTCCTTTGTGACCGTTGCCCTGCTCCAGCGCAGCGACCGGCTGGTGTCGCTGCTGCCCACCAGTGTGGCGGAGCTGTTCGCCCGACAGAAGATGCTGCGCATCCTGCCGGTGCGGCTGCAGTCGCGCCATCAGACCTTCGGCATCGTGACCCGGCGCGGCGGCACGCTGTCGGCGGCGGCCAGGACACTGATCGGCCTGCTGAAGTCCGGCGCCAACGCGCAGAGGTATTCCCGCAGGTGATCACCCATTCAAAAATGCTCAGTAGTTGACTCGCACTCCGGTCCGTATAGTGCTGGCAAGCAGCGCAGACTGACAACGACAATGGAGACAAGCATGAAACGATGGGTTGCAGGCGCCTATGCCGGCGTGATCGGCCTGGCCGGCATGGCTGCCGCCGCGACTCCGGCCCAGGCCCAGGATTCCCGGCCCGTGCGCCTGATGGTCGGCGCAGCACCGGGCGGCGGCACCGACGTGATGGCGCGCATCGTGTCCGACAAGCTGGCCGCCATCCTCAGGCAGCCAGTGGTGGTGGACAACCGGCCCGGCGCCTCCAACACCATTGCCGCCGACATCACCGCCAAGGCGGCGCCGGACGGCAACACGCTGCTGATGGGCGTGGTTACCTCGCAGGCGATCGCGCCGCACCTGCTCAAGCTGCAGTTCGATCCGCTCAAGGACCTGGCACCGGTCGTGCTGGTGTCTTCCGTGCCCAACGTGCTGGTGGTCAACAACCAGGTACCGGCGCGCGACGTGAAAGCGCTGGTGGCCGAGATCCAGGCCAGCCCCGACAAATTCCGCTACAGCTCCTCCGGCGTCGGCAGCACCCAGCATCTTGCCGGCGCGGCCTTTGCCCGCCAGATCCATGGCAAGCTGCTGCATGTGCCGTACAAGAGCAGCAGCAGCGCGCTGATTGACCTGATGGGCGGCCAGGTCGACATGAGCTTCGAGACCATGCCTTCGGTGATCAGCCATATCAAGGCCGGCAAGCTGCGCGCGCTGGCCGTCACCGCCGAGCAGCGCTCGCCCCTGCTGCCAAACGTGCCGACGCTGGCCGAAGCCGGCGTGGCCGGCATCCAGATGAATACCTGGTACGGCGTTATGCGCCGGCCGGCACGCCGCCCGCCACGTTGCAGAAGCTCGGCGCCGCGCTCGCCACCGTGCTGAAAGACCCCGACACCGTGCGCCGCCTGAATGACGTCGGCGCACAGCCCGGCACGCTCAGTGCCAGCCAGTTCGATGCATTCTCGCGCAGCGAATATGCCCGCTACGGCAAGCTGATCGCCGAACTCGGCGTCAGACTCGATTGAACCCGCATTCACTGCTTCCGCCATGACTCAACGTCCCCGCATCGCCATGGTGCTCGGCGATCCCGCCGGCATCGGCCCTGAACTGATCGCCAGGCTGCTGGCCGACCCGGCCGCCGGGCAGGCCGAGATCCTGCTGATTGCCGACCGCGACGAATGGCGCCACGCCATGCGCCTGGCCAGCGTCGACCTCGCGCTGCCCGAGACCGCCCGCCTCGGCTTCGCGGGCACTGACGCCGGCCCGCGCCTGTACCACTGGGAGCTGGAAGGCAAGCCTGCCTATGCGCGCGGCGCCGCCAGCGCCGAAGGCGGTCGCTACAGCCTGGGCACGCTCGCCCTGGCGCTGGAACTCGCCCAGGCCGGCAAGGCCGACGCCATTCTGTTTGGCCCGCTCAACAAGAGCTCGCTGCATGCCGCCGGCATGGGCCACAACGACGAGCTGCACTGGTTTGCCGAACAGCTTGGTCACCGCGGCGCGTTCTGCGAGTTCAATGTGCTTGACGGGCTGTGGACCTCGCGCGTCACGTCACATGTGGCGCTCAAGGACGTGCCGGCCATGATCACGCGCGACAGCGTGGGCGCCGCGATCGACCTGATCGACCAGGCGCTGCGCCACGCTGGTATGCACGCGCCGCGCGTCGCGGTATGCGGCCTCAATCCGCACAACGGGGACAACGGCGCCTTTGGCTGCGAGGAGATCGACGTGATCGCACCCGCCGTGGCCGATGCGCAGGCGCGCGGCGTGGCGGCGCAGGGTCCGTTTCCGGCCGATACCATCTTCCTCAAGGTGCAGGGCGGACCGGCGCAGCGCCAGTTCGACGCCATTGTCACCATGTACCACGACCAGGGCCAGATCGGCATCAAGCTGATGGGCTTCTCGCGCGGCGTCACGGTGCAGGGCGGCCTGCCGGTGCCGATCACCACGCGGCGCACGGCACCGCTTTCGACATCACCCAGCAGGGCCGTGCCGATCCCGGCGCCATCCTGCAGGCATTCCGGATCGCCTGCCAGATGGGTGCGCAACGTGCCGCCGCGCAGCGGTGAGCCTGCGTCCTGACAGGCCGGCATAGACCGGCCCCTCAAGGGCCCCCAAAAGCGGCGCCGGCATCTTCGCCCAGCCCGCCGCAACTACGGAGACCTGAACATGACTGCCCACACCGCGGTCGAGGGCGCGCTCGCGCGCGCCGTCACGAAAAGCCGCGCGCGCCTGCTGCCCTTCCTGGTGCTGATGTACATCCTGGCGTTCATCGACCGCGCCAATGTCGGCTTTGCCAAGGCCGCGCTCCTGACCGACACCGGCCTGGGCGATGCCGCCTTCGCCTTCGGCGCCAGCATCTTCTTCATCGGCTATGCCTGCTTTGAAGTGCCCAGCAACCTGATGCTGCACCGGCTGGGCGCACGGGTCTGGCTGGCACGCATCATGGTGACCTGGGGTGTAGTGTCGGCCGCCATGATGCTCGCGCATGACGCGACCACCTTCTACGCGCTGCGCTTCCTCCTGGGCGTTGCCGAAGCCGGCTTCTTCCCCGGCATCATTCTCTACCTGACCTACTGGTTCCCGGCGCGCAGCCGCGGGCAGGCGCTGGGACTGTTCTACTTCGGCCTGCCGCTGGCGCTGGTGCTGGGCAGCCCGCTGTCCGGCTGGCTGCTCGAGTTCCATGGCGTGTTCGGCCTGCGCAACTGGCAGTGGCTGTTCCTGGTAGAGGGGCTGATGGCCTCGGCGGTCGGCATCGTCGCCTACTTCTACCTGGTCGATCGCCCAGCCCAGGCCCGCTGGCTGCAGGCCGATGAAAAGCAGGCCCTGCATGCGGCGCTGGAAGCCGAAGACGAACGCAAGCGCGAAGCCAGCCCGCACGGCTTCGTCGAGGCGCTGCGCAACCCGCGCGTGCTGCAGTTCTGCCTGGCCTACTTCACCATCCAGATGAGCGTCTATGGCGTGGTGTTCTACCTGCCACGCGCATTGCCGGCCTGCTCGACGGCAAGGTCGGCCTGACCGTGGGCATGCTGATCGCCGTGCCATGGCTGTGCGCCTGGTGGTGACGCGCCTTGTTACGCGCCACGCCGACCGTAACGGCCAGCACCGCAATCTTGCCATCTGCATGCTGACCATGGCGGCCCTGGGCATTGGTGCCTCCGCCCTGGCTACAAGCGTTGTCCCTGCCGTCGCCGCGTTCTGCTTCGCGGCAGCCGGCTTCGTCGCCGTGCAGCCGCTGTTCTGGACCATTCCCACCAACTTCCTGGGCGGGGCAGCCGCAGCCGGCGGCATCGCGCTGATCAACTCGCTGGGCAACCTGGGCGGCTTTGTCGCGCCGAACCTGAAGGCGCTGATGGAGCACCAGTCAACGACCCGCGTGCCGGCATGTTTGCCCTGGCCGTGGTTGGCCTGCTCGGTGCCACATTGATCTCCCGCCTGCGCGAATCGCCTCCGGCCGATCCGCGCGCGCCGCTGGCGCAGGTGCAATGAAACGGCGCCAGGCGCGCCAACCGAACCTCAACCGAACACCATCCGCATTTCTGCCGCAAAAGGAGCCACACAATGAAGATCACCAACGTTCGCGCCCGGGTATTCGAATGGAAGGGCAAAACGGTGCCGCCGCAGGCCCACTTCTGCACCAACGCCACCGACATCCTGTTCGAGCGCGGCGACGCCATGGGCTCGTTCCGCTTCCATGGCTGGCTGGTGGTGGAGGTCGAGACCGACACCGGGCTGGTCGGCATCGGCAACTGCGCGCTCGCGCCGCGCGTGGCCAAGCAGGTCGTCGACCAGTACCTGGCCCCGATCGTGATCGGGCAGGATCCCTTCGACAATGAATACCTGTGGCAGAAGATGTACCGCCGCACCCATGCCTGGGGCCGCAAGGGCATCGGCATGGCCGCGATCTCGGCGGTGGACATTGCGCTGTGGGACCTGATGGGCAAGGCGGTGGGCAAGCCCGTGTTCAAGCTGCTGGGCGGACGCACCAAGGAGAAGATCTGGTGCTATGCCTCCAAGCTCTACAACAACGACGACCGCGACGCGTTCCTGGCCGAAGCCCGGCGCTACCTGGACCAGGGCTTCACCGCCATGAAGATGCGCTTCGGCTACGGCCCCAAGGACGGCCCCGCCGGCATGCAGAAGAACCTGGAGCAGGTGCGCCTGCTGCGCGAACTGGTGGGCGACGACGTCGACATCATGCTGGAGTGCTACATGGGCTGGACCCTGGAATACGCGCGCCGCATGGTACCGCGCCTGGCCGAGTTCAACCCGCGCTGGCTGGAGGAACCGGTCATCGCCGACGATATCGAGGGCTATGTCGAGCTGAAGAAGATGAGCCCGTTCCCGATCTCCGGCGGCGAGCACGAGTTCACCTCGTACGGCTTCAAGGACCTGCTCGAGCGGCGCGCGGTGGACGTGATCCAGTACGACACCAACCGCGTGGGCGGCATCACCGCGGCACAGAAGATCAACGCCATGGCGGAGGCCTGGTCAGTACCGGTGATCCCGCATGCCGGCCAGATGCACAACTACCACCTGACCATGGCATCCACCGCGTCGCCAATGTCTGAGTACTTCCCGGTCCATGACGTGGAGGTCGGCAACGAACTGTTCTACTACATCTTCAAGGGCGACCCGGCACCGGACAACGGCTACCTGCAACTGGACGACAACCTGCCCGGCCTGGGCCTGACCCTGAACGACGAGCATTTCGGCGAGTTCGACATCATCGGCTGAACACCGGGTGTTGCCATACACGGCATCATCCGCCGCAGGCTGCCCGGAACAGCACGCCGTCGACGCGCGCCTGCACGTAGGCCGACACGTCCACGAGGCTGAGCAGCGCGGCCAGCAGGGCAATGCCGGACCATGCCGCCGCCATGCCCGTGCGGCTGCGCGTATTCAGTGCCGCGAGCATCAGCGGAAGCAGGCAGCCACCGGCAAACAGGTAACGGATCGCGGACATTGGCGCGGACTTCCCGTCTCGCCCGCTCAGCCCTGCACACCCGCCCCGGCGTGCAGGGCGGGCGGCGCGCTGGCACCGCGACGCAGACCCAGCCACGAGCAGATGGCCGCAAAGGCGGTGACCATGCCAAGCGCGACGATGGTCTGCCCATAGGAGCCAGTCGCTTCGAACGACGCGCGCCCAGCTGCACGCTCAGGAACGCGCCCACCTGGTGAACCAGGAACAGCAGCCCGAACACCCTGCCCTTGACCTGGCTGCCGTAGCGCTCGAAACAGAACATCGAGGTCAGGATGACGGTGCCCAGGTAGCTGCTGCCGAACAACACCGCAAACGGCAGCACGCCTGCCTGCGGCACCAGCAGCAACAGCATCGCCGCGCATCGCATGGCGTAGAAGGCGGCCAGCAGCCGGTGCTTGTCAAAGCGCAGCGCCAGCGCGCCCGAGGCAATGCCGCTGATCAGTTCCAGCACGCCGAGCGCGCTGAGCGCGTAGCCCATTTCCATGCGCGGCACGCCCCGGTCCTGCCAGTGCGCGAGCAGGTGCACGTCGATGAAGGCCATGGTCGCGCCACAGCCGAAGAAGCCTGCGGCCAGCACATAGAACACCGGATCGCGCCGCACGATGGCCCATGCCGAGGTGTGCACCTGAGCCGCCGCTGTCTCCGGAGCGGGCGGCTCCCAGCGCGACAGCAGCCACAACGTGGCGGCCACCGGCAGCGCGAAGGCTATGCCGACCGCACCGAACACCGTCGTCCACGCGGCCTGTGGCTGCAGCCAGATCCAGAACGGCGACAGCACGATGAAGCCAATTGCGGTGCCGTTGGTGACGACGGCATAGGCCAGGCCTTTCCGGCGCGCTCGAACAGGCGGTCCACCAGCACGCCCATTGGCACGAACGTCATGGCAGCCAGCCCGAATGCGCCGACCAGGCCGAACGCAAGGCTGAACCAGACCAGCGACTGGTTCCACAGCGCTGCGCTGGTATAGGCGAGTCCGGCGGCCAGTGCACCGGCCGCCGAAGTGCGTAACGGCCCAACCCGGTCGCTCAGCGCGCCCACCACGGGCGACATGAGGCCGGTGGCCAGCATGAACAGCGCCCCGGACCACGCGAACTGCGCGCGGCCCTGGCCGAAGTGCGTGGCAAGCTGCACGAAGTAGACCTGGTAGACGCCTTTCACGGCCGTCGACGCAAACATCACGGCAAAGCCCGCCGCGACCAGCAGCAGCGTGACGGAACGGGAAACCTGGGGGCTCTTCATGTCAGCAACTCCGCGCACAAGGTGAATGGGTCACTGCCATGCTATGGGGCGCTGCGGCCCGCCGCCAGCAAAGGATCTGCCCTCCAAAGCAAAATTTCAGCCATCGCCGGATAAGCAGTAGAATCCCTGCATCGGCCGCCGACCTGCGAGCGTGCCCATTCCTGCGGCGTATGCGAACTGCCTACTTTCTCATGCTGCCCGGCATCCACATGCTGGACCTGGCCGGGCCGCTCCAGATCCTTTCAACCGTTGCCGAGCTTGGCATCGGGCCGCTGGCCATACGTTGCGTGGGGCCGCATTCGAGCGTGCAGGCGTTCCAGGGCCTCGAACTCGGCCGGGTGGGGCCATTGCCGGCGCGGCTCCAGCCCGATGATCTCGTGCTGGCCATTGGCAGCAAAATTACGGACACGCTGATCCGATCACCGGCATGGCGCGAGGCCGCGGACTGGCTGCGCAGCGTGGCGGCAGCGAATGAACGGCCAACCATTGCCGCCGTCTGCACGGGCGCCTTCCTGCTCGGCGATGCCGGCTTGCTCGATGGCCGGCTGTGCACCACGCACTACGCTCACGTGGGCCGGTTGCGCGCTCGTCATCCCAAGGCATCCGTGGTCGACAACCGCATCTTCGTCAGCGACGGCAATATCTGGACTTCGGCAGGTGTCGCGTCCGGTATCGACATGGCCCTGCAACTCGTGGCCGATGCCTATGGCGACGAAGCCGCCATTCGCGTGGCGCGCGAAAACGTGGTGCCGTTCCGGCGCTTCAGCAGCGATCCCGAACTGGCGTCGAAATTCCATTCGCGCTCGCATGGCAATGCGCTGGTCCATGCGGTGCAGGATGCCATCTCCGCCGACCTGGCCGTGAGCGTGTCCGATCCGTCATTCGCCGGAACCTTCGCGACGAGCGTCAGGCACCTGTCGCGCGTCTTCGCGCGGGAAACCGGGCTCACGCCAAAGCAATACCAGCTTGCGCTGCGCATGGACAAGGCATGCCGGCTGCTCGAAGGCTCTTCACTGCCGATCGAGGAAATTGCCGAACAATGCGGCTTTGCGAGCGTGCAGGCTTTCCGTGCCTGCTGGAACAAGGCGCAGCCGATGACGCCCGGCGAGTTTCGGCAAGCGCATCCGCGCTAGCGGGTCGCCCGTTGCGCGCCAGCCGGCCGAGTTATTGGCCGCGCGCCTTTTCGGCGGCAAGGTATGCATCCCGCGACGGCAGCAAATGCCTCCGGCACAGCGCCACAAGATCATCGCGCCGCCCTTCACGCAGCGCTTCGATCATGGCCCAGTGTTCCTGCCGCGCACGTTCCCGGTATGCCGCCGCGGCGAGCGTGCCGAAGCGGATCGGGTGGGTGCGCCGCGCGTATTCGCCGATGGCCTGCTGCAGCACGGCGTTGTCGGTCAGCGCGAACAGCTCGTGATGGAACGCCTGGTTGATGCGGAAGACGGCGCGCGCATCCTCGGACGCAACGGCCGCATCGTGGCGCCGCTGGATTTCAATCAGGGCCTGCAGGCGCGCTGGCAGCACCGGCATGGCGATCCGTGCAGCCGCATGGCATTCCAGCACCTCGCGCAATGCGTAGAGTTCCACCACTTCATGCGCATCGACGCGCGCACCACGGCGCCGACATTGCGCTTGCGCTCCACCACGCCCATCAGCTCGAGCTCGGCCAGCGCCTGGCGCACCACGTGGCGCTTCAGGCCGAAGCGCGCCATCAGCGCGTCTTCGGTGAGCCGCTCGCGCGGGTGCAGGCGGCCGAAGACGATGTCTTCTTCAAGCGAGTCGAGCGCCTGCTGCATCGCCTCGCCGCCGTCGATGGCGGTGACCGTCGCTGCGTTCGTGGCCATGGCTCAGCCCTGCTTCGGCACGATGTCGACGGTCTGCGCGGCGCGCAGGAAGTCGAAGTCCACGCCCTGGTCGGCCTGCGTCACGGTCTCCAGGAACAGCTTGCGATAGCCGCGTTCGGCGCGCGGGCGCTCGACCGGCTGCGCGGCGGCGCGGCGGGCCAGCTCCGCGTCGTCAACGAGCAGCGCGATCTCACGATTCGCCACTGACAAGCGGATGCGGTCGCCGCTCTGCACGAGCGCCAGCGGCCCGCCAATGGCGGCTTCCGGCGTGACATGCAGCACGATGGTGCCGGCCGCGGTGCCGCTCATGCGCCCGTCCGACACGCGTACCATGTCCTTCACGCCGGCGCGCGCGAGCTTCTTCGGGATCGGCATATAGCCCGCCTCCGGCATGCCCGGTGCGCCCGTGGGTCCGATGCGCTTGAGCACGAGGATGTCGTCGGCCTTGACGTCGAGCGACTCGTCGTCGATACGTTCCGCCATGTCCTCCGCATTCTCGAACACCACCGCGCGTCCTTCATGCTCCATCAGCGCCGGATTGGCGGCCGACTGCTTGATGATGGCGCCGCCCGGTGCCAGGTTGCCGCGCAGCACGGCCAGGCCGCCGGCCGGATAGATCGGGCTCGCGGCGGTGCGGATCACATCCTGCGCGAACGGTGCCGGGGCAGTATCAAGCTCTTCACCGAGCGTGCGGCCGGAGACCGTCAGCGTGTCGAGATGCAGCAGCGGACGCAGCTCGCGCAGCAAGGCGAGCATGCCGCCGGCCTTGTGGAAGTCTTCCATGTAGTGCTGGCCCGAAGGCTTCAGGTCGACCAGCACGGGGGTCTCACGGCTCATGCGATCGAGACCGGCAAGGTCGATGTCGATGCCCAGGCGCCCCGCGATCGCTGTCAGGTGGACGATGCCATTGGTCGACCCGCCGATGGCGAGCAGCACGCGCAGCGCGTTTTCAAAAGCCTTGCCGGTCAGGATGCGGTCAGGCGTCAGCCGCGCGGCGGCCATGGCCACCGCCGTGGTGCCGGTGCGCTCGGCCACGCGCACACGATCTGCCGTCACCGCGGCGCCGACGCCCCGCCACTCACCATCATGCCCAGTGCCTCGGCCACGCAGGCCATGGTGCTGGCCGTGCCCATCACCGAGCAGGTGCCTACGCTGGCCACAAGCTGGTTATTGACGTCCGCAATTTCCGCGCTGTCGATCTCTTCCGCACGGTAGCGCCCCCAGTAGCGCCTGCAGTCGGTACACGCCCCGACTCGCTCGCCGCGATGCGACCCGGTCAGCATCGAACCGGTCACGAGCTGGATCGCCGGTAAGCCGGCCGAGGCCGCGCCCATCAGTTGCGCTGGCACCGTCTTGTCGCAGCCGCCGATCAGTACCACCGCGTCCATGGGCTGCGCGCGAATCATCTCCTCGGTGTCCATCGACATCAGGTTGCGCAGGTACATGCTGGTCGCGCCGAGAAGCTTTCGTGCACCGAGATCGTCGGGAAGTCCACCGGCAGGCCGCCCGCGAGCATCACGCCACGCTTGACTGCCTCCACCAGCTGCGGCGCATTGCCATGACAGGGGTTGTAGCTGCTGCCCGTATTGACGATGCCGATGACCGGACGCGACAGCGCATCGTCGGTAAAACCCGCCCCCTTGATAAAGGCCTTGCGCAGGAACAGCGAGAAGCCCGTGTCGCCGTAGTTGGTCAGGCCTTGGCCAGGCCCTCGGTGGTGGCGGAGCCGTCCTGCGGCAGCTTTGGGTCATGGGCGGAAGGCATCCTGCGTCTCCAATAGGATTATTGATAATCGGGATGCGAAGCTTAACCTTGCGCGGCCGTGCGCCACAAGTGTTTCAGGCATCACACAAAATTAATTCGAATTCCAGATCAGTCATAGAAAAATTCTGATTCTTCAATCAAGAGGCCGACCCTACACTTGGCCCGATGACGAGCCGGGCATCATCGGCGCGTGGAACATGAACCGCCGCGCTCCCCCGATTCCACAAAATCCCGGCACAGGAGACTTACATGTCCGGCATTTCCCCCGGCCGCAGCGTTCGTGCGCCGCGCCGCGCCCTGCTGCTGTCGTCGCTGGCTTGCGCCAGCCTTCTGCTGGCCCCTTCCCTGGCCGCGGCCAACGACTATCCCAACAAGCCGATCCGCCTCGTGGTGCCGTACCCGCCCGGCGGTGCCACCGATGTCATCGGCCGTACGCTGGCCCAGCGCCTGTCGGGCACGCTCGGCCAGCAGGTCGTGGTCGACAACCGCGCAGGCGCCGCTGGCAATATCGGCGCGGACCTGGTCGCCAAGTCGGCGCCGGACGGCTACACGCTGCTGATGGGCGCGCTGACCAGCCCATGCGATCCAACGCCGCCGCCCGGGAAGGCGCGCTTCGGGGGCCAGCCGGTAGTCGACCGACAGTACCAGCGCGCCGCTGCGGCGCGCCAGGCTGCGGCAGATGTTGTCATGCGAATCGAGGCCGCAGAGCACGAAGCCGCCGCCGTGGAAATAGACGATGAGCGGCAGGCCGGCACTGTTGTCGGGCCGGTACAGGCGAGCCGGCAACGGGCCGGCCGCGCCTTCGATGGTCAGGTCTTGCTGCGCGGCAATGCTGTCGCCCGGTGCAAAGCCCGGCATGGCGGCCAGCGCGGCGCGGTAGTCGGCGGCGCGCAGCGTCGAGAAATCGGGGCTCGGCATGGCGGCCATGGCGTCCAGCATGGCGCGGGCCTGGGGATCAAGCGGCATTGGGGTCTCCTGGATGACAGCGGGGGATATCGGGGGTATCGGGGGTATCGGGTTCAGAACGCAAAGGCGGGCAGCGAGCCGGCGGCGATGCCTTGCGCGCGCGCGAGTGCCGCCTGCGCGGCCTGCTCATGCGGCAGGATCCAGAACTGGCGCGCCGATACGCCATCAAGGATGCGCTGCGCAACGGCATCCGGCGTCATGCCGGCGGCAATGCCGCTGCGCAGCGCGCCATTCATCTGGTCCACCTCGCGCGGTGCGGCGCCGTCGAGTCCGGACGCGATTCCGGTGGCTACAGGGCCGGGACAGACCACCGAGACGCCTAGCGGCAACCCCGCTGCCTGCAGTTCCAGCAGCAGCCCTTCGCTGAGCGCCACCACGCCCTGCTTGGACAGCGTGTAGGGCGCCAGCCACGGTCCAACCGCCAGGCCCGCCATCGATGCCACATTGACGATATGGCCAGCGCCTTGCGCCGCCATGCGCGGCACGAAGCTGCGCAGCGCGTGCAGCACGCTCCACAGGTTGATGCGCATCACGCGCTCGAACACCTCCGGCTCCAGCTCCCAGCAGCGGCCGGTGGCGAGGACGCCAGCGTTGTTGACCAGCAGGTCGACATGGCCCAGGCGCAGGAAGCTCTGCTCGCACAGGTGCTCGATCTGGCCCGCGTCGGATACATCGGTGTGCACGGCGATGACGGTCGCCCCTTGTGCAGCAAGTGCTGCTCGTGCCGCTTCGAGCGCACCGGCGTCGACATCCGCCAGCGCCAGCGCATACCCTCGCGCTGCCAGTGCCTGCGCGAGCGCGTGGCCGATGCCGCCGGCCGCTCCGGTAATCACTGCGGCCTGCTGCCGCGGGTTTGCCGCCATGGTGGGGGTTCTCCGTGAAAAGAAGGCGGCGGGAATCGCCGCGCATGGCTGTCTTGTAGCGGCAGCGTGGCGGCGCGGCATCGTCTGTTTGGGTAGGGCGCCGGCGCGACACGGCGGGGATGGGTCTGCCCTTAGTCTGTTTGGAGTATGTGCACGGGCGGCAGGCGCGGGAGCATGTCGCTGTCCCGCAGGACTAGTCCGCTCCGCATGTGGTGCGGTCTTGCTCAGGGCAAACCATGAAGGCGGAGGCCACGCCGGCCACCGCCGCCGTCCCTATAATCGGGGCACAAAAAAAAGGGCCGCAGAGCCCCAGCAGGCCAGCCGTTCGGCACGTCCGACGCGCTGCGCACGCCACAATGGAGACAGAGGAAATGCTGATGGAGGTTAGCCATACCCAGGCAGCCGCGCACCTGTTCGCGCAGGCGACCGTATCGCTGTCGGAATTCAGCGCGTTGCTGGGCAATATCTACCAGGGCCCGATGGAGCAGGTGCCATGGGGCAAGGCACTGGAGCAGATTCGCCGGCAACTGAATGCCAACTACGTCACGCTGATCCTGCGCTCGCCGGCGACGGACCGTCCCGGGCTGATGGTGAATGCCTCCGAGCATGGCCAGACGCTGCCGGGCGAGGTGTCCTACAACAACTACTACTATTCGCTGGATCCGTTCATCGGCTTGCCTTCGGACCGCGTCGTGACCATCGACGAGCACCTGGGGCAGGGCGTGTGGTGCATGAGCGAGCTCTACCAGCAGTTCCTCAAGGACATCGGCATCCGCTATATCCTGGGCGCGGACCTGCGCACGCACGACGGCGTGGAATGCCGCTTCCGCGTATGCCGCAACCATGACAGCCCAGACTTCTCCGCCGCGGACAAGGCCTTGTGCACCGCGCTGCTGCCGCACCTGAAGCGCGCGGTGGACTTGCACTCGCGCATCGACGTGGCGGAATCGGAGCGCACCGTCTACGCCAGCGCCATCGACCGCATGCTGGTCGGCATGGTGATCCTGGACGAGTCCGGCACCATCATCAAGACCAATGCCGCCGCCGACGAAATCCTTGCCGCCAAGGACGGCATCCGCATCGCCGGCGGTGGGCTCGACGTGGAGTATGGCCAGGAGAACCGCAGGTTCCAGCGTGCGGTCCGCCAGGCAATGATGGGCCACATCGGCACCGCGCCAGCGATGATGGAGGCGATGTCGATCACGCGCCCTTCCGGCAACGGCAGGCTCGGCGTGCTGGTCCGCACCATCCCGCTCAGCGAATGGTCCGAGGACAATCGCAAGCGTCCGGCCTGCGTGGTGTTTATCCGCGACCCCGAGCGGCGTTCACAGGCTTCGCACGACGTGGTGCGCCAGCTGTTCGACTTCACGCCCGCCGAGACGCAACTGGCGCTGCAGCTTGCCAACGGGCTCGCCCTGGATGAGGCCGCGGACGAACTCGGCATCAGCAAGAACACGGCGCGCGCGCACCTGCGCGCGATCTTCTCCAGACCGGCGTGACGCGGCAGGCCACGCTGGTCCGCATGCTGCTGAGCAGCGTGATATCGCTCGGTTAGTTTGCGCCGGAGGGCTTTGCGCTGAGCACCAGCGCAAAGCTTCCGGTGTCCGCAGCACCGCGCGCGTCTCATGCGGCCCCTGCGCAGGGGCTGCGCCACGGCGGCGCCGGCTTGCACGAGCCGCGCGATCGCCGCGGCCATGTCCTCGCCCTCCTCCACGCGGAACGCCAGCGCCGGCTGTTCCACCATCCGTTCTTCTCCGGCTACCAGCGCCAGCGTCAAAGCGCCTGCATCGAGCGCGCAATAGCGATCGCCATCGCGAAACTTGACCGTTAGTCCGAGTCCTTGCGTGAAGAACGGCAGCGCCGTGTCGATATCGGCAACGGGATAAAGCAGCAGCCTGGCTTGCATGATGCGCGGTTCCTTTGATTGAAGACGGGGCCCTGGTGCCCGTAGCCAATGATAGGGAAGCGCAATGTCCTGCTCATAATCCAATCAGACGATGTTGCAACGCCTTGCGCCGACCACACTGCGATCACACAGGCCGCTTCCGGCCACAGGCGCAGCGTCTTGCGGTGCCCCGGATGCGGCTCTGGACCGACAAGCCGAGAGGGGACTGCAATGCGTTTTTCGCTGATCTATGAAGCCCAGACCGTCGATGCCTCGCGCGCCGGCGACCACAAGGTGTTCGATGAAATCATGGAACAGGTGGTGCTGGCCGAGGACATGGGCTTTGACGTGGTCTGGGCGGTGGAGCACACCGCGCTGACCAACTACGCGCACATGAGCGCGCCGGAAACCTTCCTGGCCTTCGTCGCCGGGCGCACGCAGCGCATCGGCATCGGCCACGGCGTGGTGTGCCTGCCGCCGGCGATGAACCATCCGGTCAAGGTCGCCGAGCGCATTGCCACGCTGGACATCCTGTCCGGCGGCCGCGTGCACTTCGGCGTGGGCAAGGGCGGCACGCAGCAGGAGGCCGGCACCTTCGGCTATGACCTGAACAGCCTGCACCCGATGATCGACGAGTCGATGTACCTGATCCCGAAGATCCTCACGCAGGACGAGATCGAGCACGACGGCGAGTTCATCAAGATCCCGCGCCGCCCGATCCACCCGAAGCCGCGCCAGGACCCGCATCCGCTGATGTACCTGGCCTGCACCAATGCCGACACGCTGCAACGTGCAGGCGCGCGCGGCATGGGCGCGCTGGTGCTCGGCTTCGGCGGCCCCGAGGACGTGGCCAAGAAGAACGGGATCTACCGCGCGGCCTGGGAAAGCCGCAAGCCCGAAGACCAGGTGGGCTTCCGCCCGCACCAGCACCTGGCTGCGCTGTGCCCGACCATCGTGCTGGACGACGGCGTGGCCGCGCGCAAGATCGGCATCAAGGGCCAGCGCTACTTCATGGAGTCGCTGTCGTACTGGTATGCGGGCGGCGAGCGTCCCGATCCTTCCCAGTGGGACGACGAGCATGTCACCGCGACCGACGCGCAGGGCAAGGCCGTGATCAACACGAATTTCGCTTCCGAGAAGGTCTCGGTGGACTTCAGCGACCCGGCCATGATGATGCTCAACCCGAACCATGCCTACGGCACGGTGCAGGACTGCATCGGCTACGTGCAGCGCCTGATCGATGCCGGCGCCGACGAGATCCTGTTCATCTGCCAGATGGGCACGGTGCCGCAATGGGCGCAGCTCGAAACGATCCGCAATATCGGCGAACACGTGATCCCGCATTTCCGCAAGCAGGGCCACAAGCTGCGCGTGGCCTGATTGACCTGTGTTTGCTCCCCTCTCCCGCTCGCGGGAGAGGGGCCGGGGGAGAGGGCCGGCGCATCCGCGAAGTGCTGCATGCCAACTCGCAAAAACAGCTAGTCCCAACAGACGATGGCACTGCGCCCACGCGGTGCAAATATCAACGCCAGCCACAAGACAAAATCACAAGGAGACCTCGGTGCATCCCGACAACCATCCCAAGGACCTGGCGGCCCGACTGATCGAGCGCGCCGAGCAGATGATCCCCGTGCTGGCGCAGCGCGCCGCGCAGGCCGAAGCCGATGGCCGCATTCCCGAAGAGACCGTGGCCGACATGCAGGCCGCCGGCTTCTTCAAGGTATTGCAGCCGCGCCGCCACGGCGGCTACGAGCTCGATCCGCAGACCTTCTTCCGCATCCAGACGGCGCTGGCCAGGGGCTGCATGTCGACTGCATGGGTCTACGGCGTGGTCGGCGTGCACAACTGGCAACTGGCGCTGTTCGACGAGCGCGCCCAGCAGGAGGTGTGGGGCAACAATGCTTCGACGCTGATTGCTTCGACCTATATGCCGGTCGGCAAGGTCACGCCGGTGGACGGCGGCTTCCGTTTCTCCGGCCACTGGAAATTCTCCAGTGGCAGCGAACTGTGCGAGTGGATCTTCCTGGGCGGGCTGGTGCCGCCGTCCGAACCGGGCGGTGCGTACGACTACCGCACCTTCCTGCTGCCGCGTTCGGATTACAGGATCGTGCGCAACTGGGATGTGCTGGGCCTTCGCGCCACCGGCAGCCACGACATCGTCGTCGACGACGTCTTTGTGCCCGAGTACCGCACGCACCGCGCTGTCGACGGCGCCATGGGCACCAGTCCGGGCCTGGCAGTCAATGACGTGCCGCTGTACCGATTGCCGTTCGCGCAGATCTTCGTGCGTGCCGTCTGCACCGCATGCATCGGCGCGCTCGAAGGCACACTCGACGATTTCGTCGCGTATGCCGACGGCCGCGTGAGCAGCAATGGCGGCAGCAAGACCGCCGAAGACGGCGGGGCCCAGATGGCGTGCGCCAATGCCGCGGTCGCCATTGACGAGATGCGCGCCATCCTGGAGCGCAACTTCGACGAACTGCTGGCCATTGCACGCGAGGGCGGACAGATGCCGACGCCGCGCCGGCTCCATTTCCGCTTCCAGTCGGCGCAGGTGGCCGAGCGCTGCGCGCAGCTGGCCAACAGCCTGCTGCGCTACGCGGGCGGCAACGGCATCTACCGCAGCAACCCGATGGTGCGCCGTTTCCTGGACCTGCACGCGGCACGGGCCCACTACGCCAACAATCTGGACCGCTTCGGCCAGAACCTGGGCGGCGTGATGATGGGGCGCGCCAACACCGATTTCTTCATCTGAGCCGCGCAACGCTCAAGGGAACCGATCATGAGCCAGAGCACAGCGCGCAGGCAGCCCGCGGAGTTCGATGTGGTGGTGGTGGGGTCCGGCGCGGGCGGCATGCTGACCGCCTGCCGCGCCGCCGACCGCGGCCTGTCGGTGGTGGTGCTGGAAAAGAGCAGCCAGTACGGCGGCACGTCGGCGGTGTCCGGCGGCGGCATCTGGATTCCGCTCAACCACCATATCGCGCCAGCGGGCGCGAAGGACGACTACGCCACCGCGCTTGAATACCTGCTTGCCTGCACGGGCGAACACGGCGATCCGCAGCGGCTGCGCGCCTACCTGGACCACGCGCCGCGCATGCTGCAATACCTGGAGCAGCAGGCCGGCGTGCGCTACTACACGCTGCCGCGCTATGCCGACTACTTCCAGAAGCAGCCGGGCGCGATGCCGGGCTACCGCTCGCTCGACCCGATGCCGTTCGACGGGGCACGCCTGCGCGATGAATTCGAGCGGCTGCGCGCGCCGTCGCCGGGTACGCTGGTGGCTGGCCGCGTGGCGGTGACGTCGGCCGAGGCCCACAAGCTGGTGTGCAAGTCGCCGGGCTGGCTGTGGCTGGCGGCGAGCCAGTTCGCTCGCTACTGGCTGGACCTCGGCTGGCGCCGCCGGACGCGGCGCGACCGCCGCCTCACGCTTGGCAACAGCCTGGTCGGCGGGCTGCGGCGCGCGATGATGGACCGGGCCATTCCGCTGTGGCTCGATACGGCGCTGCAGGACCTGATCATCGAAGACGGCATGGTCCGTGGCGTGCGCGCCATCCAGAACGGACACGTGGTGGAAATCCGCGCCTTGCGCGGCGTCGTGCTGGCAGCAGGCGGCTTCGAACGCAACCAGGCCATGCGCGAGCAGTACCTGCCGCAACCGACGCAGGCCGGGTGGAGTGCAACGCCGCCCAACAATACCGGGGATGCCATCCGTGCCGCACAGGTCGCCGGTGCCGGTGTCGCGCTGATGTCCCACGTATGGGGCGCGCCGACCGTGCATGTGCAGGGCGAAGAAAAGCAGCGCGCGCTGTTCATCGAGCGCGCCATGCCGGGCTGCCTGGTGGTGAACGGGCAGGGACGTCGCTTCGTCAACGAGGCGGCGCCGTACTCGGAATTCGTGCCCGCCATGTACCGCGACCATGAGAAGACCGGCTGCAGCGTGCCGGCGTGGATGGTGTTCGATGCCACCTTCCGCCACAAGTATCCGTGCGGCCCGATCCTGCCGGGCTCGGTCATGCCGGACCGCAGTATTCCCGCGAGCCTGTCGGGCATCCTGGTGCGGGCCGACACGCTGGAGGCACTGGCCGCGCAGACCGGCATCGATGCCGCGGGCCTGGCCGACAGCGTGGCGCGCATGAACCGCTACGCGGCCAGCGGCGTGGACGAGGAGTTCGGCAAGGGCGACAACCTGTTCGACACCTACTACAGCGATCCCACAGTCCGCCCCAATCCCTGCCTTGCGCCGATCGGCAAGGCGCCGTTCTATGCCGTGCGGCTCGACGCCGGCGACATCGGCACCAAGGGTGGGCTGGTGACGGACACCAGTGCCCGCGTGCTGCGCGAGGACGGGTCCGCCATTCCCGGCCTCTTCGCCATCGGCAATACCAGTGCCGCGGTGATGGGCACCAGCTATCCGGCGCCGGCTCGACCCTGGGCCCGGCCATGACCTTCGGCTTTATCGCGGCCGACGTGCTGGCACATCAAGCCCGGCAGACCGCCGCGGCGCCCCGCAAACAATCTGTCCAGGAGGCCTTATGAGCGCCAATCCCGTTCCCGGCGCCACGCTGCGCGACGACATGCTGATGGCCATGCGCCGCATGGCGCGCTCGGTGGCGGTCATCAGCTGCCGCGATGGCGAGCGCCGCTATTCGATGTCCGTGACCGCGGTCGATTCCCTGTCCGCGGATCCTCCGTCGCTGCTGATCTGCATCAACCGCAACTCGTCGATCTACCCGCCGCTCGATGCGGGCTCGGACTTCTGCATCAACCTGCTGGCCGCCGACCACCGCGATATCGCGGTCGACTGCAGCGGACGGCTCAAGGGCGAGGAGCGCTTCACGAGCGGCCAGTGGGACGATGACCTGCTCGGCGTGCCCTGCCTGCGCAACGCCCAGGCAAACCTGATCTGCACGCAGGATGGGCGCTTCGACTACGGCACGCATGCGGTATTCATCGGCCGGCTCCGAGAGGTGCGGCTGGCGGGCGAGGTGTCACCGCTGGTCTATGTCGATGGCGCCTACACGACGTCCGCACCGCTCGCCGCGCTGTGCCCGGCGTAAGCAAGCGTAGCGCCAGCCACCCGATTTGAACTGCCGCGCGCCAGTCAATCATGAAGTCCAGTGGCCGGGTGCTGGACGCTGCGGGCGGGCAGCAGATTCCAGGGCTGTATGCCGTGGGCCGCTCCGCAGTCGGGATCGCGTCAAACCACTACGTAAGCGGCCTCTCGCTTGCCGACTGCATCTGGTCGGGGCGCAACGCGGGCCGCCATATTCATCACCAGCTTGCCGGCCAACGGCAGGCGGAAATCAGCCAGGAGACGAGTCATGAGCCGACGTACTGAAGGAAAGATCGCCATTGTCACCGGGGCCGCGAGCGGCGTCGGCAGGGAAGACGCACTGCTGCTCGCGCGCGAAGGCGCACGCGTGGTGCTGACCGACGTCAACGAGGAAGCCGGCCATGCGCTGGCGCGCGAGATCGGCGAGACCGCGCTGTTCGTGCCGCACGACATCGCGAGCGAGGCCGGCTGGCAGCAGGTGATGGCCCGCACCGAACAGCGCTTCGGCGCGCCAATGTGCTGGTCAACAACGCTGCCATCCTGATGCTCGGCACCGTGGAAGACACGTCGCTGGAGCAATGGCAGCGCGTGCTGCGCATCAACGCGGACGGATACTTCCTCGGCTGCAAGTACGGCGTGATCGCGATGAAGGCAAGCGGCGGCAGCATCATCAACATGTCGTCGGTGGCGGCGCTGGGCGGCATGGGCCCATTCTGCGCCTACAGCGCGAGCAAGGGCGCAGTGGCGGCGCTGACGCGCAGCGTGGCGGTCCACTGCAAGCAGAGCGGCTACAAGGTTCGCTGCAACTCGATCCACCCCGACGGCATCCTCACGCCGATGACGGCGGCATTCCTGCCCGGTGGCGCCGCCGCCATGCCGGAGGTGGACGGCGTGGACCCGATGCAGCGCATGTGCCATCCGCGCGACGTGGCCAACCTCGTGCTGTTCCTGGCCTCCGATGAGTCGCGTTTCATCAATGGCGCCGAGCTGCGCATCGACAACGCGCAGACCATCATGGGCCTGGCCTGAACCCTACACATACGATCATGGTGCAAGCGCAATTCCACCGGCTGCAGATCGCCGAAGTCGTGGCGGAGACGGACCAGGCGCATTCGCTGGTCTTCGCACTGCCCGACAGCCTGCGCGACACCTTTGCCTACCGGCCGGGGCAGTTCCTCACGTTGCGCGTGCCGGTGGACGGCGTGCCGCAGCAGCGCTGCTATTCGCTGTCGAGCGCGCCGGAGGTCGACAGCGCGCTGCGCGTGACGATCAAGCGCGTGCAGGGCGCCGGGTTTCCAACTGGGTCTGCGACCACGTTGCGCCGGCGATACGGTCGAGGTCATGCCGCCTGCCGGCGTGTTCACGCCGCCCACGCTGCACGGTGACTTCCTGCTGCTGGCCGGCGGCAGCGGCATCACGCCGGTGCTGTCGATTGCCAAGGCGGCGCTGCGCCACGGACGCGGCGCGGTGACGCTGGTCTATGCCAACCGCGACGAGCGTTCCGTGATCTTCCGCGAGGCGCTCGGTGAACTGGCGCGGCGCCATCCCGGCCGGCTGCGCGTGATCCACTGGCTCGACAGCGTGCAGGGACCGCCCGGGCAGCGCCAGATCGAGGAACTGGTGCGGCCCTGGAGCGTGGCCGAGTGCTTCATCTGCGGGCCGGGCCCGTTCATGGACAGCGCCCAGGCCGCGCTGCAGGCGCTTGGCGTGCCGCGCGGCAAGCTGCACGTCGAACGCTTCGTGTCGTTGCCTGACCCGGCACCGACGCCGGCAACGGAATCGGTGATACCTGCAAAACCCGCGGCCATGCACAGTGCCGCGCTGACGGTGCAGCTCGATGGCGAAACCCACCAGCTCAGCGTGCGCCCGACGAAACCGTGCTGGACGCCCTGCAGCGCGCCGGCGTGCCCGCTCCCAACTCCTGCCGTGCCGGCCTGTGCGGCGCCTGCATGTGCCAGGTGGTGCAGGGCGGCGTCACGCTTGGCGAGAACCATGTACTTGACCAGGCCGACCTGGCATCGGGCTGGACCCTGGCCTGCCAGGCCCGTCCGGCAAGCAGCGACATCCACCTGAAGTTCCCGGATTGACATGACCACATCTGACACCATCGACGACGCATTGCGGCACCGGCCGGGACCGACATGGCAAGGCCCGAGGACATCCCTGCGACCATTCCTGAACTGGTGCGGCGCGCGGCGCAGCGCTACGGCGAACGCATTGCCATCCAGGAAGACGGCCTGCGCCTGAGCTATGCCGCGCTCGACGCGGGCCGGGTACAGGCAGCCCGCGCGCTGATGGCGCTCGGCGTGCAGCCGGGCGACCGCGTTGCCGTGTGGGCGCCCAATTTCTCCGAATGGATCATCGCGGCGCTGGCCACGCACAGCGTGGGCGCGGCACTGGTGCCGCTCAACACCCGCATGAAAGGCGCGGAAGCCGGTGCTGTGCTGGCCGACAGCGGCGCGCGCCTGCTGTTCTGCGTGGACGACTTCCTGGGCGAGAGCTATCCGCGCATGCTGGCGCCGCACCGTCCCGCCACGCTCGAGCAGCTGGTGATCCTGCGGCCCGGACACGGCCACGCGCCGGCCGGCGACGAACTGCCGTGGGAGGACTTCCTTGCGCTGGCGCGGCAGGTGGACATGGCGGCGTTCGCACAGCGCGAAGCCAGCGTGCGCGGCGACATGCCGATGGACATCATGTTCACGTCCGGCACCACCGGGCGGCCCAAGGGCGTGATGACCGCGCACGCGCAGAACCTGCGCGCGGTCGACGGCTGGGCCGCCATCACGGGCGTGCAGGCGGGCGACCGCTACCTGATCGTCAACCCGTTCTTCCATACCTTCGGCTACAAGGCCGGGTGGCTTGCGGCGCTGTCGCGCGGGGCCACGGTACTGCCGCACCTGGTGTTCGACGCCGAAGCCGTGATGACGCGCGTCGAGAACGAGCGCATCACGGTGCTGCCCGGGCCGCCCACGCTCTACCAGACGCTGCTCAATGCGCCGCGCCTGCGCGAATTCGACTTGTCCTCGCTGCGCATCGCGGTGACCGGTGCTTCCGCGATTGCGCCGGCGCTGATCCAGCGCATGCGCAGCGAGCTGGGCTTCGACACCATCATCACCGGCTACGGCCTGACCGAATCCTGCGGCTTTGCCACGCTGACGCGCGCCGGCGATGATGCCGACACCGTCGCGGGCACCTCGGGCCGCGCCATGCCGGGCATGGAGATCCGCTGCATCGATGCCAAGGGGCAGCCGGTTGCCACCGGCGAGCCGGGCGAAGTGCTGGTGCGCGGCTACAACGTGATGCAAGGTTACTTCGGCCTGCCCGAGGCCACGGCCGAAGCCATCGACGCCGACGGCTGGCTGCACACCGGCGACGTCGGCACGCTCGATGCGCGCGGCTACCTACGCATCACCGACCGCATCAAGGACATGTTCATCGTGGGCGGCTTCAATTGCTACCCGGCGGAAGTGGAAAAGCTGCTGGTGGCACATCCGGCCGTGGCCCAGGTGGCGGTGGTGGGCATGCCGCACGAGAGGCTCGGCGAAGTCGGACGGGCCTATGTCGTGCTGCGCCATGCGCGCGCGGGTCGACGCCGACACGCTGATGGGCTGGGCGCGCGGCCAGATGGCCAACTACAAGGTGCCGCGCGAAATCGTGTTCGTGCCGACGCTGCCGGTCAGCGCGGCCGGCAAGGTGTTGAAGTATCAGTTGCGGGAATCCTGAGGAGAAGGGGAATGACAGACATGACGGATATGAGATCGCTGGCGAAGCGGCTCGACCGGCTCGAAGCGGCCGACGCTATCCGGGCGCTCAAGCTGCGTTACCTGCGCGCATGCGATGACAAGGACCCGGAGGCCATGCGGGCCTGCTTCGTTCCCGACGGCGCGCATATTCACTACGACCGCATCGGCAGCTTCGCGGGGCGTGATGCGCTGGTGCAGTGCTTCACAGAGCTCGCCTGCCGGCCGACGCTGCGCGAGGTGCATTTCGCGGGCCAGGGGGATGTTCAGGTGCTGGACGACGGGACAGCGCGGGGGAGTTGGGATCTGGCATATCTGGCGATCGATGATGCCAGTGGGGCCAGGACGTTTTGGCGGGGCGGTATGTTGATGAGTATGTTTGTATTGATGGGGGGTGGGTGATTCGGTCGACGGTGTTTAGGACGGGGTTGATGGAGGGGGGTTAGGGGGGCACTCACCGAAACCGCCGGCTACGCCGGCGAAACCCCTTACTCCACAATCGCCGGATGCACCCCCGGCGGCCCCCCCAGCGCCTGGCGATAAGACGGCGGCTGCACCCCCTCGGCATCGACGATGCCATACGCCAGCGCCGCTTCCGCACAGATCAGCACCTTCCCGGACTTATCCATCAGCGCAGGATCGCGGTGCAATGCGTCAATAATGCGCCCGGTGAACTCCGGCGTCTCCGCCACCGGCGCAAACGACGCATATTTGTCAGGATGCTTTTCCCAGACCTGCATCGTCCGCGCCGTACGCAGCGGCCCCATCCATAACGACACCGCAGCGACGCCGTAGGGCCGCAGGTCCACCGCCATGTCATGCGCGAACTTGTCGATGCCAGCCTTCTGCGCGCCGTAAGCCGGCCCGTGCATATAGCAGTTGGCGCCGAATGACGATGTAAAGACGATCAGCCCACGCCCCTGCGCGACCATCATCGGTGCGGCATGCCAGCTTGCCACATAGCCCGAACGCAGGCCCACGTCAAGAATGCCGGCCATCTCGAGCGGCTTGTGCCAGAAAGGACCCGGCATGATCAGTTCGTCATGCAAAAAGGTGGCGTTGTTGACCAGGATGTCGAGCCGTCCTGCTTCGGCGCGCACGCGCTGGAACAGCGCAGCCACTTGCGCGTCGTCACCGTGATCGCAGGCCACGGCGATGCCGTGGCCGCCGAGCGCGTCGATATCGCGCGCGGTCGCGTGAATCGTACCCGGCAGCGGCGCGCTGCCTTCCTCTTCCGTGCGTCCGGTGACGTAAACCGTGGCGCCGGCCGCGCCGAGCGCCAGCGCAATGCCCCGGCCGGCACCGCGCGATGCGCCGGTGACCACTGCGATGCAGGCCTGCTTTGAATCCTTCATATCTCCTCCTGTCAGTATGGGAACCGCTTCCAAGATTGCGGTTCGGGCCGGACCGGCACATCACTCGTTCGGACTAGCCATGGTCGAGGCCGGTTAATCCAGTCGGACGATGGCCGCTGAACCCGCGACGGCGACGATAGCCACGGCTACGCCCACGCGCCGCGACCGGCGCAACCTTCAACAATCAAGGAGACAAGCCATGCCAGACCCCGAAGCCATGGAAGCCATCCGCACACTCGCTTACCGCTACGCGCAGGCCGTGGACCGCCGCGAGTTCGCGCGCCTGACGGTGCTGTTCACGCCCGACGCTCAGTTGAGCGGACCAGGCTTTCACCTCGATGGCGCACAGGCCATTGCCGAAGGCATGTCGGCGCTCGGCAACTACAGTGCCACGCAGCACCACGTGCATCACCAACTGGTCGAGGTGGACGGCGAAGCCGCGAGCGGCGAGACCTATTGCGTTGCGAACCACCTGTACCAGGACGTGGACGGCGTACCACGCAAGCTGGACTGGGGCATCCGCTACCAGGACCGCTATGTGCGCCGCGAGGGCGAGTGGCGCATTGCCGCGCGCACGCTGCTGGTGGACTGGACTCAGGATCTTCCACAGAAAGGATGAGGCACGGCATGACGAAAGCACTGGAAGGAAAGGCAGCACTGGTTACCGGCGGCGCGGGCGGCATTGGCGCGGCAAGCGCCCTGGCACTGGCGCGCGACGGCGCGGCGGTGGCATTGATGGGCCGGCGGCGCGACGCGCTGGAAGCGGCACGCGACGCGCTGCGCGAGGCGGTGCCCGGCGCCAGCATCGAGATCTGCGCGGGCGACGCATGCCGCGTGGATGACGTGCAGGCCGCGCTGCAACGCGCGTGGAACCTGCGCGAGCGGCTCGATATCGTTGTGACGACGGTCGGCGGCGGCGGTTTCCGGCCGATGCTGATGCATGACGCAGCGTCGTTCATGGCCGAGATCGAGCTCAATATCGCCAGCGCGTTCCTGGCGGTGCGCCACGCCGCTCCGCTGATGGCGCCGCACGGCGGCAGCATCGTTTGCATCTCGTCGGGGGCGGCGCGCATGAATTGCCGCTGGCTGTCGGCTTACTGCGCGGCCAAGGCCGGGCTGGAGGCGTTCGTGCGCGCCGCCGCGGAGGAACTTGCCGAAGCCGGCATCCGCGTCAACGCGGTGCGGCCGGGGCTGACACGCTCGGGCGCGACCGGTCCGATGTTCGACAACGAGGCCGTGCTGGGCCGGTTTGTCGCGCAGATGCCGCTGGGCCGCGCCGGGGAGCCGGAAGACATCGCCAACGCCGTGCGTTACCTCGCGGGTCCGGAGTCCGGCTGGGTCACGGGACAGAGCTTTGGGGTGGATGGCGGCAACGAGCTGCGTGGCAACCCCATGCTGGACGACGCCATTGCGGCCATGTATGGCAAGGCCGCGCTGGACGACGTGCTCGCCGGCAGGATTCCGGCCGCGGGATGAGCGGACGACACAACCGAGGAGGAGAACGCAGATGAAGCACGCAGAGGGCAGGGTTCATGGCAAGGTCGCCGTGGTGACCGGCGCGGCCAGCGGTGTGGGCCGCGCGGACGCGCTGCTGCTGGCCGCCGAAGGCGCGACGGTGGTGCTGAGCGATGTCAACGAAGAGGCGGGCCAGGCACTCGCCCGCGAGATCGGCGATGCGGCGCTGTTTGTGCGTCATGACATCGCCAGCGAGCAGGACTGGAACAGCGTCATGGCGGCGGCACTGGATCGTTTCGGGCGGCTCGATGTGCTGGTGAACAACGCGGCGATCTGTCCGCTCGGCTCGATCGAGGAAACCTCGCTCGAATGCTGGCGGCAGGTCATGCGCGTCAATGCCGATGGTTATTTTCTCGGCTGCCGCTTCGGGGTCGCAGCCATGAAAGGCAATGAGGCCGGCGGCTCGATCGTGATGATGTCTTCGGTGGCGGCGCTGGGCGGGTTGCCGATGATGTGCGCGTACACCGGTTCCAAGGGCGCCGTCACCGCGCTGACGCGCAGCGTAGCGGTGCATTGCAAGCAGCAGGGTTACCGCATCCGCTGCAACTCCATCCATCCGGACGGTATCTGGACGCCGATGACGCAGGCGCTGCTGCCGGATCTCGACCCGGCAGAGCTCGGCATTGGCACAGACCCGATGGCGCGCATGTGCGATCCCGCAGATGTCGCCAACCTGGTGCTGTTCCTCGCCTCCGATGCGTCGCGCTTCATCAACGGCGCCGAACTGCGCATCGACAACGCACAACTGATTTCGTCGCTGTGACGCAGACGCGGCAGCTGCCAGGACGGAGCTGCCGCGAGATCGTTAGCCGCCGTACTGGGCGACGATTTCCCTGACCGTGCGTGCGATGTCACGGCGGCGATAGCCGAGCAGGGCGGTCTCGGCTGCGTCGGGTTCGTAGTACAGCGTATTGCCGCGGCCGAAGCAGATTGCCGCGTCGGGCATCAGCGGATGCTCCTGGTCGATGGCTGGTGGCACGGGACGGCCGGCCGCGCGGAAGAAGGCGCCGAAGTAGTCCTGGAATGACAGGTTCTCGTCGCCGACCAGATAGGCCTTGCCGTTCTCGCCGCGCAGAAGCGCGCCTTCGATGGCTTCCGACAGCGATGCGGCAGAGATGAAATTGACGCCACCGGGCGGCGCAAAGTCGGGCATCGGCGCAAAACCGCCCTTCGCATAATCGGTATATGCCTTGAACATCGGCACCAGCAGGCCCGGCACGGTACCGACCACGAACGGGGCATTGACGCTCACCACGCGGAAGCCCGAGTCGGCCAGCGCGCGCACGCCCTCGTCGGCGAGCTTGCGCGAGCGGATATAGGCGTTGTGTTCGACCAGTTGCGGCATCGCCTGCGGGTAGAAGCTGCCGACATGCACGGCCACGCGGATGCCGGCATCGCGCGCGGCGCGGAAGAAGCGCGGCACGCCCAGCACATTGGCGCGCTCCCAATGCGCCGCTTCGTCGCCGCCCGACGGCAGGTGGCGCACATCATTGCCGGCCGCGAAGATCATGGCATCGAACCCGCCGAGCTGCGCGGCCGGCAGGTCGTTGGCGATGTAATCGCAGCGCAGGTAATCCAGTTCACCGAGCGGCGTGCCGGCGGCAGGGCGGTTGCGTCCGGCAATGGTGACTTCGTGTCCCTTGGCGCGCAGGGCCAGGGCGGCGTGGCCGCCAATCATGCCCGTGCCGCCGACGATCAGAATCTTCATGCTGCTCTCCTTGCTCGTGGTTGTTGTTGGGAGGCCGATGGTCAAGATGCTTTTGACCTGCCCTCAGAGATTCATGCCGTTGCCGACCATCACCGGCATATTGGTCCAGCTGCCCTTCGGATCGCGGTACCAGCCGGCCGCCGCCAGCGCGCCGCCATTGACATGCAGGGCTGTGCCCGTGATCCACGACGCGCGCGGGCTGGCAAGGAACACGATGCCCTCCGCAATGTCGCGCGGCGTGCCGAACCGCCCCAGCGGGATCCAGTGCGGCATGTGGTGCCGGTGTTCTTGCGCCACGACCAGCGACACGGGTACCTGCGGCGTTTCCGTGGTCTCGGGCGCGATCAGGTTGACGCGGATGCCCGAAGGCGCCAGTTCGAGCGCGAGGCTTTGCGTGAAGCCGGTGAGCGCGGCCTTGAACGCGCCATAGACGCTGCAGTTGGGGATGCCGCGGAAGCCCTCGATCGACGACACGCTGACGATGCTGGCGGCCTGGCTGCGCCTGAGCAACGGCAGCATCGCGCGCGTGACCGTGAACACTTGGCGCAGGTTGACGGCATACAGGCTGTCGATGTCCGCGTCGTCATACAGTTCGAACGGCTTGGCGATACGCAGGAAATCGCCGACGTTATTGACCAGCACATCCAGTGCGCCAAAGCGTTCGCCGATCTGGTCGGCGAGCGAGGTGACAGTGGCAGCGCAGGTGACGTCGCCGTGTACGACCAGCGCGTCCTTGCCCTCTGTGCCGAGAAATGAAGCGGCAGCATCGGCGCGGCGCGGATCGATTTCGATCACGACCACGCGGGCGCCCTGTTCCTGGAGGCCTGCGCGGCCGCGAGGCCGATGCCGGCGCCACCGCCGGTGACCAATACCGTCTTGCCCTGGAAATCCATCTGTCTCACTCTCCTTTTGAGGTTGCAGGCAGTCCAGAAAATGGACGACTGCGGCCGTAGCAAGGCCGCACGGGGCGACTTTGAATCGCCGCGGTGGGCGGGACATCGTCCGAATGCATGGCAGGGAAAACACCGATGAAGCAGGGCCCGGCGTGGTCCCGCCGCGTCCCTATAATCGCCGCTGACCCAGGCGCCGGCAGAGCGCCGGGCAAGACACCCCGTGCGAAACGAGGAGACGAAAAGTATGTTGATGGCCACGGACCCGGCGCCCGACGCGTCGTCGCCCCTGTTTGCCCAGTCCGGGCTCGGCTTGGCCGGTTTCAGCGCGCTGCTGGCCGCCATTTACGAGGCCCGATGGAGTCAGTGCCCTGGGGGCGCGCGATCGAAATGCTGCGCAAGCAACTGGACGCCACTTATGTGAGCTTTATCCTGCGCTCGCCGGCCAGCGACCGCAGCGGCCTGGCGGTGCACGCGTCCGAGCAGGGGACCTCGCTCGAGGCGGAAGCGTCATACAACAGCTACTACTACGCGATCGATCCGTTCATCAACCTGCCCACCGACCGCGCCGTGACGGTGGACGAGGCGACGGGATCGGGCAACTGGTGCCGTAGCGAGATCTACCGGCAATTCCTGCAGCCGCTCGATATCCGCTACCTGCTGGGCGCGGACATCCGCACCGACGACGGCGTGGAATGCCGCCTGCGCATCTGCCGTCCGCATGCGTCGCAGGACTTCAACGACACCGACAAGGCCGCCTGCGGCGTCATTCTCCCGCACCTGAAGCGCGCGGTACGGCTGCATTCCAGGCTCGACGTGGTCGAGTCAGAACGCAGCCTCTACGCTGGCGCTATAGACCGGATGCTGGTAGGCATGCTGATCCTGGATGAGTCCGGCGCCATCCTCAAAAAGAATTTCGAGGCCGACGAGATCCTGGCCGAGAACGACGGTATCCGGCTGAACGGCGGCAGCTTCGAGATTGCCTATGCGCAGGAGAGCCGCAAATTCCAGTTCTTGCTGCGTCGGGCGCGCATGGGCCACCATGGTGGCGCACCGGCGATCGCCGAGGCCATGTCGATCACGCGGCCGTCGGGGCGCGGGAAGCTTGGGGTGTTGATACGGACCATTCCGCTGAGCGAGTGGTCGGAAGATAACCGGCACCGGCCGGCATGCGCGGTGTTTATTCGCGATCCGGAGCGGAAATCGCGGGCGTCGCATGAGGTGGTGCGAAAGCTGTTTGATCTCACGCCGGCGGAGACTGCGCTTGCGCTGGTGCTGGCCGATGGGCTGACGCTTGACGAGGCCGCCGCCGAATTGGGGGTCAGCAAGAATACGGCGCGGGCGCATTTGAGGGCCATTTTTTCGAAGACAGGGGTGACTCGGCAGGCGACGTTGGTCAGGACATTGTTGAGTAGCGTGGTGGCGCTGGGATAGGTTTTTCCAGCTTGCTGTGCTTGGTGCGGGCGCTGCTGGTGTACCCGAGCCCTGCTCGGTTCAAGACCCGCGGGGGCGCCAGCCCCCATCACTGTCTCGCCCGGCGACGCCGGCAACACTCCCCCACCTGCTACAACCCCTTTGGGGGGCAGCTCCGCCCTCGGCTTGCTCGCACCGCTTCCCGCGGGCGGCCGCGACGGCGCTTGGCAATGTCTTCGGCCGTCAGGCCATATTCCGCCATCAGGCTCCGAATCTGCCAACCTCAAGGAAGCCGGCACTGCGGCAGGCGCTGATCGGCACCGTGATCGAGCGCTACGATCGCATCGATGTGCTGGTCAACACGCCGGCGGCACCCGACCTTCGCGCTGGCGGCCGAAGCATCGCCGCGCTTCCACGAGTCGGTGATCCAGTTCAACCTGCTGGCGCCGCTGCATCTGGCGCAGGAAGCCAACCGGCACGTGAAGCGACAGGACGGCGGTAGGGTGATTCTTTTCTTCGGCAGCGTCAGTGCACTACGGCCATCACCCGGCACCGCCTACGGCGCAGCCAAAGCGGGAGCGTTGAGGCTGGTGCAATCATTGGCGGTGGAATGGGCGCCGCGCGTGCGGCTGGCGGCGGTCAGCCCCGGACCGGCGCTGACTCAGCAGGCCGGCCTGCATTTCGGCGATGCCGATGGTGTGGCGTCCGTGGCAAACACTACCCCTCTTGGCCGGCTGGCTGCTCCTGCCGATATTGGCGCCGCCTGCGTCTCCCTGGCCTCGCCGCGTGGCGCGTATGTGAGCGGGACCAACCTGGTCTACATGGCGGAGCCGAACGGACGGCGTTTCTGGCTGCGGCCAATGCGGAGCATGCTGGCGTTTCCTGACAAATGTACGGTGGATCGCTCCTGTTGGGCCAGTCCACCGTACGAAGCCGGCGAGCGGATCAACCCGCCGCCGTCTTGATCACATACTGGCTGGTCGGCAGCACGTCGATCTTGTCAAAGTCAATGAAACGGTGGCAACTATCCATCATGGCCTGCAGATTGTCCTGTAGCTTTACATCATCCCCGACCGCATCGAAGAATGCATGCGGGCTGGTCATCGCCGCGGCCGGGAAGCATTCCTCGACGATGGCGTCCACTGCCGGTGCGCCATGGGTCAGCGGGCGCACCACCACGTTTTGCACATAAAGGAAATTATCCTGCGTGTCGATCGCTACCTGGGTGTGGTGGTTGTGCCAGATATCCAGCCAGGCTTCCGGTGTCAGCCGAGGGGGGCGCTTGAGAAAGGCGAGCTGGGCAAAGCCTTCGGTGCGCTCGCCCAGGCGAGCCGGGAAACGTGTGTTGCGGATCGGTTGCGATTCGGTCACCAGATAGGCTGCCTGGCGCGCCACTGCCTGCCCGATCGCATCGTCGAACGGCTGGCGGAATGGCTTGATTGCGCTGTTCATCCACACGCTGACCAGGCCGTCCATCAGCGGCTGGCTGTTGGACTGACGTAGTCCGGTGGCTGGCGCTACCGCCTCATCCGCCACATTCACCTGTACGCCACGCGCACCAAGCGCGAGCAATTTCTCCGGTAATTCGCCGCGCAGACGTTGGGCAAACTGCTCAACGCCGTCACGTGGGTCGCGCCATACGATGTAGACGACTTTTTCCATGGTTGGCTTTCCTTTCGGCTGTCAGGCGGGGGCAAACATATTGGCGGTCACCTTGAACGTGTCCGGGATAGGGGCAGTGACGGTTTCGAATACGCGCCTGTAGCCGGTGGAGATGATGCGCCACTCACCATCGCGCTTTACGTACTCGTCCTCGTAAAAGGCTGTGCCGTGCAGCATCCAGTTGTTGGCGAGGTCGATCACATGGTCTTCCAGATACCAGGTGCCCTTGGCACGGTCTGGGTGGTGGCCCTGGTGCTTGGTCAGGAGGGTGGCGTTGTCCATTAGCTTGCGGATGCCGGCGATAAAGGCATCGCGGCTGTCGAAGCTGTACTTGCCGCTATCCAGCCAGGTGTTCAGCTCGGGGGCCAGGCAGTCGGCCAGCGCCGCCCAGTCGTGCCGGTCCAGCGCGCGAAAATAGCGGTATTTGAGCTGGCGGACGCGTTCGAGCTCGAGAAATTCGTCCATCGGGGTCTCCTTGTCGGGGGCTGCGTGAGGTCGAGCCGATGGTAGGACGGCGCTGCCGTCATACTCATCGTCCGCGCGGACTACGGAGATGCTCTCTAGTCCGAACGGGGGAGGGCCAGGCGTGGTGGCTGGGTTAGCGTGCCGGCCATGGGTCGGATGTACCGGCCGTCAAGGAGACCTCATGAGCCCCTCTCTCGAGCTGGAACAGCGCCTGCGCAAGCTGGAGGATCTGGAAGCGATCCGCCAGTTGAAGGCACGCTATTTCTTCTGTTGCGACCAGAAAGACCCGCAAGGTGTACGAGACTGCTTCGCTAGCGGCCAGGTACTGATCGATTACGGCCGCCTCGGCGTGTTCCACGAACGCGATCAGTTGGTCGAGCTATTCGAGCGGCTCGGCTGCCACGAACACATCGTCGAGATGCATCACGGAGTCAACCCGCAGCTCACCGTGGCTGATGCTGACCATGCCTACGGCACCTGGGGACTGCATTACCAGCAGATCGATACACATACCAGCACGCTAACCCAGTTCGGTGCCTACTACGAAGACGAATACCGCAAGCTGGATGGCGCCTGGAAGATCATCTCCACCCGCTGCGTGGTGACTTCCACCATGGCGCTGCAACTGGATGCTGCGACAGTCCGAACCCTATTCGCCGGCCGCGCCCCCTTGCTAGCTGAGGCGCCAGCCTCCTGAACCGGATCTCACCATCACCATTTTTCCAACAGCAGGAGCCAAAACATGGCAGCAAATCTGCAGGGCAAAGTTGCCTTGGTCACTGGCGCCGGTCAGGGCGTCGGGCAGGGTATAGCTTACGCGCTGGCGGCGGAGGGCGTCTCGGTGGCCGTTGTCGGACGTACTTTGAGCAAGCTGGAAGCCACCTGCGCCGAAATCGCGCGTCGTGGTGGCCGCGCGAGGCCGTTTCTGTGCGACGTGATGGTCAAGCAAGACATCGAGCGCTGTGTGGCCAAGGTGGCACAGACCTTCGGAGGCATCGACATCCTGATCAACAACGCGCAGGTGGTGCCGCTGGGCAACCTGCTGGACGTGAGCGACGAAGCCTTTGTCGAAGGCATCAATTCCGGCCCGCTCGCAACCTTGCGCCTGATGCGCGCGTGCCACCCATACCTGAAGGGGGGCGGTGCAGTGGTCAACTTCGCCTCGTCGGCGGCGGTGCGCTGGGATGCCTCCGGTTACGGTGCCTACGCCGCGGTCAAGGAGGCGATCCGTTCGCTTACCCGGGCTGCTGCCTGTGAATGGGGAGCCGATGGCATTCGCGTTAACACGATCGCGCCGCATGCGCTGTCGCCCGGCATGGAAGGCTGGATCGCCGCTCGCTCGGACGAGGCTGCCGCCTTCTTCAAGACTATCCCTCTTGGCCGCGTTGGCCACTGCGAACAGGACATCGGCCGGGCGGTGGTGTTTCTGGTCGGCAGCGATGCCGGCTACCTGACCGGCGCCACCATCCCGCTCGACGGTGGCCAGGCCTATTGGGGCTGACTTCTTAACCAATATGGAAACAACTATGAATCGATTGGCCAACAAGGTCGCCATCGTCACCGGTGGCGCACGTGGCATGGGCGCCGAAACCTGCCGCCTGTTCGTACAGGAAGGCGCCAGGGTGGTGATCGCCGATGTGCTGGAGCGGGATGGTCAGGCGCTGGCAAGGAAGCTGGGAGAAGCGGCCTGCTACCACCGCCTCGACGTCAGCGACGAAGCCAACTGGCAGCAACTGGCAGAACAGACCATCGAGCGCTTCGGACGCATCGACGTGCTCGTCAACAACGCTGCGGTGCTGGTGTTCGGCGCCATCACCGATCTCTCCACAGGCGAGTTCGAGCGCGCCTTGTCGATCAACCTGCTCGGCACCTTCCTTGGCATCCGTGCAGTGGCTCCGCTGATGCAGGCGCAGCGTGCCGGTTCCATCGTCAACATCTCGTCGGTGGATGGCATGCGCGGCGTCAATGCATTTCCCGCCTATGTGGCGAGCAAATGGGGCGTACGCGGGTTGACCAAGGCGGCGGCGCTGGAACTTGGCCACCACGGCGTGCGCGTCAATTCGGTCCATCCCGGCGGCATGAATACCCAGATGGCCAACCCGCGTGGGCTGACCGCGGACGAACTGAACAAGGACTATCGCCAGGTCCCGCTGCAGCGCATCGGCGAGCCGGTGGAAATTTCACGCGCGATATTGTTCCTGGCCAGCGATGAGGCCTCGTACTGCAACGGCAGCGAGTTGACGGTGGATGGCGGCATGGTGGCCGGTGCCTACTATCCGGGCCTGCCGGGCGCGCCGTTCTGACACTTCTGGGCAATAGCTTACCGCTCAATCACCCCAGCGCAGCAGTTGGGGTTTTCTTTTGGTTCTTATATGAACGCGCCTCGTCTTAGGCGAAAGCCCTGCATGAACTAATTTCGCAACAGCTTCTTAGTCCACTTGAGGTATGCCCCCGGCCATCCACTCCTCCTAGCATCCGCGATGGCGTTCTCAACGGACCGTCAGCCACCGACGCCGCGGTCCATTCGCAAGGAGCCAAGAGCATGGAAAAGGTCATCTACGTAGTCTGGCACGACCCGCGGGTCAAGCCCGAGACGACACCCAGGATACCTTCCTCTACGTGCAGAACGTGGTGGTGCGCGCGCTGACGTACGGCGCGCCGCCGCTCGACGCGGTTGTCGAGGAGGGGTTCCCCGAAGCCGCAATGACCGACCCCCAGGCGTTCTTCGATGCACCCGGCGACGAGGCGAAATACCGGCGCAACCTGGCCGCCATGATGGAAAGCTGCCAGCGCTTTATCGACTTCGACAAGATCGACGTGTTGGCCAGCAGCCAGTACATTGTCAGGCCGCCGGCCACCTGAATATCGCCGGAACGCACCGAACCCGGCTAGTCCGCCAGGACGATGTGCCGGCGGCCGCGCGCGGAAGAATGGTCTCCACATCGACATCGAACCAGAGGAGACCAGCATGTTGGACATTCGTGCGCTTGGCTACATCGTGGTCGAGTCCACCGACCTCGGGCGGTGGCGACACTACGCCGAACAGGTACTCGGCATGGCCTGTTCCGGCGCGCCCGGCGGCGCGCTCTACGTGAAGATGGACGAGCGCGACTACCGCTACCTGATCGTTCCCGGCGCGCGCGACCGCTACCTGCCTCCGGCTGGGAACTGGCCCACGAGCAGGCTTACCGCCACGCGCTCGACACGCTGCGCGCGGCCAACGTCGAAGTCGTGCATGCCAGCGCCGCCGAACTGGCGCAACGCCGCGTGCAGGCCTTGGCCTGGTTCGTCGATCCGTCAGGCAATCGCCATGAAGTTTCCTGGGGCATGTGTTCGGATTTCCTGCGCTTTGTCTCGCCGATCGGCGTGCCGCGTTTCCTCACCGACCCGATGGGAGCCGGCCATACCGTGCTGCCGGCGCCGGCCTTCGACGAGACCTATGCCTTCCTGCGCGATGTGATGGGTTTCGGCCTGTCGGACATCTTCCGCGTGCGCTTCACCAGCGACCCGGCCGAGCCCGAGAAGCGCATCCACTTTCTGCATTGCGCCAACGGCCGCCACCACAGCCTGGCGATCTTCGAGATGCGTCGGAAGCCGGCTGCATCCATGTGATGGCCGAAGTGCCGGACATGGCCGAAGTCGGCCGCGCGCTTGACCGCGTGCAGCAGCACGGCGTGAAGCTCTCGGCCACCTTGGGCCAGCACTGCAACGACCACATGACGTCCTTCTACATGAGACCCCGGGCGGCTTCGACCTCGAATACGGCCATGGCGGGCTGGTGGTGGACTGGAGCCGCCACGCTGCCTACGAAGCCACGCGCGTCAGCCTGTGGGGACACGATTTCAGCATTGGATACCGCTAAGCCCTCGACACCTATGATCAAGACAATCGACAAGACCATGAGCGCGGCCGATGTGGTCGGTCAGCTCGCCGATGGCATGACCATTGGCATCGGCGGCTGGGGCCCGCGCCGCAAGCCGATGGCGCTGGTGCGCGAGATCCTGCGCTCGCCGCTGAAGGACCTGACCGTGGTCGCCTACGGTGGCCCCGAAGTGGGCATGCTGTGCGCGGCGGGCAAGGTGCGCAGGCTGGTGTTCGGCTTTGTGTCGCTCGACGTGATTCCGCTCGAGCCGTACTTCCGCCAGCGCGCGAGCGCGGCCAGCTGGCGGTGACGGAGCTGGACGAGGGCATGCTGCAGCTTGGCCTGCGCGCCGCGGCCGCGCGGCTGCCGTTCCTGCCGACGCGCGCATCGCTGGGCACCGACGTGCTGGACAAGAACCCGGAGCTGAAGACCGTGCGCTCGCCCTACGCCGACGGCGAGGTGCTGGTGGCGATGCCGGCCATCGAGCTCGACGCGGCGCTGCTGCACGTCAACGAGAGCGACGTGCTTGGCAATACCCGTATCGACGGCCCGGATCCGTTCTTCGATGCATGGTTCGCGCGCGCCGCGCGCCGCTGCTACGTGAGCTGCGAGACGCTGCATGCCAGCATCGAGGATGAAGACCTGTCGCGCGCACGCGGCAATGCCTTCGAGCGCTCGCTCGTGACGGGCGTGGTTCACGCGCCCGGCGGCGCTCATCCCACCTCCTGCGCGCCCGCATACGGCTGGGACCTGGCCGCGCTGAAGGCGTACTGCGCCAGCGCCGAGGCCGAAGACGGCTTCTCCGCCTACCGCAACGAGGTGGTGGGCGCGAGCGAAGCCGCCTATCTGGAGCGCATCGGTGGACTCGGTCACGTGCATGACCTGCCGCTGCCCGTACTTTGACCTCGCCAACCCAAGGAGCGACCGTGAGCGCCACTTATGAATTCACACGCGCCGAGCTGATGATCGCCGCCGCCGCCCGCGCCTGGCGCGACGACGGCGAGGTGCTGGCCACCGGCATCGGCACCGGCCCGCGCATTGCCGCCGGACTGGCACGCCTGGCGCACAACCCGGGCCTGATGCTGACCGACGGCGAGGCCTACCTGGTGGAATCGCCGGTGCCGCTGGGCCCGCGCGAGCCCGGCTACAAGGTTCGTGCGAGTGGCTGGATGGGCTACTCGCGCGTGTTCGACTGCCTGTGGGGCGGACGCCGCCATGCGCTGGTGATGCCCACGCAGATCGACCGCTTCGGCCAGGCCAATATCTCCTGCCTGGGCGGCACGCATGCACAGCCGAAGACCCAATTGCTGGGCGCGCGCGGCTTTCCCGGCAACAGCATCCATCACGCCAACTCCTTCTTCGTGCCGGCCCACAGCACGCGCGCCTTGTCGCGGGCGAGTCGATATGGTCTGCAGCGCGGGCTACAACCCGGCGCGCCATATCGAAGGCATGCGCAGCTTCGTCGACCTGCGCGTGATCGTGACCGACCTGTGCGTGATGGATTTCGGCGGCCCGGACCATGCCGTTCGCGTACGTTCGCTGCACCCCGGCGTGAGCTTGAGCAGGTGCAGGCGGCCACCGGCTTCGCGCTGGCCAATACGGCCGGCGAGGTGCTGCCCGAGACCGCGCCGCCGTCGCCGGAAGAACTGCGCCTGATCGCCCGGCTCGACCCGCACAACCTGCGCGCGACCATCGTGCGCGGCAACCCATCCGGACGCGCGTGAGACAACCATGACAACGCCTGCTATCGAGCGCGCCATCGAGCCCGCCATCGACCCCATCGCACTCGGTCCGGATGCCGAAGTGCTCTACCACGTGGCGGACGGCATTGCCACCGTCACCATGAACCGGCCGCAGTACCACAACGCGCAGAACTCGAAGATGACGTATGCGCTGGACGAAGCCTATCGCCGCGCCGCGTCCGACGATGCGGTCAAGGTGATCGTGCTGCGCGGTGCCGGCAAGCACTTCTCGGCCGGGCACGATATCGGCACGCCGGGGCGCGACATCAACGAGTCGTTCGAGCGGGCCTCGCTCTGGTATGACCACGTCAACAAGCCCGGCGGCGAGTTCCTCTATGCACGCGAGCAGGAGGTCTACCTGGGCATGTGCCGGCGCTGGCGCGAACTGCCCAAGCCGACCATTGCGATGGTGCACGGCGCTGCGTTGCCGGCGGGCTGATGCTCGCCTGGGTGTGCGACCTGATCGTCGCGTCGGAGGATGCGTTCTTTGCCGATCCCGTGGTGCGCATGGGCATTCCCGGCGTCGAATATTTTGCGCACGCCTATGAGCTGCACCCGCGCATCGCCAAGGAATTCCTGTTCATGGGCGAGCGCATGAGCGCCGAACGCGCGGAGCGCATGGGCATGGTCAACCGCGTGGTGCCGCGCGACGCGCTGGAGGACACCGTCTACGGCATGGCCGCGAAGGTGGCGCAGATGCCGCGCCTGGGGCTGACGCTGACCAAGCAGGCGGTCAACCATGTCGAAGACCTGCAGGGCAAGCGCACCGCGATGGATGCGGTCTTCGCCTGGCACCACTTCGCGCATGCGCACAACGAACTGGTCAGCGGCGACAAGCTCGGCGGCTACGACGCCCGCGCAATGGCCGCGTCGCAACGAAGTGGGGAGGTCAAGGCATGAGCGCGACCGGCCTGCATACGGTGCTGTGCGACCTGCTCGGCTGCCGATATCCCATCGTGCAGACGGCAATGGGGTGGGTGGCCGATGCGAAGCTGGTCGCGGCCAGCGGCAACGCCGGCGCGTTCGGCTTCCTGGCCGGCGCGACGATGCAGCCCGGCGAGGTCGAGCGCGAGATCCTGCGCGTCAAGGCGCTCAGCGATCGGCCGTTCGGCATCAACTTCCACATGTTCCAGCCGAACGCGGATGAGGTCATCGAGATGGCGATCCGCCACCGGCTGCGCGCGGTCAGCTACGGGCGCGGCCCGGACGCAAAGATGGTGGGCCGGCTCAAGGCTGCCGGCGTGGTCTGCATGCCCACCGTCGGTGCGGCGAAGCACGCCGCCAAGGCCGTGGAACTCGGCGCGGACGTGGTCACCGTGCAGGGCGGCGAAGGCGGCGGCCATACCGGCGGCACGCCGACCACGCTGCTGCTGCCGCAGGTGCTCGACAGCGTGCGCGTACCGGTGGTGGCTGCCGGCGGATTCTTCGATGGCCGCGGGCTCGCTGCCGCGCTGGCGTACGGCGCTGCCGGCGTGGCCATGGGCACGCGCTTCCTGATGTCGAGCGAATCGCCCGTGCCGGCGCAGACGCTGGAGCGCTACGTGAAGGTGCGCGACCCGGCCAGCATCCGCGTATCGCTGGCCATCGACGGCCTGCCGCAGCGGATGATCGACAACGCGCTGCTGCTGGAGCTGGAGCAGGCCGGCCCGTGGCGGCGCACGTGGCTGGCGCTGAGTGCCGCACGCAAGTGGCGCGCACGCACCGGGATGAGCTCGGCGCAGATGCTTGCCACCGCCTGGCGCGCAATGCGCGAGCAGGACTACAGCGCCGCCCAGACCCTGATGGCCGCCAACGCGCCGGTGCTGATCCAGCGCGCGATGGTGGAAGGGCACCCTGACGACGGCGTGCTGCCGAGCGGCCAGGCCGCCGCGGCCATCCATGCCATTGAATCGTGCGAACAGATTGTTGACGGCATCGTTGGTCAGGCGCGGATACGACTTGCCGCGTTGTCCGGCGACGGGCTGGCGGCTGCCGCCTGACCACAGACAGAGGAAACCATGCAAACGAGTCAAACCGGCCAGAAAGCGCCGTTCCGCATCTATATCGTCGATGGCATCGCCGAACTGGTGATTGACCACCCGCCTGTCAACGCGCTGGACAATGCCGGCTGGCATGCCCTGGCACGCGCGATTGACCGCCTCGGCGACGATCCCACGGTACGCGTGGTCCTGCTGCGTGGTGAGGGCCGCGGCTTCTGTGCGGGCGTCGACATCAAGGAACTGGCCAAGTACCCGCAGCGCATCGTCGATGTCAATGCCGGCAACTATGCGACCTTTCGCGCCGTGCACCGCAATCCCAAGCCGGTCATCGTGGCCGTTCACGGCTTCGTACTGGGCGGCGGCATCGGCATCTGCGGCGCGGCCGACATCATCGTGGCATCCGAATGCGCAAGCTTTGGCGTGCCGGAGATCGACCGCGGCGCGATGGGCGGCGGCGCCCATTTGCAGCGCATGTTCGGCATGCAGAAGGTGCGCGCGATGTATTTCACGGGCGAGATGATCGACGCGGCCGAGGCGTTCCGGCTTGGCGCGGTCGAGCGCGTGGTGCCGCGAGCCGCATTGCGCGACGAGGCCCTGGCGCTGGCCCGCAAGATCGCCGCCAAGAGCCCGGCGATGCTGCAGCTCGCCAAGGAGGCGCTCAACGGCGTGGAAGACGGCAACCTCGAGGACAAGTACCGCTGGGAGCAAGGCTTCACGCTGCAGGCCTATATGAGCGCCGATTCCGGCGAGGCGCGCGCCGCCTTCGTGGAAGGCCGCGAAGCCCGCTTCGCCTGATCCGGGAACCCGCCATGCATCTCGAATACACCGACGCCCAGCGCGCCTTCCGCGCCGAAGTTCGTGCCTGGATGGCCGAACACGTGCCGCGCACTCCGCTGGCAAGCTTTGATACCGAAGAAGGTTTCGCCCAGCACCGTGCGTGGGAGGCCACGCTCAACCAGGGCCGCTGGAGCATGGTCACGTGGCCGGCCGAGCTCGGCGGGCGCGGCTGCGACCTGATCGAGTGGCTGATCTTCGAGGAAGAGTACTGGCGCGCGGCGCGCCGCTGCGCGTGAACCAGAACGGCATCTTCCTGCTCGGACCCACGCTGATGGAGTTCGGCACCGAGGCGCAGAAGGCGCGGTTCCTGCCGCGCATGGCATCGGGCGAGCATATCTGGGCGCAGGGCTGGTCCGAGCCGAATGCCGGTTCCGACATGGCTGCGATCCGCTGCAGCGCGGTCCGGCAGGGCGACGACTACGTGATCAACGGCCAGAAGATCTGGTCTACCCGCGCGGTATGGGCGGACTGGCTGTTCGGCCTGTTCCGTACCGATCCGTCGTCTTCGCGCCATCATGGGCTGACCTTCATTCTGGTGCCGCTGGACACGCCCGGCATCACCGTGCGGCCGATCCGCCAGCTCAACGGCCAGACCGGCTTTGCCGAGATCTTCTTCGACGAGGTGCGCGTGCCGGTGGACAACCGCCTCGCCGCCGAAGGCGCGGGCTGGCAGGTGGCGATGGCTACCGCCGGCTTCGAGCGCGGCCTGATGCTGCGCTCGCCGGCACGCTTCCAGGAAACCGCGCGGGCGCTGGTGAAGCTGTACCAGCAGCACCGGGAATCGGCCGACCGCGATCCATCGCTGCGCGAAGCAGTGCTGCGTGCGTGGATGGATGCCGAGGCCTACACGCTGTCCACCTACGCCACCGCGAGCCGCCTGGTGCGCGGCGGGCATATCGGCGCGGAGTCGAGCACCAACAAGGTGTTCTGGTCCGAGCTGGACATCCATATGCACGACACCGCACTGGCGATCCTTGGCCAGGCGGCCGAAGTCGCGCCGGCCGACCAGCCGCCGGGCTCGCTTGGCCACTGGCTGGACGGCTTCCTGTTCTCGCAGGCCGGGCCGATCTACGCCGGCACCAACGAGATCCAGCGCAATATCGTCGCCGAGCGCCTGCTCGGCATGCCGCGCGCGTAACGGCACAAACGGCATCCCGGGGAAACACCATGGATTTCACTTTCACCGAAGAGCAGGAACAGTTTGCCGAGGCCATCCGGCGCTTCCTGATGACCGAGATGACGCCCGAGCTGACCCGCGAGCTGTGGGCCACCGAATCGGGCCGCTCCGATGCGCTGTGGCGCCAGCTTGCCGACCAGGGCATGACGGCGTTGATGGTGCCGCAGGAGCAGGGCGGGCTCGGGCTGGGCGAGGTCGAATGGGCGCCGCTTGCGCAGGCGTGCGGCTATTTCGCGCTGCCCGAGCCCTTGCTCGACACCGCGCTGGTGGCGGCGGGCCTGTTGCGCGATGCATTGCCCGCCGCGCCGCACGCCTCGGCGCGCGAGCGCTGCGCGACGCTGCTCGAACGCATCGCCAGCGGCAATGCGCGCGTGGCAGTCGCGCATCCGCAGGAACGGCTGGTCGCCGATGCCCATGTCGCCGACGCCGTCCTGTGCGCGCACGAAGGCGCGGTGCATCTGCTGCGGCGGGACCAGGCCGTGCTGACGCCGCGCGCCGGGCTCGATCCTTCGCGCCGCTTGTTCGAACTGGGCTGGAGGCCTGACGCCGATACGCAACTGATCCCCGCCGCAGCTGCCGCCGGCCTGTGGGACGGAGCGCTGAACCGCGGCGCGCTGGGCGTGGCCGCGCAACAGCTGGGCCTGACCCAGCGCATGCTGGATCTTGCGATCGACTACAGCGCGCAGCGCAAGCAATTCGGCAAGGCCATCGGCGCCTACCAGGCGGTCAAGCACCTGCTGGCGGACGTGGCGATCCAGCTCGAATTCGCCAAGCCGGTACTGCACCGGGCTGCCGCCGCGCTGGCGCACGGCCTGCCTGAGCAGAACTTGCAGGCGGGCCTGCATGTGTCGCACGCCCGCGTGGCGGCCGCGCGCTGCGCGTGGTCCGCGGCGCGCCAGGCCATCCAGGTGCATGGCGCGATGGGCTACACCTGGGAGCTGGACCTGCAGATCTTCGCCAAGCGCGCCTGGGCCCTGGCGGGAAGCTGGGGCGACCGGGCCTTCCACAAGGCGCGCCTGGGCGTGCACATCCTCGACGGCGCGCATGACCTCGCGCCGGCGCCACCTTTGCCTGAATCCTGAATCCTGAATCTGAATCCGAAGGGAGCCATGACAATGAAAGACGCCTATATCGTTGACGCCCTGCGCACGCCCACCGGCCGCCGCAAGGGCGGACTGTCGCACATGCACGGCGCGGACCTGGGCGGCTTCGTGCTGGCCGAGCTGTTGCGCCGCAACGGCATCCCTGCCGAGGACTATGACGACGTGGTGTTCGGCTGCGTCGACACCATCGGCCCGCTGGCCGGCAATATCGCCCGCAGCGCGTGGCTGGCCGCCGGCCTGCCGCTGACCGTGCCAGGCGTGACCGTGGACCGCCAGTGCGGTTCGTCGCAGCAGGCCGTGCACTTTGCCGCGCAGGCGGTAATGAGCGGCACGCAGGACGTGGTGATCGCCGGCGGCGTGCAGACCATGACGCAGATCCCGATCTCCTCGGCCATGCTTGCCGGGCAGGCGCTGGGCTTTGCCGATCCGTTCTCGGGCAGCAGGGGTTGGCAGGCGCGTTTCGGCGATGCGCCGGTGTCGCAGTTCGACGCCGCGCAGCGCATTGCCGACCACTGGAAGCTGTCGCGCGAGGCGATGGAAGCCTACGCGCTCGAAAGCCACCGCCGCGCCGCGGCAGCGATCGAGGCCGGCCACTTCGCGCGCGAAATCGTGCCGTGCGAAGGCGTGAAGCATGACGAGACGCCGCGCCCGGATACCACGCTGGCCAAGATGGCGGGGCTGGAGCCGTTGATGCCCGGCAGCTCGCTGACCGCCGCCGTGTCCAGCCAGACCGGCGATGCGGCCGCCGCGCTGTTGATCGTTTCCGAAGATGCGCTCAAGCGCTACCAGCTCACGCCGCGCGCACGCATTGCCCATATCAGCGTCATGGGCGACGACCCGCTGTGGATGCTGACCGCGCCGATCCCGGCGACAAAGCGGGCGCTCGAACGCAGCGGCCTGAGCCTGGCCGACATCGACGTCGTCGAGATCAATGAAGCGTTCGCCTCGGTAGCGATGGCCTGGCTGGCGGAGACCGGCTACGCGCCGGAACGCACCAACCCCAACGGCGGCGCGATCGCGCTGGGCCATCCGCTCGGCGCCACCGGCGCGCGCCTGATGACCACGCTGCTGCATGAGCTCGAGCGCACGGGCGGCCGCTACGGCCTGCAGACCATGTGCGAGGGCGGCGGCCTGGCCAACGTCACCATCATCGAACGACTGTAAGGAGCACGCCATGGGAATCTGCGACGGACGCACTGTCATCGTCACCGGCGCCGGCGGCGGGCTGGGCCGCGCCTATGCGCTCGCCTTTGCCGCCGAAGGCGCCAATGTGGTCGTCAACGACATCCGGCGCGAGGCGGCCGAAGCCGTATGCGCCGACATCCGCACGGCCGGAGGCAGCGCACTTGCGAACGACGACGACATCACGCAACTGGCTACCGCGCAGCGCATCGTCGACGCAGCGGTTGCGGCCTTCGGCGAGGTGCACGTGCTGGTCAACAATGCCGGCATCTGCCGGGACCGCATGTTCGTCAGCCTGACCGAGGCCGACTGGGACGACGTCATGCGCGTGCACCTGCGCGGCCACTTCTGCCTGGCCAACCTGCTCGCGAAGCGCTGGCGCGATGCGGCCAAGGCCGGCTGCCCGGTCGATGCACGCATCATCAACACGAGCTCGGGCGCGGGCCTGCAGGGATCGGTCGGCAGTCCAACTATGCCGCGGCCAAGGCCGGCATTGCCGCGCTCACGCTGGTGCAGGCGGCCGAGCTGGGCCGCTACGGCATCACCGCGAATGCGCTGGCGCCGGCCGCGCGCACCGGCATGACCGAGCAGGTGTTCGCCGACATGATGAAGGCGCCGGAGGGCGGGTTTGACTACTACGACCCGGCCAATGTCGCACCGCTGGTGGTGTGGCTCGGCAGTACCGCTTCGGCGCAGGTCAACGGGCGCATGTTCGAGGCGGCCGGCGGCATGATCTGCGTGGCCGACGGCTGGCGCACCGGGTCCAGGGTCGACAAGGGCGCGCGCTGGCAACCCGCCGAGCTGGGCGCGGCCATGGGCGAACTGCTGGCGCAGGCACAGGCGCCGCAGCCGGTCTACGGGGCCACTGGGTGACCGCCATGGATTTCTCCCTTTCCGTCGAGCAGCAGATGATTCGCGACAGCGCGCGCGACTATTCTCGCCGCGCACAGCGATTCGGCGGCGGTGCGGCGCGTGACCGAAGCCGGCCCCGCCCATGATGACGCGCTGTGGCGCACGGATAGGCCGGCGAGCTTGGCTGGTGCGGCATTGCGCTGCCCGAGTCTGTCGGCGGCGCCGGGCTGGGTGCGCCCGGGCTGGCGCTGCTGCAGGAACAGCTTGGCCAGCGCCTGGCGTGCGTGCCGTTCTGGTCCACGGTTTGCGTGGCGGCACCGCTGCTGCAGGCCAGCCTCGGTCCGCGCGGTGGCGCGCAATGGCTGGAACGGCTGGCCTGCGGCGAGGTGCGTGCCGCCGTGGTGCTGCCCGACGATGGCGGCTGGCGGTACGACGGCGTTGCCGTCACCGCGCAGGCGGGTGCGGACGGCTTCGTGCTGCGCGGAAGTGCTGCGCAGGTGGCCGATGCTCTCGGCGCGGACTGGCTGCTGGTGCCGGCGCGGCTTGACGATGCTACCCCTGGACTGTTCTTGCTGGAACCCGCCGCGCTGGCAGGGGATACGCGCTTTGCGCTGCAGCCGCTCGACACGCTTGATCGCACGCGTCCGCTAGCCGCACTGCGGCTCGACGGGCTGCCCGTCGCGCCGGCGCCTGCCTTGCATGCACGCGGCGACATCGTCGCGCAGGGCCTGGCCCGGGCCTGGTGGCACGGCAAGCTGATGCTCGCGGCCGAGCAGCTCGGCGCGGCCCAGCAATGCCTGGACCTGACGGTGGCCTATGCCTCGGAACGCATCCAGTTCGGCCGCGCCATTGCCTCATTCCAGGCGGTCAAGCATCGCTGCGCGCAAATGATGGTGCTGGTCGAAGCGACACGGTCCGCGGTGTACGGCGCGGCACAGGCGTGGGAAGCCGAGGATCCGGCGCCTGCCCGTCTTGACATCGCCGCGGCTTCGGTAGCGGCCGACGACGCGCTGCGTTTCTGCGCGCAGGAGGCCATCCAGTTGCATGGCGGCGTGGGCTTCACCTGGGAATACGACCCCCAGCTCTACTTCAAGCGTGCACAGGCGGCGAGCCATTGGCTCGGCGGCGCCGGTGCAGCGCTCGATGACATCGCTCATCACATCGATAGCGGCCCGGAAGCCCGGAGGACAGCATGAAAGCGAACGAAGAGTCGGCGTTCCGCGCCGAGGTGGCGCAGTGGATGACCGCCAACCTGGCCGGCGAGTTCGCCTGCCTGCAGCACCGTGGCGGCCCCGGCGACGAAGAGGCCTATCCCGAGCTGCGCAAGGCCTGGGAGCGGCGTCTCGCCGAAGGCGGCTGGACCGGGCTTGGCTGGCCGCGCGCGCATGGCGGGCGCGAGCTGCCGGTGATGCAGCAGGTGATCTTCCATGAGGAGTATGCGCGCGCGGCGGCCCCGGCCGGATGGGCCATATCGGCGAGGGTCTGATCGGCCCGACGCTGATCGCGTTCGGATCGGAGGACCAGAAGGCGCGCCTGTTGCCGGGCATCCGCAATGGCACCACCTTCTGGTGCCAGGGCTACTCGGAACCTGGCGCGGGTTCGGACCTGGCCAATGTGCGCACACGCGCGGTGCGCGACGCGGCCAGCGGCGACTGGCTGGTCAGCGGGCAGAAGGTGTGGACCTCGCTCGCGCACGAATCCGACTGGATCTTCGTGCTGGCGCGTTGCGAGCCGGGTTCGCACGGCAGCAAGGGCCTGATCTTCCTGATGCTGCCGCTGGACCAGCCCGGCATCGAGATCCGCCCGATCCGGCAGATGGGCGGCGGCGCCGAGTTCAACGAGGTGTTCTTCGACGGCGCGCGTGCCGCCGCCGCGACGTGCTGGGCGCGCCCGGCGATGGCTGGCGCATCGCCATGGCGCTGCTGGGCTTTGAGCGCGGCATTTCCACGCTGGGCCAGCAGATGCAGTTCACACATGAGCTGGAATGGGTGGCGCAGGCCGCGCGCGACAACGGCAGCAGCCGCGACGTGCTGGTGCGCCAGCGCATCGCGCGCGCCTGGGCCGGCCTGCGCGTGATGCGCGCCAATGCGCTGTGGATGCTGGCCGGTGCGGCGCAGGCCGGGGCCGACGGCGGTACCGCGCTGCAACGCGAGGCGCTGATCTACAAGTACTACTGGTCCAACTGGCACCGCGACCTCGGGCAACTGGCGCTGGACGTGCTGGGGCCGCTCGCCAACGTGCTCGACGCCGGCGAGACGGGCGATGGGCGCCGCACGCGGCTGCAGCAGATGGCACTGTTCTCGCGCGCGGACACCATCTACGCCGGTACCAACGAAATCCAGCTCAACATCATCGCCGAGCGCGGACTCGGCATGCCCCGCGAGGCAAGAGGACAGTCATGACCCCGAACACCGAAACGATTGGCCTGCCGGCCGCTCCGGCCTATGTACCCGGCCATCAACTGCTGGCCGGCAAGAGCGTGCTCATCACCGCGGCGGCCGCGCCGGTATCGGCTTCGCGGCCGCACGCCGCTGCGCGGAGGAAGGCTGCCGCGCGCTGATGATCTCCGATATTCACGAAAAACGGCTGGACGAGGCGGTGCAGAAGCTGCGCGCGGAAACCGGCTTGCAGGCGATCTATGGCCAGCTCTGCAATGTCGCGGACGACGTGCAGGTGCGCGCACTCGTGGCGGCGGCGGAAGAAGCGCTGGGCGGGACCGACGTGCTGATCAATAACGCCGGCCTGGGCGGCTCGCGCCGCCTAGTCGAGATGGACGATGCCGAGTGGTCGCGCGTGCTCGATATTTCCCTCACGGGCACCTTCCGCATGACGCGGGCCATGCTGCCGCACATGCAGGCGCGGCGGCGCGGGGCCATCGTCAACAACGCCTCGGTGCTGGGCTGGCGCGCGCAGAAGGAGCAGTCGCACTATGCGGCGGCCAAGGCCGGCGTGATGGCGCTGACGCGCTGCAGCGCGATGGAGGCCGCCGAGTTCGGCGTGCGCATCAACGCCGTGGCGCCGAGTATCGCGCTGCATGACTTCCTCAAGAAGTCGGCGCCGGCGGACCTGCTGCGCCAGCTCAGCGAGCGCGAAGCCTTCGGGCGTGCGGCTGAGGTGTGGGAAGTGGCCAATGTGATGGTGTTCCTGGCGAGCGATTACGCCTCGTACATGACGGGCGAAGTGCTGCCGGTGAGCAGCCAGCGGGCTTGATGCGCTGACAGATTGCTGCAGGCGTGCTCGTCTCCGGTTTGCGCGAGCGGAGCCGCTGGTTTTCTCCCCTCTCCCGTTTATGGGAGAGGGTGGGGGGAGAGGGGATCGACGCATCTGAAAAGCCGCTCGTCATCCATCGCGAGCCTCCCGAAGGCGACCGAACGATTGCATTCACGTCCGGCGACCCTTCGACGGGCGAACCGCTTCGCAAGACGCTGGACCTGGACCTT
>LRMT01000025.1 GCA_001725945.1 Cupriavidus sp. UYMMa02A | reverse complement strand
CCTGCTGCCCGTTGCCCGACACGCCGGCAATGCCGACGATCTCGCCGGCGTGCACGTCGAGCGAGATCCGCTGCAGCTCGGTGGCGAACGCGTGGGCGCGCGGCAGCGACAGTGCCTGCACGCTCAGGCGCACCTCGCCGCGCTGCGCGGCCACGCGTGCTTCGCGCGGCGGCTCGCCGCCGATCATCAGGCGCGACAGTGAGGCCGCGCTTTCCTGGCGCGGGTCGCACACGCCGGTGACCTTGCCCATGCGCATCACGGTCGCGTGATGGCAGAGCGCGCGAATCTCGTCGAGCTTGTGGCTGATGTAGAGAATGCTGGTGCCTTCGGCCGCGAGCTGGCGCAGCGTGACGAACAGCGTTTCCACGGCCTGCGGCGTCAGCACCGAAGTCGGCTCGTCCAGGATCAGCAGCTGCGGGTCGGCCAGCAGCGCGCGCACGATCTCCACGCGCTGGCGCTCGCCCACCGACAGCGTATGGACATGGCGGTTCGGCTCCAGCGGCAGGCCATAGCGCTCGGCGGTGGCGCGGATGCGCTCGGCGAGCTGCTTCATGCTGCTGCCCGCGCTGGTGGCCGCCGGGCAGGCCCAGCGCGATGTTCTCGGTCACGGTCAGGGTGTCGAACAGCGAGAAGTGCTGGAACACCATGGCAATGCCCAGGTTGCGGGCGTCATGCGGGCTGTTGATGGTGACCGGCGCGCCGTTGAAGTGAATCTCGCCGGCGTCCGGGCGGACTGCGCCGAAGATGATTTTCATCAGTGTGGATTTGCCGGCGCCGTTTTCGCCAAGGACGGCGTGGATTTCGCCGGGGGCGACGCTGAGGCTGATGTCATCGTTTGCGATGACGCCGGGATAGCGCTTGCTGATATGGGCTAGCGCCAGCCTGGGGGGGAGTTGTGATGTCACTGAGGCGGCTCGGGTTGTTATGGCAGCAACGTGGAAGGCAGGCATGCAGCGGCAGTGCGTGGGGCAGCATCGCCGCGACGCATTGCAGCATTCATCATGATTTCGTGATGCACGATATTGGTTGTGAATTATATAAGTGTGCGGCCACATGGCGGCCGGTTTCGGGCGTTGTCCAAGCGCCGCAACGGTTGGCGGGTTGTCGCAAGTCGCGTGCCGGGGGAATGAAAAGAAAAACCGCCGCCCTCCTTTCGGAGGGCGGCGGTCTGCGTGGCTTCGGGTCTGGCTCAGGCGCGGGTCGATCCTGCAATCAGGCCCCGGTGGAGGCCGGGATCGTCGCGAAACGCCCGTCGCGGAAATCCGCCAGCGTCTGGTGGATTTGCTCCTGCGTGTTCATCACGAACGGCCCGTACTGGGCGATCGGCTCGCCCAGCGGCTGGCCCGCGATCAGCAGGAAGTGCGCATCGGACTCAGCGTTGACGATCACGCCGTCGGCCGCGCCCGCATTGTCAAGCACGCCCATGCGCTGCGACTCGATCACCGCCTTTTCGCTGCCTTCACCGATCGACACCTCGCCCCGGTACACATAGACGAAAGCGTTGTGCCCCGCCGGCAGCGACTGCCGGAACTGCTGGCCGGCAGGCAGGTGCACGTCAAGGTAGATCGGCTCCGTCACCGGCCGCGTCACCGCGCCGGCTACGCCGTGCGAGGCTCCCGCCAGCACGCGCACCGTGCCGCCGTTCTCCAGCGCCACCGTCGGAATGGCGTCGGCGGGCATGTCTCGGTACCACGGCGCGGTCATCTTGTCAGCCGCCGGCAGGTTGAGCCAGAGCTGGAAGCCTTCCATGCGGCCGTCCTCCTGCTCGGGCATTTCCGAGTGCACCACGCCGCGCCGGCCACCATCCACTGGGCGCCGCCGTTCTGCAGCAGGCCTTCGTTGCCGGCGCTGTCGCGATGGCGCATGCGCCCGGCCAGCATGTAGGTGATGGTCTCGAAGCCGCGGTGCGGATGATCGGGGAAGCCGCCGATGTAGTCATCCTTGCTGTCGGTGCCAAAGGCATCGAGCATCAGGAACGGGTCCAGCCGGCGCTGCAGGTTCTGCGTCAGCACACGGGTCAGCTTGACGCCGGCGCGTCCGAGGTGGCAATGCCGCGCACGACACGGTCCACGGTGCGCGAGCGCTGCACGGCTTCCTGTGCGGTGGCCGGAACGGTGGCGAGAGGGGTACGGGTTTCCATGGTTCTTTCTCCGGTTCGCGGGCCGTCTGGCCGGGCATCGCTGCCCTGTCATTCGTGCCACGTCGTGTTCTGCTACCCCAACAATGTAGAGGTTTGGTGGCGAAAGAGTAGAGGGCCGCCGGGCAACAGATTGTTCTATCCATATGTGCAATCTGCAGTGATTCGACACGCCATCGGCAACGGTCAGAACCTCCGACCCGGACGAGGTCAACAGGCTTTCAATGAGTGCCTGCGTCGGTCATAAAAGCGCCAACAGAGGCGGCAAGATAAGCGAAGATGACAAGATCGCTGAAGATGAGTATAATAACGCTCTCTTTGTCATCCGTTGCCGTGGATTGATTCGCCTGGCGCTCCCGCCAAGCCTTGTCAGGCAACGGCCAATGGATTCGGCGGCGCGTCGACATCTTCACTTTTTGCGCTGCCCTGGCCACCTGCTTTCCGGTCCTCGATCGAACCAGGTGCGCCGCTTCAGGGAGCCCGCGGGCATAACGCCGCGGCATCCCGTCAATCGGACTTCCTGCCCATCGCATGGGAGTCCAAAAGCCCGTCCGCCGGCAATCCTGCCGGTCATGGCGGCAATGCAATCTGAACCGGGACGGCGACTCCCCACTTGACGGTCGCCTTGCCCATTTTGTTTTCCGCGATCGGAAAGTGGTGCTTTATGCGCTTTCGATTTGCGGCGAGGGGGAATATGTCAAAGCAATCCGTGCGGGTGACCGCCTGGGGATGCCTGACCGTGCTGGCGCTGGCCGGACTGGTTGCGTGGATCGGCATGGACGTCATCAGGCAGCACCAGGATCGCCTGCTCTATGACGTCGCCGATCACCTGCGGCTGGTCGCGTGTTCGATGGCGCTGGCGCTGGCCACCGGCATCCCGGCCGGCATCGTGCTGAGCCGGCCGTGCATGCGCCGCTGGGCGGACCGGCTGATGCAGGTCTTCAACGTCGGCAATACCGTGCCGTCGCTCGCGGTACTCGCGCTGGCGCTCGCCGTGCTCGGCATCGGCGAGCGGCCCGCGATCCTGGCGCTGTGGCTCGCGTCGCTGCTGCCGATCGTGCGCAACACCTACGAAGGCCTGCGCAATGTTTCGCCGACGCTGCTGGAAGCGGCGCGCGGCATCGGCATGACGCCGTGCCAGCGGCTGCTGCGCGTCGAACTGCCCAACGCGCTGCCGGTGATGCTGGCCGGCATCCGCATCAGCCTGGTGATCAACGTGGGTACGGTGCCGCTGTCGTTCCTGATCGGCGCCAACAGCCTCGGCGAACTGATCTTCCCGGGCATCTACCTGAACAACCAGCCGCTGCTGCTGCTGGGCGCGGCCGCGACCGCATTGCTGGCACTGGCGCTGGATGCGCTGTTTGCCGGCGCCGGCAACCTGTACCTGCGCCGGCGCGGGCTGGCGCGCTGAGCGGCGGCCGAGAGGAGAATCGAATGGAAACGAAACGAAACCGGGAAGGCCGCGCCTTCTGGGCGTTCATGCTGGCGGGCACCATCGTGGCCGCGCTGCTGCTGAGCTCCGCGCCGGCCCGTGCGCAGGGCGCTGCCGCTGGCGCAGCACCGGTGCGCGTAGGCGGCAAGAACTTCACCGAGCAGCTCATCTTGTCGTCGATGACATCGCAGTACCTGCGCGCCAAGGGCATCGGCACCGAGCTGACCGCCGGCCTCGGCAGCACGCTGATGCGTCAGGCGATGGAGAACGGCCAGCTCGACGTGGTGTGGGACTACACCGGCACCGCGCTGATCGTCTTCAACAAGGTCGAGGAAAAGCTCGATGCGAAGCAAAGCTATGCGCGCGTGAAGTCGATGGACGCCGCGCGCGGACTGGTATGGCTGGAGCCGTCGGGCATCAACAACACCTATGCGCTCGCGATGCCGAAGGCGCGCGCACAGGCAAGCGGCGTGACCACGCTGTCGGCGTTTGCCGAGAAGATGCGCAAGGGTGGCGAAGATGCGCGGCATCCGTTTGCCGTCGACATGGAATTCGCCGCGCGCCCCGACGGGCTGGAGCCGCTCAAGGCACTGTACAAGCTGCCGTTCGCGCGCCGCGACGTGATCCAGCTCGACCCGGGACTGGTCTATACGGCGCTCAAGAATGACCAGGTCGACCTTGGTCTGGTCTACACGACCGATGGCCGCGTGAAGGGATTCGAACTTGTTCTGCTCGAAGACGACCTGCATTTCTTCCCGGACTACAGCGCGGTGCCCGTGGTGTGCAAGGCCGCGCTGGACAAGCATCCGGAACTCGCCACGTTGCTCAACGCGCTGTCGGCGAAGCTGGACAACGCGTCCATGACCGAGATGAACTACCAGGTAGACATCGGCCAGCAGCCGGCGGACAAGGTGGCGGCAGACTTCCTGCGCAGCCATGGCCTGATCTGAGGAGGCACGCATGGACTTGCTGACCTACCTCCAACATAGCTGGCCGACGCTGCTGAAGCTCACCGCCGAACACCTGGCCCTTGTCGGCTCGGCGGTGGGCATGGCCATTCTGATCGGCGTGCCGCTGGGCATCGTGATCACGCGCTTCCGCTGGCTGGCCACGCCGCTGCTGACGCTGGCCACCATCGTGCTGACGCTGCCGTCGATCGCGCTGTTCGGCCTGATGATCCCGATCTTCGCGCGCTTCGGTCATGCGCTAGGCTACTTGCCGGCGGTGACCGCGGTGTTCCTGTACTCGTTGCTGCCAATCATGCGCAACACCTACACCGCGCTGGTCAATGTCGATCCGGGCATCCAGGAAGCAGGGCGGGGCATCGGCATGACGACGTGGCAGCGCATGCGCCGCGTGGACCTGCCGCTGGCCGTGCCCGTGATCCTCGGTGGCGTGCGTACCGCCGTGGTGATGAATATCGGTGTGGCCACCATCGCTGCCATCATTGGTGCGGGTGGCCTCGGGGTGCTGATCCTGCAGGCGATCAGCCAGAGCAATATGAGCAAGCTGGCCGTGGGCGCGGTCCTGGTCAGCGTGCTCGCCATCGTGGCGGATGCCTTCCTGCAGTGGCTGCAGAAGGTGCTGACGCCAAAAGGAATCCGACTATGATCGAACTCGACCGGCTGACCAAGCCTTCCCGCAGAAGGACGGCACCGAAGTGCGGGCTGTCGATGCCGTTTCGCTCACGGTGCGCGCGGGGAAATCTGCGTGTTCCTGGGGCCGTCCGGCTGCGGCAAGACCACCACGCTGAAGATGATCAACCGGCTGATCGAGCCGACCTCGGGCACGGTGCGCATCGATGGCGAGGACACCGTCGGCATCGACGGCGTGACGCTGCGCCGCAAGATCGGCTACGTGATCCAGCAGATCGGCCTGTTTCCCAATATGACCATCGAAGAGAACATCATGGTCGTGCCGCGCATGCTCGGCTGGGACAAGAAGCAGTGCCGCGAGCGTGCGCGCGAGCTGATGGCAATGGTGCAGCTCGACCCTGACCGCATGCTGTCGCGCTATCCGCGCGAGCTGTCCGGCGGGCAGCAGCAGCGTATCGGCGTGATCCGCGCGCTCGCCGCTGACGCACCCGTATTGCTGATGGACGAGCCGTTCGGCGCGGTGGACCCGATCAATCGCGAGAGCATCCAGAACGAGTTCCTGCAGATGCAGCGCCAGCTCGGCAAGACCGTGATCATGGTCTCGCACGATATCGACGAGGCGATCAAGCTGGCCAACAAGGTGGCGGTATTCCGCCGCGGCAAGCTGGTGCAGTTCGATCATCCGGATGCGCTGCTGGCCCACCCCGCCGACGAGTTCGTGCAGGCCTTCGTCGGCCACGACAACACGCTCAAGCGCCTCTTGCTCGTAAGCGCCGGCGATGCCGCCACCATGCCGCCAAGCTGCCGTCCCGACATGGCGCTGTCCGAGGCGTTCGGCGTGATGGACGATGCGACGTGCGCCACCTCCCGGTGGTCGACGACGCGCAACGCGCGCTCGGCTATGTCACGCGGCGCGATGCCCGTGCCGGCAACGGCCGCTGCAGCGACGTGATGCGCGCATTCCCGGCCACGGCCACGGCGGACGAGCACCTGCGCATCCTGCTTTCGCGCATGTACCAGCACAACACGAGCTGGCTGCCCGTGGTCGACGCCGAAGGCGCTTACCTCGCGAAGTGACGCAGGATTCGATTGCCGACTACCTGAGCTCGGGCCGCTCGCGCGGCGCCGCGCCGGTTATCCAGCGTCCGCAGGAAGCGATGCGCGCCGCGGCGTGAACCGTTTCGCGGTTCGCGCTATGCTGACGCCATGGTCCGCAATGTCCGCTACTGCCGCACCCCGCCGTGCCTGATGATCGAAACCCGCTGGCTGGTGCCACGCGGGTTTGACGGCTTTACGCCCGGGCCGCTGATTCTGTTGCGCCCCGGCGCAGCCAGGCGCTGATCGAGCATGAAAAGGTGCACGTGCGCCAGTCTGGCGAAGCTGGGGGCTGGATGGGCGTGCTCTACCTGCTTAGCCGTCGATGGCGGCTGCGCTATGAGGTGGAGGCGTATCGCGAGCAATTGCGTCACAGCCCGCCAGGCGCGGCACGCGTGTTGGCCCGTGTGCTGGCCGGCAAGTATTGCCTCAGGATCACGGAAGACGATGCGTACCGCCTGTTGACGGAATGCAAATAGCCGTCAGGCTGCCGCCGTGGATGGCGCAGCCTGGCGTTGGAATGCAAGCGTAAAGCGAGTCTTGCCGCCCACCGACTGCGCGGCGATGGTCCCGCCATGTGCGGCCATGATCGCCCGCGTGATCGACAATCCCAGCCCCACGCTGTCCGAATCCGGCCGTACGCGCGATTTGTCGCCGCGAGAAAAGCGGTCGAAGATTGCCGGCAGCAAGTCTGGCGGGATCTCCTGCCCGTCGTTCACCACAGCAATCGTGACCATGTCGCCGCTGCTGCCGATCTCGACCACGATACTGCCGCCCGAAGGCGTATAGCGCAACGCATTGGACAGCAGGTTGCTGAGCGCGCGGCGCAGCATCAGGCGGTCGCCCACGATGTGCGCCTCGCCACGCAACTGCAGGCGCACCGCCTTGTCCTCGGCCAGCGCATCATAGAACTCGAACAGCGCATGGACCTCGACGGCTACGTCGATCGGTTCGGCACAGGGCAGGGTAAGGCCATGCTCCATCTTGGCCAGGTACAGCATGTCGGACACCATGCGCGCCAGGCGCTGCAATTCCTCGGCGTTCGAGGCGAGCACGTCCCGGTACTTTTCGGCGGCGCGCGGCTGCGAGAGCACGACCTGCGTCTGCGTCATCAGGTTCGTGATCGGGGTGCGCAGTTCATGCGCGAGATCGGAGGAAAAATCGGACAGCCGCGCGAAGTCGCTCTGCAGGCGCTCCAGCATCGCGTTCAGCGTGCCGGCGAGATCGGCCATCTCCACCGGCACGGCGTCCACGGGCATGCGCTCGTCGAGCTTGTGCGCGGTGACGGCTCGCGCGCGGGTCGCCATGGTGCGCAGCGGTGCCAGCCCGCGCCGTGCTGCCCACCAGCCGAGCAGCCCGCTGGCCAGCGCGGCCAGCGCGACATAGAAGGCCAGCGAGCGGCGGAATGCGCGCATGAAATGTGCATGGATTTCCGTGTCCATGCCGATCACGACAGTTAGCGGCGCGTGCTCGTTGCCGGACGCCTGCACGGTTGCGCGCATGCCGCGGTAGTGCTTGCCGTCCTGCTCCCAGACAAAGGTGTCGCGGCCGGCTGGCAGGACCGAGGCGGTGCCAAGCGCCGAGCTGAAATCGAAGCCATTGCTCACGAATAGCGGCCGGCCATCGGCGGCGCTGACATGCGCGACGAACCCCGGGTGGTGTTCCAGCGCCACGGCCAGCCGGTCGGGCACCGACACCGCAGCGTTCTCGGCGGCGATCCGCTGGATCAGGCGCACGTTGTCGCCGAGGCTCGCGAAATCCTCTTCCGCGAAATGCCGGTCCATGGCCGTCGCGATCAGGATGCCCAGGCCCAGCAGCACGCCGGCCGACGAGAGGCAGAACAGCGCGGTCAGCCGCGTGGTCAGGGAGAACCGCCGCATTACACCGCGTCCTTGGGGTCTTCGAGCACGTAGCCCATGCCGCGCACGGTCTGGATCAGCTTGGTGTCGAAATCGTCGTCGATCTTGGCGCGCAGGCGACGGATGGCGACATCGATCACATTGCTGTCGCTGTCGAAGTTCATGTCCCACACCTGCGAGGCGATCAGCGAACGCGGCAGCACCTCGCCGCGCCGGCGCACGAGCAGCTCCAGCAGCGAGAATTCCTTGCTGGTCAGCACGATGCGGCGGCCAGCGCGCGACGCGCGGCGGCGCGGCAGGTCCAGTACCAGGTCGGCGACCTGCACGCGTTCCACATTCACCTGCGCGCTGCCACGCCGCAAAAGGGTGCGCACGCGCGCCAGCAGCTCGGCAAACGCGAACGGCTTGACGAGGTAGTCGTCGGCGCCGAGCTCGAGCCCCTTGACGCGGTCCGCCACGCTGTCGCGTGCGGTGAGGAACAGCACCGGCACGCGGTTTTCGGCGGCGCGCAGCGTCTGCAGGATGCGCCAGCCATCCACGTCAGGCAGCATCACGTCCAGAATGATGAGATCGTAAACCTCGCTCATGGCCAGATGGTGGCCGTCCAGGCCGTTGACCGCCAGGTCCACCACGAAGCGGCCTCGGTCAGGCCCTGCCGCAGATATTCGCCGGTCTTGGCTCGTCTTCCACTACAAGCAGTTTCATCTGCACATTCCTTGTTGCCCGCCGCGCGCCGCAAGCGAGCAGCGACTGTAGCCCAGGGCCATGAACATCAAGATGACGCCAAGATTACCGGAATGTAATTTCGAGGTCATGTGCACGTTCGCCGGCTTTGCGTATGCTTGGTCTGCCGCGCGAGGTGCGGCTACCGACTCTCCAAGGACTGACTCACGATGCGACGCGATTCCACCCCCGGACTGCAGCTGCCCAACCCGTCCCGCCGGCGCTTCGTGCAAGGCCTGGCAGCCGGCGGTGTGCTGGCTGGCTTGCCGGTCTGGCAAGGCGCCGCATGGGCGCAGCCAGCCGCGACGGCGTTTGGCGCGGCGCCGGTGCTGCGTGGCACCGAATTCGACCTCGTAGTCGCCGAGTCGATGGTCAACTTTACGGGCAAGCCCGGGTTGGCCACCACCATCAATGGCATGTTGCCCGGACCCACGCTGCGCTGGCGCGAAGGCGACACGGTCACCATCCGCGTGACCAATCGCCTGCGCGAACATACGTCGATCCACTGGCACGGCATCATCCTGCCGTATCAGATGGATGGCGTGCCCGGCATCAGCTTCGACGGCATCGCGCCCGGTGAGACTTTCACCTACCGCTTCAAGGTCGCGCAAAGCGGCAGCTACTGGTATCACTCTCATTCGGGGTTCCAGGAGATGACCGGGCTCTACGGCGGCATCATCATCGACCCTGCCGGCGAGGATCCGGTTCGAGCCGACCGCGACCACACGGTGCTGCTGTCGGACTGGACCGACGAGGATCCGATGCGGGTGCTGTCCAAGCTGAAGGTCCAGAGCGACTACTACAACTACAACCAGCCCACCGCTATCGATTTCTTCCGCGACGTGTCGAACGACGGCCTGAAGGCCGCGCTCGACAAGCGCAGGATGTGGAACCAGATGCGCATGAGTCCGACCGACCTCGCGGACCTGTCGGGTGCCACGCTCACCTACCTGACCAATGGGCTGACGCCCGCCGGCAACTGGACAGGCCAGTTCCGGCCGGGCGAGCGCGTGCGGCTGCGCTTCATCAACGGCGCGGGCAACACCTTCTTCGATGTGCGCATCCCGGGCCTGAAGCTTCGGGTGGTGCAGGTCGACGGCATCAACATCGAACCGGTGACAGTCGATGAATTCCGCTTCGGACCCGGCGAAACATGCGACGTTGTAGTCGAGCCGCGCGACGAGGCCTACACGATCTTCTCGCAATCGATGGACCGTACCGGCTATGCCAGAGGCACGCTGAGCGTGCGCGATGGCGTGCAAGCGCCCGTGCCGGCGCTGGACAAGGCCGAGTGGCTGACGATGGGCGACATGATGGGGGATATGGCGGGCATGCAGCACGGGGGCATGAACCACGGCGCCATGGCCATGGACCACAGTCAGCATGCGATGGATCACAGTCAGCATGCGATGCACGGGGCGGAGGCAGGCAATCCGCTCAGGGTCCCGAACAAGACCGTGCGCCATGCGCGCACGGAATACGGCGCCAGCACCGACATGCGCGTGGACACGCCGCGCACGAACCTCGATGACCCCGGCATCGGCCTGCGCAACAACGGGCGGCGCGTGCTGACGCTGGCGGACATGCACACACTTGGCGGCCCGCCGGATCCGCGCGGGCCGGGGCGGGAGATCGAACTGCACCTTACCGGCAACATGGAGCGCTACACGTGGTCGTTCGATGGCGTCGAATTCGGCAAATCGACACCCGTGCATTTCCGATACGGCGAACGCCTGCGCGTCATCCTTCACAACGACACGATGATGACCCATCCCATGCATATGCACGGCATGTGGAGCGACCTCGAGGCGCCCGACGGCACCTTCCAGGCGCGCCGGCATACGATCCCGGTGCAGCCCGCACAGCGCATCAGCTCCTTGTCACCGCCGATGCGCTGGGCCGCTGGGCCTGGCATTGCCACCTGATGCTTCATATGGATGCGGGCATGTTCCGCGAAGTGGTGGTGTCGTGATGAAGACCACTGCACGCACCGCTGCCCTGCACGCGCACACAAGGAAGCTGCTTGCCGCGATGCTCGCCACGGCGGGGATCGGATCGGCCTGGGCGCAGGATCCGCATGCCGGACATCACCAGCATCCGCAACGTCCGACGCCGCGGTTGCCGCGCCCATTGCGGAAGAGGAAGGCATGCAGGCCATGGAAGAGGGCCCCGCGCCCGGCCCGGCCATGCAGCAGGACAATGCCGCGCCGGCCATGGACCATGGCGACATGAAGATGCAAGGCGGCAGCGCCCCGCCCGATGCGCGCGACCCGCACGCCTACTCCGACGGGTATCAGCTTGGCGTCGGCCAGTACGCGCTGGGCACCACGCGCCACCTCCACATGGCCGACGAGCATCCATTCGCTGCGGTACTCGTTGACCGGCTGGAATGGGCACACGCAAATGGCGCCAACGCCGCGAACTGGGAAGCGCAGGCATGGTTCGGCGGCACCTACAACCGGCTTGTCATCAAGACCGAAGGTGAAGCCGCAAAGGGCAAGGTACACGATGCCCGCACCGAGCTGCTGTGGGGCCACGCCGTTGCGCCATACTGGGACACGCAGCTTGGCTGGCGCAATGATGCCGGCAGTGGGCGCCCCGCACGCAACTGGCTCGCGTTCGGCGTGCAGGGCCTGGCGCCATACTGGTTCGACGTCGACGCCACGGCGTACTTGGGCGACAACGGCCGTACCGCGTTGCGCGTGTCGGCCGAATATGAACTGCTGATCACGCAACGCCTGATCCTGCAGCCGCGCATCGAGGCCAATGTGTATGGCAGGAACGATTCCGAGACCGGTACTGGCAGTGGCTTATCCAACGGGACTGTCGGGCTGCGCCTGCGCTACGAGATCAGCCGCCAGTTCGCGCCCTATGTCGGTGTCGAGCGGTACCAGACCTTTGGCAACACGTCGGACATGGTCAAGGCCGCTGGCGGCCGCAGCGGCGAGACCCGCTTCGTGGCCGGCGTGCGGCTCTGGTTCTGAGGCACGCGCATGCAATCCATTCAATCTTCAATCAAGGTGCCCCCTATGATCGCCATTCGTACCATTGCAAGATCGATGCTCGCCGCATCAGCGCTGCTGGCAGCCGGCCAGGCCTTCGCCCATCCGCAATTGCTTGCCTCCACGCCAGCCGACAACGCGGAGATCGCCGCGCCCGCACGGATCGTATTGCAGTTCTCGGAGAGCCTGGTCGTGCGTGTCTCGGGTGCGAAGCTGGTCATGACCAGCATGCCTGGCATGGCGGACCATGCACCGATGAGCGTGGCCACCAGGGTATCTGCGGGCGACGATCCAAAGACGATGGTGATTACGCCATCCAGTCCGCTCGTGCCGGGCACCTATCGCGTGGAGTGGCGCGCCGTATCGACCGATACGCATCCGGTGGCCGGCAAGTTTTCCTTCACCGTGAAGTAGTCCCATGGAGGCAGACTGGGCAACGGTGGCCATACGCTATGCGCTATATGCAGATCTGACGCTGTTGTTCGGCGTGCCGCTTGCGGCGATGTGGTTGCTGCGCGTCGCTGAACGCGTTGCCATGCCTTGCAACCGTGCCGCTGCATGCATGGCGGTGGCTGGCGTGGTGTTGTCCGCCATCAGTCTGGTAGTCACGGCGAAGACCATGGCCGGTGCGGAGTCATATCTGGCCATCGACGGCGATACGGTCTGGATGATCGCGACAGAGACCGGCTTCGGCATTGCGTGGCAAGTGCGGCTGGCAGCATTGCTGGCGTGCCTGCTCGCCACGCTGGCCCCGCACTGCTGGCGGGGGGCGCACGGCCTTCTGGTTCCGGCAGCCGCGGTGGCGCTGTCCACGTTGGCCTGGGGCGGGCATGGGGCCATGAACGAGGGCATGCAGCGCACCATCCATCTGACCACCGATATCGTGCATCTGCTGGCGGCGGGGGCGTGGGTGGGCGCGCTGGCCGTCTTCATGCGGATGTCGTCGGCGCACCATACCGCGACGGAAGGCAGCGTCGCGGGGCTGAGCCGGGCGGCGAGCGGCTTTGCCCACGTCGGCACAGGCATCGTCGTCGCGCTGGCGATCACCGGCATTGTCAACTACATCATGATCGCGGGCCTCACCGTGTCCGCCTTGCTGACCACGCGCTACGGCGCGTTGCTGCTGGCCAAGCTGGCGCTGTTCGGCGCATGCTGGGGCTGGCGGCCGTCAATCGCTACCGCCTGTCTCCACGACTCGCGCAAGCGGCGCGCATGCGCGATGACGGCGACGCCGTGGTTGCGCTGCGCCGAAGCCTGCGGTATGAGTCGGGCTGTGCCATGCTTGTGTTGTTCCTTGTCGCATGGCTTGGCACGCTGTCTCCCGGACCTGATTACGTTCGCCAATTCCCTGAACCAGCCATCCATTCCGATCCATGAACACTGAATCTGTCGCCACCAATTCCCGTCGCCGGACCGTGCTCGCCGCGCTGGCGCTGTTGCCTGCGGCAGCCTTGGCCGCTGCGCCCAAGCCCGCGACGGGCGTCAAAGTCTGGAAATCGCGACGTGCGGTTGCTGCAAGGACTGGGTCGCGCATTTGCAGGCGAACGGCTTCCAGGTCACGACGTACGAGGTGGACGATCTGCCCGCCGCGCGCAGTAAGGCGGGCATGCCCGACCGCTACGGCTCCTGCCATACCGCGGTGGTCGAAGGCTATGCGCTTGAGGGCCACGTGCCAGCCCGCGAGATCCGCCGCCTGTTGCGCGAGCGCCCGGCCGCTGTCGGGCTGGCGGTGCCGGGCATGCCGCTCGGATCGCCAGGCATGGACGGGCCGGAGTATGGCGGGCGCAAGACGCCGTATGACGTGCTGCTGGTGATGCGGGATGGTAAAGCAAAGGTGTTTCAGACCTATTCCTGAGTGTCGCAGAGGGCGATTTCCGTGCTCTGCTGGCGTTGCAGAACCGGTGGCTCTACGCTGGCCAGGAAATCGCATTTGGCGAGCTCGAGACCAGTCTGGTAGCGGACCTCCTCGCCCTGGTAGGTGCCTCGCAGGCAGCTCAGCAGGACACGTATCAGGTTCGCACCGGCAATATGAGAAAAGGGATAGCCGCCGCCGAACCTCGGGTTCATCTCGAGCAGGTAGTACCGGCCGTCGCGCTCGATGACGTCGCAGTCGACGTTGCCGATATGGCGCAGTCCGTGGCTGATGCGGGCAGCCATGTCACTGAACGGCCCGCTTTCCACGGTAATGGCTCGATCGGTTTCGCCCGCGCGCATCGACAGCTTCTTGCGTACGGCAAGTCCGACGGGTCGCCTCTCGAGATCGTTGAAGATGTCGAGTCCATACTCCTGGCCTGAGATCATTTCCTGGACCAGTACGAGCCCATCCGGCTGGCCCATCCGCATGAATTTCGACTGCTTCCAGATGCGGGCGCAGTAGGCGTGGGCAAAGCGAAGCTCCTCGCGATTTTCGACGAAGAAGATGCCAAAGCTGGCGCTGCCCCACCGGGGCTTGACCACGAGGGGGAACGAGACCTCGCCAGCGTCGATTGCCTGCTCGGCGCTCTGTAGCGTCGCGTAGCTGCGTGGTGTCGACAGGCCGATTGACTCGGCGAACTGCGAGGTCCGGAACTTGTCCGAGCACAGATGAATGACCTCAGCCGACGAGACGACCGGGACTGTACCGACTTCGCGCAGCCGCTCCGCATGCTGAGCAATCAATGGCAGCTCAAGGTCATTCAGCGACAGCAGGGCGGAGATCCGGTGGGTCCGGCACACATCGACCAGGAAGTCGATGTAGTTGTCCGCGTAGATGTCCGGCGCGACCAGAAACACGTCGCAGACATTGGCCGCCGCGCGCTGCGTTGGTTGTCCAGGCCAAACACCATGCCGGTGCCATGCAGCTCCGACTTGAAGTAGTCCACCAGATATCGCCTTCTACCCACGCACGTCAGCAGCACATTCATGTTCACCCCAGTGCCATTCCAATCACAATGATCCTGTCTTATTGCGGCAGGCTTACCTCGTACCTTTCCGTCGCCTTGTTTTGGCATCGCTTCAGCGCTTCGTCTGATTAACCCTGCGAATTTCTGCTGCTGCTGACGGATTTCGACCGCTGCAGAACGCATGTTCAGATTGCGGCCAATTTGCACATCCACGAATTACACGCCTTATCTAACCAGAACGCGTTGCAGGTAAGAAGTGCGATATGTGGGTTGGGTCATACAGTGGAGTGGACGCGCAAGTTCTCTTCCTGCGCCATTGCGGCTTGGCAAGCTGGAGGTTGCGCGGCAGGGCTGCCGGTGAAATCTGGAACGGTTACCTCACCCGTGGCATTGATGCCCTGCCGCCGTATGACGGTGCCGATCGTCAGCCAGATGATCTTCAGGTCCAGCCAGAACGAGCGATGGTCAACGTACCAGTTGTCGAGGCGAAATTTTTCCTCCCAGCTCAGCGAATTTCGCCCGTTTATCTGAGCCCAGCCGGAGATCCCCGGCCTGACCAGGTGACGACGCGCCTGCTCCTGGGAATAGAACGGCAAATACTTCGGGGGCAAAGGCCGCGGGCCAATAACGCTCATATCGCCGAGCAGGACGCACCAGAACTGCGGTAATTCATCAAGGCTGGAACGGCGCAGAAAACTCCCGAATGGCGTCAGCCTGGCCTCGTCGGGCAAGAGTTCGCCATCGGGGCCGCGCTCGTCGGTCATGGTTCTGAACTTGACGACTTTGAATGTCTTGCTTCCAAGACCTACGCGCGTCGGCCGAAACAGCACGGGTTTCCCCAGCTTGCAGCGGACTGCCAGTGCAAGGATCAGTAAAGGGATGGCCAGCATCAACAGGGCTGTGGCCGAGAAAGCCAGGTCAAACAAGCGCTTCATGATCGATCCGTGCGGAGCGTGAAATGGCGAAATTTGCGCATGTGTACCCGCTGACCCAGCGTCTCGCCGGAGTCTATCTAACCAAGATGGGCTCATCCTGGGAAGTGCCCAATGTGGCCGGGCCCACGTTTCGCTGTCCAGCGCCTGCGGGCTTGTGGTTTCCAATCGCGCCGCTCGCCCGTTGTTTCCGGTGTGTCCGCTCAATGACGCGGCATCCTCAAAGCACAGTGTGTGCGCCCGTACGGACGGAATGACGGGGCAGTTTCAGACTGGCCCGACCTTGGGTGAGTGACTCGATCGCCGCCGGGACAATTCAACGAGAAGAGAAATAATGATCTCATCCACGGATACCGTCATTGTCGGGGCTGGTCCTTATGGATTGTCGACTTCGGCCTATCTGACAGAGGCCGGCGTGCCTCATCAGGTTCTCGGGTTGCCCATGCACGCATGGAAGAACTTCACGCCGCCGGGAATGCTTTTGCGCTCCGAAGCGTTTGCCTCAAATCTCTACGCGCCCTGGGGCGGATATACCGTCGAAGACTGGTGCCGGCGCAACCATATCGAATACAAGCCGGTCGGCCTGCATCTGCCGGTGGAAATGTTCGTGGACTACGGGCAGTGGTTCCAGTCGGAGCTGGTCGGGCATATCCGCCCGGTCGAAGTCGCGGACATGTGCCGCAAGGATGGGTATTTTCGGCTGGGCCTCAGCGATGGAAGCTCGCTGGTGGCGCGGCGGGTTGTCCTTTCGCTGGGCCTGAAGTCGTTCGGCCAGGCGCCTTCTGCGCTGCGCAGCGTGCCGAAGCCCTACGTGCTGCATTCCGGTGACTTTGGCAACCCGATGTGGTCGAAAGGCAAGGAGATCATCATTGTCGGCGGCGGCAGTCGGCGATCGGGCTGGCTGCGCTGATGAGCGAGATCGGGGCACGGGTGCGCCTGCTCGTGCGCGGCGACGCGGTGAACTGGAGCAGGGAGCCGCGTACTTCCAACGGGATAGCTTCCCGGTTGCTCAGAGCACGCGTCGGCCTCGGACGTGGATGGGATTCGAACAATCCGTGGTTGCTCGCGATGTCCTTCCTGCTGTCCGAGTATCCCGGGACATTCCACAAGATGAGTCTGCGGCAACGCAAGCGGATCCTCGACACATCGTGGGGTCCGTCGGGTGCCTGGTGGCTGCGCAATCGTGTCGAGGGAAAGCTCGAGATCTCGACGCAGACAGAGGTTAGGAGTGCCACGGTCAGGAATGGCCGGATCGAGGTGGAGGTCGATTCCGGGAACGGTACGTCCACCTTCAGCGCCGACCACGTCGTGCTTGCGACCGGCTTCAAGGTCGATATGACCCGGCACGCCTTCTTGTCCTCGGAAATATTGAGCTCTCTTTCGCTTGTCGACGGCTCACCAGGCCTGACATCGAACTTCGAAACCAGCGTGCCGAATCTGTACGTACTCGGGCCCGCTGCCGCGATGAGCTTCGGCCCGGCACTGCGCTTCATCTACGGCGCCAGGTACGCGGTTCCGCAAGTGGCTCGCCATATTGGCGCGCGCTTCAGGCGGGATGCGGGAAGGTTCGCCGCGCCGCCGCAAACGGTCGCGCCCGACCTCGTCAACGGGCATGCAGGCGGTCTTCATACCAGAAGCGTTCTCCAGGCCGCGGAGCACAATGCGGAGTAGGGACTCCTGCGCGCGGGGCTCGCAGGGATATTCGCTGACCCGCGGGCCTGCGCGTGGCGCGCAAATACTGCCTACGCCGATACGGTTGTTTTCCAAAGGGCGAGCGCGCCAATGTTGATGGCGATGCTTGCCCAAAAGATGATCTGGAATTCCTGCTTCCGATTCTTGTGTCGCAGCAGGTGCTGGGCGGCAAGCGCACCCGGCCATCCTCCGCAGAGCGCCAGCAGGTGCAGATGGGCCTCGGGGATGCGCCACGCGTTCCGGCTGGCTCGTGCCTTGTCCTCGGCATAGGCCAGGAATGCCACCACGCTAGCCAGCACGCTGACCATGCCGGCCGCCCGGGGAAGGTAACCGGCAAGGGCGCCCGCGACGATGACCGCCAACGCCGCCAGGCCTGCCAATGCCGGCGCCGGCTTGCGCCGGAAGACGGCGATTTCGGTGCGCCGGCTATCGCGACATTCAGTGCCTGCACCCGGCCATCCTTGCCTTTACCCAGATCGAAACTTACCCGGTCGCCCGGTTTCGGCGCCACGGCCCGCGTTTGCAGTGCCGTAATATGAAAGAAGATGTCCTTCACGTCTGCGTGCACGTCGATAAAACCATAGCCCTTGTCGGCATGCCACGACTTGACCCGACCTGCTTTTCTCATCGTTCTTGGTGTGAGGTTGTGACAGGGACAAGTGTAAGGGAAGGAGCTCCACGAACCTTTGAGGCTCCGGGCCTGCGCGTGCGGGGTGGCACGCGAGGCTGCCCCGACTGCGGCTGCCAACGTGTCGATCTTGTTGCCCCGATCGCCGTTGAGGAAGCGACTGATTTGGGAGTTGTCCGAGCCTACCACGCGCTGTGCGCTAGGAATGGCGAGTGTCAATTCAGGCGCTGCTTGTCGTTGTAGTAATCAATACATTCACGAGGATATCCGCGCTGCCGCATTTCATTTATGACAAGCATCTCATCATAGGTGGTCGACCTCATCTCTATTATGTGTTCGTCAGTGTGAAATACCAGATAATTGATGATGTTGATATACAGCCTGTTCTGTCCTACGCTGCCGCAATTGTAAAGAATGAAGCCGCCGTTTTCTATTTTAAATTGATGATGAGAATGGCCAATCATGTAGTTTGCGTCGAGAGCAAGATCCGTGTCCGGGTAGATTTTCCTGTTTTTGATGGTGTGAGCAAATGTATAGCCTTGCCATTCGATTTTTTCTGGCAGTTTGGAAATTTTCTCGTATCGATCAAAGCTGGGCCGGCAAAAATCAAAGAAGATTTTTGAGATATTCGAACTGACGTAGTTATTTTTCTTGAAATTAGCTTCATGATTTCCTTCAATGACGCTGCAATTTGGCAGAGAGAAGACAAGGTCAACGCACTCATTGCTCCATGGCCCATAGTTCACTATGTCGCTAGGCATATGTACCTGTCGGCGTGGCCGGCATCGGCCAGCATCTTCTCCAGTGCCGGCAGGTTGCCATGGATATCGCTAAAAATGATGGTTCTCACGATGAAGTGCGAAACGTCGCGGAGTGGGCTTTCATTCTTTCATGCATGTGTTTGCAAATCTGCAAAAGTAATCACAGGTTGTCCGGTTGAGTCGATTCCAGCTGCCCCTGTTGACGCATCTTTTCAATTGCGTCGTTCTCAACGACAAGCTCTTTCCAGTAGCGCAGAATGGATAGTTCCTTGATTGAAAAAGCCGGTTCGACGTCTTTTAGGTAAAAGTCAGCAATCATTTTCGGCTCATTAAAGCCGGCAAGGGCGCGGGCAGCCGTTGTGCCAGAGCAACGTGCGTTCAACTCAAATATATAAGGGATTCCATCCCTCATTCTGAGTTGTACGTTGAGCGCCCCAACTGGTTTTATGCCCGCGATTACTTTGGCAACCTCTTCCTCGATTCGTGGCGAGTTTACTGAAAAGCATTTGTAGGTATCGCCATCTCGCAATATGCGGCGCATTATGATCGTGCCGACATGCCTGCCCTCCACCGAAACCGTGCCGCAGGTATATTCATCGCCTTCGATATACGCTTGCGCCACGAATCGATTCATCTGCACGCAAGGATTATTCTCAAGCAGTCGGAGGGAATTTTCATCTTTTATCAGGAAGACATCTTTCGAGCGCGAGCCGTTGATCTTGGGTTTCAAAATAAAAGGCAATGGCATCGGCAGGTTGCCGCCCGGTATGTAATATTCAAGGTCGACCGTACAAGGAACGGAAATGCCAAGTTCTTGCATTGTGGTGAAGGTAAGGAACTTGTCATCTGCAATGTCTACAGCCCGTGGGCTACTAACAATCACCCGGGTTCCGATCTCAGCAAAGCGCGGAACGTTACGAGCAAGAATGGGCAGCTCCGGATCAGTTCCCGGGAATAGGAGTGCACACTTTTCTTTCTCACATATTTCAAGCAACCGATCAACGAAATTGGGGTCTTTGGCAGGCGGCACAATATAGGCTGCCGGCACAGCGTACAGACCCGTACCCAGTGCGTCTCCGTCGACGCCGACAAGCCGGTAGTCGGTGTCATGGAGCGCCTTTACGATACTTTGGCCAACGCCGCCGCCAAGCCCGGTAACGCCAATAGTGAGCGGCTTTGTGTTCATTGAAATATGCCTTCGACGTGGAAATCGATGTAGCTCTCCGCATAGTGGGCCAGTTGCGACCGCATTTTTTACACACCCAAACGAATTGCTGAAGTCATCTAACCAGAACGGCTTGCACGAAGGAAGCTGGATATGTGGGTTGGTCCACCGAGGTGGGAAACTTGTATTGACCTTGTGTCATTGGCTCAATGCGCTCGAAAGCTCGCATTGTTCGCATGCCCTGCGGGCAGGAACGTCTTCGCTTGGCGCCGGTGCGGATGCGCCAGATCCGATCAGGGAAGCTGGGCTCCCCTGATGTCGGGGGCTGTCAGATCGCCGGTGGGATTGTTGCTGTCGACGTATGACGGGTGCCGATCATTGGCCAGATGATCTTAAGGTCCAGCTAGAACGAGCGGTGATCAACATACCCGACCCGCTTCTCTTATCGTTCTTGGTGTGAGGTTGTGGCAGGGACAAGTGTAAGGGAAGGAGATCCACGAACCTTTGGGAGTCCGGGCATGCGCGTGCGGGGGTGGCACGCTTGGCTGTCCAGCCGAAATAATGACGTGGGGGCAAACTGGCGGAAGCGGTGAGATTCGAACTCACGGATGGGTCACCCCATCGGCAGTTTTCAAGACTGCTGCCTTAAACCACTCGGCCACGCTTCCTTGGAGTGCCGGCATTGTAGCGCGGATTGCGCGTCATGCCGCTGGCGCAAGGCCTGCACAGGCCGCGCATTATACAAGGCCCCGGCGATCCCTTGGGCGAATCTGGTGTTCCTGTTGTCGGTGCCTGTCTGACACGGCGGAACCTTACCGCAGCGGTAAGGCTCATACCGGTGTGCCGGGAGCGCGTAAAGTGCAACGTCAAGTGCTGCTTTCCCGGCTTCACCTGGCAACAGAGGAGAACTCCAGATGCAAAACAAGTCGAAGAATCGGATGGCGCTTGCGGCCGTGCTCGCAGCAATCGGACTGGCCGGTTGCGCGGCGCCTTACAACAATGGATATAACACCGGCTACAACGCGCCGCCGCCTCCGGCAGCCAATAATGGTGGCTACACTTCGCAGGCGCCGGCAGGTTCGGTCTACTATGGGCGAGTGGAATCCATCGAGCCGATTACCAACACGCAGAACAGCTCGGGCCTCCTGGGCACCGTGATTGGCGGTGCGGCAGGCGGTCTGCTGGGTCATCAGATCGGCGGCGGCACCGGGCAGACGGCGGCGACGATTGGTGGTGCCGTGGTCGGCGCCGTGGCTGGCAACCAGATCGAGAAGCGCGCCGGCAGCAATACGCAAACGGTCTACCGCGTCAATGTGCGGCTGGATGATGGGCGTATGGCGACGGTGACGCAGAGCAACCTCGGCAACTTGCAGGTTGGCATGCGCGTCCGCGTGGCCAACGACATGGCCGTGCCGTACTGATCCTGACGCAAGACGCGCAAAGCGACGAAGGCCACGGCAATGCCGTGGCTTCGTGCTTCCGTGATGCTGTCCTCAGTCTTTCAGGAACATTTCCTGCAGGTCGTTGAGGAAGCGCCGGCCGAGTTCGGTCGGACGTATCACCGTGGGGTCGGCTTCCAGCAATCCCTTCTTCTCCGCAGCCGCGAGTTGCCGGCTGATCGCGTGCAGCGGCAGGCCGGTCATGTCATGGAAGCTCGAGGCCGGCACGCCGTCGGTCAGGCGCAGCGCGTTGAGCATGAACTCGAACGGCAGTTCGTCCGCGCCGACTTCGCGCGCTTCCTGTACCGCATTGCCGGCCATGGCCTGAGCCATGTACGTGGCAGGGTGCTTGTGCCGCATCTGGCGCAGGATGCGGTTGGGGAACGACAGCTTGCCGTGCGCGCCGGCGCCGATCCCGAGATAGTCGCCAAAGCGCCAGTAGTTCAGGTTGTGCCGCGCCTCGCGGTGCGGGCGCGCGTACGCCGAGGTTTCGTAGTGCCGATAGCCGGCCTGCGTCGTCCGTGCTTCGATCAGGTCCTGCATTTCGTAGGCCAGGTCATCGTCGGGCAGCGCGGGCGGGAACTTGGCGAACAGCGTGTTCGGTTCCAGCGTCAGGTGGTAGAGCGACAGGTGTGTGGTGCCATACGACAGCGCGCTCTCCAGATCGCTGCGGCACTGTTCCAGCGTCTGGCCGGGCAACGCGTACATCAAGTCCAGGTTGACGTTGTCGAAGCTGCGCTGCGCGATATCGATCGCGGCGCGCGCCTCGCGTTCGCCGTGAATGCGGCCAAGTGCCTCCAGGTGGCTGTCGTTGAAGCTCTGGATCCCGATCGAAAGCCGGTTCACGCCGCTCGCGCGGTAGCTCGCAAAGCGTTCGGCCTCGAAAGTGCCGGGGTTTGCCTCCATCGTGATCTCGGCATCGGCATCGAGCGGCAGCAGCGCACGGATATCGGACAGCAAGCGATCCATGCCGGCCGCGGAGAGCAGGCTGGGCGTTCCGCCGCCGATGAACACGGTGTGGACCGGGCGGCCCCACACGAGCGGCAGCGATTGCTCCAGATCGGCGCGCAACGCGTCGAGGTAGGCGTCTTCCGGAATGTCATGGCTGCCGTCCTTGCCCGGTACCGCGTGCGAATTGAAATCGCAGTAGGGACACTTGCGCACGCACCACGGCACATGCACGTAGAGCGACAGCGGCGGCGAGCCGGGCAGCGCGATCTGGCCGGGCTTGAGCCACAGTTGCGTGTTGTCGGCGGCGGCCGGCGTCGTGCCGGCCGGTATGATCGGAATCATCGTGCAGCCGGCCTGCTGCCATCGGCCTGCAGGCGTGCCGTCAGCGCGCGCAGCGCAAGCGCCCGATGGCTGATGGCGTTTTTCTCTTCGGCCGGCAGTTCCGCGGCGGTCTTGCCCAGGCCCGGCAGCAGGAAGTGCGGATCGTAGCCGAAGCCGCCCGCGCCGCGCGGCGCATCGACGACTTCGCCATGCCATACGCCTTCGGCGATGATGGGGCAAGGGTCGGCGGCATGCCGCACGAACACCAGCACGCAGTAGTAATGCGCGCGGCGGTTCAGCTTGCCGGCGAGCTGCGAGATCAGGTGCGCATTGTTGGCGGCGTCCGACTTGGCCTGGCCGGCCATTTGCGCGTAGCGTGCCGAGTAGACGCCCGGCGCACCGTCCAGTGCATGCACGCAGATGCCCGAGTCGTCGGCCAGCGCCGGCATGCCGGCCAGCCGGCTGGCATGTCTGGCCTTGGCCAGTGCGTTCTCGACGAAGGTTGCGAATGGTTCTTCGGCTTCGGGCACGCCCAGTTCGCCCTGCGTCACCACGTCAAAGCCGAGCGGAGCCAGCAGCGCGCCGAATTCGCTTAGCTTGCCGGGATTGTTGGAGGCCAGTACCAGTCGTTGCATGGCGAGTCCCGTCGTTCAGGCCAGGCCCAGCGCCTGGCGCTGGTGGCGGACCAGTTGCGCGATGCCGGCCTCGGCCAGGCGCGTCATGGCGTCGAGGTCGGTACGGCTGAAGGGCGCGCCTTCGGCCGTGCCCTGTACCTCGACAAAGCCGCCGCTGCCGGTCATGACAACGTTCATGTCGGTATCGCAGTTGCTGTCTTCGGCATAGTCGAGGTCCAGCACCGGCACGCCATCGACCATGCCGACCGAGACGGCGCGACGAAGTCGCGGATGGGGCTGGTGCTGATCAGGCCGTCGCGCAGCATGGTGGAGATGGCATCGTGCGCGGCCACGAAGCGCCGGTGATGGCGGCGGTACGGGTGCCGCCGTCGGCCTGCAGCACGTCGCAGTCGAGATGCAGCGTGTGTTCGCCCAGCGCGGCCAGGTCGAACACCGAGCGCATGGCGCGGCCGATCAGGCGCTGGATTTCCTGCGTGCGGCCGGTCTGCTTGCCGCGCGCGGCCTCGCGGTCCGAGCGCGTGTGGGTGGCACGGGGCAGCATGCCATATTCGGCCGTGACCCAGCCTTCGCCACTGCCTTTCTTGTGCGGCGGCACCTTGGCCAGCACGCTGGCGGTGCACAGCACCTTGGTGTCGCCAAAGGCGCACAGCACGGAGCCTTCGGCGTGGCGGGTGTAGTGACGGGTCAGGCTGATAGAACGCAGCGCATCGGCTGCGCGTCCACTGGGTCGCATGGGAAGGGTTCGCTCGAATCGGGTAGAGACCGCGATTCTAACGCCGGCGGGCCTTGCGTGCCCGCCGTCTGGGAGCGCGCTCAGCGCATCAGGTTGCTGGTCTTGTCGATCGCGGCACGGATCTCGGCGATGGAGCGCTCGATTTCCTCTTCGGAGAGCAGGTCGTTCTCGGCGCCGGGACGCTCGAGGATGGAGGTCGTGAACGCGTTCAGCGGCAGGGTGTCGGTCATGACGGATTCGTCACCCGCTGCACTCGCGTCCAGTTCCCACATCATCGCGATGCCGGTGGTGTTATCCGCACCTTCGCCGGCTTTCTCGAGCGCTCGGGAAATCAGCTCGGGCACCGCCTGCACCACCGACAGCCGCGTCAGCCTGTCGACGATCTCGGGCTCTTCAAGCGGTCCCCACAGGCCGTCGGAGCCGAGCAGCGCGACATCGCCCGGCTCCAGCCGCACTGGCCCGCCGATATCGATCAGCGGCAGGTTGGGCGAGCCCAGGCAGTTGTAGAGCTTGTTGCGCTCGGGGTGGTTCGCCACTTCCATGGGCAGTACGCGTTCTGCTGCAGCAGGTTTTCGATCTTGGAGTGATCGCGCGTACGTGTCAGCAGCCGGCCCTTGCGCACCAGGTAGAGGCGCGAGTCGCCGGCGTGGGCCCAGTGGATCTGGCCCTGCTGGACCAGGCAGCAGACCACCGTTGTGCGCGGCACGTCCGAAAGCCGGTGGGCTTCGGCGTACCGGTGGATCTCGCGGTGCGCCAGCATGATCGTGTCCTGCAGGAAATCCGCGGGATTGCGGATCGCCGGGCGGGCCTGGGTCTGGAACTGGCGCGCCAGCGTCTGCAGCGCCTGCTGTGCGGCAACCTCGCCAAGCGCATGGCCGCCCAGTCCGTCGGCCAGCACCATCAGCAGGGCGTCACGCGTGAAGCAGTAGCCCATGCGGTCCTGGTTGATGCGGCGGCCGCCTTTCCTGCTTTCCTGATAGACGGAGAATCGCATGTTGGCTCTTCGGAAGGTGTTCGGTCGGAAGTGTGCGGACGCGAGTGATTCAGTCGCCGCTCGTGTCAGCGGGCTGACGCGTGGCTGGTGCGGCTGTGTCGTCACGGCGGCGCAGCAAGGTCAGGAAGCGGCTGGACGGGCCGGCGCGCTCGGGGCGCTCGGCAGGGCGGCCGGCACCGCCTGGGCGGCTTGCTCGCCGAGCGCGTTGGTCTGCTCGCGCAGCTCCTTCTGCAGGCGGAAAACGCTTTGCGGGCGTTCGGCGGGGACCAGCCGCAGGCACCATTCGACCAGGTCGACCAGGCCGTTGGTGTAGCTGCTGCGCAGGCGGGCAATGGCATCACCCATGCGGTCGTCCTTCTCGCGCTGGTTGGCTTCCTGCGGCGGCATGCCGGCCATGCAGGCGTACAGCGTCGCCCCCAGGCTGTAGATGTCCGTCCACGGGCCGAGTTCGTTGTGTTTGCCGTAGAGTTCGGGCGCGGCAAAACCGGGCGTGTACATCGGCTGGAAGCGCTTGGCTTCCATGGTGAGCGTCTGCCGCGCGGCGCCGAAATCGAGCAGGATCGGCGATTCGTCCTCGCGCAGGTAGATGTTGCCGGGCTTGATGTCCAGGTGCAGCAGCTTGTGGATATGGACTTCGCGCAGGCCGCTCATCAGCTCGTGGAATACCTTGCGGATGAAATGCTCGCGCAGCACCTTGGCGCGCCTTGCTGGCGCGCGGCCAGGATATGCTCCTGCAGCGTCTTGCCCATCTCATAGTTCATCACCATGTAGACGGTCGAGTTTCGCGGAAAAATTCACTACGCGCACCACGCTGTGGTGCGAAATGCGGGCGAGCGAGCGGCCCTCTTCGAAGAAGTATTTCAGGCCAAGGCGAAACGACGCCGCGTTTTCCTCGGGCACTACCGGGATCAGTTCCCCGGGGCTGCGCCGCGCCAGCGACGACGGCAGGTATTCCTTGATGGCGACCGGTGCCCCGGTTTCGTCGGTGGCAGGTAGACGAAACTGAACCCCCCGCTGGCCAACTTCTTTACAATACGATAGTTGGACAACAGCGTGCCGACGGGCAGCGGTGCACTCTTCGGTTGTGTAGTGCCCTTGGACTCTGTCATAGATAACGGGACCGGATTTGCCTCGGGATTGTCACGGCTAATCGGTCACTTGTAAAGAACACAATAGCGGGCATTGTGGCCCCTTTTCGGCGGATACAAGACGCCTTTGCGGCGGGCCAGCCTACCCCGGCCCGCGCCATTTCGCGAGAACACTTCAATGATCCACAGCATGACAGGGTATGGCCTGGCAACCCGCCAGGCGCCGCTGACAAACGCGCAGGGCGAGCCCAGCGGCAGGACGGCTTCCGTTTCCGTGGAATTCCGGACTGTCAATTCGCGTTTTCTCGACCTGTTGTTCCGCGCCCCAGAAGAGTGCCGTGCGTTCGAGCCGGCGCTGCGCGAAATGCTGACCGCCGAGCTGTCGCGCGGCAAGCTGGAGTGTCGCATCAACCTGCAGCGCACCGATACCGGGGGCGCCACGCTCGCGCTCAACGAAGGCCTGCTCGGCCAGATCCGTGCGCTGGAAACGACGGTCGCCAGCACCTTCCCGACCGCCGGCACGCTGCGCATGGGCGAAATCCTGCGCTGGCCCGGCGTGCTGGTCGAGCCCGAGCTGTCGCAGGACGCGCTGCGCGAAGCGGTGATGGGCGCCGCGCGCGAGGCGCTGGGCCAGTTGCGCGAGGCGCGCCGCCGTGAAGGCGATGCGCTCAAGGCCACGCTGGTGGAGCGCATCGACACCATGCTGGCGATCGTCGAGCGGCTCACGCCGACCATCCCGCAGCTGATCGCGCACCATCAGGAAAAGCTGACCGAGCGCCTGCAGGAGGCGTCAACCTGGCGGCGCCGACCGGCATGCCGTCGATGAGCCGCGACGAGGTCTCCGAGCGCATCCGCCAGGAAGCCACGGTCTATGGCATCCGGATCGACATTGCGGAAGAGCTGTCGCGCCTGCAGGCGCATCTGAACGAGACCCGTCATATCCTGAAGAAGGGCGGCCAGGTCGGCAAGCGGCTCGACTTCATGATGCAGGAGCTGAACCGCGAGGCCAACACGCTCGGCTCCAAAGCCGCCGCCAAGGAACTGGCCGATGCGTCGATGGAGCTCAAGCTGCTGATCGAGCAGATGCGCGAGCAGATCCAGAACCTCGAATAACGCAGCCACGTAGCCGTCCCACGCATTTCGTTTCACCCGGCGCCACGGCGCCTGAAGAACCAAAGAATCAACATGAGCGATACGCCTCACACTGCCATCGATACCGTCTACCCCGGCAACCTGTTCATGGTGGTGGCACCCTCCGGAGCCGGCAAGTCGACGCTGGTCAACGCGCTGCTGGCGCAAGACCCGGCGATCCGCCTTTCGATCTCGCACACCACGCGCGCGCCGCGCCCGGGAGAGCAGGACGGACGCGAGTACCATTTCTGCACCATGGATGCTTTCCGCGCTGCACGTGACCGCGGCGAGTTCCTTGAATGGGCCGAAGTCCACGGCAACTACTATGCGACCTCGCGCGTGTGGATCGAGGAGCAGATGGCGCAGGGCAACGACGTGCTGCTCGAGATCGACTGGCAGGGCGCGCAGCAGGTGCACAAGCGGTTCTCGAACGCGGTCGAGATCTTCATCCTGCCGCCATCGCTGACGGCGCTGGAAGACCGCCTGAAGAAGCGCGGACAGGACGAGCCTAACGTGATCGTGCGGCGCCTGCTGGCCGCAGGCAGCGAGATGTCGCACGCGTCCGAGTCGGACTATGTAATCATCAACGAGGTATTCGACAACGCGCTCGAGGAACTGCGCAACGTGGTGCGTGCCACGCGCCTGCGTTTCTCGTCGCAAAAGGCGCGTCACGCCGAGCTTTTTATCGAGCTCGGCATTCACTGAGCGCCGGTGCGCGCGGGGCGCCGCGGGGCGATTCCCGCGCGGTGCTGTAAAATAGCAACCCAACAGGTTTTGTCCCAAGGTGGATTTGATATGGCGCGTATTACCGTCGAAGATTGTCTGAAACACATCCCGAACCGCTTTGAGCTTGCCCTGGCGGCCACGTACCGTGCGCGCCAGCTCGTGCAGGGCCACACCCCGAAGGTGGAAGCGAAGGACAAGCCCACCGTGGTTGCCCTGCGCGAAATCGCCTCGGGCCAGGTCGGCATCGAGATGCTCAAGAAAGTCCCGACCTGATTCATCGGGCGGCCTGTGGTTCTTCCTTGCATCGTGTGCACACGCATCCAGCAGCCGGATTCCAGGGGCCGTCCCCATGCCTTCGTCACAGCCATCCTCGTCAACCGTCTCCGCCGGCACGCAAGCGCGTGGCGAGACGGGCAGCGATGCCGGAGCGGCGTCAGCGCGTAAGCGTTCTCCTTCCGGCCAGGCATCCGTGACCGCGCGCACCGGCGCTCCCAATCTTCCTGATCCGCTCGGCAACGATGTTGTCGGCGAACGTGCGGTCGTGCCGCCCATGGCACAGGGCAAGGCGCGCATGGCAGCGTCGGCCGCTGTCGAGGAGGCGCCAACGGCACTGGCAGCCGACAGCCTGTTCATCGATGCTGTGCTGGCGCAGTCATACCGGCATTTCTTCGGGCCGACTTCGCAGCCCGCGGTGCCGCCGCGCCAGCAGGTCATCTCCATCGCCCGGCTGATGGAGAAGCTGGCCTACCTCAAGGCGCCCGACCAGGTGCGCGTGCGCGAGGCCTTCCAGTTTTCCGACGAGGCCCATCTGGGCCAGTACCGCCAGAGCGGCGAGCCGTACATCACCCATCCGGTGGCGGTGGCCGAACTGTGCGCGGACTGGCGGCTCGATGTGCAGTCCATCATGGCGGCGCTGCTGCATGACGTGATGGAAGACCAGGGCATCACCAAGAGCGAGCTGGCCGAGAGATTCGGCCCCAAGGTCGCCGAACTGGTCGATGGTCTGACCAAGCTGGACAAGCTCGAATTCCAGAGCCGCGAGCAGGCGCAGGCGGAGAGCTTCCGCAAGATGCTGCTCGCGATGGCGCGCGACGTGCGCGTGATCCTGGTGAAGCTGGCCGACCGTACGCACAATATGCGCACGCTCGACTTCGTGCCGCCGGAGAAGCGCCGCCGCATTGCGCTGGAGACCATGGAGATCTATGCGCCGATCGCGCACAGGCTCGGTCTCAACACCATCTATCGCGAGCTGCAGGAGCTGTCGTTCAAGGTTGGCTCGCCGTTCCGCTACGCCACGCTCGAAAAGGCCGTGAAGGCCGCGCGCGGCAACCGCCGCGAGGTGGTCAAGCGCATCCTCGAGGCCGCGCAGAAGGGACTGGCCGATGCTGGCATCGTCGCCGAGCTCTCCGGTCGCGAGAAGACGCTCTACAGCATCTACCGCAAGATGCACGACAAGCAGCTGTCGTTCTCGCAGGTGCTGGACGTGTACGGTTTCCGCGTGGTTGTGGAAACACAGATGCACTGCTATATGGCGATGGGCGCGCTGCACGGCTTGTACAAGCCGATGCCGGGCAAGTTCAAGGACTACATCGCTATTCCGAAGATCAACGGCTACCAGTCGCTGCACACGACGCTGGTCGGCCCGTTCGGCACGCCGGTCGAGTTCCAGATCCGCACGCGCGAGATGCACCAGATTGCCGAGGCCGGCGTGGCCGCGCACTGGATGTACAAGACGCAGGCGGACCACGCCAACGATATCCAGCAGCAGGCGCACCAGTGGCTGCAGTCGCTGCTCGATATCCAGAGCCAGACCGGCGATTCGCAGGAATTCCTTGAACACGTCAAGATCGACCTGTTCCCGGATGCGGTCTACGTGTTCACGCCCAAGGGCCATATCCGCGCGCTGCCACGCGGTGCGACGGCGCTGGATTTCGCCTATGCCGTGCACAGCGACCTGGGCAACCAGTGCGTCGCGGTGAAGATCAACAACGAGCTGCTGCCGCTGCGCACGGAGCTCAAGAGCGGCGATATCGTCGAGGTGGTGACGGCGCGTACTCGAAGCCGAACCCAGCATGGCTGTCGTTCGTACGTACGGGCAAGGCGCGCGCGGCGATCCGCCACTACCTGAAGACCACCAAGCTCGACGAGGCGATCCAGCTTGGCGAGCGCCTGCTCGAACAGTCGGCGCGCCAGCTCGGGATCGAGCTCAAGGCCGTGCCACAGAGCGTGTGGGAGCGCATGATCCAGTGGACCGGCAACAAGCAGCGCGAGGATATCTTCGCCGACCTGGCGCTGGGCCGGCGCGTGCCGGCGGTGGTGGCCAAGCGCATGGAGATTCTGCTGCAGGAATTGTCAGGCGATGTCGACAGCGCGCTGCTGGCCGCCGTGCAGACGTTTCGGGCGAAGAAGCGCCTGCGGTGCCGATTACCGGCGACGAAGGCATGTCGATCCTGTTCCCGGCCTGCTGCAGGCCGATCCCAGGCGATCCGATCGTGGGCTACCTCGGCAAGGGCGAGGGTCTGCAGATCCACGTGCAGGACTGCAAGGTGGCCAAGCGCCTGCACAGCAAGGATCCGGAGCACTGGATCGACGTCATGTGGGCGAAGAAGACCGCACGCGCGTTCGATGTGTCGATCAAGGTGATGGTGCGCAACGTCAAGGGCATCGTGGCGCGCGTGGCCGCGGACCTGACCTCGGCCGACGCCAACGTGGCACACGTGTCGATGGAGCAGCAGGACGGCAGCCACGAGGAGGCTACCTATATGCAGTTCATCATCCAGGTGCAGAACCGCCTGCACCTGGCCAACGTGATGCGTGCGCTGCGGCGCAATCCGGACGTGATCCGCATCTTCCGCGACCGCAACGACGGCTGAGCGCCGTCGCCGCGAAATTAGCCCGCCTTGCGCGCGGGGTAGCTGACATCCAGGATATCGATCTGTTCCACGCCGCCGGCGTGCGCAATGCCACCGTATCGCCTTCGCGCGCCTTGATCAGCGCCTTGGCGATCGGCGAGATCCAGCTCACATGGTTCAGGTCGAGGTCCACTTCATCCATGCCGACGATCGTGATGGTGGTCTCTTCGCCGTCCTGGTTGGCGTAAGTGACGGTCGCGCCGAAGAAGATCTGGTCGTTGTCGCCCTGCAGCGACGGGTCGACCACTTCGGCCTTGTCGAGCCGCCGAGTGAGGAAGCGGATGCGTCGGTCGATTTCGCGCAGGCGCTTCTTGCCATAGAGGTAGTCGCCGTTTTCGGAGCGGTCACCGTTGGATGCGGCCCATGACACGATCTGCACGACATCGGGACGATCGACATCGATCAGATGCATCAATTCATTGCGCAGCCGGTTGTAGCCATCCGCGGTGATGTAGTTCTTGGTGCCTGCCGGTAGCGGCGCCGCGCTCGGGAAGATCGTCTTCGTCGTCACCGGGAGACTCTTTGACAAATGCCTTGTTCATGGTCGGGATCACATCTTCGGTCTGACATTATAGAAAACCGCGCCGCCAGGCCGCGTCTGCAAGAAAAAACGAAAAAAGTGCCGCAGGGGGTTCACAAAAATGAAAACTCAGATATAATCTCATCTCTCGAGTGCGGCTGTAGCTCAGTTGGATAGAGTACTTGGCTACGAACCAAGGGGTCGTGGGTTCGAATCCTGCCAGCCGCGCCACCTATGCAGAAAGAAAAGGGCTTCCGGAAACGGAAGCCCTTTTTCATTTCCGTCAACGCTTTATTATCGCGCTCCCGGGCCGCTTCGGTGTGCCGCACCTCCTCCGCGCAAACATCCCGGCATCTCAAATTCGTCGAACTCGCACCTGGCCGCGAGCCTTGCGGTCCTTTGCGTGCGCACCTAGGCTCGAAACAGGGCATAACGCGCGAGGAGATCGGCATGACGCAAGCCGAGTGGCGTGTGGAGGCGTATCGAGACATGGATGTCTACGTGCTCGTGACGCAGCAGCATGAAGGTGGCGATGGCGTGGTCAGCATGGAGGTGCATTGCAATGGGGCTATGAGTGCGCGTTGCCAGGAAGGGGTGGATCCTGCCGACGCCGGCGATACGGAACTGCTGGTCAGTGGCACGCAGCGCTTCGCCACGCGCCATGCGGCTGAAGTCGCGGCGTTCAGCGCGGGCTATGCGCTCGTGGACAGGCTCATTGGGCCTCGCAAATAGGGCATGCCGCGTCTGCTGAAACGCTGGCGCATGCTGACCGGATGGGAAATTCGCGCGCTGGCAAGGATAATGCTTGCCATCTGCGCGCGAACCCTGCATAATCTCATTCTTCAGACGCGGGGTGGAGCAGTTGGCAGCTCGTCGGGCTCATAACCCGAAGGTCGCAGGTTCAAGTCCTGCCCCCGCAACCAAATACACCAACGGTGACAAGCGCAATGCTTGTCACCCGTTGTGCATTTCGGCTTCGCGTAACCGCCCCGTCATTCGCAACAGTCCAACTTTGGACGGCTCTGGTGAGTCACGTGCGCACGGAACGGGGCGAGCCGGCTTTCTCTTATTTCACTGCAATCAGGCTTGCCGCGCGCGCGAAGGTATCGCGCACCAGCGGCTGGCCTTCACGATCCGCGGCTTCGGCGCGCTCTCGCAACCGGCTGGCCAGTACGCTCAGTGTGCCGCTGTCCGCGGCACTGCGCGACGCGGCTTCGCGTGCGACCTCATCGAGCTCGCCACTGACATCGGCTCCATCGAATGCGCTGACCGAGAGCGCCGAAATGCGTTCGAGGTAAGTATTGACCAGCGCTTCGTCATGTTTCGGTTCGGGCATGTCTGCTCCTTGTCGACCACGGGAACACAAGGTCATTGTAGTGAAGCGGCGAGACCCTTTCCGTACGCATACTGCAGGGCCGAAGGCAGAAAGTCAGTCGTTCTGTGCGCGTCGCATGTATTCAAGCGGCGTCGGCTGGATGCGGCGGCGTGCCGGACGCAGGGCCCGGGCCGGCCACAGTACGTAGTTCGTATGCGGGTCCAGCGGCTTGCCGAAGTACGACACCCAGACCTGAACGCCGTGTTCGGTCTCGGCAATGACGGCGGCAACCGCGCGGGCCGCGGCCGAAGGCGACTTGAGCAACTCGGCCAGCGCTTCGACGCCCTGGACGACGTGGTGTTTGACACCGGAAAACCATGCGTACTGACGCATGGCGGACAACAAACGCTTGGTCATGGACGCGACTCTTCGTTGGAATGCGAGTGAGTAAGACTGCATGTCACTCGCTTTGTTCAGTGCATCTTGCGATGCGCTCGCGAAAGGCGCGAAACTCACGATAAGCAACACCGGACGACAAGGTCGTGCGGGGTGCTTCACTTGCCGGCCCCTGGGGAAACCGGACAAGGCGGCAGAGTACCATTTGCCACCGCTGGCAGAGAGAGTGATATCCCTGATGCGAGACCGGTGCCGATTGTGCGGCGCTTCTGGATGATGACCACGGCTCGCTGCGCGCCGCGGGCCTGAAATTGACAAGCGGCGGACCGTGCACTGGCTTCTGTAACAGATACTGCACAAATGACGAAGGCCGGAGGCGCCGGCATGGGGGTATGGTGGCGACAACAACGGAAGACTCGGAAGCCGCCGCGAAAACGGTAAATCCGTGCGCAGGAAAGTGCCTCGCAGCGCGCACACGGCAATCGGCAATGAAATCAGCGGCTATCTCGGTACCAGCGACCGCATGGCCGAAGTGATGGTAGGCTACTCCAACAGCTATGCCGATCAGGTCGAGAAGGATTACGAGCGTTTCGTGGCCGCCTGCCGTTCCGGCCGCCTGGAAGCGCGCACCGATGTCGACATGGCTGCGGATTTCCGCGTGTAGATCGCGTGGAAAGCGCGGAGTGGATTGCCAGGAGCGCTTGCCGATGACAGAAGACATCCTGATGCAACTGATGGTCGAGGTGGAGAAGGAAGACCCGATCGACTACGCCAACCTGCCGTTTGACGATGCCGCGTTGCGACAGCTCGCGTGCCGGCTGATTGCCGAGCGCTCGAACGAGCTCGAGCTCCGGCATGCCCGCCGAGGCGCAGCTCGCGACGATGTGGGCATCTACCGCCAAGCTGGTGCTGGAAAACCTGGTCCTCAACGCCAGGCTGCTGACCCTCCAAGGCATGCCCGACGATGCGCGGGCCCTGATCGAGCGCATTTCGCGCCAGTCGCGCGGCTAGCGCCCCGGCAGCGCTTGCCATGTGCCGCCGCCGTATCACGGTGCGGCAGGCCTCCTATTTCGCTTAAAATGCGAGCTTTGGCCCCCGGCGCCGGCCGTGCACTGTCCTGTGCGCGTGCGCTTGTGGCTGCCTTGGAGAATTTCGGGTGATCAAGTGGATTATCGTCGCCGGGTATCTCGGCGCCATCCTGTATGTGCACTTCCGCGGCAAGGCCCGCCTGCGCATCTGGCGACAACTGCTCGACCATTCGGCGCTGGTCGCGCCGGTCAACTGCTTCATGTACGCGTTTTCGGGCGTGCCGCGCACGCCCTATATCCCGGTCGACAACTTCCCGGATCTGGAGAAGATCCGGGCCGCCTGGCCGGAAATCCGTGACGAGGGCCTGGCACTGGGCGCGATGCGCAAGATCAAGGCCGCCGAGAAGAACGACGACGCCGGTTTCAATTCGTTCTTCAAGAATGGCTGGAAGCGCTTCTACCTGAAATGGTACGAAGCCCAGCATCCTTCGGCCGAAGTGCTGTGCCCCAAGACGGTGGCGCTGCTGCGCAGCATCCCCAGCGTGAAGGCCGCGATGTTCGCGGAGCTGCCGCCCGGCGGCAAGCTCAACCCGCACCGGGACCCGTTCGCCGGTTCGCTGCGCTATCACCTGGGCCTGGCCACGCCGAACGACGACCGCTGCTTCATCGAGGTCGATGGGGAGCGCCATAGCTGGCGCGACGGGCAGGGCGTGGTGTTCGACGAAACCTACCTGCACTGGGCCGAGAACAAGAGCGATGCCAACCGCCTGATCCTGTTCTGCGATATCGAGCGCCCGATGCGCTTCGGCTGGGCCAGCAAGATCAACCACTGGCTGGGCCGCAAGGTCATGACCGCGGCGAGCTCGCCCAATGACGAGAACGATCAGACCGGCATGATCAACAAGCTGTTCCGCTTCGTGTGGCTGGCCGGGCAGTACCGCCGCCGCTACAAGGCATGGAACCGCCAGCTTTACTACGTGACGAAGTTCGGCCTGATCATCGCGGGCATTGCGCTGATCATCTACCTGTAAGCGCAGTCACAGCGGTGCGGAAACAAGAAGAGCCGGCAACAGCCGGCTCTTTTGCGTTGGCGCTAGCCGTCAGTCCCGCCGGCGATCTCCCTGGTCTTCGTAGTGGGCGCGCTTGGCCTCGTACATGCGGCTGTCGGCCACCTTGACCAAGTCGCTCAGGCGCTCGCCCTGCAGGCAGGTCGCATGTCCGATCGACAAACTCAGGGCCGTGCCCGGGTAGAACTGGTTGTTCAGTTCCACGACTTTCTCGATCTGCTCGACCACCGTGCCGCGCCGCGTTCGTCGCGTCCGGGCAGCAGCACCATGAATTCATCGCCGCCGATGCGGGCTACGCAGACCTGCTCGCCCACGGCTTTCTTGAGCACCTCGCCGGTGCGACGCAGCAGTGCGTCGCCGTCGCCATGCCCGAACTGGTCGTTGACCGCCTTCAGGCCGTTCAGGTCCACGGCGACCACGCTGACCGGCCACGGGCCCTTGCGGCCGAGGCGGGCCAGTTCGTCCTCATAGAATGCGCGGTTGTACAGCTTGGTCAGCACATCGTGCTTGCCCAGGAACTCCACATAGGCCTCGGCCTTCTTGCGGGCGGTGATGTCGGTGAGCGAGACCAGCACCTGGTCCCAGTCCTGTTCGCATCCGGGGAACACCGACCACTGCATGAACACATCGACGGAACGCCCGTCCAGCGCGTAGTTGATGACCTCGCGCTGCTGCCAGAGCTTCTCGTGCCACAGGTCGATGAGCTGTTCGGCAAAGTGGATGCGCATATCGTCACGAAACACGTCGCCCAAGCGCGACAGCAGGATTTCCTTCGATTCGGCGCCGAACATCAGCAGCGTCTGCTGGTTGACGTCGAGCACGCGGATCTCCTGCATGCAGCGCGAGACGAAGTCCGGATGCACATTGAGGAAGGTGCGGAAATCCGTGATGCCTGCTGCGCGTACTTCGTCGAGCAGCATCTTTACGGCACTGAAGTCCTCCACCCACAGCGATACCGGCGAATGCTCGAACAGACCCAGCGCATATTGCTCGCTGCGGCGCAGTTCGCGTTCGGTGCGCACGCGCGCCGTGATGTCCTCGATCGACAGCAGCACGCGCTCCCATGTGGCCTCGTATCCTGGCATGACAGTGGCTTCGAGCCGGATATCGAGACGTACGCCCTCGAGCGTGTAGTTCACGGTCTGGCTCGCGAACCGATTGCCGCCGTCCCAGAGCTGGCCGAGTTCCTCGACGTGCTGGTCGAACATGTCGTCGCGGAAGACGGTGTCCAGGTTGGCGACCAGGTCCGCCAGGTCGGCGGCGCGGAACAGGTCCAGCGTGCGGCGATTCACCGCGATCACGCGGATCAGCGACGAGCAGTGCGCGACTCATCGGGGTTGGCCCGCAGGTAGGCCCGCAGGTCCTTCACGCCTTCGGCACGCAGCGCTCGAAGTGCTCGCGCACTGCGCTGAAGTCTTCCAGCCAGAGCGAGACCGGCGCGAGTTCGAACAGGGTTTGATAGTCGTCGTCGACGCGCGACGCCGTGGTTGCACTGCGCAAGGCCATTCTCCCTTCTTCTTGTCATCCCGTTGATCGCTTTGGTGCTGCGGCGACCCGATCAGCCGCCTGGGGACCATCCAGGGCGGGGCAGCCGCGCCAGCGGACAAGGATAGGCCAGCGGAAATGAAAAAGGGGAGCGGTGTTGCAAAAGGCGAGCGGGCGCGGACCGGGCAGTCATGCGGTCCGGCTGGGCTCCGCGCGGAAGATGGCCTGCCGGCTGGCAGCCTGTTCGCGCTCGGCGAGCAGTTGCAGGGCAATGGCCTGGAGCAGCGAGCCCTCGGTCAGTACCGGGGCAAGATCACGCAGTTCTTTCTCGAGGAGGGAGTGGGGGGCGTGGGTTCGTACATGGCGCGGCCTCGTTGAACCGGGATGGGGTGAACCGATGTTATCGGCCCGCCCGCCGGCCCGACTTGTCCTGCGTCATGTCTTAGTAAAATTCCGATGTCGCGCGCTATGCCGCGAGCCGGTGGACGGCCGCCGCCAGAGTACCGAGCGCATGCTCGACCCGGGTGGAGCGCGGCGTACCGCAATTGATGCGAATGAAACCGTCGCAGCGCGGAGAGTTGGAGAACATCAGGCCTGGTGCCACGTAGACGCCTTCGCGCAATGCCTGCTCGAACACGGCTTCGGAGGTTACGCCTTCCGGCAGCTCGACCCACAGGTGGAAGCCGCCGCGCGGCAGCGTCAGCCTGGTGCCGGCCGGGAACGTTGCCGCGATCACTTGCGCCGTCCATTCTCGCTGCTGGCGCAGGGCCACGCGCAGGCGCCGCAGGTGGCGTTCATAGCCGCCGGTCGCCATGAACTCGGCCACGGCTGCCTGGGACAGCATTTCATTCGGGCGCGACAGCGCGAATTTCAGCATTTCCACGCGCGCATGCCATTTGCCGCCGGCGATCCAGCCCAGCCGTACGCCGGGTGCCAGCATCTTATGCACGGACGAGCAGTAGATCACGTTGCCGGTGCGGTCCCAGGCCTTTGCAGCGGCCAGAGGCGTGTCGAAGTCGGCGGTCCCGGACAGGCAGTCGTCCTCGATCAGCGGCACGCCATGGTCCTCGCACCATTGCACCAGCCGGACCTTGTGCGCGTCCGGCATGATCGAGCCGAGCGGATTCTGCAGATTCGGCATGGCGACCACGGCGCGGATATTGTCGTAGGTGCGCACGGCCAGCTCCAGCGCTTCCAGCGACAGGCCGGTTTGCGGGCTGCATGGAATTTCGAGCGCACGCATGCCCAGGCTTTCCAGGATCTGCAGCAGACCGTAGTAGGTGGGCGATTCCACCGCAATCACGTCGCCGGCCGCCACGGCACGCAGCGCCAGTTGCAGTGCTCGGTGCAGCCGTGCGTGATGAGCACTTCTTCCGGCGACAGCGTGAAGCGGCTGCGCAGCGCCAGGCGGGCCAGCGCGGCACGCAGGGCCGGGTGGCCGCCGGGAGCCGCCGCTTCGCCGTAGAGCGTAGGGTCGCGCCGCAGGATGCGCCCGGCCGCCTGCTGGAGCGCGGCAAGCGGGTAGAGCGCGGGAGCGCCACGGGCACCGCCGAGGCTGAAGGTCGACGGATCCTGCTGGCTGCGAGCCAGCACGGACGAGATCCGCTGGTGCATGCCGATGTACTGGGCCGGGTCGGCAGCGTCGGCGCCGGCTCGGTGATCGGTGCGAGCCGCAGTGGCGAGGCCGTCCGCACAAAGTAGCCCGAGCGCGGGCGGGCTTCGAGCAGGCCGTCGCTTTCGAGCAGCCGGCACGTCTGCAGCGCGGTCGACAGGCTCACGTCATGCGTGGCCATCAAGGCACGCACGGACGGCATGCGGTGCCCCGGTGCCAGCGTGCCGGCGTGGATTGCGTGACGGTATTGATCGGCGAGCTGCTGATAGAGCGGGGCGGAATCCATGCGGCATGATCGCCCGGCGGGCGGGCGCGTGAACAGATACAGACGGCAGGCTTCTGCATCGTAACAGACGGAAAAAATCTGCACTGTTCCGGTCTGTAGCCGGTGCTGTTGTGGCTGTGAGCGACGAGCGGGCGCCGATACGCTGAGTTCTGTCCGAACCCTGCCCAGGAGCCAGTCATGCCCGCCGCGATCCCCGATGTGAATTCTCCGATCCGCTATACGCTCGGCCCGGGACAGGCCCTGCGGCGACGCGCCGGGCGCGGCACCGTCATTCATGTGGCCGTGGGACGTGTCGAGGTGGCGTTACCGCCGCAATGGGCCGCCGTCGGCGCGTTCCATTTGCGCGCCGGCTCACGGCGGGAGACGTGCTGGTAGTCAGCGAAAGAGGCTGGCTGACGGTATCGGCCACGGCCGCCGCCGAAGTGATGTGGCGAGCCCCGGCGCCGGGCGCATGGCAACGCCTGTGGAGCGCGCTGGGCAGACATCTGCGCCCTCGCCATTGGCCGGCTACGGCGAGCCCCGTCGAGGCCGAAACCCGATAGAATGGCGCACCGGCCGGCTTTGCCCGGCCGGTTACCCTTTTCTGGCCCGCTCCTGATGCCTCGAGGCATAGGTTGGCGCGGTCGTTCCGGCCACCACTGTGGTCGCACCCTCGCAGGTTTCCATGCTTCGCCTTTCCGAACTCAAGCTCTCCCTCGAACACACCGAAGACGATCTCGACCGCGCCGTGCGCAGTGCGCTGGCCCAGATCGGCGTGAAGGGCGACGGGCTTGTGCAATACACCGTGTTCCGCCGCGCCCACGACGCGCGCAAGCGCTCCGATATCAAGCTCACCTACATCATCGACATCGAGGTGAAGGACGAGCCCGCCGCCATTCGCCGCATGGCGGGCAAGCCGAACTGGAGTGTGACGCCTGACATGGCCTATCGCTTCGTCGCGCAGGCGCCGCAGGGCGACACGACGCCGCGCCCGGTAGTGATCGGCATGGGCCCGTGCGGCTTGCTGGCAGGGTTGCTGCTCGCGCAGATGGGCTTCCGCCCGATCATCCTCGAACGCGGCAAGGAAGTGCGCGAGCGCACCCGGGACACCTTCGGCCTGTGGCGCAAGAGCGTGCTCAATCCCGAATCGAACGTGCAGTTCGGCGAAGGCGGCGCGGGCACGTTCTCGGACGGCAAGCTGTACAGCCAGATCAAGGACCCGAAGCACTATGGCCGCAAGGTGCTCAACGAGTTCGTGCGCGCCGGCGCGCCGGAGGACATCCTGTACAAGGCGCGTCCGCACATCGGCACGTTCAGGCTCGTGAGCATGGTCGAGAAGATGCGCGCGGAGATCCGCGAGCTCGGCGGCGAAGTCCGCTTCGAAACCCGCGTCGATGATTTCGACATCGAACAGGGCAAGCTGCGAGGCCTGAAGCTGTCCACCGGCGACTACCTGCCGGCCGAGCATGTCGTGGCTGGCGGTTGGGCATAGTGCGCGCGATACCTTCGAGATGCTGCATGAACGCGGCGTGTTCATGGAGGCCAAGCCGTTCTCGCTGGGCTTTCGCATCGAGCATCCGCAGGGCCTGATCAACCGCAGCCGCTTTGGCAAGTTCGCCGGCAACAAGCTGCTCGGCGCGGCCGACTACAAGGTGGTGCACCACTGCAGCAACGGCCGCTCGGTCTACAGCTTCTGCATGTGCCCGGGCGGCACCGTCGTGGCGGCGGCTTCGGAGCCGGGCCGCGTGGTGACCAACGGCATGAGCCAGTACAAGCGTGCCGAGCGCAACGCGAACGCGGGCATCGTGGTGGGTATCACGCCGGAAGACTACCCCGGCGGCCCGCTCGCCGGCATCGAATTCCAGCGCAAGTGGGAAGAGCGCGCGTTCGAACTCGGTGGCCGCAATTACACGCGCCGGGTCAGCTCGTGGGCGACTTCATCGCGCGCCGACCATCCACGTCGCTCGGTTCGGTCGAACCGTCCTACAAGCCGGGCGTGACGCCGACCGATCTCAGCACCTCGCTGCCGGACTACGTCATCGAAGCGATCCGCGAGGCCCTGCCGGAACTCGACAAGAAGATCGCCGGCTTCGCCATGCACGACGCGGTGCTGACCGGCGTGGAGACGCGCACGTCCTCGCCGCTGCGCATCGAGCGCAAGGCGGACTACCAAAGCGTGAACGTCGAAGGCCTGTATCCCGCCGGCGAGGGTGCCGGCTATGCGGGCGGCATCTACTCGGCCGCGATCGATGGCATCGAAGTGGCCGAGGCCGTGGCACTGGCCATCGTCAACGGCCGCTGATCAGCGCGCGGCCAGCCACTGCGCTGCGCCCCATCCGGCCGTGCGGCCGCTGGCGAAGCACGCCGTGAGCAGGTAGCCGCCGGTCGGCGCTTCCCAGTCCAGCATCTCGCCCGCGCAGAACACGCCGGGCAACGCATTGAGCATCAGGCACGCGTCCATCGCTTCAAAGCGAACGCCGCCTGCGCTGCTGATGACCTCGTCGATCGGCCGCGCACGCAACAGGCGCACTGGCAGGGCCTTGAGCGCCGCTGCCAGTGTCTCGGTGTCATGCATCGCTTCCTTCGACAGGCACTCGCGCAGCAGGCCGGCCTTCACGCCGGTGATGCCGAGCCGGCTCTGCAGGTGGCTCGACAGCGAGCGCGAACCGCGCGGGTGCGACACCTCGGCCAGCACGCGCTGCGCATCATGATCTGGCAGCAAATCGAGATGAACGACCGTTTCGCCGTCTCGCTCGATCCGGTCGCGGATCGGTGCGGACAATGCATAGACGAGGCTGCCTTCGATGCCGCCGGCGCTGATCACGAACTCGCCCTGGCGGTAGTGCGCGTTGCCATTCACGTCGGTCACGGCCAGCGCAACGGGCTTGACCGGGTGGCCGGCATGGCGTTCGGAGAACATCGCGCTCCATGCGACATCGAAGCCGCAGTTGGCTGGCCGCAGCGTGGCAATATCCACGCCTTGCGCCGACAGCAGCGGCACCCAGGCGCCATCGGAGCCGAGCCGCGCCCAGCTCGCACCGCCGAGCGCGAGCACCACGGCCCCCGCCTCCACACGCTGCTCGCCTTGCGGTGTGGCAAAGCGCAGCGCGCGGGCGGCAACGTCATCCCATCCGAGCCAGCGGTGCCGCATATGGAACTGCACGCCGCGTTCACGCAGGCGGTGCAGCCACGCGCGCAGCAGCGGCGCAGCCTTCATGTCGGTCGGAAAGACGCGCCCGGAACTGCCGACGAAGGTCTCGATGCCAAGGCCATGGACCCACTCGCGCAGCGCCTGTGCGCCGAAATCCGCCAGCATCGGCGCGATGACGTCCGCGCGTTCGCCATAGCGCCCGATGAACAGCGCTTCGGGCTCGGCATGCGTGAGGTTCATGCCGCCCTTGCCTGCCATCAGGAACTTGCGCCCCACCGATGGCATGGCATCGAACACATGCACGCGCAGGCCGCGCGAGGCCAGGACCTCGGCCGCCATCAGGCCCGCGGGCCGCCACCGATGACTGCGGCTTCGGCCGGCAAGGTGGCGGGCACAGCGGACGGGATATCGGTGGAGGTCATGGCAATAGAGGGGAGGGCGCGCTACGCCGCGGATTATAGAGCCTGCGCCAGCGCTAGAATGGTGCTTTGTCTCTGCCTTGCCGCCATGCCGTCCTCCGCCAGCCATCAAGACGCCGTTATTGCCGCCACGCGCCACTGGCTCGCGCGCGCGGTGATCGGGCTCAATCTCTGCCCGTTTGCCAAGAGCGTGTATGTGAAGGAGCAGGTCCGCTACGTGGTCAGCCAGGCGACGGAAGCCGCGGACGTGCTCGATGACCTGGAACGCGAACTGAAGCTGCTGGCGGAGACCGAGCCCGCGCAGGTCGATACCACGCTGCTGATCGTGCCGGATGCGCTGGCCGATTTTCTCGAATTCAACGACGTTCTCTTTTTCGCCGAACGCCTGCTCAAGAGCCTGCGTCTGGAAGGCATGCTGCAGATCGCCAGCTTCCACCCGCAGTACCAGTTCGAGGGGACGGAGCCTGACGATATCGAGAATTACACGAATCGCGCGCCCTATCCGATCCTGCATTTGCTGCGCGAGGACAGCATCGCGCGCGCCGCCGAGGCATTCCCTGACGCGGCCGATATCTACGAGCGCAATATGGAAACCATGCGCCGCCTTGGCCATGAAGGATGGCAGCGGCTGATGGATGGCAACGATGGCGACGACAGCGCGCCGTCGCCACGCCCTACGGACGCCTAGTCCACCGCCTGGACGGGCATGGTGAAGAAGCGCTCGCGCATCTCTTCGAGCCCCAGCGTGTCCAGCACATTTTCCAGCCGCTCGGCAGGGCGGCGGCGCGGCAGGTCCTTGAACTGGGCGATGATCAGCTCGTTCTTCATCGAGTGTTCCCAGCCGACCAGCTCGGTCACGCTGACCTGGTAGCCATGCGCTTCAAGCTGCAGGCAGCGCAGCACGTTGGTCACCTGGCTGCCGAATTCGCGCGTATGCAGCGGATGGCGCCAGATCTCGGTCAGCGGATTGCCGGCCAGCAGGCGTCCCTTGTTCTTGCGCAGCACGCTCGCCACTTCGGCCTGGCAGCACGGCACCAGCACGATATGCCGCGCATGCTTGGCCAGCGCGAAGCGGATCGCGTCGTCGGTGGCCGTATTGCAGGCATGCAGTGCCGTGACCACGTCGACCGTAGCGGGTAGCGCCGCCGACGTGATGGAATCGGCCACTGACAGGTTCAGAAACGACATGCCCGGAAAGCCCAGGCGTGCCGCCAGTGCCTGCGAGCTCTGCACCAGTTCCTCGCGCGTTTCGATGCCAAAGATGTGCGACTGGTCGTGCAGAGCCTTGAAGAACAGGTCGTACAGGATGAAGCCGAGATATGACTTGCCGGCGCCGTGGTCGACCAGCGTGACGGCATCGCGCTCTGCCTTGATCTCCTGAAGCAGCGGTTCAATGAACTGGAACAGGTGGTAGACCTGCTTGAGCTTGCGCCGGCTGTCCTGGTTCATCTTGCCGTCGCGCGTCAGGATATGGAGCTCCTTAAGCAGCTCGATCGACTGGCCGGGGCGGATTTCGTGGGTATTTGACATGACTGCGGGGGACGCGGGAGGCGACTGGCGCCTTGAAGACCGACAGTTTACCGAAAACATCGGCGCAGTCCGCTCAACCGTCGACGGCAATGCCGTAAGTCTTCAAGTTTGTCATGGCTCAAGTTTGTCGCAGATGGCCGTAGGTGATCTATTGACAACAAGCGGGGAAGTCGGGGGTGTACACCTGCTTGCGCCGCTGCGCTTTGCTTGCCGCGGCGGAAGACGGCTCCGCTGCACAACGATAAGGGTTGGGGGACTCATGAGTCACGAGTCAGGTTTGCGCCTGGAGCTCAGCGAGCCAGGCGAGCAGGTACGCGCGCGCTACGCGCCAGAAGCAGGCCGGATGCCGCCGGACCACGCCACATTCCGAGAATGCCTTGCCAGCCTTGGCTGGAGCGAGGCGAAGCTGGACCAGCGCGCGGTGGCGCAGTTCCTGAGCCAGTGCCAGCAGGCCGATCGGGAAATCGATGCCACGGTGGGCGCGCTGATCGACGGCGCGTTCGAGCTCGACATCGGCAAAGATGGCCTTTCCGTGCGCCTCTCGCTGATGCGGCCTGAAGGCGGCCGTCCCGTGACCGAGGCGGATATCCGGCGTGCGGTGGCCGAGCGCGGCGTGACAGCCCAGATCCAGCCGCTGGTCCTTGAAGCCGCGCTTGCCGAAGGCGGTTGCGAACTGCGCGAGATCGCCGCGGGCATGGCGCCGCGGCAGGGCCGGCCGGCACGCTTCGTCAACCTGCTGGAGCCGCGCAAGCCGGCGCAGGCCGACGATGATGCGCCCATGGACTTGCGCGAACTCGGCAACCTGATGCTGGTCAGCCCGGGCACGCCGCTCATGCGCCGCATTCCGGCCGAGCCTGGCAGTGACGGCATCGACGTCTTCGGCAAGGCGCTGGCCGCCGATCCCGTTGAAGACCCGCCGTTCGCCGACGGGCTTACCGGTGCCGCCGCCGATCCGAACGATCCGGACCTGCTTGTCGCCGTGATTGCGGGCTCGCCGGTGGTCGGCATGCATGGCATCTCGGTCAGCCCCGTGGTGCAGGTGGAATCCGTCGACCTGCATTCGGGCAACGTGGCCTTCGATGGCACGCTACGCGTGTCCGGCGATATCCGTACCGGGATGTCGGTCAAGGTCAGTGGCGACGTGGTCGTCGAGGGGACGATCGAGGCGGCCACGATCGAGGCCGGCGGCAGCATCGTGGTCAAGGGCGGCATCATCGGCAAGGCGGAAACCGGCCACGCCGATCCAAGCGGCACCATCAGCCGGGCCAGCGTGCGCTGCCAGGGCGCGGTGCAGGCGCGTTTCATCGAGAACGCAGTGGTCGAAGCCGGTACCGAGGTGACCGTGGAAAGCGGCATCCGCCAGAGCGATGTGGCCGCTGGGGAGCGCATCGTCGTGGGCGGAACGAGCGGCATGGGCAGTATCAGTGGAGGGCGCAGCCGCGCACTGCTCGCGGTTCGAGCGGCGGTGCTCGGGGCACCGGCGGGCAGTGCCACCATCGTGCAAGTCGGCCTGAACCCGTATGCGGACGCCCAGCGCGCGACCCTCGAGGCGCAGCGGCGCCGCTTGCTGGAAGAGCAGAACAAGGTCAAGCAGCTCGTGGCCTTCTTTGCCAAGCACCCCGAGCGCGCGGTTGGCGACCTGCGCGAAAGACGCGGGCCACGTTATTCAAGTCATCGCGCGACCTGTTCGAGCTCGACGAGAAGCTCGCGAAGCTCGGTGAGCAGATGCAGCCCGCGGCGGGCGCCGTGATCGACGCCAGCCGCCGCATCCATGGCGGCGTGACGCTGCAGGTGGGCAACCGCGTGCTCAAGGTGATGGAGGACAAGCCCGGCGGGCAGATCCGTCTGGTCGACGATCGCATCGCGGTGAGCTGACCGGCATGGCGGCCAGCCGCCGGGTACTCTGCGTCGGATTTTGTACTATGCTGCAATTATGTCCTGGGGTGCCGCAGGATGGGCGATGGCTAGTGTTGGGCAGTGAATGCAGAAGCGGACGAGCAATCTGTGGAAGCGTTACACGGAACCGACTCACGTGGCACTGAAATCCGGAAGCCAGCCTGCGCGCTGGCCTCATGCTTTTTGCGCGCCGCTCGTTCTACGCCGGTGCGCCGGACTTAACTTCCCTGACCCTGTTGTCACCGATCCGTCCTTGACGCAGCTGTGTTTCCCTATATAGTTAGCCACATGGCTAACTATTTTCCGCTCGACCAGGTTTTCCTCGCACTGGGGGATCCCACGCGTCGCGCCATCGTCAGCCGGCTCGGACAGGGCGCTGCCCCGGTCAAGGAACTGGCGGCACCGTTTGCCATGGCGTTGCCGTCGTTCCTGAAGCACCTGGGCGTGCTGGAGCGCAGCGGTCTGGTGCGCTCGCACAAGCAAGGGCGCGTGCGCATGTGCGAACTGGAGCCGGCAACGATGCAGGCCGCCGAGTCCTGGTTGGCGGAACAACGGGCGATCTGGGAAGCGCGCACCGATCGCCTGGCTGACTATGTTGAAGCGCTGCATGCCAAGGAGACTCGCAATGAGCAGTAAGCAGGATCTCGACCTCGAAATCTCGCGCGTGCTAAAGGTACCGCGGGACCTGGTGTGGAAAGCCTGGACCGATCCGAACCACCTGAAGGATGGTGGTGCCCGAAGCCGTGGACCACCGAAGTCCTGGCCTTCGACCTCGCGCCTGGCGGGGCCTTCCATACGCTGATGCGCGGCCCGGACGGCGGCATCAGCGACAACCCTGGGGTTTTCCTCGACGTCGTGCCGCGCTCGCGCATCGTGTGGACCTCGGCGCTGGTGGCGCAGTGGCGTCCGGCGGACAACCCGTGGTTGCCGATGACCGCCTACATCACCATGAATGATGAGGGCGATTTCACGCGCTACGTGGCCAAGGTACTGCACAAGGACAAGGCCTCGCGCGACCAGCATGAGGAGATGGGATTCTTCGATGGATGGGGCACCTGCATGACCCAGCTCGAAGCGTATGCGCAGTCGCTGAAATAGACGTGAAACAGGCCTCGCCACGGCGAGGGTGTTGGTTGCCGCAGACAGAAAAAGACCCCGAAGCGTCGCGCTTCCGGGGTCTTTTTCTTTGACGCTTGCCGATGCTCCACTCTGGTCAATGCGTGGCCGAAAGCAATCCGTCGGAAGGGGTAGGTGTCGCCGTCATTTGCGCGCCATCAAGTCGCGGTGATGTTCAACGCGACTCGCCTCGTCCTGATGCGGTCCATCGGGAATACTGCCCCGCGGCCCGGCATCGCAGGGCCGGGCGGGATAACAGGGGCGGCTTCGCGAACGAAGTCGGAGTCAAGGTTGCAACACAACAGACAACCAGCATCATGAGATTGAACCTTCCAGTCACCGACGAGGAATACCGCTTGCCATCGGACGAAGTCATCATCACCAGGACCGATGCGCAAGGCAATATCGAATACGCCAACCAGGCGTTCTTCCGCAGCAGCGGCTACGACCGCGCCGAGATCATCGGCCAGCCGCAAAACATCATCCGCCATCCTGACATGCCGGCCGCCGCATTCGCCGACATGTGGGCGACCATCCGCGCCGGGACGCCATGGACCGGCGTCGTCAAGAACCGCCGCAAGGACGGCGGCTTCTACTGGGTGCTGGCCAACGTCACGCCCGTGTTCCAGGACGGCAAGCCGTCGGGCTACTTGTCGGTGAGAACGGCTCCGACAAAAAGCCAGATCACCGCGGCGACAAAGCTCTATGCCGACCTGAAGCGGGAGGCGCATTCGCGCTGGCGATTGTCCGGCGGCGAGGCAGTCCGCAAGGGTGCGGCCGGTGTTGTCCAGCGCCTGCTGCGCCTGCCCGTGGTGGCGCGCCTGCTTGTGGTCCAGTCCGCGCAGGTTGTGCTGATCGGACTCGCAGCGGCGAGCGCAACGCTCTGGGCGGCGCCGCCTGCAGTGACCTGGGCGCTCGCTGGCGCGGCAGTGGCGATGTGCGGCGCCGCCGCCTGCTACCTCGCGTTCAACATCCTGCGGCCTGTGATGCGCCTGAACCGGAGCGCGCTGGCTGTGCTTTCCGGTCAGTTGCAGCATCGCTTCCCGGAGTGTGGCGACGCGCAGACGCGGCTGCTGGGGCGTTCCTGAACCAGATGAACGCGCGACTGGTGGGCGTGCTGCTCGACACGCGGAATTCGATCGAGCGTGTGTGGCAGTCGTCGGCCGGGCTGGCCAGCGGCAATGCCGACCTGTCGGAGCGCACCGAACAGCAGGCGAGCGCGATCGAGCAGACCACCGCAACCCTCGCGCAGATCACGGAAACCGCGCGGCAGAACGCGAGCGATGCGGAGCGCGCCCATCGGGAAGGACGCAGTACCGCCGAGGCCGCATCCGCGGCGGCCAGCGGCGTCCGCCGCTCGGCGTCGCTGATGGAGCAGGTGAGCACGCAGTCCCGCAAGATTGCCGAGATCACCTCGGTGATCGACGACATCGCCATCCAGACCAACCTGCTTGCGCTGAACGCCGCGGTAGAGGCCGCCCGCGCGGGCCAGCACGGGCGCGGCTTCGCGGTCGTGGCAGGGGAGGTGAGATCACTGGCCCTGCGCGCCGAAGCAGCGGCCAAGCAGATCAAGGCGCTGATCGAGAACTCACTCGAAGTCGTGCAGGCCAGCAGCACTGCGGCGATCAGTGCCGGCAGCGAGATGGATCGCGTGGAGCAGTCGGTATCGGCACTGACACGGACGATCTCTGTCATCGCCAATGCCAGCCTCGGACAGAGCATGGAGATCGAGCAGACCACGGTGGCGGTCGAGCAGATGACGCAGATCACGCAGATGAACGCGGCCCTTGTCGAGGAATCGGCTGCGGCGGCGATGGGTTTGAAGCAGCAGGCGCAGGCGCTGGAGGATGCGGTGAATGTGTTGGCCAGCTAGGTGGCGTGAAGCAGGGCGGCCAAGGCTTGCGCACAGCGGCCGCGAATTCAGCGCAGCACCTTTTCCAGCAAATCATTCACTCGGCGGAACAATGCGCACTCCGACGTCGTGAACAGCCGCAGCAGGCTGAAGTGGTCGGCGCCCTGGACGATCTCCAGCACCGTATCGTTGCCGGCCCGCTTCCAGCCCTCGCACATGTGCCGGCTCTGTTCGACGAATGCGGGCGTCTCATCCGCGCCCACGGCAAACAAGGCGGTCGGGCAGCCTGGCTTCAGCCTGTGCAAGGGCGAGTGCATTGCCGCGCTGGCGGCGTCCAGCATCAGGTTCCGGTTCAGCGAGGTGCCGACCAGCGGCGCGAGATCATAGATGCCGCTGAGTGCCACGACGCCCGCGATGGCGGGCGTATGATGCGCCTGCTGCCTGCCTGCTTCCAGCAGGGCCAGCTCAACCGCGATATGGCCACCGGCCGAGTGCCCGGCCAGCACCAGTGGCGGCGCATGCTGTCCGTCGATGGCGGCGTGGGCGCCGATCGCCCCGATCGATGCGCTGGCGGCTTCGATCAGCGCGCCGAGCGAAACGGCCGGGCACAGCGGATAGTTCACCAGCGCGACATGCAGCCCGATCCGGGTAAAGGCCGGTGCGATGAAGCGGAACGACGCCTTGTCCCGCGACTGCCAATAGCCGGCATGGAAATAGGCCAGCGTTCCCCTTGGCCGTCCTTGCGCCACGAAGAAGTCGAAGCGCTGGCGTGGCGCAGGGCCATAGGCGAGGTCGAGCCGGCAGTTCTCGGTATGGATAGCCGCGGCACTGCGTGCCTCGAACTTCGAGAGCAGCGCTGCAAAGGTCGGCCGGGATTGCCCGGTCACATACTGGAATTCAGCATCGGTCATAAGGGCAGTGGTCTGGCGCTGCGACTATTCGGTGGCGTGCTGTTGCAACAGCGTAGCGAGCGTTCCGGATTGATGAGGGTGACAGCCGCAAGACCGGTAACGAGCAGCAGCAGGCCGGTCAGCGAAAATGCACGGTTCAGGCCCTGCGCAAGCAGCGCCGTGTCACCCATGCCACCACTGGATGCGACATACCCGGCCTTCTGTACCAGCCAGCCGAACACGGCGGGCGACAGCACGCCGCCGATCGAGGCGATGCCGACCATGGTGGAGATGACGGCAGCCCGCTGGCCAGGATTGACGGCATAGGCAATTGCCGTCGGGGCCATCGGAAATACCAGGAACGCCCCCCAGCCCACCGTCGTCAACACCATCGCCAGCAGGCCGGTCGTGTGCGGCAGCCATAGCAGGCACGTGCCAGAAACCACAAGCGAGGCGCCGAACAGGCCGGACACGGCTAGCCGGGCGGAGCCGCCATTGCGCATGAGGTGGCGGCCGGCAAAGCCCAGCACCACGAGCAGGATGGTGCCAAACAGCCAGGGCAGCGCGTAGACCAGGCCGACCCGTGACGCCTCGACGCCGAGCACGCCGCCGATGTACTGCGGCACCCAGGTGGTCATGGCACCCTGCGCCCAGAAGCAGGAAAACCCCGCCAGTGTGGCCGCCAGCCACATCCTGCCGCCGAACACGCGCCGTAGCGGCACGGACTTGAGTTTCTCGGTGGCGGAACTTGCCACATGCCCGCCCTCGCTGGCGCCGTGGCCGCTCCGGTAGGGGCCGTCCTTGCCGATGCAGGCCCAGGCGATGCCCCAGGCGATGCCGGCCATGCCGAGCAGCCCGAAGGCCCAGCGCCAGCCCAGCGCCGGCGAGGCGATGACCCAGGACAGCACCGGCGCGGCGATGGCGGCACCGATGGTGGGTCCGATGGCGATCAGATTGCTGGGCAGGGCGCGGTCTTCGGCGGGGAACCAGCTGTGCGTGGCGTGCAAGGCAACCGGCAGTGCAGGCCCTTCGCCAGCACCCAGGATAATCCGGCAGACCAGCAGCACGGCGGCGCTGCCGCCGGCCAGGATCGGGAACTGGACCGCGGCCCAGACCATGGTCAGCGCCAGGATCAGCCAGCGGCTCGACACACGGTTGGCCAGGAAGCCGACCACGATCGCACTCAGGCTGAACAGGAAGAAGAAGCTGCTGCCAATGAACCCGAACTCGACCGGCGTCAGTCCCAGTTCAGCCATCGCCGGCTTGGCCACCAGGCCGAGCACGGCTTTGTCGCCGAAGTTCAGCACCATGAAGAGCGTGAGCATCGCCGTGACGCCCCAGGCCTTGCGCCGCGTCGCGGCCGCCATGTCTATCGCCATCGCGCTGGCCGCGACACCGTCATTTGCCAAGGTATTCATTGCATCGAACCTCCGGTTATCAAGCCTGGGTGACGTCCATACCTGCTGGTGGGCCGGTGTGCTATGCCGCGGCCGAGACCGGGGGAAGAAACACGACATCGTAGTCGCGCGCGACTTGCATCACTTCTGTCGGGCTCGACATGTTGTGGATGCGGCGGTAGAGCGAAAGCAGCTTGCCGGCAGGCGAGGCCCAGAACAGGGCGGTGACGGGTTTGCCGGAGTTGTTGAAGAAGGCGTGTGGAATGCGCGCGGCATGCGTACCAGGTCGCCGCTGCTGGCTGATGTCTTGTTGTCGCCAAGCAGCAGGTCGATCTGCCCGTCGAGCACGAAGATGTACTCGTCCTGCTTAGGATGTACATGCGGCGGCACGAAAGTTTCAACCGGAAAGGTGGCGTGCCAGGCGATGCTGTCGGCGCTTATCTGCTTGGGCACATAGACCTGCCCGAGGATATTCCACGATACACCATCAATACCCGTTTGGCGCGGGTGATGTCGGGCGTTTCAGTCATCATGTTCGACTCCTTGGGGATGCGTCAGCCGGTCCAGGGTGGACTTGACCAGCGGGTTGGTGGATGCGAAGCGGGGCTTGAAGTGCTGGCGCGCCTGCGCCAGGTCGGCTTCGTCCCAGTAGCCGATCAGGATGCCGCCTTCGGAGATGCGCGGCTGGATCTCGGTGGACTCGATCGTGCCGTCGGCGACGGTGACGCGCTGGCGCGGCTGCCGCGCCCAGCGGAACAATGCCTCATGCAGCCGCGCGCGCGCGGCGCATGCTCCGGGTGGTCCGAGGCGCCGAGATCATCGAACTCGTTCGGGTCCGTGGCCAGGTCGAACAGCATCGGCCGGTAGTGTTCGAACAGCACGTACTTCCAGCGACCGTCGGAGATCATGCGCATCCATGCATCGCGCGGCCTGGTGCCAAGCGCGATACGCGCGTCCTGGAACGCGAAGTCGTATTCGCAGACCACATGCTCGCGCCAGTGGGCAGGGCGCTGGCCGAACAGCAGGGGGCGCAGCGAGCGGCCGTCGATGACGTGCGGCACGGCTTCACCGCCGTAGACGTCAAGGAAGGTCGGAGCCAGGTCGACTGCCTCGACCAGTGCGTCGCAGCGCGTGCCGCGGGTGGCGTCGGCGCGATCGTCGGGGTCGTAGATGATCAGCGGGGCGCGGATGACGGGCTCGTGGAACAGGTCTTTTTCGCCCATCCAGTGGTCGCCCAGGTAGTCGCCGTGGTCGCTGGTGAAGACGATCATGGTCGAGTCCATCAGGCCGCGCGCTTCGAGAAAGGCGAACAGCACGCCCAACTGGTCGTCGATCTGCTTGATCAGGCCCATATAGCCGGGCATCACCGCGTCGCGCACGCCGTCCTGCGAGAAGGTGCGCGAGACCCGGTGATCCATCATGGCCGCGTAGACCGGATGCGGATCGTGGCGCTCGGCTTCCGAGCGGACCACTGGCAGCGCATCCTCCGGCCCGTACATGCTGGCATAGGGCTCGGGCACGATATAGGGCCAGTGCGGCTTGATGTAGGAAAGATGCAGGCACCACGGCTGGTCGCCGGCATCGCGGATGAAATCCATCGCCCGCCGCGTGATATAGGGGGTTTCGGAATGCTCGTCGGGCACGCGCGCCGGGCGATTTGAGTACTTCAGGAACCAGCCCGAGCGGATCGTGCCGTCGTCGTCGACCGTCGAATTGGCCCAGCTTTCCCAGGGGTTATCGCCATCGAAACCCTGCTCGCGCAGGTAGGCGCTGTAGGCCGGCTCCGGATCGTGGCCCGAATACGGATGGATGCCGTCGTCGCGCTCATATGGATCGAAGCCGCATTCGGCAATGCGCACGCCGATCTGCGAGGCAGGGTCGATGCCCAGGCGCGACATGCCGGCCAGGTCGGCACGCATGTGGGTCTTGCCCACCAGCACCGAGCGCACGCCCAGCGGCCGCAGGTGGTCGCCGATGGTCATCTCGCCGGCCTTGAGCGGCACGAAGTTCCAGCTCGCGCCGTGCGCATGCACATAGCGGCCGGTGTAGTAGCTCATGCGCGAAGGACCGCACACCGGCGACTGAACATAGGCACGATCGAAGATCACGCCGCGCGCGGCCAGACCGTCCAGGTTCGGGGTCTTGAGCGCGGGATGGCCGAAGCAGGACAGGTGGTCGGCGCGCAGCTGGTCGCACATGATGAAGAGGATGTTCTTCACTCGCTTTTGCAAGGGACGCTCCCGAGGTGTGGGGAAATACGGCATATGGGCGGCCCTCGCGCCGCCAGGGTGGCATGGGCTCGCGGACAACGGTGCCGGGTTCGACAAAGCGTAGATGGGCGCTGGCCAAAAATCGCTTCACATTTTGCTAAGTCGATTACCATCGGTTATCGCCCCCACGGAGAGCGCCTGTGCGCCTTCAACACCTGCACTTGCTGCTGGCCATCGCCCAGACCGGCAGCCTGCGCGCCTCGGCGCAGGTCCTGAATGTCTCGCAGCCGGCCCTGACCAAGGCCCTGAGGCAACTGGAGGAGGAGTTTGGCGCCGCACTCGTGCTGCGCACGCCCAAGGGTGTGCGGCTGACGCCTGCCGGCGAGCTGCTGGCGGCGCGGGCCGGCAACGCGGTGCGCGAGCTCGAGCGTGCGCGGGAAGAGGTGGCATGGCACCTGCGGCATGCCCAGGCGCAGGTGACCGTGGGGGTGTCGCCGGTGGCGGCGAGTCCTGCTTGCACCGGGCGCGGTGGCGCGCTTCGGCGCAGGTGGCCGCAGGTCAGGCTGCGCGTGCGCGATCTGTACCCGCGCGCACTGGAGCAGGTCCGCGCAGGCGAACTGGACGTGGCCCTGGGGCCGTTGCCGACGGAAGGGGCGGGGCGCGATCTGCTGGTACAGCCGCTCTTCGACAGCCAGATCGTGATTGCCGCGCGGCGCAGCCATCCGCTTGCACGCGTGAAGAAGCTCGCGAGACTGGTCGACGCCGACTGGGTGCTGACCGGCCCCACGGGCGGACCCGGCGATCCGCGCAACCTGCGCTTCGATCCCGCGGAGGACCGCACCCCGCAAGTGAGGCTCGAATGCGAATCCTTCGCCACGTTGCTGGCACTGATGCCCCGGCTGGACGTGATCGGGATCATGCCCAGGGGCTTCTTCGACCGCTACGGGCCGGCCATGGACCTGATCCAGCTGCCGATTGCCGACGCGCTCCCGCGCACCACCATCCACGCCATGTATCGGGCCGACACGCCGCTGACGGTGCCGGCGCAGCGCTTGCTCGAGGCCTTTGTCGCGGAAGCCGCAGCGCAGCGCAATGTCGTGCCGCATTGAAGCTCGAGCGCGACGCTCACGCCCTGCTGCGGCGTAGCGGCGGCGTGCGTTCATGGCCCTGGGCCGAGGTTCGCGCCGGTATCGCGCACATTGCCCGCAATCGGACTCGGGGCCCGCTTCGACAGCAACGAACCGTCGTTTCGGAAAAGGCCAGTTGGCCTGTCCGAACGCCCACGTTACGCTTCGGACTCGAACCGGCACGGCAGACCCGACCGCAGAGATGGCGCCAGCGTGCGCTTGACGGATTGCGTGGGGGTCTCCTGCAGCGGACGGGATGAGGGTTGTCTGCATCTGCTCGCTTGCCACGCAAGGGGGCCGCCATGATGCCGCGCTGGCATTGCAGGAAGGCCGGCAGTGTGTACGTAGTTCCGGCAACGCCGCGCGGCGGGCGGCGGCGAGGCGTAATATCCTCCTCATGACACCGTTCCTGACTCCCGACAAATGGGCACATCAATGGGCACATTCAACCGCCTGCACCTGATCCGGCAGATCGACCTGTTCACGCTGCGCCTCTTCCTGTCCGCCGTTGAGGAGCAGCAGATCCAGCGTGCTGCGCTGCGGGAGAACATCGCCGCCTCGACGGCGACCAAGCGCATCCAGGACCTCGAGGACATCGCAGGCGTCAAGCTGCTCGAACGCGGCCCGAAGGGCGTGGTGCCCAGTCCGGCCGGCGCCGTGCTGGTTCACTACGCGCGCCGTATTTTCGACAACGTGGAGGACATGCGCTCGGAGATAGCGGCTTTCACCGAAGGGATGCGCGGCAAGGTCGTGGTGGCCTCGGCGCGCTCGATCATTGCGCCGTTCCTGGCCCGCGAGCTGGGCGACTATGCGCGAGATTTTCCACTGGTGGAACTGGCCGTGCGCGAGGTGGAAAACGCGCAGATCCTGGAGGCGGTGTCCCGCAGCGATGCCGACATTGGCGTGTTCGCCATGGCCCACGAGCTGGAACTCGGCGGCGTCGATGTCACGCCCTACCGCCGCGACCGGCTGGTGGCCGTGGTGCCCCGGTCCCATGCGCTGGGCGCGCATGAGACCGTCACGTTCGCCGACCTGCTGCCCGAGCGCCTGATCCCTGTCGATGCGATGCTGGGTGCCTTCCGGGTCGCGGCAAAGCGGCTCGGGAAGGAGTTCGCGCCGGCGTTCAGCGTCCGCAGCGCCGGCACGGCGATCAGTCTCGTGCAGGCTGGACTCGGCGTGACGGTGCAGCCGGAGTGCCTGGTCAGCCATCAACTGTTTGACGACGTGACCTGCATTCCGCTTGACGAACCGTGGGCCGTGCGCAGCATCCACATCGCCACGCCACGCGGCCGGGTGCTGAGCCCAGCCGCCGCCGCGCTGATGAAGCAACTGCTCGACCGTCCCGGCGAACAGGCACCCGCGCCGGCGCAGGACTGACGTCCCGCCTTTCAGAGCCGCCGGCAGGGCGGGCATTCGTGCCCGCCCTTTCATTCGATTGCACCGAAGCGCCGCTTCAGAAATGGCCAGTTGGCCTCGCGGTGGCGCGACTCTACTCTTCCAACACGCGCTGCATTGATGCAAGCCGGCGCCACCCAACAACGGAGAGATGAAGTGCTACCGAACTTCCTGAATGAATCCCAGGCCCTTTGGCTCGACACCGTGAACCGCTTCATGGACAACGAGGTCACGGTCGAATATGTGCGCAAGTGCGACCAGAATCGGGACTATCCCTATGAGCCTACGACAAGATCGCGAAGCAGGGATGGCTGGGCCTGCTGTTCTCGGAGGAGGAGGGCGGCGCAGGCGGCGATATCTTCGACTACACCCTGATGGCCGAGGGCCTCGGCAAGTTCGGCTTCGACTTCGCGGCCGCGGTGCTGGTGCCGACGTTCACGGCGATGAATATCGGCAAGTACGGCACCGCCGCGCAGAAGGACAAGTACATCAAGCCGTTTATCGACGGCAGGATCCGCTTCTCCGTGTCGATCTCCGAGCCCGACGCGGGCTCCGACGCCTCGAACACCAAGACCCGCGCCCGCCGCGACGAGAACGGCGACTGGATCGTCTCGGGCCAGAAGCTGTGGTGCAGCGGCGCGGCGGCGAAGGACACCGTCATCGCCATGCTGGTGCGCACCGATGCCGACAACAAGCACGGCGGCCTGTCGGTGCTGCTCATCCCGAATACCACGCCGGGTTTGGTCATCAACAAGCTGCCGACGCTGTCGCGCCATGCCACCGGCACCACCGAGATCTTCCTCGACGAAGTCGCGTGCCGGCCGATGCCCTGCTCGGTGAAGAAGGCCAAGCTGGGAAATCATTACCAAGCACCTCGAACTGGAGCGTTGCGCGGTGGCCGCTGCCTATGTCGGCAACGCGCAGACTGCCGTGTCGAAGGCCACGCAGTACGCGCACGAGCGCATCCAGTTCGGCAAGCAGCTGTGGGACTTCCAGGTGCTCAAGCACATGCTGGCGGACCGCCAGACCGAAGTCGATGCGGCGCGCCTGCTGTGCTACCGCGCCGCGCAGATGGCGGCGGCTGACGTGCCGTGCAGCCGGGAGGTGTCGATGGCCAAGCTGTACGGCTCGGAGACGCTCAAGCAGTGTGCGCTCACCGGCATGCAGGTGCTCGGCGGCTACGCCAACCTGCCGGAAGCCGACATGGAGCGTTACCTACGCGAGAGCGTGCAGTCGACCATCGGCGGCGGCACCTCGCAGATCCAGAAGACCATCATCGCCAAGTCGATGCGGCTCGGCTGAAGCAGACGACATTCACGGAGAGACAGACATGAGCGACACGAGCAAGCGCATCATCAACAACCGCATCGACCAGACGTATGACGAACTGGAAATCGGCCAGGTGTTCCGCTCAGGCGGGCGCACCGTCACCGAAGCGGACGTGGTCAACTACTGCGCGCTGACCGGCAACTGGATCGAGATCCACTCGAACACGCACTACGCCTCGAAGACGCGCTTCGGCCAGCGGCTGGTGCAGGGGTCGCTGACGTACTCGATCGTCACTGGCCTGATCCAGTTCGGCCTCGGCATCCAGGCCAACTACGGCATCGACAACATGCGCTTTCGCAACCCGGTGTACATCAACGACACCATCTATGCGGTCTGCGAAGTCATCGGCAAGAAGGAGAAGGACGAGAAGTACGGTGTGATCAAGTTCCGCATCAGCGCGATCAACCAGAACGGCGACCTGCTCCAGCAGGGCGAGTGGAGCCTGCTGATGCTGCGCAAGCGCGAGGACCTGGACGCGCTGATCGCATCGTCGCTGCCCGAACTGAAGGCGGCCTGAGGGCGACATGATGTCGACGAAGCCAGTCGCCGCGATCGTCGGGATGGGGGATGCCTACGCCTCCCGCCAGGATCGCAAGGACCCCCTTCAGCTTGCCGCCGAAGCCACGCGGCGCGCGCTGCGGGACGCGGGCATCCGCAAGGAACAGGTCGACGCGGTCTACACGGGCCGCTCGCCATGGGCCGACAAGCGCTCGCAGTGGAGCAACATCTTCATCTCGCACATGCAGATGCCGGTGAAGCGCACCACCGAGATCACCATGCACGGCGCCGGACTCACGGCGACGCTGGCGGTGGCTTCGGAGATGATCGCGGCCGGGCAGGCGGAGTACGTACTGTGCCTGCAGAGCGATGCGACGGAGCTGTTCGTCGATGCCGTGGCCATGGCGCCGAAGCCGACGCGATCCGCAGTTCGAGGTGCCGTACGGCCCATCATCCCGGCGCTGTACGGACAGGCCGCCTGCCGGTACCTCCATGAGTACGATCTGACCGAGGCCGATCTGGCCGATGTGGCGGTGTCGAACCAGCGCTGGGGCGTTCACCATCCGCACGCGGCCAAGGCGCGCTTCGGGGAGGTGGACCGCGAGACGGTGCTGGCGTCGCCCTATGTCGCCAGTCCGCTGCGGCGCTGGATGTGCTCGACGTGGGGCGGCGGCACCGGTGGTGCACTGGTGGTCACGTCGCCGGAACGGGCGCGGGCGATGCACGCCGATCCGGTCTACCTGCTGGGCTATGGGTCCGCCACGACGCACGAATACCTGACGGACCGCATGAACATGCGTACGTGTCGCTTCCCGGAGCTTGGCCCCATGCCCAACCTGACCCACACGGCCACGGCCGCGGCGGCGACCCAGGCATTCGGCATGTCGGGACTGTCGCGCGCGGATATCGACATGGCGCAGATCTCCGTCAACTTTGCGCATATGGGGCCCATCGTGATGGAGGACCTGGGCTTTGCGAAGAAGGGCCGGGGAATCGACCTGTACCGCGAGGGCCGCACTGGCTTCGACGGCGACCTGCCGACCGACACCAACGGCGGCTGGCTGTCGTTCGGCCAGCCGGGCATCTCCTGCAACATGGACAGCCTGGTCGAGGCCGTGCGGCAGTTGCGCGGCCAGCCGCTGGGCCTCGCGCCGCAGCGCCGGCCGAAGACCGTGCTCGTGCAGGGCGCGGGCGGCATGCTGGCGGCCGGCAGCGTGGTGCTGCTGTCTTTGACAACCTGAACGGGAGCACGTGATGATCCAGACGAAAGACGGCTGGCCGCAGCCTTACGCGCTGCTCGACGCCCAACCTTACTGGGAAGGGCTGGCGGCGGGGCAGTTGAAGTACCAGCGGTGCACCAGCTGCGGCGAGGCAGTCTGGCCGGCGCATTCATTCTGCCCGCATTGCGAGGCGGACGGGCTCGTGTGGCAGGCGGCGAAAGGCAGCGGCACGCTGTATTCGTACAGCACCGTGATGCGCGGGCCCACGCCGGCCTTCGCGTCGATCGCCCCCTACACCGTGGGCTTCGTGGAGATGGACGAGGGCTATCACCTGTTCGCGCAGATCGAGGGAGCGCCCGAGACGCTGCGCATCGGCGCGCGCATGACAGCGCGGCTGATCGAGCGGGGCGGACAACGCCTGCCGGTCTTCGCCGCAACCTGACGCCTCGCCGCCCTCACCCGGCATCTGGCAAGACATCTATAAAGAGACATAAGGAGGAGACTCATGACCGACCCCCGTGAACGGGATCGCAGGCGGAGCTGGCTACGCAAGGCGGGCGCGCCTGCGTGGCCGGGTGTGCGGCGATGCTGCTGCCCCGGCTGGCATCGGCGACGGAACCGTGGCCAACGCGCCCGGTGCGCATCGTCATTCCGCTCGCGGCAGGCTCCAGCGGCGACCTGCTCGCGCGTATGCTGGCGCAGCGCCTCGAAGGCATGTGGAAGCAGCCGGTGATCGTGGAGAACCGGCCCGGCGCGGGCGGCGTGATCGGCACCGAATACGTGGTGAACGCCACTGACGGGCACACGTTGCTGCTGGGCACGCAAAGCTCGATCTTGCCGAAGTTCACCACCAAGAACCTGAAGTTCGACCCGACGACCGACCTGGTCCCGGTGTACAAGGTCATCAACTACCAGCTTGTGGTCGCGGCCAATGATGACACCGCGGGCAAGGCGAAGACCATGCGCGGGCTGGTCGACCTGAGCCGGCGTGGTTCCGATGGTCTGTTCTTCGCGGGCACCGGCCGCACGTCGATCTTCAACCTGACGATGGCGCTGCTGAACAAGTCACTCGGCATGAAATACGCGCCGATCGACTTCAACAGCGTGACGGCGATGAACATGGCGGTGATGCGCGACGATGCGCAATTCCTCGTGAACACGCCAAGCTCGATGAAGTCGCAGATGGAGGCCGGCAAGCTGCGGCCGATGGCCGCCATCAGCGCCGAGCGGTATGCAGACCTGCCCAGCGTGCCGACGCTGTCGGAGGCCGTGGGCTACAAGGGCTACCTGCCGCTGCTGTGGGCCGGCATGTTCGTGCCGAAGTCCACGCCGCCGGCCGTGGTGGACCGGATCGCGCGCGATCTCCGGGCGTTGTCGGCAGACACGCAATTCAGGAGTATGGTGGAGTCGCGCCTGAGCGGCAGCATGGTGGTGTCGTCACCGGGCGAGTTCTCCCGCCAACTGAAGGAAGAGGTCGCGGTATGGAAAGGCCTCTTCGCCGAACTCAACTATCAGCCGGAGTAAGAAGCCATGCGTGATCTGCCTCTCGATGGCGTGGTGGTCGTGGAACTGAGCGACAGCGCCCTCGGCGCCGTTCGCCGGCCAGATCCTTGCGGCGCTGGGCGCCGATGTGTGGAAGATCGAACGCCCCACGGGTGATTCGGCGCGCGGCTGGGGGCCGAGCAAGTGGAAGGGCAGCGGTGCCGCCTTCCATGCGATCAACCAGGGCAAGCGCTTCATCAGCCTCGACATCAAGGACCCGGACGACCTCGCCACGCTGCATCGGCTCATCGCCGAGCATGCCGACGTCTTCTTCCACAACCTGCGCCCCGGCTCGGCCGCGCAATACGGACTGGACCCCGACAGCCTGCGCGTGACCAAGCCCGAACTGGTTTGCTGCGAGGTGGGCGCGTTCGGCCATGTCGGTCCGCTGAACCAGGCGCCCGGCTACGACCCGCTGATGCAGGCATTCGCAGGCATCATGAGCGTCACCGGCGAGGAAGGGCAGGCGCCGGTGCGCGCTGGCGTTTCGATTGTCGATTTCGGCGCCGGCATGTGGGCCGTCATCGGCATCCTGGCCGCGCTGTGCCGGCGGCAGCGCAAGCACGTGGGCGCCACCGTCAACAGCTCGCTGCTGGAGACGGCCATTGCCTGGATGACAGTCGGCATCGCCAACTACAACGCCGACGGCGACACGGGCGGCCGGCATGGCTCGGGCGTCGGCTTCATCGTGCCGCACCGCGCGTATGACACGGCCGATGGCCATCTGGTGGTCAGTTGCGCCAACGACCGGCTCTTTGCACGTTTGTGCGCCGCGCTGGACCGGCCGGAGTGGTCCACCGACCCGCGCTTTGCCACCAACGATGCGCGCCTGCGCCACCGCGGGCAGATCGATGCCCTGATCGGCGGGCGGCTTGCCGAACATCCACGCTCGCACTGGCAGGAAGTGCTCGGCGCCGCCGGCCTGCCGTGCGCACCGGTGCAGACCACCAGCGAACTGGTCAATCACGAGCAGACGCGGGCGCTGGGCATCATCGGCAAGCCGACCGGGGACGATCTCGCGCTGGTCGGGCTGCCGCTGCTGTTCAACGGCAGGCGGCCGGGACCGCTGTCGGCGGCGCGCGACGTCGGAGAAAACAATGCTGATCTCAACAGGCTGATGGCGTCGCGGCGTGGCCGGCGCGAGACGCAGTCGTCGGGCGGCGAGGCAGTGCTCGACACGGGGATCGCGGAGTAGGCGCGGCGGCCATGACCGCTGATAGCGTGACCGTGGCCACTCGAAGGCGCGGCGCGCGAGGCAGACCCGGCTCATTCGCGAGCCGGGTTTCGACGTTTGAGGAGACCAACGATGCGCAAAACCGAGGGCCCGCTCGCGGGCGTCAGGATCATTGAGCTGGGCGGCATAGGGCCTGTGCCGTTCTGCTGCATGCTGCTTGCGGATCTCGGCGCGGACATCATCCGCATCGACCGGCCGCCCGGCCACGACGGCGGACAGCCCGGCGATCCGCGCTTCAACCTGCTCAACCGCGGCCGGCGCAGCGCCGCACTCGACCTGAAGAAGGCGGAAGCGAAGGACGCAGTACTGAAGCTCGTGAGCCAGGCCGACGCGCTGGTGGAGGGGTTCCGGCCAGGTGTTGCCGAGAAACTGGGGCTAGGACCCGAAGACTGCCTCGCGGCGAACCCTGCGGTGGTCTACGGCCGCATGACGGGCTGGGGCCAGGATGGGCCGCTCGCGCACGCGCCCGGCCATGACATCAACTACATTGCGCTGACCGGCGTGCTGCACGCGGTCGGCACCGCCGGCGGCCCGCCGGTGATCCCGCTCAATCTGGCAGGCGACCTCGGCGGCGGCTCGCTGTATCTGGCGCTTGGCGTCGTGTCGGCCATCCTCGAAAGCCGGCGCTCGGGCAAGGGGCAGGTGGTGGATGCCGCGATGGTCGACGGTTCCGCCTCGCTGATGACGCTCTTCTATGGCATGTTCGCCAGCGGCTACTGGAAGGACGAGCGCGGCAGCAACCGGCTCGATTCGGGGGCGCCTGGTACAACGCCTATGAGACGAAGGACGGCCGCTGGATCAGCGTGGGGTCCAACGAGGGGCGCTTCTGGCGCCATACGCTGGAAGTGCTCGGGCTGGACGAGGCGCAGATGCCGGACCAGCATGACCGTTCGCGCTGGCCGGAGGTGCAGGCGAGGTTCGCGGAAATTTTCCGCACGCGCACGCGTGACGAATGGTGTGCACTGGCCGAAGGGCGGGAGGTGTGCTTCGCGCCGGTCATGTCGCTGGCGGAGGCGCCCGGCCATCCGCATCTGCGCGCGCGCGGGACATTCGTCGAGCGGGACGGCGTCGTGCAGCCCGCGCCCGCGCCGCGCTTTAGCCGCACCCCCGGCGCGATACAGAATTCCCCGTCCCGACCCGGCGAGCATACCGACGCGGTGCTGGGCGACTGGGGCTTTGGCTTGCAAGACATTGCGGCATTGCGCGCGGCCGGCGCCATCGTGTGAGGCTGCAGGCCGCGTGGCCAGTCAATGAATCGTCAGTCCGCCGGTCGGGCTGACGGTCGCCCCGGTCAGGTAGCGCGACTCGTCGGAGGCGAGGAAGGCCACCACCTGGCCGATATCCTCCGGGCTCGCCACGCCGAGCGGGCTGCTGGCGATGATCTTCTCGTACTGCTTGCGGTGCCGCTCCGACACGCCATCGGCGCGTTCGAACGCGGCCTTCCACGAGGGACTGTCGCGCACCACCGTCACGCACACGCAGTTCACGCGGATCCCGTCGCGCGCCAGTTCCTTCGACAGCACCTTGCTGGCGCTGATCAGGCCGCCGGCAAAGGTGGCCACCGCGGTCTGCGTCGGCGTCGGCACGCGGCCGCCCTCCGAGGTCACGAAGACCACCGCGCCGCCCCCGCGCTCGCGCATGAAGGGCAGGGCCGACTGCACCGGCAGCAGCTTCGCGGCGGTGTTCTCCGCCACCACGGCGCAGACGCGCGCGAGGTCGATATCGCCAAACGGACCGCGCACGTCCGGGCGGCGTGCCTCGTCGTCGTTGCCGCCGGCATTGGCGACCACGATGTCAATGCCGCCATGGCGCGCGCGGCCTCGGCGGCGAGCGTGTCCATGTCGGCCTTCACGCGGACGTCACCGGCAATGAAGTCGCCCTGTCCGCCTGCCTCGCGGAGTTCGGCGAGCACCGCTTCGGCCTTTGACGCGCTCCTGCCGCTGATGACCACCAGCGCCCCACGTGCCGCGAGTTGCAGTGCCACGCCCCGGCCGATCCCGCCGGTGCCGCCGGTGACGATCGCCACCTTGCCTTCAAGACTTTTCATTGCTGTTTCCTTGCTTTGGTTCTGTCTTCTGGTCAGACGATGCCGTCGGCGCGCAGCGCCTCGACCTGCCGCGCATCGAGGTGCAGCCAGTCGCGCAGCACCGCGTCGGTATGTTCCCCGAGCCGCGGCGGCACCCCGGCCTCGGGCTCGGGCACGTCCGACATCTTGATCGGGTTGCCGACCACCTGCACCGGACCCCACACGGGTCCTGGACCGTCATCAGCATCTCGCGCGCAGCGACGTGCGGGCAGTCGAACAGGTCGGCCACGTCGTTGACCACCGACGCCGGCACGCCGCCCTCGCGCAGCTGGTCCACGGCTTGCGCGCGGGTGCGCGTGGCGAGCCAGGCGTCGACATGCGGATCGAGCGCGGCACTGTGCTGGCGGCGGGCGATGCCATCGGTGAAGCGCGGGTCGTCCACCAGGTCCGGCTTGCCGATCACCTCGCAGAAGCGGCGCCAGATGTGCTCGCCGAGCACCGCGATGACGATATGGCCGTCGCTGGCGCGGAACGGCCCGAACGGCGCCGTCACCGCGGGTACGCCCGGCGGCAGCGGCTGGTGCAGGGCCGAGTACATGGCGACCGAGATCTCGTTCTGGACCAGCGAGGCGTCGTACAGCGAAATGTCCACCTTCTTGCCCCGCCCGGTGCGCTCGCGCTGGTAGAGGGCCAGCAGCGCGCCCTGCGCGGCGAGGATGCCGCCCTGCAGGTCCGTCATCGAGAAGCCGAGATAGGTCGGCCGGTCGTCCTGTCGCTCCGGCCGGTACATCAGGCCGCTGAGCGCCTGGCCGACGATGTCGAGCGCCGGGTGATCGGTGTAAGGGCTCGGCTTCACATCGGTGTGGCCAAAGCCGGAGATGGCAACGTAGATCAGGCGCGGGTTGCGCGCGCGCAGGGTGTCATAGCCGACGCGAGGCGGTCCATCACGCCGGGGCGCAGGTTTTCGAGCACGATGTCGCGCCGGCGGCCAGTTCGAGGAACAGTCGCTTGCCCTCGGGCTGCTTGAGGTCCAGCGTCAGGCTCTTCTTGTTGCGGTTGGTGCGCAGGAACGACAACGCATGCGGGCTGCCATCCTCCGCCATCCTGACGGGGCTGGTGCTGCGTGAGAAGTCGCCGCCGGCCGGGGCTTCGACCTTGATGACCTCGGCGCCGGCGTCGGCGAGCCACATGGACGCGAACGGGCCGGCGACGAAGTTTTCCACGGCCAGCACGCGCACGCCGTGGAGCGGGCGGTCAGCGGTGGGCGGGGTCTTGCATGGCGGCTGCGGTGCGGCCGGATTCGGTGTTCAAGGCTGTCTCCTTTGCATCTTCCGGATGGGTTTGATGCAAGGGTAGAGCGCGCCGGCCGCGCGTCCAACTTGCCATTTTCGAACCTGCGATTCGGACGACCCGAAACGGACGACCCGAAGCGGGCGGCGGACATTCGCCCGCTCCGGTTGGCCGCCACCGTCAGGCCAGCACGATGGTCTTTGACTCCATGAAGGCGGTCAGTCCTTCCACGCCGCCCTCGCGGCCGATGCCCGACTGCTTGAAGCCGCCGAAGCCAATGGAGAAATCGGTGCGCGGGCCGTTGTGGCCTACGGTGCCCGCGCGGATCTGCCGCGCCACCGCGAGCGCGCGGTCGCGGTCGTTGGTGAAGACGGCGGCGTTCAGGCCGAACGGCGTGTCGTTCGCCATGCGGATGGCGCTGGCTTCGTCGTCGGCCGGGATGACGCTCAGCACGGGGCCGAAGATCTCCTGCTGGGCAATGGCCGAGCGGTTGTCGACGTTGCCGAACACCGTCGGCTCGAAGAAGAAGCCGCGCGCCAGGTGTGGCGGACGCTTGCCGCCGGCTGCCAACACGGCGCCTTCCTCCATGCCCGTGGCGACAAAGCGTTCGACGGTGTCGCGCTGCCGGGCACTGGCGAGGGGGCCAGAAGTGGTCTCTGCCGCGAGCGGGTCACCGAGTACGATCTGTCGCGGATGGCGGAGAGTGCCTCCACCATCGCGTCATGCTTCGCGCGCGGCACGATGATGCGGGTCAGGCTGTGGCAGATCTGCCCGGTGTTGTAGCCGAAGTAGGAGCTGCCGAGCGTGGCGGCGGCGGTTTCGACATCGTAATCGTCCAGGATGACGGCAGGCGACTTGCCGCCGAGTTCCAGCGTCACGCGCGCCACGCGGTCGCCCGCGATGGACGCGATGCGGCGGCGGCCGCGGTCGATCCGGTGAAGGTGATCTTGTCGACGTCCGGGCTGCGCACCAGTGCCTCGGACACGTCGCGCTCGGCCGTGATGACGTTGACGACGCCCGGGGGCAACCCGACTTCCTCGCAAACCTGCGCGAAAAGGTAGCCCGAGCACGGCGCCTCAGGCGGTGACTTGATGACCAGCGTGCAGCCCGCCAGCAGCGCCGGCGCAGTCTTGTAGGCGAGCAGGCCTGCGGGGCCATTCCAGGGAATGATCTCGGCGACCACACCCACCGGCTCGTAGACGCGATACGCCTCATTGCCGGTGGCGGACTGGCACGCCTGCGTGAAAGGGAACATCGATGCCATCGCCGCGTACTGCCGGAAGGCACCGCTGATGAACAGTCCGATCCGCGGCTGCGCGACCTTGTAGACGATGCCGGTCTCTAGCGACCAGATGCGGGCGAACTCGTCGTTCAGGGCTTCGAGCCGCGCGGCAATTTTCTCGAGGAAGCCGGCGCGCTCCAGCGGCGTCATGCGCGGCCACGGGCCGTCGTCGAATGCCTTGCGCGCGGCCGCGACGGCGCGCTGCATGTCGGCCGACTCGGCGCGGGCAACCGTCGCCACGACCTGCTCCGTTGAGCAGTCCAGCACGTCGAAGACGCCGCCGGAGGAGGGTTCGACCCATTCGCCGTCGATGTACAGGCGGCGCGGGTGCTTGAGTTCGATAGTTCGGTTCGTCATGGGTTGGATTTCCGTTGCCGGCCAGCGGCAACCGTGAAAGGGGCGGCAGGGGTCAGAACAGGAACACGCCCTTGCCGCCCGCCTGCCTGTCGAAGTGGGCATAGGCCTGCGCGGCCTGGTCGAGCCGCCAGGTGTCGGTGAACAGCCGGTCGACCTCGATGCCGCGTGTGGCGATAAAGCTGGCGCAAGCCTTCATCTCGACTTCGGAGAACGTGAACGAGCCGAGCAACTGCCGCTGCTTGCCGATCAGGTCCTTCATCGCATCGAGCACCACGTTGCCGCCCACGGCCACCAGCGCGATGCGGCCCCACACCCTGGTGCTGCGCACGGCCTGAGCGCGCGGCAGCTCGCCACCGGCACACTCCGCCGCGCACGACGCGCCCTTGCCCCCGGTCAGCTTCAGGATCTCGGAGACGGGATCGACCTGCGTGGCGTCGATCGCGTGCGCTACGCCGAAGTCTTGCGCGCGGGCCACGCGCGCCGCATTGATGTCGACGCCGAACACCTCGACGCCCATCGCGGCGGCAAGCTGGGCGACCGAGAGGCCGACCGGGCCAAGGCCGTAGACGGCCAGCGTGTCGCGGGCGCTGATGTCGAGCCGCAGCAAGGCGCCGTACGCGGTGCCGGTGCCGCACGCCACGGCGGCACCGCCCGCGAACGACATCTCCTGCGGCAGGTGCACCAGCGACGACACCGGCACCTTCATGTAATCGGCATGGCCGCCATGCGCCAGCACGCCGTGGATGCGCGCGCCGTGGTCGCAGAGCTGCGTCCAGCCGGTGCGGCAGTGGTCGCAGTGGCGGCAGCCTCATAGTGGAAGACCATCACGCGGTCGCCCACGCGGAACGCTTTGCCGTCCACGCCCGGGCCGAGCGCGGCCACCACGCCGCAAGGCTCGTGCCCGCCGATGATCCGGTCGGACGCAATGCGGTCCTTCAGGCCAAGCATCTCCAGCGATGCCGCCATGCCATGCCGGTAGTAGTGCAGATCGGTGCCGCACATGCCCGATGCCTTCATCTCGATCACGGCCTCGCCGGGGCCGGGCGTGGGATCGTCGAAGTGCGCCAGCTCGACCTCGCGGGCGCCCCGGAAGATCATCCCCCGCATCAGAGATGTTCCCGGTAGAACGGGATCAGCTTGTCGAGCGCCTTGCGCACGGGCTCGGGCTTGTCGTACAGGTCATAGTGCGACCAGCCGTCCAGCACGACGAGTTCCTTTTTCTCCGAGCGTGCGCGGCCCACGATCTCGCAGCCGTCGCGGTAGGCGCCGAAGGCACCGACCTTGTCGCCGACCACCACCATCAGCGGCTGCGTCAGCAGGACCTCGGCCAGGTGGAAGGCATCCCATCCGGCTGCGGCGCTGGTGGGAGAAGAGCGAGCGGTTGGCGCCGTGTGGCTTCTGCCCGCGCGGCGTGCGGTAGTACTCCGTGGCCTCGTAGAGGTCGATCTCTGTCAGCCCGCGCTGTTTGGCTTCCTCGGGCGACGGCGGCAGCAGGTCGTCCACGCGCAGTGCGGCGCCACGTGCCTCGTCGGTGCGCTGCTGTGCCATCGCTTCCAGCGCGCCGATCGGATCGTAGCCGCTGAAGCCCTCGCGCATCAGGCGGCCGTAGTTGACACCCGTGACGGTGCCCACCGCGCGGATGCGGCGCTCTGTCATGGCGGCATTGATGGAGTAGCCACCGCCGCCGCAGATGCCGAGTACGCCGATGCGGCGGTCGTCCACATAGTCGAGCGTTACCAGATAGTCGGCGACCACGCGGAAGTCTTCCACGCGCAGCGTCGGATCCTCGATGTAGCGCGGCTCGCCGCCGCTGGCGCCCTGGAAGCTCGCGTCGAACGCGATGACGACGAAGCCGGCCTCGGCTAGCGCGGTGCCGTAGACGCTTCCCGAGGTCTGCTCCTTGCAGCTACCGATCGGATGGGCGCTGATGATAGCGGGATACTTCTTCTTCTCGTCGAAGTCCGGCGGGAAGTGGAGATCGGCGGCGATATTCCAGTACTGATGGTTGATGCTGACGGTTTTCATGGTTTCACCTCATGGCGAAGAGGGTTGCGGACTTAGTCCGCGGTACGGTATTCCGCGCCCGGAGCGGGCTCGGGTTCCTGTGCCGGCTTCGGGATCAGCGGTACGAGCATGATGGCGACGACGGCGGGCACGACGAACGCGTAGAAGTTCCAGTGCAGCGCAAGGTTCGAGCCGACGATCCATCCGCCGACCAGCGGGCCGAGGATGGAGCCGAAGCGCCCGAACGCCTGCGACGCCCCGAGCGCCGAGCCGCGGCACGAAGCCGGGAAGTGCGTGGCGATGTAGCCGTAGATCAGTGTCGTCGTGCCGATGGAGCCGATGCCCGCGCCGAACACCGCAAGCATCAGCCAGCCGAAGTCCAGCTTCTGGCTCAGCGCGAGCAGCGACAGGCCGCCGATGACGAAGAAGGGGACGATCACGCGCTTGGAGCCTAGCTGGTCCGCCAGCAACGCGCCGCCGATCATGCCCACCACGGCACCGAACTGCATCACCAGCAGGAACTGCAGCGACGACCCCAGCGGATAGCCGGCCTTGCGCATCAGTTGCGGCAGCCAGGCGTTCAGGCCATAGACGATCAACTGGACGCAGAAACTTACGAGTGCGAAGAGCAGCGCCGAGGTGCGGAGTGCGTCCGTCGCCAGCAGCCGGTAGCCGCGCGCGCCGGAGGCAGCCGCGTGCAGGGCCTGGGCCCGTTGCTCCCGCGTGATCCGTTCCAGGTCGAGCGAATGCCGGGCGGCTAGGATGCGCGCCTCGTCCATGCGACTACGCTCCACGAGGAAGCTCACCGACTCGGGGAGCCACAGATACATCACCGGCAGGATCAGCGCGTAGAGCGCGCCGAGCGCATAGAGCGTGCGCCATCCGTGTTCCTGCAGCAGCGTGATCGCCAGCAGCGCGCAGATGACGCCGCCAACGGAGTAGCCCGTCAGCGTCAGGGCGTTGTACAACTGGCGCCGGTTCGCAGGCGCGTACTCGACCGTCAGCGCCACGGCAGATGGCACCACGCCGCCCAGCCCGATGCCGGTGAAGAAGCGCGCGGCACCCAGTGAGAACGGCGAGGGGGCGAGTGCACAGAGGATGGAGCCGACCGAGAACCACAGCACGCCGGCCATGATGAGGTTGCGCCTGCCCACGCGGTCGGAGAGCGGCCCGGCCGCGCCCATGCCGACCATCAGGCCGGCCAGCGTCCAGCTCCCGATCATGCCGGCCGCCGCCGGCGTCAGCCCCCAGCCGGGTTCTTCCAGCAGGCGCGGGAGCGTGGCACCGTAGACGATGAGATCGTAGCCGTCCGCCACGATCGTCAGAAAGCACAACAGAACCACGAATAGGCTGCTGCGAGCCGGCAGTGTCGCTTGATGCACGTTGTCTCCTGGATGTCTTTGTTGTGAGTTCCGCCGCCATGCAGGATGCGGTGTGCGTCGGGTAGTGACCGCGCCACCAGAAGGGTAGTGTCGTGCGGGTGCCGAACCAATTGACCTTTCTCGAAATGCCGATTCGGCCGCGATGAAACTAGCGGTGTGCGGGCTTCGACGCGCGTGAACCGGCGCTTCGGAAAAGGCCAGTTGGCGTGGTCAGCGCAAGCCCCTACGCTTCGTTCATCGCGGCCCACGAAAGCCTGCTGGCATGAGGGTCGATGTTCGATTCACAGCAAGGAACGGACATGGTCGAGTGCATGCAGACGGGGCTGGCGGTGGAGAGGGGCCGCCATGTACTGAACGTCCCTGCATCGCCTTTGTGAATTGGGGTCAGGCGCCCCATCATTTTCAGGACATTGCACCATGCGTTACGAAGACTTCCAGTTCATCCTGTTCGACCGGCAGCCGGATGGCGTCTTGCTCGCCACCCTGAACCGGCCCGAGGTGATGAACGCGACCAACGCCCGGCTTCACTGGGAGCTGACCAAGCTGTGGGGCGTCGTCAACGACGATCCGTCGGTCAAGGTGGTGGTGGTGACGGGAGCCGGCGACCGCGCGTTCTCGGCGGGCGGCGACCTGGCGTGGGTCGAGGAAATGGTCGGCAACCCGGAGGCGGTGGCGGTGGTGAAGAAGGAGGCTGCCGAGATCGTCTACAACATGCTGGCCTGCGAGAAGCCGATCATTTCAGCGATCAACGGCACCGCGGTCGGCGCGGGCCTGGCGGTCGCGCTGCTGGCGGACGTCAGCATCATCTCCGAGTCCGCGCGGTTCACCGATGGCCATGCCCGTCTCGGCGTAGCGGCGGGCGACCATGCCGCCATCGTCTGGCCGCTGCTCTGTGGCGTGGCGAAGGCGAAGTACTACCTCATGACCGCGGACTTCATCGACGGCAAGGAAGCGGAGCGCATCGGGCTGGTGACGTTCTGCGTGCCGCCCCAGGAATTGATGACGCGCGCGCTGGCCGTCGCCCAGTCGCTCGCGCGCGGCAGCCAGACCGCGATTCGTGCCACCAAGCAGTCGATCAACAACTGGATGCGGATAGCAGGGCCGATCTTTGATGCCTCGCTTGCCGCCGAGATGCTCGGCTTCCTCGGCGCGGACGCGCGCGAAGGCCTCGACGCCGTGCGCAACAAGCGTGCGCCGCAATTCCCCTCGGCGAAGCTGCCCGGCTAGGGACACGGTTTTAAGCAGGACATTGCGGCGATCTTGAACCATCGCCACGAGAGATTTTGAAGCGAGACATGATGGATACCGAAGCCAACACCTGGAAGCCGGGCGCGCGCGAGTTGCAGTCCTCGGGCATCGCCAACCTGATGCGCGCGTTCGACTTGACGCGTTATGACGACCTGCTCGAACTCTCGCGCCGTCATCCCGACCGCTATTGGCAAGTGGTCATGCAGCACTGCGGGATCGTGTGGGATACGCCGCCGACGGGCTACCTCGACCCGGCTTCGCCACGCGAATTCCCGCAGTGGTTCCCGGGCGGGCGGCTGAACTGGGTCAATACCGTGCTGGCATGGACGCACGATCCCCGCACGCGCGACCAGGCTGCCGTCGTCGCGGAACGGGAAGATGGCGAGGTCCAGGCCGTCAGCTATGCGGAACTCGGAACGCGCGTGCGCCAGTTCGCAGGGGGCTTGCAGGCGCTCGGCATCGGGCGCGGCGAGCGGGTGGGCCTGCTGATGGAGAACGGCATCGAGGCGACGGAGTCGCTGCTGGCGCTGGCGTCGATCGGCGCCATCGTCGTGCCGTTGTTCAGCGGCTTCGGCGTGGATGCCATCGTCGCACGGCTGTCGGCGGCCGAGGCCACCACGGCGATTGCCTCCACTGGCTTCAGCCGGCGTGGAAAGCGGATCGATGTGGAAGGGACGCTGCGTGAAGCGTGGGCACGTCTGCCCGCGCTCAAGCGCGTGATCTGGAAGCAGGCTGGCGCGACGCAGGCGGCCGGGCCGCAGGATCTCGACTGGCAGGAAGTGATGGCAGCCGGCGCCGGAAGGCTGGCTGAGCCTGTCACGCTGGGGCCGGACGATCCCTTCATGGTGATCTACACCTCAGGGACGACGGGCAAGCCGAAGGGGGTCGTCCATACGCACGGCAGCTTCCCGCTCAAGATCGCCCATGATGCCGTGGTGCACTTCGACGTGGCCCCGGGCGACGTCTTCTGCTGGCCCGCGGACATGGGCTGGATCGCGGGCACGCTGGTGCTGGGCTGCGCCCTGCTGCGCGGCGCCACGCTGGTCTGCTACGACGGCGCGCCCGACTACCCGAGCTGGGCACGCATGTCGCAACTGGTGGAACGGCACAGGGTCACCCATTTCGGCTCGGCGCCGACACTGATCCGGGGCCTCGCCAACAACGAGCAGGTAGCGCTGGAGGGCGACGTATCCTCGGTTCGCTTGTTGATCACCGCCGGCGAAGGCATCGACCCGGAGCACTTCTGCTGGTTCCAGCGGACCTTCGGGCGGGGCACGCAGCCGCTGATCAACTACACGGGCGGCACCGAGGTGTCGGGCGCGCTGCTGTCGAGCGTTGTTGTGCGGCCCATCCCGCCGAGCGGTTTCAACACGACCTCGCCGGGCGTGGACGTCGACGTGGTCGACGCGAGCGGCACGCCGCTGACCGGCACGGTGGGCGAACTGGTGATCCGTCAGCCTTTCGTGGGCATGACGCAGTCGTTCTGGCACGACGCGGAGCGCTACCTCGACACTTACTGGCGCACCATTCCCGGCCTCTGGGTGCATGGCGACCTGGCGCTGCGCCGGCCGGACGGCATGTGCTTCATGATGGGACGTTCCGACGACACGTTGAAGGTGGCCGGCAAACGGCTGGGCCCGGCGGAGGTGGAAGAAATCGTGCTGGAACTACCGGAAGTCGCTGAAGCGGCGGCCATCGGCGTGGACGACAAGGACAAAGGGCAGCGGCTGGTGGTGTTCGTTGTCGGATCGCCGGGTGCGGCGGGCGATGCGGACACGGTGTCGTCGCTCGTCATCCGCCACGTCGACAAGCGCCTTGGACGCCCGTTCCGTCCCGGCGCAGTGCATGTGGTTGGCCAGCTGCCGAAGACGCGCAGTTCCAAGATCATGCGCCGCGTGATCCGCAGCGTGTACTGCAACACGCCGCCGGGCGACCTGTCGTCGCTCGACAACCCTGCGTCGCTCGACGAGATCCGCGCTGTTTCGGGCGCCGGCCCGCAGGCATGAGGCGGGCAGCAAGATGAACGTTCTCGAAGGCATCAGGTCCTGGATTTCGGCCGGTTCATTGCCGGCCCGTTCTGCGCGGCGTTGCTGGCTGACTTCGGCGCGGATGTCATCCGCATCGACCGCGTCGGGGGCAGCGAAGACCGCTTCGTCGCGCCGGTGACCAGCGAAGGCGAAGGCGCGTTCTTCCTGCAGGTCAACCGCAACAAGCGCTCGATCACGCTCAACCTCGACAGCGAAGAGGGCAGGGCCGTGGTACGCAAGCTGCTCTTGACCACCGATGTGGTCGTGGCGAACATGCCGCCGCGCACCATCGCCGCGCTAGGTCTCGACTATGAAAGCCTGCGCAAGGTGAAGCCCGACATCATCCTGACAGCCTCGTCGGCGTTCGGGGCAGACCCGGTCGTGCGCGACCGTGTCGGCTTCGATGGCGTGGGGCAGGCGATGAGCGGGGCGGTCCACCTGACCGGGCTGCCGGACCACCCGATGAAGTCGATGGTGCCGGTCGTCGATTTTTCGACCGCGCTGTGCTGCGCGCTCGGGACCATGATGGCGCTCTACGAACGCAAGGCGAGCGGCCGGGGGCAGGAAGTCCGCGCATCGCTGCTGCACACGGCGCTCACGCTGTCCAGCGGCAGCCTGATCGAGGAAGCGCTGCGCGGGCTGAACCGGCAGGCCACCGTGAACCGCAGCCCGACCTACGGCCCGTCCGACATTTTCCGCGTCAAGGATGGCTGGATCATCGCGCAGGTGATCGGACCCGCGATGTTCAAACGCTGGACGCGCATGGTCGACCGCCCGGAACTGCTGGACGATCCGCGCTTCCGGACGATGCGATGCGCGGCGAACATGGCGAAGTCCTCAGCGACATCATGTCGGACTGGTGCGCCGGCCGCACGCGCGAGGAAGCGCTGGCCGTGCTGGAGGAAGCGCGCATTCCCGGCGGTCCCGTCAACACGCCGCGCCAGGCGCTGGAGGACGACGTCGTCCGCGCTTCCGGCGCGTTTTACGGCGTGGACTATCCAGGGCCGCCGCGCAGATACCGCTCGTCGCCACGCCGGTGTCGCTGTCGCGTACCGCGCCGGCTATCGCGCGCGCCCGCCGACGGCTGGCGAGCATACCGAGGAAGTGCTGCGGGACGCGGGCTATGCGCCCGGCGAGATCGCGGGGCTGCGCGAGCGGGGCGTGATCTGAGAAGGCACGGGCAGCAAGCAGAATCGCCGGCCCGTCATTGACGCGGGCCTGCACCTGAGCGACGGCGGAGGCACGCAGGTGATGCCCAGCGCGACGCCGAACATGTTGTTCTTGTCGCTGCCGGGGAAGTAGCCGTTGGTGAAACAGATGGCCGACGTATCGAAGTTCAGTCCATACCCCGAGGACTATGCCCATACTGCGAAACATACTCCGAAAGGTGCGGTAGCAGTCGGGCGACCTTGGGCAACGCTGGGCAACAAAAACCCGCAGAGCTATATGCTGTGCGGGTTTCTGGGCAATGCTGGAAAAACTTTGGAATGCTTTTGGTGCCGAAGAGAGGAATCGAACCCCCGACCTTCTCATTACGAATGAGCTGCTCTACCGACTGAGCTACTTCGGCAACATGTTCCATGTGAACTGGAACAGCCCGCAATAATAGCAGCGCTTTTTCCGCCCTGCAATCCCTTTTTGGGGCGGGTCGGTCATCTGCGCTTCGATGGAGCGGCGCGGGCGTCGCCTGAAGCAGAGACTTGCCGCCCGAAGCAAACAGGGCACCCGAAGGCGCCTGTTCCGGATCAGTTCGATTCCTTAGCCTCAGCCCTGCTGGCCCGCCGCTTCATGGTGATAACGCGTAACGCGCTCCACCTCATTCTTCGATCCCAGGATCACCGATACACGCTGGTGCAGCTTCTCAGGCTGCACGTCCAGAATGCGGATCTGGCCATTGGTAGCGGCGCCGCCCGCCTGCTCGACCAGCATCGCCATCGGGTTGGCTTCATACATCAGGCGCAGCTTGCCGGCCTTCTGGGGCTCACGCTTGTCCCACGGGTACATGAAGATGCCGCCGCGCGTCAGGATGCGGTGCACGTCGGCGACCATCGAGGCGACCCAGCGCATGTTGAAATTCTTGCCGCGCGGGCCTTCTTCGCCGGCCAGGCATTCGTCGATGTACTTGCGCACCGGCGGGGCCCAGTGGCGCATGTTGGACATGTTGATGGCGAATTCCTTGGTGTCTTCGGGAATCTGCACATCGGACTGGGTCAGCACGAAGCTGCCGGCCTCGCGGTCGAGCGTGAACACGTGCACCCCGTTGCCGACGGTCAGCACCAACGTGGTCTGCGGGCCGTAGACCGCGTAGCCGGCTGCGACCTGGTGGGTGCCAGGTTGCAGGAAGTCGGCCTCGGTCACGGTCTGGCCGGGCTTGGGCATGTGCAGCACGGAGAAGATCGTGCCGATCGAAACGTTGACGTCGATGTTGGACGAACCATCGAGCGGATCGAACATCAGCAGGTACTCGCCCTTCGGATAGCGGTTGGGAATCTCGTAGAACGATTCCATTTCTTCCGAAGCCATGGCGGCGAGATGGCCACCCCATTCGTTGGCGTCGAGCAGCACTTCATTGGCGATCACGTCCAGCTTCTGCTGGGTTTCGCCCTGTACGTTGCCAGTGCCGGCCGAGCCGAGCACGCCGGCGAGCGCGCCCTTGTTGACGGAATTGGAAATGGCCTTGCAGGCGCGCGCCACCACTTCGATCAGCAGCCGCAGTTCGGGCTGGATCGTGTTGTGCTTGCGCTGCTCCTCGACCAGGTAACGGGTCAGGCTGATGCGAGTCATGATGGTTCTCCTTGGATGGCCGCAATTCTACATGTCCCGGGAGGGCCGGCGCCGCGCCGGTACCTGCCCTCCGGCGTCAGGTGGCCAGTGACTTGCCGACGATTTCGCGCACATCGCGCGACAACGAGGCCGATGCCGACACGCGCTCCAGCTCGGCGCGCATGCGGTCGCGCAAGGCGGGTTCGTACTTCTGCCAGCGGTCCATGACACGCGCGAGCCGTGCCGCGACCTGCGGGTTGATCGCATCGAGCGCCAGCACCTGGTCCGCCCAGAAGCGGTAGCCGGAACCATCGGCGGCATGGAACTGCGCGGGGTTGCCCGAGCAGAAGCTGAAGATCAGCGCGCGTGCGCGGTTGGGGTTGCGCAGGTTGAACGCCGGGTGTTCCATCAGTGCGCGCACCGTGTCGATGGTGCGCTTGCCGGCATGCGGGCCGACCTCGCCGCGCTGCATGCCCTGCAGCGAGAACCATTTGTCGATGACGAGCGCATCGTCCTCGAAGCGCTTGTAGAAATCGGCCAGCGCGCCTTCGCGTTCCGGGGCGAAGCTGTTGACCAGCGCCGACAGCGCGGCAAAGCGGTCGGTCATGTTGTCAGCCTTCCGGTACTGCTCGCCGGCAAGCTGGAGCATGGCGGCGCTGCCGCTTTCAACAAGGTAGCCCAGCGCCAGGTTGCGCAGCGCGCGGCGCGAAGATGCATCCGCGTCGGGGCTGTAGGGGCCGGGCGTGGCGTTGGATTCGTAGGCGTCAAGCCAGTCGGCCTGCAGCGCGTGGGCCAGGCCGGCGCGCATGAACTGGCGCGCCTGGTGGATGGCGGCCGGATCGGCCACGCCCATGCGCTCGGCCAGGTAGGCTTCGGCGGGCAGCACCAGCGCCTGCTCGCGGAACGCGGGGCTCAGGCGATCGTCATTGAGCACCGCGCGCATGGCGTTGACCAGCGCGTGGTCGAGCTTCATCTCGCGCCCGGCCTGCACGTCGCCACGAGCTGCAGCAGCGCGCGCGTGGCCAGGCGCTGGCCGGCCTCCCAGCGGTTGAAGGCGTCGCTGTCGTGGGCCAGCAGGAAGGTGAGCTGGGCGTCGGTGTACTCGGCATCGACGATCACCGGGGCCGAGAAATTGCGCAGCAGCGACGGCAGCGGGGCAGCGGCGCCGCGCGGCAGGTTGACGAAGCGGAAGGTCTGCTCTGCCTGCGTGAAGTCCAGCACGCGCGTGGTATTGCTGGTATTGCCGGCGGCGGCTTCGCCTTCCAGCTGCAGCGGCAGGTCGTGCCCGTCGGCGCCAAGCAGCCCGATCGCGAACGGGATGTGGAACGGCTGCTTCTCGGGCGAGCCGGCGCGCGTCTCGATGCCGACCTTCGGGCAGCGCTGCGACAAGGTCAGCGTCAGGCTGCCGTCATCGGCGTTCCACGTCGTGCGCGCGGTGACCACCGGCGTGCCGGCCTGGCTGTACCAGAGGCCGAATTGCGTGAGGTCGCGGCCATTGGCGTCGGCCATCGCGGCGCGGAAATCGTCGCAGGTGACGGCCTGGCCGTCGTGCCGCTTGAAGTACAGGTCCATGCCCTTGCGAAAGCCGTCGCGGCCCAGCAGGGTCTGGTACATGCGCACGACTTCGGCGCCTTTCTCGTACACCGTGACGGTGTAGAAGTTGTTGATCTCCTCGTAGCTGTCCGGGCGCACCGGGTGCGCCATGGGGCCAGCGTCTTCGGGGAACTGGACTTGGCGCAGCACGCGTACGTCCTCGATGCGCTTGACCGCGCGGCCCGATTCCGAGCCCATCATGTCGGCCGAGAATTCCTGGTCGCGGAAGACGGTCAGGCCTTCCTTGAGCGAGAGCTGGAACCAGTCGCGGCAGGTCACGCGGTTGCCGGTCCAGTTGTGGAAATACTCGTGGCCGACCACGGCTTCGATATTGGCGAAGTCGATATCGGTAGCGGTCTGCGCATTGGCCAGCACGTACTTCGTGTTGAAGATGTTCAGGCCCTTGTTCTCCATGGCGCCCATGTTGAAGTCGCTGACGGCGACGATCATGAAGCGGTCCAGGTCGAGCTCCAGGCCGAAGCGGCGTTCATCCCAGCGGATCGCGTGGATCAGCGAATCCATCGCGTGGCGGGTCTTGTCGAGGTCGCGCGCCTCGACCCAGACCTGCAGCAGCTTGTCCTTGCCGGACGCTGACTGGATGCGTTCCTCGATGCGCTCGAGCTTGCCGGCCACCAGCGCGAACAGGTACGACGGCTTGCGGAACGGGTCTTCCCACACCGCCTCGTGGCGTCCGCCGGGCAGCTCGCGTTCGCTGACGAGGTTGCCGTTGGACAGCAGCACCGGGCAGGCCGCGCGATCGGCGCGCAGCGTGACGCGGAAGGTGGCCATGACGTCCGGCCGGTCCAGGAAATAGGTGATGCGGCGGAAGCCCTCGGCCTCGCACTGCGTGAAGAAGTTGCCGTTCGAGACGTAGAGCCCCGACAGCGAGGTGTTGGCCGCCGGCTGGCAGGCCGCGGTGATTTCCAGCGTGCCCTGCGCCGGGAGGCCAGGCAAGGTGAGCGTGCCCGCCTGCTGCGTGGCGTTGGCAACGGGCTTGCCGTCCACGCTCACGCCGACCAGTTCGAGGTCCTCACCGACCAGCACCAGCGGTGCGTCGGCGGCCGCGGACGCATGGCGCGCGAAGCGCAGCGTGCTGGTCACGACGGTGCGTTGCGGGTCCAGGTCCAGCACCAGTTCGACGTGGTCGATGGTGAAGGCCGGCGCGGTATAGTCCTTGCGATAGACGGTAACGGGCGTATCGGTGCGCAGCATGGGGAATCCTGTCTTCGGAAGACCGTGGAAGAGGGGCGCGCCGGCCTGCGGGCAGCGAAGCGGGGCACGGCGCTGAAGTAACCATTGTAGCCAAGGGGTAGCCAGCATGGCTGGCAGGGAATTCCGGCGCGATGGCGTGGTCTCAGAGACACGTCAGATCAACAACAAGAGAGGCATGGATATGTGGCAATGGGCGGGCCGTGGCACAGGCGGCCACCGCAATGACGGGGACAGAATGTGGCGGCGCCTGGCCGCGTGGCTGGCGCTGGCCGGCGCCAGCCTGCTGGCCGGCTGCGCGAGCACCGTGGTGACCGATGTCACGGCATTCCGGCAGCCGGGCTGGCAGAACGATGCGCCGCGCACCTACAGCTTCGAACATACGCGTGAACAGGCCGCGCAGCTTGAGCGGCAGACCTACGAGCAATGGCTGGCCACCGCGCTGTCCGGCGTCGGCTTCGAGCAGGTGCCGGAGAAGCAGGCACGCTATCGGGTCGGCATGGAGTACAACGCGGCGCCGGGCATCGTGCGCGTGGCGGAAACGGTCTATTCGGACCCGTGGTATGGCCCATGGGGACCGTACTGGGGACCGTATGGCTACTACCGGCCTTGGGGGCCATGGGGTTGGCCTGGTTACTGGGGGCCGCCGCAGACGGTCGTGCGCGATGTGCCCGTGACCTTTGCAAGCCTGCGCGTCTATTTCACGGATGCGGCGACCGGGCAGCGCGTCTACCAGGTCAGCGCGCAGAACCAGACCGAAGACGGCAACCCGGCGGCGATGATGCCGTACCTGATCCGCAGCGCCTTCACCGAATTTCCGGCGGAGAGCGGCCGGCCCCGCCGCGTGACCTTGCCGGTCGATCAGGGCACGGCGCCGGCAGCGCCAGCGGATGCGAAACCGGCCTCCAAGTAGCGTCGGCGAAGCATATACATTGGCGTGCCATGCATACGCATTGGTAAAAGCTGTTTTGCTGCGATATTCGGCCGAAAACGCGACTTAACTGGTGAAACGGGTAGGTTCGGCGCCGTGGCCGTGGGCTAGAATAGGCGCTCGATTTTTCCGGCCCACACCCCCGGAACCCGTCAGGATGCTGCCTCTCGCTGCCGGCCGTCGTGCCTGCCGCGTATATGGCGGAATGCGCGCGGGCCCGGCAGCAGGCCATTATCTGGACGAGCCAATGAGCAGCAAGACCAGCGGTGATGCACCGCAACATGCCCCGAACAGTCCTGAAGCGCAATTGCGCCTCGCTGCGCTGGAATATCACCGCAGCCCCACCAAGGGGAAGATCCAGGTAACCGCCACCAAGGCGCTGTCCAACCAGCGCGACCTGTCGCTCGCGTATTCGCCGGGTGTGGCCTATGCCTGCGAGGAGATCGCCAGGGACCCGTCGACAGCCGCCGAGTACACCTCGCGCGCCAACCTGGTGGCCGTGATCACCAACGGTACGGCGGTGCTCGGCCTGGGCGACATCGGTCCGCTCGCCGGCAAGCCGGTGATGGAAGGCAAGGGCTGCCTGTTCAAGAAGTTCGCCGGCATCGACGTGTTCGACATCGAACTCGACGCGCGCGACCCGGACAAGATCGTCGAGATCGTCGCCGCGCTGGAACCTACGCTCGGCGGTGTGAACCTGGAAGACATCAAGGCGCCGGAGTGCTTCTATATCGAGCAGAAGCTGCGCGAGCGCATGAACATCCCCGTCTTCCATGATGACCAGCACGGCACAGCCATCATCTCGACCGCGGCGCTGCTCAATGGCCTGAAGGTGGTCGGCAAGAACATCGCCACGGTCAAGGTGGCGGTGTCGGCGCCGGCGCGGCGGCCATCGCGTGCCTGGACACCATGGTGAGCCTCGGCGTGAAGCGCGAGAACGTTTCGGTCGTGGACTCCAAGGGCGTGATCTATGTCGGCCGCGACGCCAACATGGAAGCCAACAAGGCCCGCTATGCGCAGGATACCTCGGCCCGCACGCTGGCCGACATCGTCAACGGCGCGACGTGTTCCTGGGCTGCTCGACCGCGGCGTGCTGACAGCCGAGATGGTCAAGACGATGGCCGACAAGCCCATCATCCTGGCGCTGGCGAATCCCGAGCCGGAAATCCGCCCGGAAGTGGCCAAGGCCGCGCGCCGGACTGCATCATCGCCACGGGCCGGACTACCCGAACCAGGTCAACAACGTGCTGTGCTTCCCGTATATCTTCCGCGGCGCGCTCGACTGCGGCGCGACCAAGATTACGGAAGCGATGAAGCTGGCCTGCGTGAAGGCCATTGCGGAGCTGGCCGAAGCCGAGCTCAACGATGCCGTGGCCGCTGCCTACGGCGGCCGTGAACTGAAGTTCGGCCCCGACTACATCATCCCGACGCCGTTCGACCAGCGCCTGATCGAGAAGATCGCGCCGGCCGTGGCCAGGGCCGCGGAAGAGTCCGGCGTGGCTACGCGTCCGATCAAGGACCTGGACGCCTATCGCCAGCAGCTTTCCACCTACGTCTACCACACCGGCCTGATGATGAAGCCGGTGTTCTCGGCCGCCAAGGCCTCGCCCAAGCGCGTGGCCTATGCCGAGGGCGAAGAAGAGCGCGTGCTGCGCGCGGTGCAGGGCGTGGTGGATGAGGGCCTCGCGCGCCCGATCCTGATCGGCCGTCCGCACGTGATCCAGATGCGTATCGAAAAGGCCAGCCTGCGCCTGCGCGCCGGTGTCGATTTCGAGCTGATCAACCCGGAAGACGATCCGCGCTACCGCGCCTACCACGAGGCCTACCACGCACTGCGCGGCCGCGACGGCGTGACGCCCGACATGGCCAAGATGGCGCTGCGCCGCTCGAACACGCTGATCGGCACGATGCTCATGCATATGGGTGATGCCGACGCGCTGCTGTGCGGCACCGTGGGCCGCTTCGAGGCGCACCTCGAGCATGTGCGCGACGTGATCGGCCTGGCGCCGGGCGCAAAGGTCTTTGCCGCGCTGAATGCGTTGATGCTCGAGAAGCACACGCTGTTCATCACCGATGCCTTCGTCAATGAGGACCCTAACGCCGAGGAGCTGGCGGCGATCACGCAGCTCGCGGCCGAAGAGATCCGCCGCTTCGGCCTGCATCCGAAGGTCGCGCTGATGTCGCATTCGATGTTCGGCTCGTCGACGCGTCCGTCGGCGCGCAAGATGCGCGAGGCCGCGGAGATCCTGGCCCGCGTGGCGCCGGACCTCGAAGTCGAAGGCGAGATGCAGGGTGACGCGGCGCTGGACGAAGACGTGCGCCGCCACTTCCTGCCGTCGACCAAGCTGGCCGCAGCGCCAACCTGCTGGTGATGCCGACGCTGGACGCCGCCAACATCGCGTTCAACCTGCTCAAGATCACGGGCGGGCAGGGCGTGACGGTGGGCCCGATCCTGCTGGGCGCGGCCAAGCCCGTGCATATCCTGAACCCGCAGGCCACCACGCGCCGTATCGTCAACATGACCGCCGTCGCGGTCGCGGAAGCCAACGCCGGCGCGCTCGTGCGATAAGCGGGTAAGCGCCGCCGTCACACTGGCATGAAAAAGGCCGGGTCGATGACCCGGCCTTTCTTTTGCTGTGGCGCGTCAAAGGTGCGCCGTGCCCGGTTGCTATTGCAGCACGTTGTACTGCTCGCGCATGACCACGATGATCGACTTGGCGGCCGCAAGCTGGGTGTCCAGGTGCTCGACGTATTCCTGCGGGAAGTCCACTTCGGCGCTCCAGTTGCAGCCGGTATGGTCCGGCTGGTGCATTCGCACCGCGTGAAGCTCACATTCACCGCATTCGGGGTTGTTATCCAGGCACTGGTTCAGGATGGTCATCAGTTCGGAACGGGTCTTCGCATATCTCCGCATGAGTCACCTGCCTTGCTATGGTTTGGTAGTCCGGAGAACCAATCTAGGCAGCGTGCCGGCCGTCTTCCAATTGAATACGCCTATGAAGCGATGGCTGCCGATCCGCGAGTGCGTGGCAGATTATGCGGCGCTGCAACACGACGGCGATCCGGCGATGCCGAATGTGATGCTGGCGCGGCAACAAAACCCGCCGAGTGGCGGGCCAGCACTACATTCCGAGGCGTGGTGCGTCAGAACTTGTGGCGCATGCCGACCCCGAAGGTGTCGCCGTGTTCCATATCGTTACGCTTGTCGTAGTAGTACGCAGCGTAGACGTCGGTACGCTTGGACAGGTTGTAGTCGTAGGCAATGGCCGCGGTGTTGCGCTTGAAGTCGGTGACGTCGTTCTTGGTCTTGTCATAAGCGTACGAGACCAGCACGTTGCCAGCGCCCACCGGCACCGAACGCGACCTGGCCGTTGGTGTGCTTGAGGTCGCCGCCGTTGCCCGCGCCGTTGATGCGGGTCTTGATGTACTGGGCCTGTGCGAACAGCTTGACGATCTGGAAGTCGTACGTGACGCCACCCAGGACAGCATCCTGGCGGTCGAAGCCGGTCGGCACGAACAGGTCGCCCACGGGCTGGATGTTGAACTTGACCTGCTGGTAGGCCAGCGTCGCGGCGAACGGGCCGTTGAAGTACATCAGGTTGCCGCCCCACTTGTTCTCGCTGGTCTTGCCCGGCTGTTCGCCGAACGAATAGATCAGGTTGGCGGTGAGGCCGCCGAAGTTCGGCGTGCTGTACAGCACAGAGTTGTTCCAGCCGGAGTCACCAATGATGCCCGGATCGTTCAGCTTGCCGGGAATGTTGTTCGTCGGCGATGTCAGGTACGTGTGGAAAATCGCCGGCGAGAACACGTACGAGTCGACCAGCGGGTTGAACAGGATGGTCGAGATGAAGTACGGCGTGGTGTTGCGGCCCAGCTTGACGGTGCCGGCCTTGTCGTTCTGCAGGCCGACATAGGCATTGCGGCTGAACATCGAGTCGCCGTTGAAGCGGCCCATGCTGCCGCTGTCGGTGCGGAAGAAGCCGTTCAGGTCGAAGATGGCCTTGGTGCCGCCGCCCAGGTCTTCCGTACCCTTGATGCCCCAGTACGACGTCTGCATGCCGCCCGAGTTGGCGACCCACGCACGGCTCGCGCCGCCCACATCCTTGAAGCCGCCGACAAACATGTCGGCCTGGCCGTACAGCGTCACGCTGGACTGGGCCATGGCCGCGCCGGAAAGAAGGGTAGCCGCTACCGCCGCCAGCTTCATTGCCGGCTTGTACTGCTTCTGCATTGTTAGACCTCCGTGATTGATCCTGCTTGGAACGTTGTGTACTGGGTCCCTGTCGGGTTCTTGTTCTGGTCTTCGCGCTTTTGTTCGTGCCGCCTTGTCAAGGGCTCGGTTGACGGGCCCGCGATCTGGGCGATCGCGGGCCGGGGTGCCGGCGGCATCGGGTACAGCGTTTTTGTTATACAGGTGTTGCTTTTTTGGCTCAGCCGGATACTAAGTCGTCAAGGCGGAACTGTGCAATCCGGTGGATCTGGTTGATGCAAGTTTGCAACTCCACCTCGGGCGTGTTGCCGATGCGGCGTGCAAACTCGTTGATGATGCCGGCGCGGTCATAGCCACGCACGGCCAGGATGAACGGGAAGCCGAACTTCCGGTTGTAGTCGGCATTGAGCGACTGCAGGCGCTCGAACTCTTCAGGCGTGCACAGGTTCAGGCCCGCGCCGCTCTGCTCGCGCGTGGACTCCGCGGTCAGCTCGCCGCGCACGGCAGCCTTGCCTGCGAGCTCCGGGTGGGCGCGTACGAGCTTGATCTGCGCTTCTGTGCCCGCTGCATCCACGGCGGCACGCAGCGCGCCGGCCAGCTCCGCCACGTTCGCGAACGGGCGCTGTGCCGCGGCGGTTTCCGCGAACCACGGCGAGTGTTCATACAGGCCACCGAGCACCTGCACGAAGTCGGCGGCGGGCATGGCGTTGAGTTGGGCGATGGTGTAGGTCTGGCTCATGCTTGATTGCGGGGAGTGTAGGGGTGGGTTTCGGCCCAATGGCGAGCGATGTCGACGCGCCGGCTGATCCATACCTTGTCATGGCCCTGCACGTAATCGAGGAAGCGCTGCAGCGCGCGGAAGCGGCCCGGGCGGCCGAGCAGCCGGCAATGCATGCCGATCGACAGCATCTTGGGCTGGTCGAGGCCGCTGGGGTCGCCTTCTTCGTACAGCACGTCGAAGGCGTCCTTCAGGTACTGGAAGAACTGCTCGCCCGTGTTGAAGCCCTGCGGTGTGGCAAAGCGCATGTCGTTGGAGTCGAGCGTATATGGCACGACCAGATGCGGCTTCTTCTCGCCGCCGGTGACTTCGACCTCGGTCCAGAAGGGGAGGTCGTCGCCGTAGTAATCGGAGTCGTACAGCAAGCCGCCGTGCTCGACCACCAGGCGGCGCGTGTTCGGGCTGTCGCGGCCCGTGTACCACCCGAGCGGCATCGAGCCGGTCAGCTCCTGGATGATGTCCATGCCGATGCGCATGTGCTCGCGCTCGGTCGCTTCGTCGATATTCTGGTAGTGGATCCAGCGCCAGCCGTGGCAGGCGATCTCATGGCCCAGCTCGACGAACGCGCGCGTGAGGTCCGGATGGCGCTGCAGCGCCATCGACACGCCGAAGACGGTCAGCGGCAGGCCGCGGCGCTCGAACTCGCGCAGGATGCGCCAGACGCCGCGCGCGAGCCGTACTCATAGATGCCCTCCATGCTCATGTGGCGGTCGGGTAGGCCGCCGCGCCGACGATTTCGGAGAGGAACTGCTCGGAGGCGGCATCGCCGTGCAGGACACAGTTTTCGCCGCCCTCTTCATAGTTAAGGACGAACTGCAGGGCGACGCGCGCACCGCCGGGCCAGCGTGCGTGCGGCGGCCGGGCGCCGTAGCCGATGAGATCGCGTGGATAGTTCTGCTTTGTCATGGGTCGTTTCTGCTTCAGGGAACCGGCCGCCTCCTTTGTGGTGGAGCGGCCTGGGACTGCGGTCCCGGGTACTGCGATTACTCCGTGCCGTGCGTGTTCGCGGCGGCGTTGCGCATGGCCTCTTCACGCGACTGGATGCCGTTGTAGAAGAGGTTCAGGGCCACGGCCACGATAGTGCCGAGCACGATCCCGCTGTGGGTGAACGGCACGGTCCACTTCGGCAGGTACTGGAAGAACGTCGGCGCCAGCGTCGGGATCATGCCGAAGCCGATCGCGATGGCGACGATGAACAGGTTGTGGCGGTTGCGGTTGAAATCGCAGCTGCCCAGGATGCGGATGCCGGTAGCGGCCACCATGCCGAACATCACGATGCCGGCGCCGCCAAGCACGAACTGGGGCACCGACGCCACCACGTGGGCCATCTTCGGGAACAGGCCGAAGGCGATCAGAATGATGCCGCCGGCCGCCGCCACGTAGCGCGAACGTACGCCGGTCACGGTCACCAGGCCCACGTTCTGCGAGAACGAGGTGTACGGGAAGGTGTTGAACACGCCGCCGATCACCGTGCCCAGGCCGTCGGCGCGCAGGCCGCGCGTCAGTTCCTCGTTGCTGAGTTTCTTGCCGGTGATGTCCGACAGCGCCAGGAACATGCCGGTGGATTCCACCAGCGTGATCAGCATGACGATGCACATCGACAGGATCGCGCTCAATTCGAAGGTCGGGATACCGAAGTGCAGCGGCGTGATGATGGCGACGAAGCTCGCTTCATTCAGCCTTCGAACGACACCTTGCCCATGGCCATGGCAACGAACGTGCCGGCGATGATGCCGAGCAACACCGCGCAGTTGGCCACCAGGCCGCGGCCGTACTTGGTCAGCAGCAGGATGATCGCGAGCGTGAGGCCGGCGATGCCGAGATTGGCCAGGTCACCGTAGGCAAGATTGGGGACTTCCTTGACCACGCCGTCGATCACGGCACGCGTGGTGGGCTGGCCACCGGCCGCCCAGTTGATGCCCACGCGCATCAGCGACACGCCGATCAGCGTGATCACGGTGCCGGTCACCACCGGCGGGAACAGCCCGAGCATGCGGCCCATCATCGGCGCAATCAGGATGCCGAACACCCCTGAGGCGATCACCGCGCCGTAGATGCCAAGCAGGCCGACGTTGGGATCGGTGCCGATGGCGATCATCGGTGCCACCGAGGCAAAGGTCACGCCCATCATCACGGGCATGCGGATGCCGAACTTCCAGAAGCCGAACGCCTGGATCAGCGTGGCGAGGCCGGCCGCGAACAGGTCGGCGTTGATCAGGAACGCCAGCTGGTCCTTGGGCAGCTTCAGGGCCCCACCAACGATCAGGGGGACGGCAACTGTGCCGGCGTACATCACCAGCACGTGCTGCAGCCCGAGCGCGAGCAGCCGCCCGGAGGGCAAACGCTCATTGGTCAGGTCCGTGGGGACCGTAGTGCTTGCGGAAGTCATTGATGCGTCTCCTCTCCTTTGGTTTGATGGGAACACCGGCGTCCGTGGCCTCCTTTGGGACAGCACCGCCGCCGCGTCCTTCAGGACGCTGTCGTGGGCGGTGCAGCCAGGCCTCGTTCGGTTTGATGCCGGTGGGAACACCGTGCTAGGTGGAGCGACCCAGCACGCTGCGAAGATCGAAGGCGCCCGGATCGTCGGGCTGTACGCGGTCGGCGCACGCGCCGAGATGGTGCGCCATGCGCGACTGGGCCAGCGCGGCATCGCCCTGTTCCAGTGCGTCGAGGATTTCCTCGTGCTCGTCGAACGAGCAAGCGTTGTTGCCGGGCGCTTCCACGCTGGCGATCATGAGCGTCGTGCGCGAGACCAGCCGGCGCATCATGTTGACCAGCAGCGCGTTGCCCGACAGCTCGGCCAGCGCGGTGTGGAACTCGGCCGACAGGCGGATCCAGGTGGGGCGGTCATGCGTAAGAAACGCCTGGCGCTCGCTCGCGACCATCTTGCGCAGCGGCGCGATCACGGTCTTGACGTCGGGCATGGCGGCCAGCTTGTCGAGGACCGCGCGTTCCAGCATCTGGCGCAGTTCGAACATGTCGTGCGCCTCGTCGATGGATGGACTGGCGATAAAGCGCCGCGGTTCGGTTCCAGGTCCACCATGCCGTCGCCGGACAGGCGCGACAGCACCTTGCGGACCGTGTGGCGTGCCGTGGCATAGATCTCGCAAAGGGAATGCTCGGTCAGCTTGGTGCGCGGTGGCAGCCGGTGCTCCATGATCGCGTCATAGATCTCGTGGTACATGCGCTCCTCGACCGAGCCCTTGCCTGCAGGCTTGTCGGGCTTTGACTCAGTCAGGGCGGCGTCGGCGACACCGGCAATCAGCTTCAGGCTCTTGGACATCTTGGCACCAAGCGGTAAGACGAAAACAGCGGGCCGCGGCCCCTGTGGGACCACCGTTTGTGGTGCCGGAAATCCCGGCTGTCAGCAAGCAGTGACCCGAAAATTGTTGACAATTATTTGGTTAATCCTTCAATATTGTCAACAAAACAGGTTCAGGTTTTCGACAACTAAGGGTTATTCCTCGGTTGTCAACCGGGTGGGGGCAGGCGCATTGTCGCCACGCACCACCCAGCGCCGGGATGCGTTAGATGACGTACCGAGCGGGCACCATTCCCACAAATGGTGCTAGTGAAGGCAGCGGCGCCCCTCACAACCCAATCGCAAAAGGACAAACACGATGGGACGCTTGACCACTCATGTTCTCGACACCGCCGCCGGCACGCCGGGTCAGGGCATGTCGATTACTCTCCATAAAATTGTCAACAATCGCCGCGAAACGCTGAAGACCGTGGTCACCAACCACGACGGCCGCTGCGACCAGCCCCTGCTGGAAGGCGCCGACCTCGCCGTTGGCGAGTACGAACTGGAATTCGCCGCCGGCGATTACTTCCGCGCGCAAGGCGCGAAGCTGCCCGAGCCGGCCTTCCTCAACGTGGTACCCCTGCGCTTCGGCATTGCCGACCCCAACGCGCACTACCACGTACCGCTCCTGGTCTCGCCCTGGTCGTACTCGACCTACCGCGGCAGCTGATCGGTGGTCTAGGGAAACAGGAGACAAGAGATGGAAGGCTATATTCTCGATTGGGCCAATATGCTGCTGCGGTGGGTGCACGTCATCACCGCCATCGCATGGATCGGTTCCTCGTTCTATTTCGTCTGGCTGGACAACAGCCTGACCAAGCCCCTGGCCACCGACCTGAAGGACAAGGGCGTGGACGGCGAGTTGTGGGCCGTGCATGGCGGCGGCTTCTACAACCCGCAGAAATACCTGACCGCGCCGAAGTCGCTGCCCGAGAACCTGCACTGGTTCTACTGGGAGTCGTACTCGACCTGGATGAGCGGCTTCGCGCTGCTGGTGGTGCTGTACCTGTTCAATGCCAGCACGTTCCTGATCGACAAGAACGTGTTCGACATGTCGCCGGGCGCGGCGGTCGGCTTCGCGGTGTCGTACCTGCTGATCGGCTGGATCGTCTATGACAGCATCTGCCGCCTGTTCGGCAAGAACGACCGTCTGGTCGGCATCCTGGTGGCGGTCTACATCATGGCTGCGGCGTTCGTCGCCTGCCACGTGTTCTCGGGCCGCGCGGCGTTCCTGCTGACCGGCGCGATGGTGGCGACGATCATGAGCGCCAACGTGCTCGTGTGGATCATCCCAGGCCAGCGCAAGGTGGTGGCGGCACTCAAGGCCGGCCAGCCGGTCGACCCGATCCACGGCAAGCGCGGCAAGCAGCGCAGCGTGCACAACACCTACTTCACGCTGCCGGTGCTGTTCGCGATGCTGTCGAACCACTACAGCATGACCTACGCCGCCAAGAACAACTGGCTGGTGCTGATCCTGATCATGCTGGCCGGCGTGCTGATCCGCCAGTTCTTCATCCTGAAGCACAAGGGCAAGATCAATGTGCTGTGGCCGGCTGGCGGCGTTGCCGCGCTCGGCGTGGTGGCCGTGTTGATCGCCCCGCAGCCGCGTCCGGTTGTGGCCAGCAACGGTGGCGCTGATGCTGCCAGCACCGCGGTGAGCTTCACCAAGGTCCAGGAAGTGATCAATACGCGTTGCGTGCAGTGCCACGCCGCGGCGCCGAAGATGATGCCGACCGCAGCCAAGGGCATCAAGCTCGACACTGCCGACGAGATCAAGGCGCACGCCCAGCTGATCTACCAGCAGGCGGTCCAGCAGAAGGCCATGCCGCTGGGCAATGTGACGCAGATTACGGACGACGAACGGGCGTTGCTGGGTCAGTGGTTTGAAGGTGGTGCCAAGACGACCAACTGAACGTTGCATTTAGCGGGCCCGCCGGCGAGCGGGTCCATGACATCCGAGCATCGGTGATCGACGTCCGGTGGCCGCGCAGTTGGCGGCCTTCAGTACCGGACGGCGAGGGTTTGAACGGGGCTTTGGCCCCGTTTTTGTTTTCGCTGCTCGACGGAGAAACAAAAAAGCCGCTCCGGGGAGCGGCCTTGGGAGCAGCAGGGCGCAAGCCCCGCCGCAATCAGTCGTCCAGCAACGAGAGGTCGCGCACCGCGCCCTTGTCGGCCGACATGACCAGCTTGGCATATGCCTTGAGCGCGGCCGACACCTTGCGCGGACGCGCCTTGGCGGGCTTCCAGCCCTTGGCGTTCTGCTCTTCGCGGCGGCGCGCCAGTTCCTCGTCGGACACCAGCACGTTGATCGAACGGTTAGGGATGTCGATGCGGATCTTGTCGCCGTCGCGCACGAGGCCGATTGCGCCGCCTGCCGCGGCTTCCGGCGAGCAGTGGCCGATGGACAGGCCCGACGTGCCGCCCGAGAAGCGGCCATCGGTCAGCAGCGCGCAGGCCTTGCCCAGACCCTTCGACTTGATGTAGCTCGTCGGGTAGAGCATTTCCTGCATGCCGGGGCCGCCCTTGGGCCCTTCGTAGCGCACGATCACCACATCGCCGGCCTTGACCTTGTCATTGAGGATGTTCTCGACGGCCTCGTCTTGCGATTCGGTGACATGGGCCGTGCCTTCGAACACGAGGATGCTCTCATCGACGCCCGCGGTCTTCACCACGCAACCGTCGAGCGCGATATTGCCGGTCAGCACGCCCAGGCCGCCTTCCTTGGAGAAGGCGTGCTCGTACGAGCGGATGCAACCCTCGGCGCGGTCCAGGTCCAGGCTCGGCCAGCGCGTGTTCTGGCTGAATGCCACTTGCGTCGGAACGCCGGCGGGGCCAGCCATGTAGAAGGTCTTGACGGCTTCGTCCTGCGTGCGGGTGATGTCCCACTGGCTCAGCGCATCGCCGAGCGTGGCGGCGTGCACGGTGGGTACGTCGGTGTGCAGCTTGCCGGCGCGCTCCAGTTCACCGAGGATGGCCATGATGCCGCCCGCGCGGTGCACGTCTTCAATGTGGTACTTGTTGGTGTTCGGTGCGACCTTGCACAGCTGCGGCACGACGCGCGAGAGGCGGTCGATGTCGGCCATGGTGAAGTCGATGCCCGCTTCCTGCGCGATCGCCAGCAAATGCAGGATCGTGTTGGTGGAGCCACCCATGGCGATGTCCAGCGTCATCGCGTTCTCGACGCCTTGAAGCCTACCGAGCGGGGCAGGATGCGCGCGTCTTCCTGCTCGTAGTACTGGCGCGCCAGTTCGACGATGCGGCTGCCGGCGCGCTTGAAGAGCTGTTCGCGGTCCGCATGCGTGGCAACCACCGTGCCGTTGCCGGGCAGCGACAGGCCCAGTGCCTCGGTCAGGCAGTTCATCGAGTTGGCGGTGAACATGCCCGAGCACGAACCGCACGTCGGGCAGGCCGAGCGCTCCACCTCGGCCACGTCGGCGTCGGAGTAGGACTGGTCGGCCGCGATCACCATGGCGTCGACGAGGTCGAGCTTCTTGAACTCGATGGTCCCGGTGGCGGGATTGGCCAGGCGCGTCTTGCCGGCTTCCATCGGGCCGCCCGAGACGAAGATCACGGGGATGTTCAGGCGCATCGCGGCCATCAGCATGCCCGGGGTGATCTTGTCGCAGTTCGAGATGCACACCATCGCGTCGGCGCAGTGCGCATTGACCATGTACTCGACCGAGTCGGCGATGATGTCGCGGCTGGGCAGCGAATACAGCATGCCGTCGTGGCCCATGGCGATGCCGTCATCGACCGCGATCGTGTTGAATTCCTTGGCAACGCCGCCGGCGGCCTCGATCTCGCGCGCGACGAGCTGGCCCAGGTCCTTCAGGTGCACATGGCCGGGCACAAACTGGGTGAACGAATTGACCACCGCGATGATCGGCTTGTTGAAGTCGTCGTCTTTCATGCCGGTGCGCGCCACAGCGAGCGCGCACCTGCCATGTTGCGGCCGGCGGTAGAGGTCTTGGAACGGTATGCGGGCATTGTGGGGTCGTGAAATCAGTATCGCGGAAAGGATGCGGGGCCACGGGAATAGGGGCCCCTCATGCGCCCGTGCGAACAACCTCTTGAGCTGCGGCCCTGGGCAGAACCCGTGATTATCCCACAGCCGGGCCAGTGTGCAGGCCGCCGGGGCGGGGATCGCGCGTTCGCTGGCGGGGACCCGGGCCACGCGGCCCGGATTGCCCGAAGAGCCGGTCGAGCAGGCTCAGCCGCCGATATTGAGCAGCGCCAGTACGCCGAGCACCAGGAAGATGCCTGCGGCAATCTTGTGCACGAGCGCAATCGGCATCTTGTTGGCGAACTTGTCGCCAAGCAGCACTGCGGGTGCGTTGGCCAGCATCATGCCGAACGTGGTGCCGGCGACCACGGCCAGCACCGCGCCGTTGAAGCGGGCCGCCAGCGCGACAGTGGCGATCTGGGTCTTGTCGCCCATCTCGGCGAAGAAGAACGCGACGATGGTGGTGGCCAGGATGCCGAGCGCACCCTTGACGGGCTTGGCTTCCTCCTCATCATCGAACTTGTCGGGGATCAGCATCCACGCGGCCATGGCAATGAAGCCCAGGCCAAGGATCCAGCGCAGCAGCGATTCGCCGAGCACATGGGTGATCCAGCCGCCGAGCGCGCCGGCAAAGCCGTGGTTGACCACCGTGGCGATCAGGATACCGACGATGATGGGAAGAGGTTTGCGATAACGCGCGGCCAGGACGAGCGAGAGCAACTGCGTCTTGTCGCCCATTTCCGCGAGCGCGACGATGCCTGTGGAGACGAGGAAGGCTTCCATTTTATTGTGTGAGTAACCGGGCCGCATGCATCGCGAGATGCCAATGACGCACACCTTTCCCGGCCCGGCCAGAAAGGTATGGTCATCGGTCTCGCCAGGCCTTGGATCGGGCTGGGCCGCAAGGCCAGCCGGGTCCGGAGCTGCGTACGCCATAACCGCAAGCGGTCAAGTCTGTTGACGTACGCCCCTGTCTTCCGGATTCCGCATTGCGCGGCGCGGTCAGAACAGGGCGGCTACTCCCCAATGGAAGCCGCAATTATAGCGGCGTGGGCGGTGAGCGTCCACCGCCGGAAAATGTGCCTTGTCAGGCCGGCACCGGTGATTGCTCGCTGGTGCGGCGGCCGCGGAAGTCGGTCCAGCATAGGGCCTTGAAGTCGTAAAGCTTGCAGCGGCGCGCCGTGTGGAAATACCAGCGCCACGAGAAGTTCTCGATGATGATGCGGCCCGGCAGCGCGTGTTCGAGCAGCGCCTGGGCGCGCTTCAGGCGGTACAGCGGCACGCTCATGTCCACGTGGTGCGCGGTGTGTTCCATGATGTGATGGAGCGCGGCGCCGATGCCGTGGCGAAAGCGAAGGTGCACGGTGGTCGAGACGAACGGCTGGGCCTTGGCCCACATCGTCTTGGTGTCGTACCAGGCCACGCTGGTATGGGTGTGGTGCACGTACAGCACGAAGCCGACCGTCGCGTTCCAGACCAGGAACGGCAGCACGAAGCCGGCACCCACCATCATCCATGCCGATTGCCCGGTAGCCAGCGCCGCCCAGACCAGCGCGCCGATCCATGCGGCGCCGAAGGCGGCAACCAGTGCGCAGTCAGCCATGAAGATGGGCCGGCGCGTGGCCATCTGGCGCTTGCTCGGGAAGAACAGCTTGAGCCACCAGATCTCGATCAGGTAGTACAGGCCCGGGCCGAAGCCGGTGCGGTAGATGCGTTCCATCACGCGGCGCCAGCGCGGCAGCGCGCGGAACTCTTCGAGCGAATAGGGCGCCCAGACGAAGTCGAAGCCTTCAGGTTGGTGTAGCGTGGTGGACGACGTTATGGCCGACTTCCCACAGGCTGTAGGGCGTCAGCGACGGCAGGAAGGTCAGCCGGCCCAGCCACTTGTTCAGGCCCCGGCGCGGCGTCAGGCTCTGGTGGCAGGCGTCGTGGCCGATGATGAACAGGCGCGCGATGATCAGGCCAGCCAGCACACCGAGGCCCAGCTTGGCGGCCCAGTGCGAGGCCAGTACCACGCCGGCCAGCGTGGCCGCGAACAGGATGTAGTCGAAAGCGAACAGCGCCAGCGCGCGTGGCGTGCTGCGCTGGCCGAGCGGGATCAGCCAGCCGCGGATGATCTTGCGCGATGGCATCGGCCGGTCGGGGGCAATCGGTTCGGGAAACGGCTGGTCGGCAGGCGCCGGTGCTTGAAGCGGTACCTCGGGATGCGTGGCAGCGTGGGTGCTCATGGAAACCTTCTGGTTGCTGGGCGTTGCCGTATGGCCTGTGCATGGCCGGCAACGGAACCGCAAAGGTTAGAGCGCTTTGCCGGTACGAGTCTTGACCGCCGTCAATCCGTGCCGGAGCGCTCCCGAGTATTAGCGACCTGCGGCGGCGTTGCACCGCCGCAGGTGTGACAAACGTCACATGACTGGCGTCTGCACGGCTTCGCCCATCACATACACGCTGTCGATGACACGGTCGTCTCCGAGCATGGCAAACGCGAACAATTGCTCTTCCAGTGACTCGGAACGGCCGCTGCGGCGCGCGATCAGCGGCGTGGCCTGAGGGTCCAGCACGATGAAGTCGGCCTCGCAGCCTTCGCTGAAGCTGCCGATGCGGTCGGACCAGCCCAGCGCCTCGGCGGCCGCGCGGGTGGCCAGGTAGAACATCCGCAGCGCGGTCAGGTGGTAGCCGCCCATGCGCGCGACCTTGTGCGCGGCGTTCATGGTCCGGAACATCGAGAACGAAGTGCCGCCGCCCACGTCGGTGGCCAGCGTCACGTTCAGGCGGTTGGCGTCCGACTGGTGGAAGTCATAGAAGCCGCTGCCGAGGAACAGGTTCGAGGTGGGGCAATGCGCCACCGCGGCGCCGCTGTCGGCCAGGCGCCGGCGGTCGTCCTGATCGAGGTAGATCGCGTGGCCGTAGAACGCGCCGGGCGCAGCAGGCCATAGCGGTCGTACACGTCCAGGTAGCTGCGCGCATCCGGGAACAGCTCGGCCACCCATTTCACCTCGTCGCGGTTCTCGGCAACGTGCGTCTGGATGAACGCATCCGGATAGGCCTTGGCCAGTTCGCCGCAGGCGGCGAGCTGCGCTTCGGTCGACGTCGGCGCGAAGCGCGGCGTGATCGCGTAGGCGAGCCGGCCCTTGTTATGCCAGCGCGACAGCAGGTCGGCTGAATCACGCGCGCCGGTTTCGGCAGTGTCGCGCAGGAATTCGGGACAGTTGCGGTCCATCATCACCTTGCCGGTGATCATGCGCAGGTTGCGCTGCTCGCTCTCGGCAAACAGTGCCTCGGCCGAGGCCTTGTGCACGGTGCTCCAGACCACCGCGCTGGTGGTGCCGTTGCGCAGCAGTTCGTCGGTGAAGAAGCCGGCCACCGCGCGCGCGTATTCGGGCTCGGCGAAACGGCGCTCTTCGGGGAAGGTGTAAGTGTCCAGCCAGTGCAGCAGGCCCGGCGACGGCGAAGCGATGATGTCCGTCTGCGGGTAGTGCACGTGGGTGTCGATGAAGCCCGGCACGATCAGCTTGCCGCGATGGTCAATCACCTCCGCGCCAGCCGGGATGCGCGAGCCAGCGCCGTGTAGTCGCCGGCGGCGACGATGCGCCCGGCAGTGACGATCAGCAGGCCATCCTCCCAATACTGATAGGCGTCCTCGTGGAACTGCGGGTCGTGCAGGAAATGCAGCACGCGGCCGCGGATCGCGCGGGTAATGGACGGAGTCGGGGGGAGTGGTCGGTCATGGTCTGCCTCTCTGGGCCGGCCTGCGCGCACGCGCAGGGCCGGGCTATTGGTATGCGCGCTCAGGCCGCGGGGGCCGGTCACGGGCGGGATGGTCGGCGTGGCCGACCAGAAGTGGTCGACTTCCGCCAGGAACTCGGCCTTCTGCGTCGGGGGCAGGAAGGCCGCTTCAAAACTGTTGCGCGCGAGCTTGTGGGCGTCGGCCGCGTCAAGCGGCAGCGCCGCGAACGTGGCTTCCCAGTTGGCATTCATATAGCCGCCGAAGTAGGCCGGGTCGTCCGAATGCAGCGTGATCACGACGCCGGCATCGAGCATGCGCTTGAGCGGATGCTTGCTCAGGTCCGGATGCACCTTGAGCTTCTGGTTCGACAGCGGGCATACCGTCAGCGCGACACGCTCGCGCGCCAGGCGCTCGATCAGCGCGGCATCGTCGATCGAACGCACGCCGTGGTCGATGCGCTCGACCTTGAGGATGTCCAGCGCGTCGCTGACATACTGCGCGGGCCCTTCCTCGCCGGCATGGGCCACCAGGTGCAGGCCGAGCTCGCGGGCACGCGCGAACACGCGCGCGAATTTCTCGGGCGGGTTGCCCTTTTCCGAGGAATCCAGCCCGACGCCGACAAAGCGGTCGCGGTAGGGCAGCGCGGACTCCAGCGTGGCGAACGCGTCATCTTCCGACAGGTGGCGCAGGAAGCAGAGGATCAGGCTGCTCGAGAAATCGTATTCGGTGCGCGCCTGGGCCAGTGCGTCGGCGATGCCGTCGATCACCGTGCCGATCGGGACGCCGCGTGCGGTATGGGTCTGCGGGTCGAAGAAGATCTCGGCATGGCGGACGTTGTCGGCGACGGCGCGCTTGACGTAGTCCATCGTCATGTCGAAGAAATCCTCTTCGGTCAGCAGCACGCTGGCGCCGCGTAGTAGATATCTAGGAACGACTGCAGGTCGGTGAACGCGTACGCCGCGCGCAGGGCCTCGACGCTCGGGTAGGGCAGGCTCACCTGATTGCGCTGGGCCAGCCGGAAGATCAGCTCGGGTTCGAGCGTGCCTTCGATATGCACGTGCAGTTCGGCCTTTGGAGTACGGCGGATCTTGTCCGCCAGCGCGGCATCGATGGTCATGTGGGGCCTCGGTCTTTTGGTTACGGATGCACCGTCTCCCCTTGGCTCGCGTGCAGCGCGGCGATGCGCTGGTCGCGGACCTGCAGCAACTGGGCGACGATGGCTACCGCAATCATAGCCGGAGCCTTGTCGGTGATCCCCGATACCCCCATCGGACACGTCATTTCCGGGAACCGGGCCGGGTCGACGCCGTGGTCTTCCAGCCGGTGCTCGAAGCGCGCGCGCTTGGTCTTGGAGCCGATCAGGCCGAAGTAGGCGAAGTCCGTGCGCCGGAAGATCTCCTCGCACAGGGTCTGGTCCAGCGCGTGGCTATGCGTCATGACCAGGAAATAGCTGCCTGCGGCGCCTGCGCGACCACCGCTTCGGGTGTGTCGCTGGCCTCGGCTTCGACGTTGTCGGGCAGTCCGGCCGGGAACAGCGTGTCGCGCTCGTCGACCCAGTGCACGCGGCAGGGCAGGTTGGCCAGCACCTTGACCAGCGCGTGGCCGACGTGGCCCGCGCCGAACAGCACCACATGCATGTCTTCGGGCACCAGCGTGTCGGTCCATGAGCCATCCGCTGCCAGCGTGACGGAAGGCAGCACCGCGCGGCTTTCCGTGGCGGCCACGGCACCGCGGACCGGCACCGTGCGTTGCAGCGATTTTCCCGCGGCAAAAGCGGCCTCCACGGCATCCAGCCAGCCCAGGTCTTCCTGGCCCAGGACTTCGAACGCCAGTTGGACCACGCCGCCGCAGCACTGTCCGAGTGCCGGGCCCAGCGGAATGCGCTCGATGCGGCGCTGCTCCTTGCCCTCGTTCAGCATGGCGCGCGCGATATCCATGCCGCGCCATTCGAGATGTCCGCCGCCGATGGTCCCGACCAGGTCGTTGGCGCTGACCAACATGCGGATGCCCGGCTCGCGCGGCGCGGAGCCCTTGACTTCGACGATGGTGACCATCGCCACCGGCACGCCGGTGCGTACCATGCGCGCGGCGTCGGCGAAGCGGAAGGGTTTGAGCGGTGCGTCCTGCATGTCGGGGCCTTTGTCGGTGACGCCGGCTGGCGCCGGTCTCGTTGTCAGTGCTGTGGTCGATGGTTGCCTGTCGGCGAGGTGGCGCGCACCTGCGCGGGCGGCCGGCCCCTTGTCCGCCCAGGGCGATCAAGGGGGGAAGTCCGGCGAGCCCGGCAGCGCGCGCGTCAGGCCGGCTGTGCGGCAGCTTCGCGCACGGCTTCCACAGCGTCCAGGATGGCTTCGCTGGTAGCCGGCGCGCGCAGCGGCGGGTTGACCTGGTAGTCCCCCACGGCAGCGATCGCGTCGCGGATCGCGAAGAACACCGAGAACGGCAGCAGCAGCGGCGGTTCGCCCACAGCCTTGGAGCGGTGGATGCTGTCTTCCACGTTCTGGTTCTGGAACAGGCGCACGTTGAACGCTTCGGGGCAGTCGTTGATCGTCGGGATCTTGTAGGTGGACGGGGCATGCGTCATCAGCTTGCCGTCCTGGTTCCACCACAGCTCCTCGGTCGTCAGCCAGCCCATGCCCTGGATGAAGGCGCCTTCCACCTGGCCGATATCGATGGCCGGGTTCAGCGACTTGCCCGCATCGTGCAGCGCGTCGGCGCGCAGCAGCTTCCATTCGCCGGTCAGCGTGTCGACCAGCACTTCGGAGCAGGCCGCGCCGTAGGCGAAGTAATAGAACGGCCGGCCATGCAGCTTTTTCTGGTCCCAGTGCAGCTTGGGCGTGGTGTAGAAGCCGTCGGACCACAGCTGCACGCGCGCGACGTAGGCTTCGCGAGCCAGGTCGCCGAACGTCGCGCGCAGTTCGCCGGCGATGACGAGGTCGTCATTGAAGCGCACGGTATCGGCTTCAACGCCCGCTTTGCGGGCGATGAAGGCAGCCAGGCGCTCGCGGATCTGGCGTGCGGCGTCCTGCGCGGCCTTGCCGTTCAGGTCGGCGCCGGTCGACGCTGCCGTCGCCGACGTATTCGCCACCTTGCTGGTGTCGGTCGCGGTCACGCGCACGCGCTCCATGCGGATGCCGAGTTCGTGGGCGACCACCATCGCCACCTTGGTGTTCAGGCCCTGGCCCATTTCGGTGCCGCCGTGATTCACCAGCACCGAGCCGTCGTTGTACACATGCACGAGCGCGCCAGCCTGGTTGTAGTGGGCGACGTTGAACGAGATGCCGAATTTCACCGGCGTGATCGCGATGCCCTTCTTCAGGATCGGGCTTGTCGCGTTGAACGCGCGCGTAGCCTCGCGCCGGGCGCGGTATTCGCTGGTGGCTACCAGTTCGTCCATCAGCTCGTGGATGACGTTGTCTTCTACGGTCTGGCCGTACGGCGTGACATTGCGCTCGGTCTTGCCGTAGAAATTGGCGCGGCGCACCTCGAGCGAATCCTTGCCGACATTGCGCGCCACGTTGTCGAGGATGTACTCGATCGCGAACGCGCCTTGCGGGCCGCCGAAGCCGCGGAACGCGGTATTGCTTTGCGTGTTGGTCTTGCCGCAGTAGCCGTCGATCTGCACGTTCGGCAGCCAGTAGGCATTGTCGAAGTGGCAGATCGCGCGGGTCATCACCGGGCCGGACAGGTCGGCGGAGAATCCGGCGCGCGACACCATGTCGATCTTCACGCCTTCGATACGGCCTTCCGTGTCATGGCCGACTTCGTAGTCGAACACGAAGTCGTGGCGCTTGCCGGTGATCATCATGTCGTCGTCGCGGTCCGGACGCAGCTTGACCGGGCACAGCAGCTTCCACGCCGCCAGCGCTGCGCAGCACGCGAACATGGCCGACTGCGATTCCTTGCCGCCGAAGCCGCCCCCCATGCGGCGGCATTCCACCAGCACCTGGTGCGCGTGCCAGCCCAGCATATGAGCCACGGCATGCTGCATCTCGGTCGGGTGCTGGGTCGAGCACCATACATGCATGCCGTCGTTCTCGCGCGGCGCCGCGTAGGCAATCTGGCCTTCCAGGTAGAACTGCTCTTGCCCGCCAAGGCGGATATTGCCCGTGTCGCGGTGCGCGGCCGCGGCGATATGCCGCTGCGGCTCGCCACGGGTCAGGTGCATCGGCGGCAGCACGTAGCTGCCCGCCGCGTGAGCGGCCTCGGGCGAGAGCACGGGCGCCAGGTCTTCATAGTCGATCGCGCCCAGGCGTGCCGCACGGCGCGCCGCGTCGTGCGAGGTGGCGACCACCACGAAGATCGGCTGGCCGATGAACTGCACCACATCGCGCGCCAGGATCGGGTCGTCGTGGATGATCGGGCCGCAGTCGTTGACGCCGGGAATATCGTCCACGGTCAGCACGGCCACCACGCCGGGCGCCGCGCGCACCTTGTCGAGCGAGATCGACTTGATGCGGGCGTGGGCGCGGCTGCTCATGCCGAGCGCCGCGTGCAGCGTGCCGGCCAGTTCCGGAATGTCGTCGGTATAGGTGGCGGTGCCTGCCACGTGCAGGTGCGCCGATTCATGCGGGCGCGAAATGCCCACCTGCGGCACGGCCTCGTCGGCCACGCTGGCGTCGAGCAGGAAGGGTTCGGTTTGCTTGTTCATGCCGATCTCTCCTCAGGCCGTGACGGTTGCAGTGGCGCCAGCGCCAATCGCGCGGACGTTGACGGCGGATGCGGGCAGCGCATCGGCGCGCGTCTCCAGCCAGAAGCGGTACAGCAGGTTGGCCGCCCCGCGTGTGCGGTAGGAGGCAGTCGAACGCATGTCGCTCAGCGGCGAGTAGTCCTGCGACAGCGCGGCCATGCCAGCACGGGCGGTCGCTTCGTTCCACGGCTGGCCGGTGAGCGCAGCCTCGGTCGCGGCAGCCCGCTTGGGCGTGGCGGCCATGCCGCCGAATGCGACACGCGCCTGCGTGATCACACCGTTTTCGACCGTGATGGCGAATGCGGCGCACACGGCGGAAATATCCTCGTCAAAGCGTTTGGACAGCTTGTAGGTCCTGAAGTGCTGCGGGCCCTTGACCGGCACGCGCAGCGCGGCGACGAATTCGCCCTCGACCATGGCCGTCTTCTGGTAGGCCAGGTACAGATCTTCGAGCGGCAGTGTGCGGCGCGTTTCGCCGTGCTGTAGCACCACTTCAGTCCCGAGCGCGATCAGGGCCGGCATCGAATCGCCGATCGGCGAGCCGTTGGCGATATTGCCGCCGAGCGTGCCGGCATTGCGGATCGGCAGCGAGGCGAAGCGCTTCCACATCTCTTCCAGTTCCGGGTGCGCGGCGGTCAGCGCCGCGTAGGCTTTCTCCAGCGTCACGCCGGCGCCGATCTCGATCATGCCGTCGCGTTCAGTGACGGATTGCAGGTCTTCCACCTGGCCGATATAGAGCAGGTTGCCCAGTTCGCGGAACTGTTTGGTCACCCACAGGCCCACGTCGGTGCTGCCGGCCAGGATGCGGATGCCGGGCTCGGCCGCCTTGATCGCGCCGAACTCGGCTGCCGTGCGTGGCGCGAAGAAATTCTGGCCTTTCGCGCTGTAGCGGAAGGTCTCGCCGCGCTTGAGATTGCGCAGCGTGTCGGCGATCTGCTTCGGATCGAGCTTGCTCGCCTGCGGCGCGGGCAGGGCCATCATGCGCTCGCCGGCGTCGATGATCGGGCGGTAGCCCGTGCAGCGGCACAGGTTGCCGGTCAGCGCGTCGCAAATGGTCTGGCGCGCCGGCGCCTCGCCGCCCGGGGTGTGCTGCTGGTACAGCGCCCACAGCGACATGATGAAGCCAGGGGTGCAGAACCCGCATTGCGAGCCGTGGCACTCGACCATGGCTTCCTGCACCGGGTGCAGCGTGCCGTCGGCCTGGCGCAGGTCCTCGACGGTGATCAGCGCCTTGCCGTCGAGCGTGGGCAGGAACTGGATGCAGGCGTTGACGGCCTTGAATTCGACATCGCCGCCGTCCTGCAGCTCGCCGATCACGACAGTGCAGGCACCGCAGTCGCCTTCGGCACAGCCTTCCTTGGTGCCGGTGCAGCGTACGTCCTCGCGCAGGTACTGCAGCACGGTGCGGGTAACGGGGGCGTCGGATACTTCCCTGACCTGGCCGCGGTGGAAAAAGCGGATGGTTTGCGTCTCCATGGTCTTTATCTCGTTCTGTGATGGCGCAAACATAGCACCGGCGCGATTCATGCAATATTCGGCCCAGGTGATATGCCCCATCAGGATGCCCGTTCAAGGGCGTCCGCCGTCCCCTTATCACGGCGGATTGACCAATGGCGGGTTGCGTGACATACACTATGCGCCGTTCCCTTCCCCCACGCCAGCCTCCCGGCCGCACGCCGGCAGGGCGCCTATTGCCATGCACGGACGCGACCATCTCGATACCTATTTGCTGCGGGTGCTCCACACCCTGCTGACCGAGCAGAGCGTGACCCGCACGGCCGTGCGCCTGGGCCAGTCCCAGCCGGCCATCAGCAATACGCTCAAGCGCCTGCGCGAGATCACCGGCGACGCTATTTTGGTGCGGGGCAAAAGCGGCATGGTGCCGACCGAGCGCGGCCGCGAGCTGCTGGCGCTGGCCGAGCAGAGCCTGGCGGCGATGGACCGCATCGCGCGGCCGCCGCAGCAGTTCGATCCGGCCACCACCACGCGCACCTTCCACCTCGCGCGCCGGACTACCTGGATGCTTTCTTCCTGCCCATATCTCCGAGCGCATACGCCGGCTGGCGCCGGGGGCCAAGCTGTTTGTGCATCCGATGACTTCGTCGGGTGATTTCCTTGAAGATCTGGAGCAGGGGCAGCTGGACATCGTCATCGGCAACTGGCTGTCGCCGCCCGAGCATCTGCATATCTCGCCGCTGTTCGACGACGAGGTGGTCTGCATGCTGGGCGCGCAGCATCCCTTGGCGCGCAAGGGGCTGACGCTCAAGCACTATCTGGAGATGCCTCATCTTGCACCCGCGCCCTATGCTTCGATGCAGCGCAGCATGATCGACCAGGCGCTGGCGGAGCAGGGCTACAAGCGCAATATTCAGGTGACACTGCCGTATTTTGGGCTCGTGCCGTATGTGTTGATCAAAACCGATATGGTGTTCACTACCGGGCGGCAGTTTGCTGCGCACTATGCGCAGTATCTGCCGATTCGAATGGTGCCCTCTCCGGTCTCATTCCCGCGCATGCGCTTCTACCAGCTCTGGCATGAGCGGTGTCATGCGGCGCCTGATGTGATGTGGATGCGCAGGATGATCGCCGAGGTGGCTGCGGATTTGCCACACCTGCCGAAGCTGGAGGCGGAGGCGGGCTGACAAGAGAAAGGTCAGCGCACGGCTGCCCTGATCCGAGGTGGTGCCGCTGGCCGCCTTACTTGCTGGCTTGCGTGCCGTTGTAGTCCGGGAAGAACAGCTGCTCGTCCTTGACCTTATAGCTGGCAATCGCCTGCTGGCCTTCCGGCGAGGTGATCCACTCCACCAGCTTCATCGCGTCGGCGTAGTTTGTGCCCGCGTGCCTGGCCGGGTTGACCGCGATGATCCCGTACGGATTGAACATCTTCGGATCTCCCTGCACGGCAATGGCCAGGCCGGTCTTGGCGCGATAGGCGCCGTAGGTGGCGCGGTCCGATAGCGTATATCCCGGCATCTGCGCGGCCATGGTCAGCACTTCGCCCATGCCGAGGCCAGCGCTGACATACCAGGGCTGTCCCTTCGGTTCGATGCCAAGCTGCTTCCAGTAATCCTTCTCCATCACGTCCGTGCCGGAGTTGTCCCCGCGCGAGATGAACTTGCTGCCGCTGCTGGCCAGCTTGCGCAAGCCCGCCAGCACATCCTTGCCGCCCTTGATGCCCGCCGGATCATTCGCGGGACCCACGACAATGAAATCGTTGTACATCACGTCACGGCGATTGACCCCGTAGCCTGCCGCCATGAACGCGTCTTCCAGCTTGCGCGCATGCACGAGCAGCACGTCCACATCACCCATCTCGCCCATCTTCATGGCCTTGCCCGAGCCGACGGCAATGACCTTCACATTCACGCCGGTCTTCTGTTCGAACTTCGGCAACAGGAACCTGAGCAGTCCGGAGTTCTCCGTGCTGGTGGTGGTGGCAAGCTTCAGTTCGCCCGCCTGCGCGGCGGAAAACGCCAGCAGGCAGGCAATGCCGGCCATGATCGGGCGCTGAGGAAGTGCGGTTCGTGACATGTGTGGTTCCTTGAGTTATGTTCTTATAAACATAATTGCCACACCCTGGCGGGTCATGGAGAATGCCGGAAAACTACATGAAAAACGGGGTGATTCATTGTCAGCGAAGCCGATTGAACATGTAAATATGCAAGGCGGAACATATGACCTTCCGCTTTGATCTGTTTCCGGTGATTGCTGCGGATGACAACCCGCGCGCCAACGGCAAGGTGTTCCAGCTGCTCAAGGCCGTGCGGGAAACCGGGTCGCTGCATCGCGCAGCGCGCGAAATCGGCTTGTCCTACCGTCATGCCTGGGGCGTGATGCGCGCCTGGGAGGCCATGCTGGGCCGCTCCTTGCTCGATATGGAGCGCGGCCGGGGTGCCTCGCTCACGCGTTTCGGCGAGCGGCTGTTGCGCGCGGAAATGCGCCTGCGCGAGACCATCGACCCGGCCGTGCAGCGCGCCATGGCCGAATTCATCGCCGACCTTGACGACGCCGTGCAGCCCCAGACCTGCGTGCATTTTTCCGGCAGCCACGACCCGGCCATCGAGGTCCTGGCCGGTGCACTCAAGGGGCAGCCCTCGGGCTTGCAGCTCGACACCGTGTTCTGCGGCAGCGTGGAAGGGTTGATCTGTCTCCAGGAGCGGCAGTCGGAACTGGCCGGTTTCTATGTGTCGCCGGTGCAGACTGCCGGCTCCGTGGCGCACCTCACACTGCGCAAGTGGCTGCGTCCGGCCTCGGTGCGGCTGCTGCGGCTGGCGTGGCGTGAGCAGGGCCTGATCGTGGCGCCGGACCTTGCCGCCGGAATCCACGACCTTCGTGACCTGGTGCGGACCCGGGCGCGATTCGTCAACCGGCAGCGCAGCTCCGGTACGCGCATGCTGTTCGACCAGCTTCTGGCCGCGCAGGGACTCTATCCGGACCAGATCGCCGGCTACGAAGAACCCGAGTTCAGCAACGAAAAGGTGGCGGAAGCGGTCCATGCCGGGCGCGCGCAAGTCGGTTTCGGATTGCGCATGAATGCCGAGGCGCTGGGCCTGGGCTTCGTGCCGCTCACGCGCGAGGCGTACTACCTGGCACTGCGCAAGAACGACCAGACCGCGGGCTGGATGTCGGGCCTGCTCGCCTTGCTGGCCGATCCCGCTTTTGCGCATCGCATCGAAGCATTGCCGGGCTATAGCATGGCCGAGCCGGCCGGCATCCTTACGCCGCAGGAAGCGTTGCCCTGGTTCGGACCCGACGGAAAAGAGGGTAGTTGAGCCGCTCATCGCGCTGGCCTGATTGCCGGCGCGGTGTTCGCGCTACACTCCTTGCGATGGCCTGCACATCGGCCCGCCATCGCAAGGAGTCTCATGCTGGAAACCGCCGCGCTCGCCGCAGGCATGTCCTGGGCCAGCGGCTTTCGTCTTTATCTGGCTGTCCTGACCGCGGGGGTGCTGTCGCGGCTGGGCTGGCTGCACTTGCCGCCAGGACTGCAGGCGCTGGAATCGTGGTGGGTGATCGGCGTGGCAGCCGTGCTCGCGCTGGCGGAGTTCATTGCCGACAAAGTTCCGGGCTTCGATTCCATCTGGGACGGCATCCATACCTTCGTGCGCATTCCGGCGGGCGCGATCCTTGCCGCGGCGGCGTTCGGTCAGATGGACCCGCAATGGATGGTTGCGGCCGGCCTGGTCGGTGGGACCCTTGCCGGCACGGCCCATGTCGCGAAAGCCGGCACGCGCGCGCTGATCAATGTCTCGCCGGAACCGTTTTCGAACTGGGCGGCCTCATTCACTGAGGACGTGACGGCAACCGGCAGCCTGTTGCTGGCCTTTTTCCTGCCGGTGCTGTTCCTGGTCCTGCTGGCGGTCTTCCTGTTGATGACCATCTGGCTGCTGCCCAAGCTGTGGCGCGCGGTGCGCCGGCTGCATGCGACCTTGCGCAACCGGACAGGCCCGCCCGTCAAACGGACCTGACTGCCTCCCGAACCCATGCTGCCCGGCCACGTTGCCGGCAGCGCAGCGAACGTGACTGGAACCAAGACCTGATGCCAACCGAGCCCGCTTCCGCCGTTTCCCAAGCCATCGCAAAATCCGTGTCGCAAGGGCGGAGATTCTCCGCCTGGCGCCAGGCATTGCGCATGGCCCGGCGCGACTGGCTGGCCGGCGAGCTTTACCTGCTGCTGTTTGCGCTGGTGCTGGCGGTCGCGGCGCTGACGAGCGTCGGCTTCCTGGCCGACCGCATGCGCCTGGGCCTCGAGCGCGATGCACGCCAGATGATCGCGGCCGATGTGTTGCTGGTGTCCGACCATCCGTTCGACGCCGCCTTTTCCAGCCGTGCGGCGCAGGCCGGTCTGGCGGTTGCGCATACGGTGACCTTTCCGAGCATGGCGACTGCGCGCCGGTCAGGCGCGCCGGCCGGTGCCGAGGCACCCAGCCAGTTGACCGCACTGAAGGCGGTCAGCCCCGGCTATCCGCTGCGCGGGAAGCTGAAGGTAGCCGCCGCGCCCGGTGGGCCGGAGCAGGCCGCCGAAGGCATTCCGGCTCCTGGCACGGTCTGGGTGGACGAGTCGCTGCTCGGCGCGCTGGGGCTGCGCGTCGGCGATGCGCTTCAGCTTGGCAGCCGCACGTTCCGCATCGAACGCATCGTGACGCAGGAACTGGACCGCGGCGCGGGCTTCATGAATTTCGCGCCGCGCGTGCTGATGCCGTTGTCGGACCTCGACAGCACCGGCCTGATCGGCTGGGGCAGCCGCGTGAGCTACCGATTGCTGGTCGCGGGCCCGGACGCCGCGGGCAAGGCGTACCAGCGCTGGGCGGGTGACGAGATCGAGCGCCTCAAGCTGCGCAATACGCGCGTGGAATCGCTCGAATCGGGGCAGCCGCAGATGCGCGCCACGCTGGACCGCGCCGAGCGCTTCCTGTCGCTGGTCGCGGTGCTGTCCTCGATGATCGCCGCGGTGGCGATCGCCATGTCGGCGCGCCGCTATATGCAGCGGCATACCGACGCCTGTGCCGTGTACAAATGCATGGGGCTGTCGCGCCGGCAGATCCTGGCGGCCTTCGGCATCGATTCCTGTTGCTCGGGGCGGCCGGCGCCGTGGTGGGCGTGGCGCTTGGCTACCTGGCGCACTACGGGCTGCTGCTGTCGCTGGGCGGGCTGTTGCAGGTGTCGCTGCCGCAACCCTCGCTGCTGCCGGCGCTGGTCGGCGTGCTGGCGGGTCTCGTGCTGCTGGCGGGCTTTGCCTTGCCGCCGCTGCTTGCGCTGACGCGCGTGGCGCCGTTGCGGGTACTGCGCCGCGATATCGGCGCGCCGCCGGTGTCGGCCTGGGCCGCATACGCGCTCGGCCTCGGCGCGTTCGTGGCGTTGCTGCTGGTGGCTGCCCGCGACCTGCGGCTTGGGTTG
>LRMT01000024.1 GCA_001725945.1 Cupriavidus sp. UYMMa02A | reverse complement strand
GGCCGACAACTGCTTCCTGGCAAGCACCAGATTCGCCAGACCAAACAAACTGAACAACTGCGTCGTGTTCTTGACCAGGCCCTTGTAGCGAACCTTGCGATGCCCGAACAGATTCTTTATGACATGGAACGGATGTTCGACCCGCGCTCGAATCTGGGCCTTCGTCCGCTCGACCGCGGTCAACAAGTCCTTGAGAGCGCCATCACGCATCGCCTTGATCTTGCCGCGCTTGATGGCCACCTGCCATTTCACGGACTTGCCTTGCATCTCGTGGCGCTTCTCTACACCTGTGTACCCCGCGTCAGCAAACGCATGATCCTCGTGGCCATGCAAAGCAAGGCATGTGCCTGCGACACGTCCGACTCGTTGGCGGCTGTGCCAACCACGCTGTGCACCAGCCCCGAAGCCGCGTCCACGCCGACATGCGCTTTCATGCCAAAGTGCCACTCATTGCCTTTCTTGGTCTGGTGCATCTCCGGATCGCGGGTCTTGTCCTTGTTCTTGGTCGACGGTGGCGCTTCGATGATGGTGGCATCCACAATCGTGCCTTCTTTCATCATCAGCCCACGCTCGCACAGCATGGTGCCGATCTCGTCGAACAGCTTTCGCGTCAGCTCATGCTCGACGAGCAAGCGGCGAAACTTCAGCAGCGTGGTCGCATCCGGCACTGCTTCGACCGCCAAGTCGATCCCGGCAACGCGCGCATTGCCATGCTGTCATACAGCGCGTCTTCCAGCGCTTCGTCCGACAGCCCGTACCACTGCTGAAGGAAATAGATGCAGCATCCGCTCAAGTCCGATCGGGGGCCGCCCGCGTTTGCCCTTGGGGTAATACGGCTCGACCGCCGCTATCAGCCGCGACCACGGCACAACCTTTTCCATCTCCGTCAGGAAGCGCTGACG
>LRMT01000023.1 GCA_001725945.1 Cupriavidus sp. UYMMa02A | reverse complement strand
ACATCCACTACTACAACCACGAACGTATCCGACTGAAACTAAAAGGGCTGAGCCCCGTGCAATACAGGACTCAGCCTTGCAAGCCTAGTCTTCTCGAACCGTCCAACTTCTGGGGTTCAGTTCACAAACGCTGGGCTATTTTTTTTGTCCGGGGATATCAGCTACGCTTTCGGCCTTTGACGCCGTTGTAGACGGCCAGAGCGGCCTCCAGAAGGCACCAGCCAATGAGGACAGTGAAGACAAAGCGGCTGATGCCTTGAGTGGTGGACAGGTATTCGAACATGGCTCGGTATCCTTCTATTGTTGCTTTGCGATATCAGGTTGCCACACGAGGTGCGATAGTCAAGCGCCGCGAAATCCGCGGCCTTCCGCTCATCCGAATCTCGCCATGGCGTCATTGAGCGCGCGCAGATCCAGGCAGGCGAGCGGATCGGGGTCGGCGGCGGCGGGAACCGATACCGGTGCGGGGGCTGACGCCGATAGTGGTTGCAGTGTCGGCGATGGCGCTTGCTGTGGCCTTGCCACAGCAAGCGGCCGTTCAAACGACCGCGCGATCGCGGCCACCACAGGGGATGGCGCGATTACGTCCGGTTCACTCGCCGGCGATTGGTCATGTCGATCCAGCAGAGGTCGGTCCGATGATGCTTGTGCAATGGCAGGGATGGACGTTGCGGCGGGCGGACGCAGCAGCGTGTCTGGACCAGAGGTGAGCACTAGCTGCAGCCCTCGCTGCGCAAGTAGCTTTAGCATGAAAGCCCGCTCCCGGGCTCCCGGGACCTGCCGCAGGTAGGCGAGCAGATCGGGAGCCGAGTCGGCGGACAGAGTTACGGTCATCTGCAGCTTGTCCATGGCCGGCATCATCAGGCCGCCTTGGCGAGTTGCCGCGCGGAACCGATGGCGTGGAAGCCGCGGACGTTGGCGAGGCACGGCGCATCCATGATGTGGATCACGTTGAGTGGAAAGGCGGCACGGATTGTCGGGGCGTAGAGTTGGGCGCCGCCGCCGGTCAGGATGATGGCCCGGATGTCTTCGGCGCGGCCGACGCGTGCCTGTATTTCCTTGATGGGTTGGTGGGTGACGGCCATCGCCTCTGCCAGGTAGGGCGAAACGTCCAGATCCTGACCGTAGAACACCATGGGCCTGGCTTCGCGGATCGCCTTGTCGATACGCTCGATGCTGTCAGTGGGTTGCCCACGATCGGCCGAAATCAAGCTTGCCACTTGCTGGTATATGCGTGCCGCGCCACCGGGAGCGCCGCCGCTGCGGGTGTCGTCCATGGTGTAGCCGCGCGCCACCACCCAGTCGGTCGTGAAGTAGCCGACATCGATTACCAGGTAGGCGTTGTCAGGATCGTACTTTTTGCCGCTCTGCTGGATGTAAGTGATCAGGGTGCCCAGCGGCTGCGGTAACGGAAGCACGCTGTTGATCTGGACATCGCCCCAACCAAAGTCATGGGCGCCGGTGAAACGGTCCTTGAGGTAGGCAGCGTATTTCTGGGTATTGTGGACCGGTAGGCCGAGGACGAGCCGATCCACTTCCAGGGCATTGGCGTAATGCAGCGAGCCGGCGAGTAGGGCAGCGTAGTTCGGCGTCGTCACATAATCTTCGGACAGCGAGCGCCCGGTATGAACGTGCGCTGCGCTCAGCGAGACATCGGGACCGACCTCATACCGCGCGCGTCGATCTCCACATTCACGACGTTGCGTGCCCGGAAGATTCCACCGGCGTGCGCGGTGAGGGAGGACGTAGCGGCAACCGGTGCCAGGGATGGAAACATATTGGTCGCGATTTCGGAGCCAAGTGAAAAGGCGGATTTGGTGTTGCCGTAGCCAACGTCGATTGCGACGGTCGAGATTTTCATTGCTCACTCCTTGAAGGATTCATTGAGGTGGATGCTGCGATGTGCCACTAGTCTTAGTCGGAGAAGGTGGGACTTGGTACCTCTCAGTGCCAATGACTCGCTTCTGGTCGGTGCGAGCATCTGGTACTTGGTGGGACTTTGTCAGTCTTGCTTCGTGCAAATCGGATTCAGTGGCACATCGACATAGCTCACTCTACCGTCGCGAAATCAAAGTCAAGTCGCCGAAAGCTCGCGATATTGCAGTGACAAGCATTGCCGTTCAGCGGATCCCTGGTATATGCTTCGAGCACCTACAGCGTCTCCGACGCATCGACCTCGCTGCCAATTGCGCAGCAAATCCAGCACCCAAGTCCCGCACTCGGGCCTTGCGGTCGCCAGTTGTTCAGGCCGGAAATTGAACCGGCATTTTTTCAATCAAATCAAGTGGACCGTGTCGGATAGTGAGGACACCGGACACCGCGATACCAAGCCGATTGGCGGTCTGTTCGTGAAAATAGATCGTAGTGTGGACAATTCCGAAGCCGGACACCGGACAGGTGCTCTGTGGAATTTCCGCCAATGCCGGACGTCCTTGCAGCCGCATGGCTGGGCGCGGATCACGAAGCCCGACACACCGCGGCGGGGATGATCCGGCTTTGGGGCGGGGAGCTATTTGCGTACCGAAAGACGGCTAACGCAGGCTTCTGAGCAATATCGACCCGGGGGGCGCTACCGGTACCAAAACGGCGCAACAGGTAATCACCCATCACGGCATCGGCGGGCGGCATTCAGGATCCGATCCTGGCGCTGTCTGGACTGGCATTACAGGATGCGCCGGATAGGGTGGCCGCGCAGCGGCGTGCAAGGGGAGGGCCCGCACCTGCACAGCGGACAGTCACGACGCATTGCTTCCATGCTCAGGGCTGATCGGATTGGCATCGCTAAAGGACAGGAAGGTAGTGGCGAGACCGGCTGGGTGGGCCGGTAAGCCGGGGGTGGTATCCCGGTGCACCGAGGGGGCAATGCCGGATCGGGGTCGGCGCTGTCCAGAACGACGAGCGGCAGCATCCAATGGCGGGACATTCGCCTGCCGCTGCGTACGCGGAACGCAAACGTCCAAGAATGCCGAATGATCAAGACTATCAACCTGCGCCTCATCATTAACCAATACAACCTGCCGGAGCGTTTCAAGACGGAATTTGCTGTACTGGCGGCGGATAATTTGCACCTCCCGCATAGCGGAACGCGTGTGAGCGGCAGATCGCTGTCGCAGATGTCGCAGCGCCAGCGCGTGCAAGCCCTGCTCGCCATGTTCGTGGAACTGCGCAGTGTCGGTGGCATGGCCGTGACCTCGCCTTACAGCATCCGTCAGAAGCACATCCGCTGGCTGGTCCGCTACTGGGTGGAGGACCGGAAGCTGAACGTGGGAACGGTGGAACTCAGGGTCACGCACCTGCGTGCGCTGATGTCGTGGATGGGAAAGAACAGCATGGTCGGCCGGATCGACGACTACGTGCGGAGGCCAGCCGGTTATAAGCGTACCTATATCGCGCGCGAGGACCGTTCCTGGGAAGGCCAGGGTGTTGATGCGGCAGCGCGGATCGCTGAGATCGAGATGACGGACGCGCACGTCGCGCTACAGCTCAAGCTTGAGGCAGCCTTTGGCCTGCGGGCAAAGGAAAGCTGGAGGTTGCGGCCGGCTTTGGACGTGCTGCCATCGGGGATGCTGCACGTCCATGACGGCACGAAGGGCGGGCGGCCCCGCCGGGTCCCAATTGAGTTCGGCTGGCAGTACGAATTGCTGGGGCGGGCGGCAACACTCGCCCACACGACCAATCCGGAACGAGGCACACTGATTCCAGCAACCTACACCCAGAACCGGTGGCGCCGGCGCTTCTACACCGTGCTGGAAAAGCATAGGGTTACCAAAAATGGCGACGGCGTGACCGCGCACGGGCTGCGTCATCAGTTCCTGCAACAGATGTACGAGCGGGAGAGCGGCCGGGCCGCGGCGGTGAAGGGCAGTGGGAACGTGCAGGATGTTCAGGCGCACAGGGAGGCGATGCGCAAGGTAGTGGAAGCGGCCGGGCACAGCCGAGCCACGAAGGCGAACGCCTATCTGTCGACCTACTCGACGCAGCTTTCCCTCAAGCGGCCCGAGCCGACCGCTGCGGACGTCAAGGCAGCATTGGAACGTGCGAACGGCAACAAAGCTGAGGCCGCCCGACAGCTCGGCATCTCCCGTGCCAAGCTCTATCGCCTTCTGGTTGGAGGCCAATGAAGCAGAGCTCGAAGTACGCATTGCGTCTGGTATGCCTTTGGGCCACCGGCCACATTCGGTTCCGAACGGCGGCCCGCGCATTGAGGACGAGACCTGCTGCGGTGGCTGGAAAAGGCGGTTACTACGAAGTCGGTGACTTGTAGCGCTCCAGCTGTGCCTATCGTGCGTACGCTGCAACCAGCGCAACCATGGCGCTGGCTGTGCGGACAAGCTGCTGTATGGGGTCGGCGGTTGGCGCGGCGGTGGGGGGGCTGCGCCGGCGAGCGGTCGCAGCATGGTGGTGTCTTGGCGAACTAGAGCTTCCAGCTTGCCCCGCGAAGTCAAGGTTCCGAGCTATCGGGGAGGCTGTCGACCGCCCGCGCGACGAACTCTTCGAGAATGGAGAATGGCCATTCGTCATCTGCCTTTGCTTCCTCGGCGATTGCCGCTGCCAGGGCCTGGACGTGCTCGAACCGGACCATGGGCGCGCCATCTATATAGATGACCTTAGCGCGGCGGACCAGCTTGCGGTAGCGGCTGGCATCCTCCAGGACGGCTTCGGGCGGCGAGACGTACTTGAACTGGAACCCCGGCTGCGCCAACGCCGCGGCCATGGCGGCAAACTTCGGTCCACTCGTCTGCCAGTCTCCGGAGGTCGACGCGAGGAGGTTCAGGAAGTAAGGGATGTCGGACGACGTGAGCTCGCGCCGGGCGAGGGCGGAAATCGTCTGCTGATCTGCAGGTCGGTGTTCCACCCGACTATTCCAGGTTGCGCTCAGCTGCGCCAAGGCGGCGTCGCTGTCGGTCGATTCCAGGCGGACAGGCGGGGTTGAGATCCCACATTCCTCGCAGACGATGACGGCCTGAAGTCGCCCGGAAATGAAGAGGGGTGCGCCGTCACAGTGGGCACAGTTGAGCAGGCCGCTGGGCATGGAGACATTAGAGTGAAAGAGACGGCCGAATTATGCCTTGCGGCGACGGCTACCCGTCAGGAGGGCTCGTTGGTTTGTTCGAATACCGGCTCGTTAATGGCCAGGTACCGGGTCGAAGTGCTGAGGAGGCCGCGTCGCGCCGTGCCCTGGAATCCGTGCAGCATTTCGCTGTGATCGCGAAGCGCCCGGCCGATCTGCCAGAATTCGACGAGCCAGTTTCCCGGATCGCCCATGGGTCCGCCCATCCTGCCGGTCGCGATCGCACCGCGGATTGCCAGCACGGTCTCCGGCTCGGGGGACTCGGATTGATTGTCGTCGAACTGTCGCATGTCTACCTAGGTTGATTGATCCAGTACAGGGCCTCGTGCATGTGGAATCCGTCTGCCTGCCGGAACAGCTCAGCAGCGCCGCGGACATCCTGGAGGGGATCCATTCGGATAAATAGGGCATGAATCGGTCCGTTCAGACTTTGGATTTTTGGATGCTGAAGGCGCAGGCCTGGACAGCCGCCACACCTGCCTACAGTGAACCAGCGTAGCGCGCGCGTCTCTCGAAGTCAAGTGAGGAGGTGCCTGAGGCGGACTTGCACAAGGCGCCGGCTGTCGGCGCTAATCGACGCGGCCATTCCGGAACTGGACGAATGCGGCTTCTTTTTACTCCGCTGCGGTCGCTGGCATCGAAGTCCGTTGGCGAAAGGCCCAGAGAGAAGGGCGACGATACCTCCATGTACTTGGTTCAGATCGTTGATGTCTGAAGGGCTGCGGGCCCATTGGCAGCGGTGCTGCCCGACGAGAGGCCGCGGGCACGAAAGCACTTCACCGGAAAATCGAACAGCGTCTCGCAGGGGCACTGGTCGCCGCAGGGTGCTGACACGGTGGTCTCCTCAGCCAGTCCGTGGCGGATTGCCGTCGCACGACGATGATCGACGTCGAGGCAGTCCTTGGCAAGCGCGTCCAACACGTCTTGAGCAAAGCCATTGAGCTGGGCTAGCTCCTCAGCGAGTGGGCCGTGCAGATAGAGGTAGAGGCCGTTCTGCATTTTACGCACGGCGGTCGTTTCTGCAGCCATGCGCATCAGTAGTGCTTCCGCGTCCTGCTCACCGACGCACAGATGGCGCTGCATTAGCGCGACCGACGCGGCGCGGTGCTGGTGGACGAGCTCAACGGCTCTCTGGAACAGGTCCTCGTCCATCGCTCTCGACTCACAGTCCACGGGCGGCATCTGGGGTTGGAAGCAGCGCGACCGCGACCGCTGCCCGCTTTTTCCCGGCACGTGGCTAGCGAACAGCACACCCCCGACGAGGAGATCAGCCGGCGGCAGCACCATGCCGACAAGTTCGAAGCCAGCCAGCGTGAGTTCTACGCCCGCGTATGGCGCGAGGCCCGTACCCCCTCTTCGCCCGCACGCGAAGGCGGCCTGCCGTCGGGTGTTGACGTCGATTGGGGTGTATCGTTCGAATCGGGTGAGGCGCATGGCAGGAATCGAATTAGTCTACGACCGAGATACCGGCACCATCCCTAAGTCAAGGCTGCCGGCCGCGAGGTTCGCCAAACACCATTCTCGCGGTGCTGGCGGCGCGAGTTGTCTCTGAAAACGATAGAATTCTTGGCATCTTTTACGGAAAATGCCATGTCGTCTCCCTGCTCCACCAGGTATCGCGAAGTCTCGCTGGGCACCCGACCCAAACGCGAGTGCGAGTTCATCCCGCCGGGGGATCCGCAGTACGGGGAGATTGCGCGCCTGGATGCCTTCACATTCAAGCGCTATCTCGACCGCGTGTTCTGGCATCCACGGAGCGAGGTGCTGCGCTTCGAGGTGCGGGCCGTGCCGTCGCCGACGGGTAGCGTTTACGACGTCGTGGCGCTCGTGGCGGCAGGAGAGGGCGAGGCCTGGTTCTCGGAGGCTGCCGTGCCAGCGCGGTGGGACTATGTCGCGATTAGCGAAACCAGTCACGGGCTATCCAAGATGCAGGCTACCAAGCTCAAGGAAGAAGGCAAACTGCCTCCTGACTATAAGGCGTTCGGGGACGATGGGCCGGTGCTCGACCACTCGAACCTGGAGAACCCAGAGGAAGTCGACCTGCGCAGGTGGGATGTGATCAACCGTCTGCGGGAAGCAAGCCGCAGCGGCGTGCGGCAGGCTAAGCGCCGGTCGGGGGCTTGTCCATGAGTGGCAGTTCGCTGTAACATCCGATCGTTTTTCCGCGCTTTCAGCGCATCGACCCTGCCGGCGTACCGGCCATCTTCTTTTCCACCCATTGGGGCTTTTCCCAATGGGGGAAGGCCCCATTTTTTTGGAGCCTTCCCATGCGAATTACTTCCCGTATCAGCGCTATCGCTGTTCTCGCGACCGTCATCAACCTGTTCGCGGTCCTCTTCTTTCTTATCACTACCAGCGATGATCGCCTTGCTACCATGCAAGTGCATATCGTTGCGGAAATCGAGTTTCTGGTGCTGATCACCTGGCTGCTTGCGAAGCTGCTGATTCCTTGCCGGAGGCTTTCCTCCGCGGGCTGACCGTCTCACTGCCAACCGCCATCCACTACCCACCGGGGAACGCTCTCCGGTGGGGCGTTCCCTATCACAGGAAACGCCATGTTCAAATTCAACATCCTTACCATCGAAGTCGGGCCCGTTCCCGCCGACGAGTCCTGCGCACAGGTCGGGCAAGCTGGCTATGAGGCTCAATCCCGCCTCGAGTGTGCTGTCTACATCCGCCTGCTTAGGCGCGTCTTCGGCAATCCGGATCCGACAGCGCTCACCTTTGAGCGACGAGGCTTCGCGCACGACTTCGGCCGCTACCACGAAGTGGTTGCCATCATGTTGGCTTCTGGTATGGCCGTCTTCGCCGAGTCGAGGCTGCCCTCAAGCTGGGACACGATCGCTCGTGCGGAGCTGACTTGGCTGAAGCTTCAAGGTCAGTGGCGAGATCAGCTTGTCGCAGGCACCGTTGAGGCGGAGGAGGTACCGCAGGTCTCTGCAGCAGAACGATCCCGGATTTCCCTGATCACCCAGTCTCGATCTGGTGGGCGATGGGCTTCAGGCCGATGTACGCTGCCATTGCCCATCACTAAGCGCCGAGGCCCAGGCGCTGCCTGAAGCCAACTTTCTCACCCGTCCGGGAATCGCTCCCGGTAGGGGCGCTTCTCGGGCTCCACGCCCATTGAAAATGCCCCTGAGAACTTCCTATCGTGCCCACGTAGCACATACTGCGTACCCGTTTCTGCGTGAGGTGCGCCCATGAGCCGCGCCGCGAAGCGGAAGGTCGAAGCCAATGCCAGTGATCCCCATAAGGAGTTGCTGTCGCTCTTCAAGGCCTTCGGGTATCGGCACAGCACAAACGACCTCTTCTCGGACTTCGTGGAGATGTCGGCCCTGGCCATCAGCAACGCCGTTGATCGGCATCACTTCGAGGAACGTGAGAAGCGCTATCTAGAGATTGCAAAGAAGTACGACCGCGAGGAACTGGCACGGTTTGCTCAAATGCTCGGCGCACTTACCCTGACGTTTGAGGATCGCGTGCAGCGACTGGTACCGAACGGCGACGGTCTGGCCGACATCCTTGGCCAGACCTACATGATGCTAGACCTTGGCAACGAGCGGGCGGGGCAGTTTTTCACGCCATATACCCTCTCTCGCATGATGGCGCGAATGAATGTCGGTGACGGCAATCCGTACATCGAGCGCGACGGCTTCGTGACCGTTCTGGAGCCCGCCTGCGGCGCGGCGGCATGGTGGTCGCGGTGGCGGACGCATTGCACGACGCCGGGTGCAACTATCAGCAGACGATGCATGCCACGTGCATCGATATCGATCCGCGGTGCGCCCACATGACCTACCTGCAGCTCTCGCTGCTGCACGTTCCGGCAATCGTCTTGCATGGCAATGGCTTGTCCGGTGAGATCTGGGGAACTTGGTTCACGCCGGCCCACATCCTGGCTGGGGCGCACGACTGCGAGCGAAACGCGCGCGCGAACGAGGCGCTCCCGAGGAACTCGTCATGCCCTCGGCCGTGCCATTGCCGCTAGTCCCTGCCGTAGTGGATGGGGTACATGATGTGGCTGACGAGGCGCCGGACGAACTCTTGCAGCTGCTGATGGCATCACAGCCAACTGCGGTGGCGCGGCTGCCGCTGCGTGTCCTTGTGCCGGACGATCAATTGGCATTGTTTTGACGCCTGGAATCGGGCCTGTCGGCATCCCTTGATTGCAGAGTTGGTCATCAGGTATTCTTCCATCACTTTCCGCGTCGCCGACGCATCGACCCCGCACCGCAAGGTGCCAGCTTCTGCAGTACGGTGGCCTCCCGCTTTGCCGGGCCAGTCCATCCTTTTCACCCCCCATCGGAACCACGTTCCGTTGCGGCAACGGGTTCCCCCCATCCGCTTCGGAGAACCCACATGCAATATCCGTCTGCTGTTGCCCTTCGCAGGATCCGTACTGGCCGCAATCCGCGCGTGTACTTTGATCCGACTGAAATGGCTGAAATCACCGAGTCCATCCGGGCTAACGGTGTCTACCAACCCATCCTGATCCGCCCCATCGAAGACGACGAGTTCGACTTTGATCTTGTCGCCGGCGAGCGGCGTTACCGTGGTGCGATGGACGCTCATGGCGAAGACTGGGAGATTCCCGCCCTCGTCAAGGAAATGACTGACGAGGAGGCCGATCGCGCGGCGCTCATCGAAAATGCCCAGCGTGCGGACATGTCGCCATCCGAGGAGGCCGCCGCCGCCTCGAAGATCGTTGGCCACTGCAAAGGCGATCGCGAGGAAGCCGCCAGGCTACTGGGCTGGTCGCGCTCGACGCTGGACAAGCGCTTGGCGCTGATGAATTGCAGCCCGGATGTTCAGGCGCACTGAATGAGCGCCAGATCCAGCTCGGCCACGCCGAGTTGCTCGCCACGCTCGCCAAAGACAAGCAGGACAAGCTCCTGCCGGTCATCATTACCGAGAAGAAGTCGGTGACGGAGTTGAAAAAGACGATCGAAGCGGCCGCGTGCAGCCTCGAAGCGGCAATCTTCGACAAGACCGACTGCGCCGCCTGCCCGCACAACTCTTCGTTGCAAACGGAGATGTTTGGCGAGGCCATCGCGACCGGAAACTGCACCAACAAGGCTTGCTATACCGAAAAGAGCGACCGCAAGCTCGAAGGCATTGTCTACGGTCTGAAGGAAGAGTTTCCGATCGTGCGCATCATCCGAACCGGCGATAACCATACCCGCATTCAACTGAAGGTGGATGGTTCGACGGGTGTCGGTGAGGAGCAGGCCAAGGCCTGTCACGCCTGCCAGAGTTTCGGCGCTGCGGTCAGCGGTCTGCCGGATTCCATGGGCAAGGTCTACAGCGGCCAGTGCTTCGATACGGCATGTAACCAGAAGAAGGTAGCAGCTCGGATCAAGGCTGAGCGTGACGCAGCCAAGGAACCTGCAGGAAAGCAGACCGCCGGCAAGCCGGCTACTGCAACGAAGGGGGACAAATCCTCCGCCGCTGCAGACAAGCCGGTCACGTCAATCAGCGAGTCGGAGAAGGTGAAGCAGTACCGCACCGAGCTCTGGCGCAAGGCGCTGCGCAAGGAAGTCGCGCAGAACGCCGAGCAGGCCAATGCCTACCTGCTTTCGATCGCCCTAAACGGTCTGTCGCGCAACATCGGCGGCGACGTGATGAGCAAGTTCTTCGAGAAGCTGACCGAGCAGAAGGGATCGTCGACGCTGCAAGGCTGTCTCACGGCGGTCCACGCCATGGACACTGGCCGCCGCCAGCAGTTGACCATTGGCATGACGGTAGCGGCCATCGACGGCATGGATGTGAGTAACCTCAAGGAACTATGCCGGTATCACAAGCTCGACTTGCGAAACCACTGGAACCTACAGAAGTCGCAGGACTTCCTGGAGATGCTAACCAAGTCCGAGATGAAGGTGCTGGCTGACGAGTTCGGCATCCGTAAGGTGCTGGGCGACGGCTTCGCCAAGCTGTTCGGCAAGTCGAAGCCGGAAGTGGTTGCCGGCCTCCTGGCCGTCAATGGCTTCGACTACAGCGGCAAGGTCCCCAAGGTCCTCGGGTACTGATTCTCTTCCGTAGGAGGGCGCCACACGTGCGCGCCGTCCGTTATCCCATTTCCCCAAAAGGATTCACCTATGTTCACTGAACTGGCTCCGCTTGTTCGCGCGAGCGAGAAGGTTGTCGTCACGCTCACCATGCAAGGCGACCTGATGTCTGTCGTTGTCCTGCCTGTCATCAAGCACGCTGCGGATGCTGCGCTGACCACGCCCCTTGCGCTGTCTGCCACGCCCGCCGAACTCAACGTTGGTTTCGCGGATGCTGTCGCCGGCGTCACGGCTGCCCGCCAGTCGCTCGCAGAGCAGGCCGAGGCCACCAAATCCATCCTGGAGGCGGCCAAGTCCTTGCAGTCGACCAAGGCCACCGAGGCGCTGGCCAATGCTGCGACACCGGCGGCGTCGGATTCGCCGGATACGGACGATGACGAGAGCAAGCCGGGAGGCCACGCGGGCGTCGCGGCCTCGGCGAAAGCCGAAGACGGCGGACCCTCGTTGACTGGTACCGATCTCGCATCGTTGCTCTAAAGGAGACCACCGTGGCAATCGAAGTCAAAAAGCTCACCCGCGAGTTCTCCTACAACGGCATGACGCTGATGGACCCCGGTCCGAAGTTCACGCCCGAGCAGGTGAGGGATGTCTACGCCGTCCAGTACCCGGAACTTACCACCGCCGCGGTGGATGGTCCGGAGCATAAGGGCGATGTCGCTCGCTTCACGTTCGTCCGCGCCGCCGGCGCGAAGGGCGTGCATGCGCAAATCTGACCTCATGAAGCACTGTCCACCGGACAGTTCGCCGCCATCAACAAGGAGCCGCCCGAAAGGGCGGTTTTCGTTCATTCTGAGGAGACCCAACAATGTTGTTCGATCCTCGGTCGTTGTTCCTGATATCGATCAAGGACAGCAACCCGCATGGACGTCACACCGACAGCATCCCGTTGCCGGACGTCGAGCTGCCCATGATTTTCTGACACTGCCTGGGGTCCTCCCGCGCCGTGCCCGGCACGCGCGCGTGATCTATGGCGACGAAGTGAGATCACCGACCTGGTGATCGCACAGTTTGAAGCCGGGGCACTGCGGGCGAGCGACGTGTGTAACCCCACCGGGGCCGGCGATGCCTTCGCGCAAGCAATGTTCGCGTGGCTCCAGGCCCGTATCCCGCACTGTCATCGCCTGCAGTTCGGCTTTGCGTTGATGGACCAGGGCGCCGCTGCGGACCAGGTCATGCAGTTCGGCTGGGAAGAAGGGCTCGAAGCCCGACTTACCTGGCCATCGAGCTGCCGAGCGAAGAGGTCTATGCGATTGGGATGGCCAGGGCGCAAGCCATGCGCACGGCCCACCCGTCGCTGCTCTTCACCGCGATGAGCCTGATCAATGCCGCGTGCGGGAAGTCGCTGTTCGTTCGGACGCTGATGTGCTATTGGACGAATTTGCCCGGTGGCACTGGGACTACGACGCGACGTTGGCCGACGACGACAGTGCACGGGATTTTCTCAAAGAGAACTGGGGCGGAGACGCCGCAGACATCGATCGCTATCTGCCATCCGTGGTGCGGGCGGAGCTGGCACCGGACGACACGCTGCCTCAGTACGCACATGTCCAGCCGGGTTCGTCCAGTCTGCAGCAGCTAGGGTCACGCAGCTTGCGTGCCCTGGCGCGCTCCAGCGATAAGTGGCTGAGTGAAACGTGCGCGGCACTGGCCGATCTTCGGCTGACGCTGGCGAAAGCGGGTGAAAGCTCTGCCATCGCCAGCGCCCAGTGGGCGGAGCCGGCCTACTCGGCCGCCACCATCGCGTACTGCGACAGCGATTACGTGTCGGAGGTGCTCGACAACCACTTTGAGTGCGTGAACAACGGTGGCGATGCCACGATGTTCCAGTGCTTTATCCCGATCGCGACGGAGCGCAAGGCTATCCGCCATCAGTTCGGTAACCTGACCAGCATGCTGCAGATCATCGGCGCGCTCGATCGTGTACTCACACTCATTTCCTCATAGGAGGGCCACATGGCCGAAATCCTGACCGCCACGCGGTCGCATGACGTGGCCCTGCAAGGGGCCGTTTTGCTCTACGGCCGATCTCTAGCCGAGTTCTCGTATGCCACCGCGCATCGGATCGAGGCCGATTCCGGTACCGGACGACCGGTTATTGGCGCGGGCACACCGCTCAATCGTCAGGCGCTGATTCAGGCGGTACGCCAGGTCGCCGAGGCCTCGCTTCCCAAAGGCGAGTTCCTGACGCCGAACGTCCTGTCGATCAGCCCCGCCGCGGTGACGTGGTGGTGTCCGACTGACCATCGGCGCGTGTTCTTCAAGTGCAAGGAACTTGGCGAACGCAGCGCGGTGGTGCCGCATCCGGCCTTGATCTTCCAGGCTTCGCATACGGGCTTCCGCGTCTTTGCGCTGTCCGACGAAGACCGTCCGGTACCCGAAACGGTGCTTCACGAGCCGCCATATTTCAACACTTGGGACAATGGGAAGATCTGCATTGGTAGTGCGCATGTGCCCAAGCAGATCGACGTTGCATCCATTGCCGGCTGGGAATCTGGGTTCTTCGACTCCGCCTTCACCCATCCCAATCATGGGGCCCAGCGCGTCAATGTCGAGCATGGCGCCTATGCCTTCTGGAAGGACATGCTCGACGGTCAGTTCACCGACTACCCGAAACAGGTCCTCATCCCCATGAAATGCACGCTGACCGATCTGATCGCCGGCAAACTGGACAAATGACCATGCATCCTGCTGATGTTACCCTGCAACAATCTTTCCCGTCCGTCATGGTGCCGCGCTTCTCCAGGCTCGAACCCATGCCCCGTGCTGGGGAGCGGCTGCTCATTGCCGCCAATGGTGTATTTCTTGAGATCGCCCGCCCATGGCTCAGGGTTGTTCGTCGGCTGGGGCCTTTCCAGCATCGCACCGCCATTCCCTATGGTGACGCGAGCGAGGAAACGGACCTGACGTGCGGCCGCATCCCGGCGAGCCTGATCGGCGACTTCGCCGCCATGGCCCGATCTGCGTACCCAAAGGAAACGGGCGCATGGATCGTCTGGAACGTCGCCACGTCGGCATTCCGGCTGCTTCCAGTGCGAATCCTGGAGCACAGCGCTGGCCACTTGAAGTATGAACGGCCCCCACTGGCTGGCGATGATGTGCTGGTAGTGGATTGCCATTCCCATGGCCACGCGCCAGCGTTTTTCTCGGTGACGGACGATGTCGACGACCGGCACGACGTCAAGTTTGCGTTCGTGATCGGCAACTGCGCTTCCGCGGCTCCTTCCATGGCGCTGCGGCTCTGCGCCAAGGGAATCTTCGAGAAGGTGGAGACGGTGCCAGCAGAGTGGTATGCGGTCGCCAGCACGGAGGTCGTGGCATGATCGAGCACTGTATCCCTTCGGACATGACCAAGCGTGCCTGGAGCATTGTTGTCGTGGGTGCCGGTGGCACTGGCAGCGCGCTGCTTCCCAATCTGGCGCGTCTGCATCACGCCATGCTGGAGCTGGGCCACCCAGGCGGTATCGAGTGCACGGTCTACGATGATGACATCGTCAGCGAGACCAATGTCGGCCGTCAAGGCTTCTATCCTGTCGACGTCGGACAGGCCAAGGCAACCTTACTGGTGAATCGCCTGAACAACCTGATGGGCACGCGCTGGGAAGCGCGAGTCTGTCGGGTTGACAGTCGGGATCGCTTCCAATGCGACATGGTGATCGGATGCGTTGATACGCGGAGGTGGCGGCTACTATCTCGACTGCGGTAATGAGTCGGACAGCGGCCAGGTGATTTTAGGCCAGGTCCGTGGAAAGGCGGCGACACGGTTGCCCCATGTGGGCGACTTGTTCCCTGAGCTTCTGGACCCGAAAGGGGACAAGAAGGACACGGCGCCGTCCTGCTCCATGGCAGATGCGCTCACCAGGCAGTCGTTGGTGATCAATCAGGCGATCGCGGTGCAGGCTTACAATCTGCTTTGGACACTATTTCGCACGGGCACCTTACAGTACTGCGGCGCGTTTGTGAACTTGGCGGTGGGTCGAACGAATCCACTGCCAGTGAATCCCCAGGCTTGGGCACGTTTTGGGTATCGCCTGCCGGAGCCGAAGGGTCGTGCGACTCGCGCAACTCGCCAGACCAATTGAGCCCGCCATCCCCGACATGTTCGGGGGTGGCCTTTTATTTGGCTCGCCACGCCCAGCATAATTGGCGATGAACCTGCATATGGCGATGCGAGTGTGCTGCGGGGAGGACGACGGAATTCTGCGGGCAGCGCACGACGGAGACCGGCGCTCAAGGGCCATTCGCGTCGTCGAATCGAATGGCCGTAGTCCGCTTCACAGGCGAAATCAAACCACGTTCTCACCTTGTGCCGCCCGTCCGAAACGCTACAGCGCTTTGATCTCCGCTTACGTCAATGCAGCAGGGTCCGGCCCGGCCCCCACTTTGAATCAGTTGAACGGTGAGACCGTCCACCACCGCGCAAATCGGCGATGAACGTTTCTCTGGGTGGCTTGGTTGCATGAGTGAGCGCCGCGCTGCTAGGATCGCGGCGCACCTCGCGTCTCAGATGCATCGAGCTCGTGGCTGTCGCCACATCATTTTTTCAACCCGTTGGGGCACCAGTCCCCTGCGGCGTGCTCCATTTTTTTTCCTTGGAGCACGATATGAGTATTTCCTCGATCCAAAGCAATGTACCCGGCACATACCGTCGCGTCGTCGTGACGGGCAGTTGGTTGCCGAACAACGCAGCCGTCGGCGCCTACTGGAACGGCGCGATGTGGAACGGTTTTCCGGTCCCGATGTTCACCCGTGAGGACGGCGACGCGCTATGTGCTGTGATGCCGAGCGTCGCTTACGTGGAGGGTCGGCGTGCGTTTCTGTTCGAAGAGAACGATCACGTCGAATGGTTCCACCCCGAGGTGCATGTGGTGGGCGGCAAGGAGCAGTGCCTCTATGCGATCGGCGATAGCTGGTGCTGGCAGTTCGCCGAAGGTGGCAGCACTGTGACCGCTCAAGAAAGGGCATCCGGCAGCTACCTCGTACTACAGTTGGGACCGCGCGTGCGCGCGTGGGTCCAGGAGCTGGCGCAGTCAAATGGCCAGTCGTTGGAGGACTACGCCGAGTTCTTGCTCACAAGCTTCTGTGACGAGCGCCGAGACGGTCGACCCAAGTTCGATCTGTCTGGCTTCGAGGCGACGGTGGCCCGTGCCAGGCACGCGACACCGCTTTCGCAGCGACAGACCTTGAACGTGCGCCGTGGCGCGTGGCTCGATGTCGTCGACGCGGTCTTGTCGCTTGCGGCGGCAGAGGATGGTGGCCTGCAATTGCGGCTGTCGCGCGAGCTGTTCGCGGAAACTGTCCTTGACAGCCTCGCTCGCGAAGTGGGTGGTGTGCTATAGCCCAGACCTCTCCACAACTGTCGGCGAGCCTGCTACCATTAGCGCACCTACCGCGTCTCAGACGCATCGACCTCTCCGGTTGTATAGCCGGATATCTTTTTTCTCCCCTACCTACGGGCCTTCCTGCTCGTGGGCATGTTGGCCCATCTTTCGTTGAGGCCATCATGAGCAAGCGTATCTTCCTGCTTTTTCTTTGCTGCGCCATCTTCACTGGCTGCGCTGCACAGCCGACTTCGCCGAACACCTACCGGAGTTCCGAAGCGCTGCGTCTTGGTAGCGCTGAAGCTGTTACCGTCGTCCGGGTCCGCCCCGTCACGATTGTGGACAGCGACAGCATGATGTCCGCGACCGCCGGGGTGCCGGGCGTTCTGGGTGCCGTTGTTGGCGCGGTGCTTGGTGCCCACGTCATCGGCAACGGCGATGGTCGTTACCTGGCCGGTGCTCTGTCAGGAACCGTTTCCGCGGTCATCGCGCAGACGGCAGCCAATCACTTGAGCCGGCGCATGGCGTAGAGGTCATTGTCCGTACGGACAGCGGCCGTCAGATCGTCGTCACGCAAGACGCTGATCAGCAATTAGTCACCGGCGAGCAGGTTTATCTCGTCTCGGGTGCCGGCGGCTACCGCCTCACTCGCTAACGGGCTCCAGACGGAGCTTTATCCCTGTCACCTTTCCCGCGCGGCCTCCCCCGCACGGGGGGCTCCGCTGCGAACAGGAGTTCACATGTTCGATGTTGCAGAAGCATCTCCCATCACCATCGCCCCGATCGAAACGAAGGGGAAATACATTTTCGAAGTCGCCGACGACATCCGTCGTCAGTTGCGCAGTGCTGGCGTGAGCCGGAATGCTCAACGCCAGCAATTTCATGGATGACGACAACGAGGCCTTGTACGGTCCGAAGTCATCACGCCAGTGGCCCCAACTCGGTGCGCGTGAGCGGCTCGCCATCTCCGTACAGCGTGGCTGGTCCGAAGGTTGGGCTATTCAGGTCGATCGCATCGGCTACTCTGGCGCTGCACCTGGCCTGGTTACCACTGCGCAGAAGTTGTTGGTCGGCAAGACGCTGTCCGAGCGTCAAGCTTGGGACAGCGTGCGCGCGATCAACAAGATGTTCGACGTTGCCTGAGATTCAGGCCAGCCTCTTCGCAAGCCCGAGAGGGCTTGCCCAACCCTACGGGGTTCGGCAAGTCGTTTTCACCCGCGTCATCGACGCATCGATCCCTGTCCGGCATCACCGGACCAACCCATTGCGGGACACTCGTCCCATCAGGGAAGGGATGTCCCCCATCCGTTCAGAGGACATCCATGAAGCTCCTAGGTCTTTCTTCGCTTTTCCCTCACCGGATAATCCGGCCGCATGCCAGGCATTGCGGCGAGACGCATGCCGCATGCTGCGCCGCGTTGCCGGCGACATGGCCCTGCGCCCGCGCGATTACACGATCCGCGAGCATCGCCAGCGCCGGCGCGACGTCAAAGTGTTCACACTTCAGACCGATTCGTTGCTGGTCGAAATCCAGCAGGCCCCCGGCGTCGACGAAATTCGCATGTCCTACCGGACTTGTCGTGGACGAGGCGACTTGACCGGTGGCCGCGATAACGCGGTCAACATGCAGTCGCTGGGCACCGATCGAGGTTATGCCGACCTCCTTTCCACCTTTCGCGTGGTCGCTGGACGGCGCAGCTGAGGATGGGGTGCCATGACAGCTCTCCTCAAACTTACCTTCACATCGGCGATCGGCGAGGAAACCCACGGTCAGGCGCAGTATGAGCCAATGTCCGGGCTCGTGACTTTGCCCTTGCGATTGCTCGATTTGTACAGCGCGCCAGGGCGGCGGGCGATGGCCATGCCCTCGTAGCCCACGAGCATGGGTACCGTTATCCGCTGCAGCCGGTTGAGATTGGTGTCTATCAGCTCGACCGCTCTCGCCGGCACCGGCAGGGTCTGCTGGAACAGGCCTGGAGGGCCGTGACGGCGCCCACCAAGATCAGCGGCAGCAGTCGGGCCGGTTTGCACACACGCTGTCCGCGGCCGCGCTGATTGGCGCAAGCGGCTACGTAGGATCGAGCCCAGCTTGGACCTTTGGAGCTGTGACTGACGTCCTTAGCCTTGTCGGAGTTGGTCTTGTACTGTTTGTCGTAGGCGCAGTTCTTTCCAAAGGAGACTGAGAATGACTCTCGGCCTGTTTGTTTTGATTGTCGGCGGCGCCATCTCGGCCTTCTTGCTCTGGGCCGACCGGAACGGTCGCGTGTCCACAAGGACTCAGCGATATTTCGTCGAGGTGTTCGTTTCCCACGGGATTTTCAGGAGATTCAGATGCTCGGCTTGGTGGCCTTCATCGTAACGATCTCCGCATTCCTGCTGTGGGCTGACCATAGCGGTTGCCGCATCCACAAGGACTAAAGCCCTCCCATTCTCGGAGCCGATTCGTCGGCTCACAGCTTGAACGCACTCGGGGTGCGTTTTTCGTTCCCAGACCCACACGGGGGGCCGTCCCCTTTTGGCGGCTCCCTCCCAAAGGAGTATCACCCATGGACGAGACCGTCTACGGCGCTGGCCTGGCCAGCTGCCCGGCCGGCGTGCAACTGCGCGTCGGCCTCTATGACGCGAACCTGCGCCCGGCTATCCAGCTGATTTGTGTCGATGACGGCATGCCCTATGCCTCGCTCAGCGTGAACTTGCCGTACGCGCCATTGCTCGACGGCGAGTTCAGCGTCGCCGCCGACTGGAACGTTCCAGCGGATCTGAAAGCGGCATTGCTGGACACTGGCAAATTCACCGACACGGGCTACTTGTCCGAGGTCTGTGACCGTGGTCATGCCATTTGGCGCATTACGTGCCCCGAACTGCTATCACAGGTCGCGGCCACGCGGATTGTGGCTCGCCGCCGGTCGCGCGTCGCATTGCCACTCTGGTTTAGCACCACATCCTTTCAACCCTCTTGGGCGCGCCCCAAGAGGCGTGCTCCCGTCTTGGAGCATATGATGTACGTCATTTCGATTGGATCGGCCCGATCCGAGATGCGCACGACGCTCGCCGGAGTGCTGGAATATCTGAACCAGGATCGGCGGGGCGATACCGCACCGCGGCCTGACGAAGTCACCGTGCGCCATGTCGAGCGCGGCAATATCGCTGTCCAGCTTCTGAAGTCTGGCCAGCTCGCCGTGCGACCGCGCGGGACGGCGCGATCGATACTCACCCAGGTACTCGATGAGATCGAGCGCTACATCGTACGTGCGGACGGAAAAGTCCTTCGCCCGCACGAGATGAGCCGCGCGTCGTGGGGCGCGGTCGTTGCTGCAGGCCGGCTTGCCTTCTTCCCTGAGGAAGCGATCGATATCACTGCGGCCGATGCCGGGCCGCTGTTTCATACCCGAGATCTATTCGGAGGCGAGGGGCCGTTCGACATTGCAGCCTTCGTCGACAATGAATTCCGACGTCGCTTTGGCTATGGGCGCCAAGGCCCAACGTACGCGCCGAACGAATGCCCGAACTCACGTCATGAACTCCATGTTGCCTATGCGCTTCTGCGCGGCGAGAAAGTTCGGGAATGCGTGCTGAATGCCTACCGTGACGATCCCGAGATCGGCAAGTTCGATCTCGCATGGATGCGGTCGCTGATTGACGTGCCGGCACTGCGTGGTGCTTTGCCGCCGGCGCAGCTGCAGGGACTCTGCCGCGTCATGCGGCTGGACAAGCTGCCCATCACAACAGGCAACGTAGCCAAGCTGCTCGGCATTATGCGGCGTCTGCCAGGCGACTGTGGAGACATTCAGATCGATGACGCGCTGTTTGAAGCTGGCATCCTGCCGCCGCGGACGATCCCGATACTCAAGGCTCCGCAAGGGCCTGCCGGTACACCAGTATCCGGGCTGGCGCAGCGCATCCACGGACTCACGACTCAGCGGCGGTTCAATGCCACCGTGGAGAATGCCAAAGCCCAGCGCGAAGCTTGGAGATTACCCAGCGGCATTTCGACGACCTTACGCAGCGCGCCATCGCCGAGCGGGCTAGCGCCGGCTACGACTGGGCCAACAGGGTAGCGCTTGCGGTCATGCAGCGTGACATTGCGGCTCTCCTGGAGGTGTTCGATAGCCCCAAGGACTGGAACACCGAAACCAAGCGCGCGTTGCGCGATGAACTCGGTGTGGATCTGCTGCAGTGCCCGCCGCGGAGCGCCGCCGGCAAATCTTCGAGCTGTGCGGCTTCTCGCCGGCGGAGCAGGAGCACTGGGAGCATCAGGCGGCAGCAGAGAAGGCCGACCGGCTAGCCACGCGGGAGTTGAGGATGCGCGCAAGCGGGCGGAAGCGTCCCGTTGGAGGCTCGAGACCGGCAGGGTTCTCAACGGCCGCGAGTACGTCGATTTCTGCATCGCCGAGGGCTTCTCGGAGATCGTCGATATGGCCCGCGGTCGCGCACGCGCCTATCGCATCTGCAATCCGCGCCACGGCGTGTCGCGGCCGCTGCGCGCAAAGGACGGCACGCTGTCCTATGCTCGGGCCCGCCTGGCGCAAGCCGGCGTGCCTCAGTAAGTTCTGGCTTGAGTGCATCCCCCCGGCCCCTTGGAGGCCGGGATTTTTCTGATTCACGTAGTGTTTCCGCGAGCTTTCGTCCGCACCGTAGGACGCTTGGAATAGTAGTCTCTCAACATCGAGAGCTGTGTTCGCACTGGTCCGAATCAGTCCAAACACAGTTTTACCCGCGTCTTTGACGCATCGACCCCAATGCCGGCCCGCCGGCCATCTCCTGAACCTTCCCACAGGACCGATCCCTGTGGGGACGACCTATGGGAACTCCATAAGGAATCCCATGGAACTGAATCCCTCCCAGCTGCAAAAACTGCTCGCTGCCTGCATCCCAGCCATGCTTCCGGTCCTTGTGACAGGCGCGCCTGGCATCGGCAAAAGCGACATTGTCGCCCGTGCTGCCGCCGATGCCGGCCACGAGCTGCTCATCTCGCACCCGGTGGTCGAAGACCCGACCGACTCGAAGGGCTTGCCCTTCCCGTCGACGGACGGTGCGCATGCACGCTTCCTTCCCTTTGGCGATCTGGAACGCGCTCTGTGCGCTCGCCGGCCATTGGTCTGGTTCATCGACGACCTGGGTCAGGCCACACCTGCAGTGCAGGCCGCCAAGATGCAGCTTCTGCTCGCCCGCCGAATCGGCGAGCACGCTTTGCCGCCGCATGTCACCTTCGTTGCGGCGACCAATCGCCGTATTGATAACGCTGGCGTCTCCAGCATTCTCGACCCGCTGAAGTCACGCTTTGCGACGATCGTGGAGCTGACCACGTCGATGGAGGACTGGACACGCTGGGCCGTCGCAACGAACCAGCCGCCAGAGCTGATCGCGTTCCTACGCTTCAGGCCGGATCTGCTGCTGTCGACGGAACGGACCCGTGAGATCGAGAACCTGCCGAGTCCCCGAAGCTGGGGAATGGTGGGGAAGCTTTCGAACGTGGTCCCGGTCGACTTGGAGCACGTCGCCTTCGCTGGCGCGGTCGGGGAGGGCGCTGCCACGGAGTTCGTTGCGTTCAAGCGACTCTTCCGCCAGATGCCGTCGCCAGACGGTGTGCTCGCTGCACCGGCCACGGCGCGATCCCGACTGATGTTGCGGTGCAGTATGGCATCGTCACGGCGGTCGCCCGCCTGGCCAACGCCAACAACTTCGATCGCGCGATGGTTTATGCGAATCGGCTGCATGAAGCGGGCCTCGGCGAGTTTGCTGTTCTGCTGGTGCGTGATGCCGTAGAGCGTGATGCCTCGATCGCCAGCACCCCCGCGTTCATCGTGGCGCAGGGCGGACCGATCGGCGCACACATCCGCGGCCAGTAGGTCGCCTTTCTTCCATCATCACTTCTGCCGGCCGGCTCGGGTTCTTCCGAGTCGGCCGCTTTCGTTTCCCGGCCGCCCTCGCGCGACCAATCCCTTTGAGGATCCATCATGAACATTACCAACCTGACGTCCCGTGTCATGCTCGCGACGCTCAACATCTCGGCCTGGCGCGCGCTCCGATTCGACACCCGTGCCACGCAGGAAGTTGAGGCCAAGCACGAAGCCAAGGACATTGGCCGCTTTAACAAGCGGCTCTTGACCGACGGGGCGACGTCGTACAAGGAAGTCTGCGCCATTGGCAACCGCGCCCGATCGCTTTTCGATAGCCATTCGCTGGACTACGACCAGCTCGGCGTCCGCCTGTTGCCCACGACTGTCTACATGGAGGTTGCGGAGAAGCTGCGCGCCCTGCGTGACGAATTCGAAGGGGCTACAGTTCAGTTCTTGGCCGACTACCCGCGGCTCAAGGACGAGGCCCGCGTTGCACTCAATGGTCTCTTCGACGAGGCCGACTATCCGAGCGAGGCGGAGCTGCGCAGGAAGTTCGGCGTTCGCTTTTCCGTACTGCCATTCCCCGATGCCAGCCAGTTCGGCATCGACCTGCCACCCGATGTGCTGCAGGGCATTCGGAACGAGATGGACGCCAAGGTCTTGGGTGCGGTAAAACCGCGAACAACGACCTCGTGGGCCGTCTGTACGAAGCGGTGCAGCACTTCGCCAACCGCCTGTATGGGGAAGGCAATGTGCGGCTCGATGTGGCCGACAAGGTGCGCGAGCTCAGCACACTGCTGCCGAAGCTGAACTTCTCTGAGACCCCGCGTTGGCGGACATCCTGGCCAAGACACAGGACCAGCTTGCCTGCTACACCGGGGCCCAGCTGAAGGATGACCCGCTGCTGCGCCTGAATGTAGCCGGCCGCGCAATGGAGATCGAAGCGCAGATGGCTGCATTCATGGGTGGGCCGCCGCCGGCACTGACGCGCGAGGTTGGCGACATGCCGATGCTGCAACTGCTCGCCGCGTGAGATCGCCAATGCATGCTCGAATCGTGAAGCAGCGCGCGGCGCTGGTGCTATCGCAACCGTTCTTTGGGGCTTTGGCCCTGCGCCTGGCCGTCGTCGAGGATCGGACTTGCGAGTCGATGTGGGTTGACGGCGTGCGCCTGGGCTACAACTCGGCGTATGTCGAATCGCTCGATGACCTTGAGCTGCGTGGCGTCCTTGCTCATGAAGTGCTCCATGTTGCCAACGGGCACTGCTGGCGCATGGGCGCGAGAAACCAGGACCGGTGGAACCAGGCCTGCGACTATGCGGTGAATCCGCTGGTGCTCAATGCGCAGTTCAAGTTGCCGCAAGATGTCCTGCTAGATGGCCGCTACCTGGGCAAGTCGGCTGAGGAGATCTACGCGATGCTGCGACAGGAGGAATCGTCGCAGCAGCCGGATCCCTCGGGCGCGGGCGGTACGGGTGGTCCAGCCCCACATCCATCTGGAGCCCAGCCTGCCGTGCCGCCGCCCAACGGGTGTGGCGAGGTTCGCCAGTACACCGGCGCAGACAAACCGGCGGTCGAGAGTGAATGGCGGCTCGCCGTGAGTCAGGCCGCGAAGGCAGCCAAGATGCGCGGCGCTTTGCCAGGCGACCTCGAACACCTGGTGGAGGCAACGCTGCGCCCATCCGTGGATTGGCGAGCGGTGCTGCACCGCTTCGCCGCTGAGACGGCGCGCGTGGATTACAGCTGGAAGGTACCCAACCGCCGCTATGCCCATCTGGGTCTATATCTGCCTTCGTTGCATTCCGAGGCGGTCGGGGACGCGGTGTTTGTGCGTGACTCCAGCGGCTCGGTCTTTGATGAGACTCAGCGGCAGTTCGCGGTGGAGATTATCGCGGTGCACCAGCAACTGCAGCCGGCCAGGCTCATCGTGATCGACTGCGATGCCCGCGTTACACAGGTTCAGGTCTTTGGGCGAGATGAGGTGGTCGACCTCGCCCCTCTTAAGGGGGGTGGGGGCACCAGCTTCAGGCCGCCATTCGCGTGGCTGGACAAGGAAGGCATCGCGCCTGCATTCCTCGTCTACCTCACGGACCTGTATGGCGCGTTTCCGGTCGCGGCGCCGGCTATCCAACCCTCTGGGCATCGGTAACGCCGCTGGATCGGATCGTAGCACCTCCCTTCGGCGAGTGCGTCGAAGTAATTGTGTGACGGTCCCGACGGCCCCCCGGCGAGCGTCATATTTGTGCAATAAACCTCAAGTGTTCCGCAGAGGCGCCGATGTTAGGTGCTGAAGTGGTCGTTACAGGTATCAGCCCCGGCACGCCCGGGGCATTTTTTTTTTTTTTTTTTTTTGCTTGTTGTCATGTCTTTAGCCAGTTTGTACACCTTCTATGCGCGGTGGCTGTTCGGCACCGTGCGAATAGCGCCATCCATGGGTGGCCGCATCTCCTGCAGAGTTGGCGTATCAGGGAGCCGGCTGCGAGTGCTGGAGCGATATGCGCAACCACCCATCGATGTTCAGAGCCTTGGAAAGCATCGCTTTGGGGAGCTTTATGCCGAGTGGCAAAAGGTAGTGGCGGGACAAAACGTACCGCTAGGATACGACCAGTGGATGGACCTGCGATTTTCGCAATGTGCGCCGTCTGCAGTGACGTTGCGACAACGATCGGTTATCTTCGAGCTAAGGCACGGAAGTTCATATGCAGTGCGCGGCGACGCGTTTCGCATGTTCCGGGTGCAGCTCACCGGCTCGCTTCCCTTTGTGTCCTTTCACCATCCCCGCATTGGAATCGATCTTCCCTGGGTCGCATTTCCAGGGTCTTTACCCAAGCAGAACTACTGACGCTAACGCGACTCCCATGAAAGCAGCCCGGCAACTTTGCCGAGCACTATCTTTGAATGAGCGGTCGATCCGTGTGCCTTTCGGCCAGCAACGCAATATCAGGATATTGTCTCGGCCGGTGCCGCGGTGTCAGCACGCGCTGTCTCTGCGTACTCAAGGATCGCGGCTCGCGAAAGCGTGGTGCCCTCCAGATCTGCGTCTTCGCCGAGTCTGATCGTACCCCCATAGATTACCCGGCCCTTCGCGCGCCCATTGAGGAGAGCGGACGAGCGTGCCCGGATATCGCCTTCAACCGTGCCGTCCAGGACGACATGCTCGCCGTCCACATTGCCTCTCACCACCGAGCCCTTGGCAATATGGACCAAGCCCTGAGTGCTGGTGACATTGCCGTCGACCAGGCCGACGCAGGTGAGACCATGGTCGCTGACGATATCGCCGTGGACGGTGAACCCGGGCTGCAGGAAGCTGAAATATGGAATCGTGCTCAAGGCAGTCTCCATCAAAAGAGTTTGACATCGGCCGGAGAAGAGGCCGGTTTCGGTGCAGGGTGGCTCGGCGTGCGCGCTGCCGCCTCGGGCTTGCGGGCGTCCAACGGAACCGCCTTGTTTAGCGCGACCTTGTTCGGCGCTTGTACAGTTGGCGCTTGCACAGCCGACGACTGCACGGCGGAGGCCGAAGCGGCCACTGGTGAAGAGGTGGGCGAGGTGACCTCATCAGGGATCTCTTTCGTACCGGGCCACTGAATCCCTTCATCAGCGATAGCGCCGATCGACGCCTGCGCCGATACAGCCTTTTCAGGCGGCGCAGAGGTGCTCTCGTTAGACCTTTTGTTTGCCGAGGCCAACATCATCCGGCGGGAAGCGAGACTGCGGCAACCAGCAGCATCATTGCGATGAGGCGTTTGTTGCCGTCGAGTATGTCAAACAGGGTAGCCGTAATCGCTGCCGGTCTCTGCGCCGGCTGCCTAATGGGAGCGCTGAGTGCAGCGACGGGAGTTGCGTCAATGTCGATGGTGATGGGCCCTTGAGCGTACTGCTCGTGCATACGCTGAATATCGCGGAGGTCCATGTCAATCCTTTAAGGCGTTTGGCTGTTGTTGGGTGAGGCGCGTGCCGTCTGGCGCATACTTGTCGTTGTCCGGGATGCAAAGCAGATGAATATGGGAGATCTGCTTGGCGGCGCGTTGCAGTACATCTTCGCGCTCCGACCCGGACACCGACCCTGCAGCACTGCAAAACAGGGTGGCGGCGAAGAGGCGGTCGTACATCCGCACAAGCCTCAGGAGGCGACCAGCAAACTGGTGAGTGATCTTCACCGGAATGTCGATGTACGCGATTGGGAACTCGATCTGATGGCGGTCGGTGAAGTTGCGAACCATGGCGTCGAACCACATCTCCGCCTCCCTGAACGACTCATCCAGTGCTTTGACTTTGCCACCGCGGGCAACGGTAAATTTGGCCGAGCAGTAATACAGGTTCGCGTCGAGGAAGTCGCGGGCGAACTTGGAACAGTACGATGCGACGGCGCCCGAGTCCGTTTGCGGGACGATCCGCGAAAGGCGGTCGTCGCTATTGAACCTCTCGATGGGACGAAGGCCTGATGCTGCGATCCTGTCGGTTCGAGCATCGTCATCGGCGTGCTGCGTTGCGTCCGGAAGGGGAGCGGCAGCTATCTGTGTGTCTTCAGACATAGGACCATGTATCCGGCAATCTCTCTCGCATGAAATTGTGGTACAGGGATCGTCATCAAATTTCATCGAAAGCTATACGATATTCGCGAGCTTTCGCACTGCTTCCGCAGCACGAAGGTGCCACAATTTACTCACACCTCGCGTCCCTGACGCATCGACCCTGACTCCTGGCGAGTCCATCTCTTGCTTCAAGTCGTGCACTTTGCGCACGCGCCGACCGGTTGGCTACCGGTGTGGACATTCCTTGTGATAAGTGTTTTCGCCGAGCACTTCCCTTATCAGCTCGTAATACGCGTCTTTCGCTGTGCCCTTTTATGGGTGCACGCTTGACACCGTTCGAGCCTGGGACCATGTGGCGTCTCTCTCCAGGCCCCTCCTAGGCAGAACGGCTGACGTCGAGCCGATCCGTGAACCTGCGGCCGAACCTGTGGGTTCGCGAAATGGGTTGTTGTGCAGCGTGACCATGCTGCACGAGGACGACTTTACGTCCTCAGCATGAGCGGTGCGCTTCGTGCGCTGCTCCCTGAGTGCCACGCCCCCAGAAGGGGCGTGGCATGCAGGTCCCTTAAGCAAAGCTCGCTTTCCGGTGCACCCGGGATGCGGGCTTTTGTTGTTTATGAGAGACCGTTTCGGGAGAAGCTGCCATGCACCACGATGCCGAGATTTGTGCCGTCATCGCGGGAACGCTAGCCCGTCGGCGTCCGATGTACAAGGACATGCCGGTGGCCTGGCGCAACCTCTGTGAGGCGGCGCACGTCGCCAGTCTTCCGGAAGCCGCGCGAGCGGACTTCCTCAACACCGTAACGACCCAGCGCGGGGCAGACACAGCCTTGCGCCTTCGGGAGCATGCTGCGTCCATCCGGGCGAGCGTCGTTCGCTTTCTCTCTGAAGGGGGAATGAACGTATGCATGCACCCATCACCTACAGTGGCTTCGACGGACCCAGGAGCCTTCTAGAGGAGCGGCCCATGCGGCCGCCAATCATTGGCAAGATCCGGCCGGGCATCAAGATCCTGACCCGCACGGCTCGAGAGAATCCCGACGCTGTGCGGATCCACGACGCGATGGTGGCTCAAGGTCACTCCTATGAGTCAATCGGGCTGGAGATCGAGCGCAGGACCCAGCTGCGCAACGCGCTCGTCCCGAAGAACGTGCCGTGGTTCACGTGCCGTGGATCGGATTTCACAAATCCCGGGATAGCTGAGGACATCATGCAGCGCTACGGCGAAGACCGCGACGATGGTAACGGCCGCAAGCTCTGGCGCTTCCCTGTGGTGTTCGCCTTCGACGACTGGCTGCGCAACATGCCCAACGAGCTGGTGACCTACACGGCGAGTGGCAAGCAGTTCTTCTCGGAGTACGGGCCGGACGGCTTGCGCTATTGCAAGACCTACGCGCCGGTGCAACGCGATGCGCGTGCCAGCCGAGCGAAGCGCGTGTGGGGCGGCCGCCCGATCATCCTCAGGCAGGACGACGCCATTCCCGACGGGCGGTGCGATCCGCACAGCTGCCCACAGTACCAGCAGGGCGTTTGCAACCTTTCTGCTGCGTTCCACTTTGCCGTGCCGGCTACTCGGGGTCTCGGCTTGATCCAGATGCCGACCACCTCAATTTACGTCCTGCAAAAAGCGCACGCTGCCATGCAGACCGTAGCGCTGGCGCGCGGGCGCCTGGTCGGCGTCCAGTTCTTCGTGAGCAAGCAGGAGGTCGAGATCAGCCGGATCGATCCCGAATCCGGCAAGCCGGTGCGGCAGATGCAGTGGCTGATCACGCTCGATGCAGATCTGGATCTAGCCGGGCTGCTCGACGGCTCGGATCGCCCACGGCTCTCGCATGTCGACGCCGCGCAGCGTGCAAGTGCGGCACTCGAGAGCGCTCCGGAGGAGGCTCAGTTGAATCAGTCGTCCGGGGATCTTCCGTTGGATGACGAACGCGCGCTGCCCGAGGCGCCTGCTGAACAATGTCGCCAGCCGTCGGATAACGAGGATCTGGCCGCAGAGTTCAATGAGCTTGCCGGTCGGCTCGGCTTTGACAACGAGCCTGACCGCAAGGATCTGCGAGCCTTCCTGCAGGACAGCTTTGGCGCCGGATGGACCAAACGACCGGTTGCAGTCCGGCAGGTGGTTCACGACATGCGCGTAGCCGCGGAGAACAACCCGGTCGCATATCGCGAGCAGGTCAAGGCCATCGCTGCCGGGATCTCCCCCTGAGTCAGCTTCCCGGGCTGGCTCCCTTTACGGACGCCCTTGCGGCGTCCTCTTTGTTTTCCCCACGCTGGCACCCCGCCGGCACAACCGATTTAGGAGGTAGCATGCTCAATGAAGGCGATAGCTGCGTCTGGGGCACTTCTCAGACCTGCATTACTCGCCTGGCCATCTGGCCGAGGCAGACCGCTGCTTCGGCTTCGCGGTCGACGATGCGATCGCGTCGGGCTGCCACATCGGGTGGTGTCGGGAGATTCCACCGATCACCGCCTGGACGCGCACACGCCGGCCCTTTCTGCCTGGCACGCAGGATTCACCAGCTGTCGGCCCACATGCCGGTATTGATGCTTCAAGGCACCTACAGCCACGAGCGCCCGGCACGCTCAATTGTTCCGCCTGATCGGCGCAAAGTATGCGGTGTATGTCGCCGATCGCATCCACCAAGTCGCGCTATGCGCGGGGCAGTTTGTAGCGTCAGACGGCCCGGTCTTCACGGCCGCCGAAATCGACGTGCTGCTCGCACAGCATGGCATGCCTGACATCGTGTTCACCTGCGTGCCGACCGTCAACAAGGCGATCCTGGCTGCTGCAGCCGGTGTGGCGGCCGCCGCAACTGCTGTGGGCGACCATCTTGGTGAGTACCTGGCCGCGGCAGGCGCCATTAATCGCCAGTGGCGTTCATGGGGCGTGCGTACGGTCGGCGTGTCGCACGGCACGGTGAATGGCTGCCAGACGGAGCACGGCGTACCGATGGCCGGCTTTGACCATGAGTTCACCATAGGCGCGCTGTTCGACGCCGAATGCGACGGTTTCATGCTTGGCCATATCCACCGTGCCCAGCAATGGGAACGGGAGGGGAGGGTGGTGGCATACCCTGGCTCCATCGGGCGCTTCCACTACGGTGAGATCGGCGAGAAGGGTTACCTGCTGTGGCAGGTGTCTCCCGGCCGTGGCGCCGCTTCGTTGATCACCACTCCAGCGCGCGAAACCGTGTGCGTCGATTTCGATGGCCCCCCTGATATGGCGAAGCTTGCCGATGTCGCCGCGGAGGCGGCCGACAAGTTCGTGCGGATCAGGTGGACGGTGAACGAGGAACATCGCCAACTGGTTGACCGCGACGCGATCCTTGCGCTGTTTGGCATGAGTGCCGAGGTCAAGATGGAGGCGCGTGTCCTGCCGGCTGTACGCAGTCGTGCTGAAGGCATTACCCGTGCCGCGAGCCTGCCGGAGAAGCTGGCCCGTTGGGGCGAGTTGACCGACGTTGAAACCGGCCAGTTGGCGGGCCGCCTAGTTATGCTGGAGACGCTCGATGTGCAATGGATCGTGGACGGCGTGCTGGCGCAGCTGCGCGCGGCCCCTGCGGAAGCGCTTCCAAGCGGACCGGCCATTCCTGGCAATGTCGATTGCTATGAGCCCGATCGAGTGGCATTAGCGTCCCCGGTGCCTCGGAGCGATGAGCCGAGCGTGAACTGGCTCACGGATGATCTCTTCGCGGGGCAACCCGCCTAACTCTTTGAGCATGCGAAAGCCATGTTCCGACAGCCATGAAGGGCTGTCGAAACCCGGTTTCACCCGCGTCAATGACGCATCGACTCAGCAGTATCAACCTTTTTTTTTCCTCTACCCTGGCGGGGTGCTACCCGTCAGGGGCGCGCTCCGTCCATTTTAGGAGTGCAAGATGATCCTTTATCACGCGGGTCCCTCATGGGTCCATGTCGCTGAGGCCGCCATTGTGCGGACAGTTCTGGCGAAGCGTCTGTGTGACAGCCATGGCTTCACGCAATGCATGCTGTACGAGCCGTTCGGCCGAGATCGCGGCGCCGTGATCGCCACGCGCGGGCACATGCTCGTGATGGCAATCGGCACCGATGGCGGCAACACCTGGTTCTCCGTGGCACCGTCCAAGGAGCTGCAGGACCTGATCTGGTCGTTCTCAAACGGCTTTGCCGGTCAGTGGAGCGCTCTGGAACTCAAGGCCATCGCTGGCCTCGATGATTGGAAGGCGCTGCTCGAATTGGCCGGACGCCAGTTCTCTGCAGCAGTGCGTTCTGTCGAGCGCGCCATCGCTGACCAGCCGGAGCAGGATGTGCCCGACACTCCTGAGCAGCCCATGTTCGAGGGCGATGTGATGGAAGTGCCGGCGGACTATCTTCATTCCTTCAACGGTACGGAGGCTGTCGAATGCGCCCATTGAAATTGACCCTCACGGGTTTCCACGGCGTTCGCGATGGCATGCACCGGGATAGCCTGACGGTGGACCTCACAGATCTGCCGTCAGGCCTGATTGCCATTGTCGGCCCCAACGGCGCCGGCAAGACCACGATCATGGACAACCTGCATCCGTATCCGATCATGCCTAGCCATGCGAGCAAGATGTCGGCCGATGCGTTCTCATACTGGGATCATCTTTGCGCCCCGCGCGCTGAGAAGGATTTGGAATGGGAGCACGGCGGCAAGGTCTATCGGTCAGCGTTCGCGTTCCGCAACCCGGGCAAGAGCCGGAAGGCAGAGTACTACTTGTTCGAGAAGGACGGCGCTGGCGACTGGAAGCCGGTGCAACTGATTGACGGTACCGTATCCGATGGCAAGGCCGAGACGTATGGCCGATGTCTCGACGCGGTGCTTGGCTGCGCCGAAGCATTCTTTACCAGCGTCTTTTCCGCGCAGAACCGGCGCCCGCTGGCGAGCTACCAGCCGCCGAGATCAAGAAGCTGCTCGCCGAGCTACTTGGTATCGACCACCTGCGCGAGTTGTCCGCGAAAGCGGGCGATGTCGCCAAGGCGTTGAGCCGAGCGCTCGATGGCCTGCAGAGGGACGTGCTTATGCTGTCTGGCAAGCGCGACACTGCGGCGGCGATGGCCAGGGAGATCCGGGAGATTGATCAGTCTCTCGAATCAGATCGGGCGTACCGTGCGGAGCAGCTGAACCGAGGCAGCAAGCTGGAACAGGAGCGTGCGACGCTGGCTGCCAAGCAGTCGGCATCTGCCGGTACCGAAGCCCGTTTGCGTGAGTTGCACCAGCGCAACCTGGAGTTGCGGGCCCGCAACCAGCAGCTGAAAGCGGATGATCGTGCTGCCGACGCCAAGGCGGCAGCGCGTCGGCGGGAGCTTGAGCAGGCCAAAGCTACGAGCCAGGCAACCCTTGCCCAGTCCGAGGCGATCACTGCGGCGGGTGCCGAACGCGATGCCGTGCAGATGGCCCTTGGTCGTCGGCAGTCAGAGCTTGCCGACCGGCAGCGGGATCTTGCTGAAGTCGAATCCTTGGCGACGCGGCATGCGGCGCTGGCAAGCGAGCTGCGCGGGATGGAGCAGCGAGGCTCGGTGGCTGCACAGTTGGCCCGGACGCTCAAGGCCCAGACCGATGTCATGGACACAGTGCCCTGCGGCGGGCATTCGATGCATAGCCAATGCCCGTTGCTTGCCCAGGCCCGCGACGCCAAAGGCCAGTACGAGGCGCAGGCCGTGGTAGTGACGAAACTGCGTACGACCTACAGGGAGAAGCAGGATGCCCTGACGCCGATGGAGGCCAGCTTGAAGCGTTTGCCAGCGGCTCGTGAAGCGGTGGCGGCGCTGCAGCGCCACATCGCGCGGGACAACCAAGAGCTTCAGCGCCTGACTGCCTGGCGGCCCAGCGGCCATTGCTTGACACCGCTGCGGCTGCCCTTGAAAGGCTCGGGGCGATCTGGGTGCGCTGGCGCAGGAGGAGACAGGATGGAAAGACCGGTTCGCCCGGGACCTTCAGGACGTCGAATCCCAGCTGGCTGCGGTGCAGCGGGAAGTAGAGACGCTCGCCGTCACCGACGTGACAGGGTTGATTGCTGACCTGGATCATCGGATCGTGGTGATTCGGGAGGCAGTGAGTGCAGCGGATGGCAAGATCGAAACACTGATCCGCCGCAAGCGCTTTGGCCACCGACCACGACCGCATTGAGCGCGAGCTTACTGATCTGCCCGCCCTGGAGTCGCAGGTTCAACGCCTGTCCGCCGAGATCGCGCAGTGGAAGCTGCTCGGCAAGGGCCTTGGCAACGATGGCGTGATCGCGTTGTCGATCGATGACGCTGGACCGGCCATTACTAGTATCGTCAATGAGCTGCTGCTCGCCTGCTATGGGCCGCGATTCACCATCGCGATCGAGACTCAGACGACGCTCACCAGTGGGGAACTCCGGGAGGGCTTCTCCATTGCTGTGCTGGACGCCGACAACGATAGCGTGAAGGAATTCGGGGTGATCAGTGGAGGCCAAAAAGTCTGGATCAACGAGTGCCTGACGCGCGGAATCGCGCTTTACCGGGCGCAGCACGTGCAACAGGCGTTCCAGACGTTGTTCACCGACGAGGCGGACGGGCCACTGGATCCGGAGCGCAAGCGCGCCTTCATGAAGATGAAGCGCGAGGTGTTGCGGGTCGGCGGTTACGAGCGGGAATTTTTATCTCGCAGACGCCAGACCTCGTGGACGAGGCTGACGCTGTCATAGATGTCGTAGCGCTAGCGCTGCAGTAGCACCCAATCCTGCCTCAATCATGCCCCGGTGCCCCGAAGGGCGAGGGCATTTCCTCTTTCGAACCATTCATGACTAATAAGAAGCTCTCTGCCGCGCTCTCAGCGGCCGATAACGCCAGTGACCGGGCAGCATCTGGGGATTCCCGACAAAAACATGCCGGCCAGGGCGCTGGTCAGTCGTCTAAGCAGCGATCGACGCCCAGAGCCCGGTTCAAAGTACCCTATGCGCTAGCGCTGACTTTGATTCCCTTCCGGGAAAGCTGCGCAGCGGAATGGGCAGATGCTCGTCCAACTCACATAGCTGGAACGCTTCCTGTAAGCGAGAAACCCGAATTCGACGATGGCTCAATCTTTTGCTTCTGGATTGGCGACCAAGACCCAGAGTCGGTAATCGATGAAGTCGCGGAGTTCATCGCCTGCTACGATGTGGTCGGTGTTTACTTTGTTCGAGCCTTGCCAGATATGGTGGGCGTCTCTCTCGAAAAGCTCACTCGCTGGTGAGGCGGTGGCCCGCCACCTCCGGACTGCGGGCCCGCTTTTTCTTGAAAACCCTTTGTGAGGATTGTCATCCCATGGAAAAAGGCCCGACATGAACTGCACCCCAAGAGTTGGACACCGATCCAACCCTTGGGGTGTTTTTCATGGTGAGACACGACGAGCAACTGAAGCTCAAGGTAGTGAAGCGATATCTAGCCGGAGATATCGGTTATAGGGCGCTGGCGCAGGAGTATGGATTGGCCCGTACGCTGGCCCGACAGTGGGTTGCCGAATATGAACTCCATGGTCAACGCGGGTTACGACGCAAGGGACATACCAAGTACAGCGCAGAATTCAAGCTGGCGGCGCTTGAGCGCATGCAACGAGACAACCTGTCGCAAGCTCAGATGCGAGCGATATTGGGGATTCGTGATCCGGGGGCCATCAGCCGCTGGGAACGCCAGTATCATGAGGGTGGTCTGTCTGCACTATTGCCCCGTCCCAAGGGCGCCCGGAAGATGCCGAACTCTTCACC
>LRMT01000022.1 GCA_001725945.1 Cupriavidus sp. UYMMa02A | reverse complement strand
CCGCGAGGCCGGCTACAAGGGCTTCGAACCCGATGCGTGGATGGCCTGATGTTCCCGGCAGGGGTGCCAAGGCGCGCGTCGACGCGCTGTCGCGCGAAGTCGCGCACATCGTGCGCATGCCCGAGATCGCGAAAAGATGAGGACCTGAACCTGGTGCCGGTCGGCAACTCGCCCGAGGCGTTCGCCGCGGTCATGAAGAGCGACCAGGACAAATGGAGCCGCATCATCCGCGATGTCGGCATCACGATGGAATGAAGGGGGCTTGAGCACGGTATGGGCGATTATCTTGGACTGGTGTGCTCGCGCTGGTGTCACTGGAGCGAACTCGCACTGCAGCGTATCGAACGGCGCCCGCTGGCGGCCGGCCAGGTGCGCATTCGCGTGCGGCACGCCGGCGTGGGCTTTGCGCTGAGCCTGTTCGTGTCGGGCAAGTACCAGCGCAAGCCGCCGCTGCCGTTCACCCCGGGCACGGAGGCGGCGGGCGAGATCATCGAGGTCGCGCCCGACGTGACGCGGCTTCGGCCCGGACAGCGTGTGGCCGCTGCGCTGGACTGGGGTGGCTTTGCGCAGGAAGTGGTGACCACTGCCGATACCGTGTACCCGGTGCCAGATGGGCTCGATCTCGCCAGTGCCGCGGCGTTGCCGGTTACCTACGGCACCGTGTGGGGCGCGCTGGCGTGGCGCGCGGCGCTGCAGCCCGGCGAGACCATGCTCGTGCATGGAGCGAGCGGCTCCCTCGGGACGGCGGCCGTGCAGGTGGGCCGGCTGATGGGCGCACGCGTGATCGCCACGGCCAGTACCGAAGCCAAGCGCGACGCCTCCTTGCGCAATGGTGCTGCGCACGCGCTGTCGTCCGACGCGCGAGCGCTGGCGGCAGAAGTGAAGGCACTGTGCCCGGCTGGTGGGGTGGATGTGGTGTTCGATCCGGTTGGCGGCGATCTCTTCGATGCGTCGTTGCGCTGTACGGCGCCCGGCGGCCGCCTGCTGTCGATCGGCTATGCCGGCGGGCGCATTCCAGAAGTGCCTGCGAACCTTCTGCTCGTGAAGAACCTGACGGTGATCGGCTTCAACTACGGCTACTACATCGGCTGGGGTCTGACCGATGAACGCACCCGGTTCGCGCCGCAGGTACAGGAAGCGGTAGGCACGGTCATGCGCGCCGTGGCGGACGGCGAGATGCCGAAACCGGTCCTGCAGCATTTTGGTTTGCACCAGTGGCTGCAGGCCGTCGACACGACCATGTCGCGCCGGGCGATTGGCAAGGTCATGCTCGACATGCCCTGACGCTGCAGCAGAACCAGAAAAACGGGAGACAGACTTGAACAAGACACCTGCGATCGCAGCCGAAGACGAAGCCATGCTGGCCGGCCTGACCGTGTTGGACCTGAGCCAGGGCATTGCCGGCCCGTACTGCGGCCTGATCCTGCGCCAGCAGGGCGCGCGCGTGATCAAGGTCGAGCCGCCATCGGGCGACTGGGGCCGCCAGATGGGCCGCGCGCGCGAAGGGCAGACGGCGATCGCCATCGCCTACAACGCCGGCAAGGAAAGCGTGGTGCTCGACACGCGCACGGAGGCGGGCAAGGCGGCGCTGCGCAAGCTGGCCGAGCAGGCAGACGTGATCATCCAGAACTACCGCCCGGGCGTGGCAGAGCGCATGGGCGTCGGGTATGAAGCGCTGGCGGCGCGCAACCCGGCGCTGGTCTATGTCTCGATCACCGGCTACGGCCAGGACGGCCCGCTCGCGGGTTTGCCGGCGGTGGATACGACGATCCAGGCCTTCAGCGGCCTGATGCACGTGAACCGCGATGCGGCAGGCAGCCGCGTCGTATCGGTTTCTTTCTTCTTGACCTGAGCACGGGCCTGTACGCGGCACAGCACGCATCGGCGGCGCTGTTCCGCGCGGCGCGCAGCGGCAAGGGGCGGCATGTGCGGATGTCGCTGCTGGAAGCCAGCGCGGCGTTGCAGTCCTACCTGGTGCTCGACGATGCGATGTTCCCGGACGCCGAGCTTGCCGCCGCGAATGCGCCCACGGGCATGTTCCAGGCCGCGGACGGCCCGCTCTACGTCAGCATGCTCAACGACGCCATGTTCGCGCGGCTGGCCACCGTGCTCGGGTTTGACGACTGGCTCGCCGACCCAGCGGCTGGCACCAGCGCTGGCCGCCTGCCGCGCGCGGTCGAACTCTGCCAGCGGCTGGCCGCCTCGCTGGCGCGGCGGCCGCTGTCGCATTGGGAATCGGTCTTCACCGAGCATGATGTGCTGTTTGCACGCGTGAGCCGGCCGCGCGAGATGCTGGCGAGCGAACAGTGCGCGCAGGCAGGCGTATTCGGCAACGTGGCGCAGGCCGGGCTCGGCGAGTTGCCGTGGGCGAACCTGCCGGGCCTGGCGGGAGCAGCCAGCCCGAATGGAACGGCGCCGTTGCTGGGCGAACACACGGCGTCGGTGCTTGCCGAGTTCGGTATCGCCGCAGGCTAGCGGCGCAACGGCTGGCCCGCGCTCATCAGCACTGGGACAGCGTATCGGCCAGCCACTCGATCACCGGCCGGAAGCGCGATGCGCCGCGAAACTCGGTCGGGTAGGCCAGCCAGATCTCGCGCATGACCTCGGGCACCTCGCGCAACAGCCGCAGTCCTGCATCGTTGCGGGCGACATAGTGCGGAAGCAACGCAGTTCCAAGGCCCGCCCGTACGGCTTCGCAGATGGCCAGCATATTGTTGGCCTGAAAGGCAATGCGTCGCTTGGCGCCTGCGGCCAGGTGGCCTCGGGAATGTCATAACCCTCATCGAGCAGGGCGCACAGCGGGGTACTTTCGTCCGTGGGCGCGGCGGCCGACCCGTATAGCCCGAACCGCACCGTGCCGACGCGCTGGGCCACGATGTCGTCCTCCTTCGGCCGCGCCAGCCGCACGGCCAGGTGCGCGTGCCGCCGGGCCAGGCTGGCGACGCGGTCGTCGAGTTCCAGACGGACCGCGATATCCGGATGCGCCGCATACAGGCCCGGCAAGCGCGGCGTCAGGAAGTGGCTGCCCAGCGCTGCCGTGGCGGCAATGCGTACCACGCCGGACACGCCGCTGCCGGTGCCTTCGATTTCTCGCATCAGCCGGCCTGCGGATTGCTCCATCTGCCGGGCTGCTGTCAGTGCGCTGCGGCCTGCCGAGGTCAGCTCGAAGGCGCCCTCGGAACGCGTGGCAACGGGCTTGCCCAGTGCCTCTTCCAGGCGCCGGATGCGTCGGATCGCGGTGGCGTGCGTGATATCGAGATCGCGCGCGCAAGCCGAATAGCTTCCGGCGCGAATCAGCGTGGACAGGGTCAGCAGGTCGTCCCACGAGACTGTACGTTTTTGCACAGCGGCTGTGTATGAGTGGGTAATTGGCGCACAGCATAGCGTGATCTACGATGCCTGCACAGATCAACGAACGGAGAACCCGCTATGTCCGCTGTCACCCCCGTGACGCTTCTTGATGCCGTCGGCGCGAGCCGCAAGCCCTCCGCCTGGGAGGATTCGGTGCTGGTCCTGGTGGACCACCAGCGCGAATACATCGACGGCGTACTGCCGCTGGTCGGCATGCCGGAGGCCGTGGCCGCCTGTGCCGACCTGCTGTCGCTGGCGCGGCAGCACGGCACGCCCGTGATCCACGTGATGCATCACGGCAAGGGCAAGGGTGCCTTCGACCGGCCGGGCCCTATGTGGCATTCATTGAAGGGCTCACGCCGCAGGGCGACGAGCAGACTGTGGTCAAGCACCTGCCCAACAGCTTCGCCGGCACGGACCTGGCCGCGAAGCTGACGGCGCTGGGCCGCAAGGAGCTGATCGTCGCTGGCTTCCAGACCCATATGTGCATCAGCGCGACGGTGCGTTCGGCGCTCGATCACGGCTATCGCGTGACGCTGGTGGCCAACGCCTGCGCTACGCGCGACCTGCCTGATCCGCTCGGCGGCGCGCCGCTGCGCGCAGCGGAGTTGCACCGTGTCACGCTGGCGGCGCTGCATGACCGCTTTGCGACGGTCGTGCCCGATGCATCGGTCTGGAAGCGCTGAGTCGAATAGCTCGGCGCCAAAACAAAAACGGACGGTGCCGAAGTGGCGACCGTCCGTGTCTGCTTTGTGCGTTGGTAGGCTCGATTGGACTCGAACCAACGACCCCCACCATGTCAAGGTGGTGCTCTAACCAGCTGAGCTACGAGCCTAGCGAAGCCGCAGATTATAGGGCGCCTCCGCGGCGGCGCAAGGGTTTGGATATGTTTTCGCTCAGGCGGTAATGCGGTCCCGCAATTCGCGCTTGAGCACCTTGCCGATGGCGCTGCGCGGCAGGCTGTCGACGACGTGCAATGCGCTCAGCCGCTGGGTCTTGCCAAGCGTTCGTTGGCCCAGTCGAGCACGGCCTGCGCCGTGGTGCCATGCCCGTCGCGCAGCGCGATGAAGCCGACCGGCGTCTCGCCCCAGCTCTCCGACGGCACGCCAACTACCGACACGTCCGCCACCGCCTCGTGCGTGCGCACCACGGCCTCGATATCGCTCGGGTAGATGTTGAAGCCGCCGGAGATGATCACATCCTTCATGCGGTCCATCAGCACCAGGAAGCCGTCTTCGTCGAAGCGGCCGATGTCGCCAGTGCGGATAAAGCGGTTGCCTTCGGCGTCGTGCCATTCCACTTCGGCGGACTTGGCCGGCAGGTTGTGGTAGCCGTTCATCATGGCCACCGAACGGCCGACCACTTCGCCGGTGCTGCCGGGCGGCAGTTCCTTGCCGTCTTCGTCGATGATGCGCACGTCCGCGCCCGGTGCGGGTCGGCCGACCGTGTGGAGCTTGTCGGGGAACTCGTCCGCGTGCAGCAGGCAGCCGCCGCCGCCTTCGGTCATGCCGTACAGCTCCGTCAGCTTGCCGGGCCAGCGTCGCAGTACCTCGGCCTTGAGGGCCGGGCTGAACGGCGCACTCGTGCAGAATTTGCGTTTGTAGCTCGATAGGTCGTACTTGTCGAAATCCGGATGGGCCATCAGGCGCTGGTATTGCACCGGCACCAGCATGGTGTGCGTGACGCGGTGGCGCTGGGCCAGTTCCAGGTACTTGCCGGCGTTGAATTTGGACATCAGCACGGCGGTGCCGCCCAGGCCGATGGTCGGAAAAAAGCTGGCAAGCGTGGTGTTCGAATAGAGCGGGGTGGAGAGCAGCGTGACGGCGTCCGTGCCATACCCGGTCATCGCCCCGCGCGACACATGCGCCCAGCGCATGCCGTGCGATTGCACGATGCCCTTGGGTACGCCGGTGGTGCCGGACGATAGATGATATTGAGCGGTTGTTCCGGCCGTACCTCCGGTTTCACGAACGGCGCGCCGGCCGGAGCCAGCCATGCCTCGAACGCTTGCCCGGCGGCGCTGCGTCGAGCGTCACGAGGCGCGTGGCGCCAAGCTGCGGCAGCACCGGCTGGAGCGCTGCGGCGACGTCTGCATCCACGAACAGGATCTGGGCACCCGCATCCGCCGCCATGCCGGCAAGACTCTGCGCGGTGGAAGAAGGCGCGAGCGGGGCGACCACCACGCCGGCGCGGACGGCGCCCAGATACACCGCGGCGTACTCGATGGACGAGGTTGCGCAGATCGCGATCGTACCGCCTGGCTGCACGCCGTCGCGCTGGAGCGCGGCGCCGATGCGCGTCATGACGGCATCGAGTTCGCCATAGGACATCGATTGCTCGCCATGCACAAGGGCGGCATGCGCGGGCTGGCTCGCAGCGTGGCCGCGGATCAGTGCGGACATGCTGGTGAAGGGGCGTTGCATCGGGGAGGTTTCGGTCATGGCATGCAGGCCGGTGGAGGTCTCCCGTCCGCCGGCAGTGGGGGATTCAGTTCGGGAGTGGCTTACTGTACCTGAGCGCCGGAGTCCTTGACGACCTTGCTCCAGCGCGTGATTTCCGCGTCGATGTGCGTACGCAGCGCCTCAGGCGTCGAGCCCACGGGCTCATAGCCATTCGATGCCAGCGTGGCCTTCAGCGCCGGCTCCTTCAGCACGGTGGCAATCTCGCGGCTGAGCCGGTCGACCACGGGTGCCGGCGTGCCGGCCGGCGCCAGCACGGCGTACCAGCCGGTGATGTTGATGCCGGGCACGCCGGCTTCGGCCAACGTCGGCACATCGGGCGCGATGGCGGCGCGCTTCGTGCCCGTCACGGCGAGCGCGCGTACCTTGCCGCTGCGCACATGCGGCAACGTGGTCGAAATGCTGTCGAAGGTGAGCTGGACCTCGCCGGACAGCATCGCGGTCACGACCTGCGCGCTGCCCTTGTACGGAACGTGGGTCATCTTGATGCCCGCCACCGAATCGAACAACTCGCCCGCGAGATGGCCAGTATTGCCGTTGCCCGCCGACGCGAACGTGAGCTTGCCCGGAGACGCTTGGCTTCGGCGATCAGCTCCGGCACCGTGTTGGCACGCAGCGAACTGCTGCCCGCCAGGATCATCGGCAGGTTGGCCACCAGAGAGACCGGCGCGAAGTCCTTGCGCGTGTCATACGGCAGCTTCGGATACAGGCTTGCATTGATCGCATGCGCGGCCAGCACCATGATCAGCGTGTTGCCGTCGGGTTTGGCGCGCGCGAGCATCTGCGTGGCAATGGTGCCGCCGGCACCGGGGCGGTAGTCCAGCACCACGGGCTGGCCCAGCCGCTCCTGCAATCGCGCCGCTACGGGGCGCGCCAGCAGATCGGCACTGCCGCCGGGCGGATAGGGGATCAATAGCTGGATCGGGCGGGAAGGCCAGGTCTCGGCCCTGGCCAGGCCAACATGGCCGAGCGTGACGGCTGCGGCGAATGCCAGGCCCGTTGCCAGCAGCCAGGTGCGGCGCGGCTGCGCGCTGCGTGAAAGCGTGTTCATCGCTGTCTCCTTCGGTGTTCTTGTGCCGGCCTGTGCCGGGGCGCTCCGCGCGTGGAGCGTGGGGCACTTCACTTGTGTCGGAAACCTTAAATCGCGCACGCGGGGAGGGGAATTCGGGAATGGCTAAGGGGTGGGTTTTGCGGTGCGTGGCGTCGATAAAATCTTGGTGATCAGGGAGATTTTTCATGTTTCAGGCTTGCACGCCAAAAATCTTTGCGATCAAGGAGATTTCTTGATTTTCACGAGGTCGATACCTAAAATCTCTGTAACCAGGGAGATTTTTTTGCAGATTCCAGTCAATGATGCCGCCGACATCGGCGCTCTCGTACGTGCCGCGCGCAAGGCACACGCATTCGCCAGGACGACGCTGCCGGCGCAATAGGCGTCAGCGAGAACTTCATGGTTCGCGTCGAGAACGGCGCCGAGGGTATCCAATGGGGCAAGCTGTTCCAGGTGCTGAACGGGCTGGGTATTCGCGTCCTCGCGGACGTGCCCGACGCCGCGTCTCCACTGATTGCTACCGAGCGCGACAAACTCCGGCAACGCCAGGCCCGCAGCCGGCAGCGTCAGGCCTTGGTAGAAGCCGCATCGGAACCGGCCGCGAAGGACGGTCATGACTGACCGTGAACTGGTGGCGAGCATCAATGGCGCGCCGGTGGGCACATTGCGCGACGAGCAGGACGTCTGGTCATTCGAATACGCGCCCGAATGGCTTGCGGATCCGCACGCTTCCCGCTGAGTCCGGCATTCCCCCTGCAGTCCGGCCGGCAGGTGGACGGCAGCAGCGTGCGGCCCGTGCAATGGTACTTCGACAATCTGTTGCCGGAAGAGGGGCAACGTGCCTTGCTGGCGCGCGACGCAGGCATCCGCAATGAGGCAGATGCCTTTGCGCTGCTGGCCTGGTATGGCGCGGAATCGGCCGGTTCGCTGACGCTGTTGCCTCCGGACAAGCCGTTGCAGCGCATGCCCGCGCTCCGGCCATTGACGGACGCTGAACTGGATGCGCGTATCCGCAATCTGCCGCGCATTCCGCTGACGCACGACGCGCCCAAGCGCATGTCGCTGGCCGGCGCGCAGCACAAGCTGGCCGTGGTGCTGCGGGATGGTGAGCTGTACGAGCCCGGCGCGGATACACCTTCCACTCACATCCTCAAGCCGACGCATCAGGAGAACACGTTCTACCCGCATTCGGTGGCGAATGAGTGGTTCGTGATGTCGCTCGCTGCCCGGCTGAAGCTTGATGTGCCTGCAGTGCACCGGCGCTATGTGCCGTCACCCGTGTATCTGGTCGATCGGTTCGATCGGCGTCGTGTCGATGGTGGCTGGCAACGGGTCCACGCTATCGATGCATGTCAGTTGCTGAATCTCTCCCGCGCGTTCAAATATGACCAGGGTAGTGTGGAGAGTCTGGCGGAGCTGGCTGGGTTATGTCGAGTACCGGCGCTTGCGCGGGCGAGGCTGTTCGACTGGTTGGTGTTCAATATCCTGACCGGGAATTCTGACGCGCACCTGAAGAACTTGAGTTTCCTCGTCTCTCGCGAGGGCATCGCGTTGGCGCCGTTCTATGACTTGTTGAGTGAAGCTGCGTACGGCACGCGTACCTACGAGAAAGCTAGTTGGCCTGAGGCGCACAGGTTCGCGTGGCCGGTGCTGGGGGTGGAGTTTTACAGCGATTTCACGCGGGGCCTTGCGCTGGAGGCTGGACGGGTGCTTGGGCTGGCGGCGGGGACCGCGGAGCGGCGGCTAGACGTGCTGCTCAGAGGTGTCGGTCCGGCTGCAGAGGCGCTTTATGCGCAAGCGGAAAAGGAAAATGCCGTGATGGCTGAGCGCGATCCCGCGTTGCGTGCAGGGATGGCGGGTGAACTGGCCTGCCTGCGTGTGATCCGTTTTACGGTCATTGCCGACATGGTGAGGGTGTTGTCGTGATGTCGTGATGAAGGCTTTCAGTGCGTGGAGAACGCGGTACAGGTTTGCCTCGCCTTGGAAGCCAACGGCTGGCGTAGTTACTTCGCGCTGGAACGACCGTCACTGCCCAGGCAGTTCGACGTAATTGCGCCGATATAGTGCTGATCTAAGCATCACGGTGATTATGTGCCATTCGCGGGAGGCTGGTGAGCGAAAGTGGGCGGCGCGATCAGGGCACTCAAGGCTTCGATCAACGCCTGAATACGCTTGGGTGTGAATCGCTTTGGTTCGACCGGGTACATTAGTATCCAGCCATCACCCATGGCGCAGAGCTGATCGGCCAGCACTTCAGCCGGAATATCGCGGCGAACCGTCCCTTGCTCCTGCGCGGTCTTGAGGATCGACGCGTAGACTCGCCGATAGCGCGCGTAGCGTCTGGCAATGACGTCAGCAAAGACGGGCTCATACCGGCCTTGCGCGAGCAACTCGGAAAGTTCAGGCAAGAAACTTTCGCTGCGCTGATTCAGTTGCAGCCAGCAACCCAGAAGCGACTGAATATCGCCGCTTTGCCGAACGGACTCGAGCATGGCATCGTAGCGATCAAATGCGCTTTCCAGCAGGGCAACGACGAGCTCTTCCTTATTTGCAAAATAGTACGTCACGGCACCCGTCGTATGACCCGCTTGTTGTGCCACTGAGCGCAATGACCCTTTTGCATACCCCTCCCGCGCAATCACCAATGCTGCGGCTTTCAGCAATTCCTGGCGCTTCGCTTCACGGTCACCGGCAGGGCGGCCACGTGTCGTGACTTGATCGGTCCGACTATCGTCGTGCTTTGGCTTGATTTTTCTCTCTGGCATCTGTCGGGAATCCAAAAACAACGGGGCGCGTGCGTAATCATTCCTTCTGACCATTCGTTTCATCAATACGCCGACATTGCGCGCATTGCGGGAAAGCCGGCACGTCTTTGGCAGAGCCTGGTAGTGACGGGGGTCTTGCTCGTGGTTTCGACGCTGATCGCATACTGGACCGCGCCGGGCGCGTCGCGCGCCAAGACTGCGGCCGAACTGGGTGTCGTCATCGAGCCAGCTGAGTTTTCCATTCCGGTCTGCAGGCGCCCCGGCGATGGTTAGAGCACAGCCCGATGCTGACGATCGTGCTCGTGGCGCTGGGGACGGGTTGGGTGTGGCATGAGCTATCCGGCAAGCCGTTGCTGGTGGCGATTTCCGGCCTCAATACCTATACCTGATCTTCTTGCTGGTCGGCATGCTGCTGCACTGGCGGCCGCGCAGCTTCCTCGATGCGGTGGCGAGGGCGGTGCCGTCTACCGCGGGCGTGCTGATTCAGTTTCCGCTCTACGGCGCTATTGCCAGCATACTGACTACGGCGCAGAGCCCGGAGGGTGCCTCGCTGTCGCACCATCTTTCAACGATGTTTGTCGACATCTCATCGGGCGGAAGCTATCCGCTGATGATGGGCGTCTATTCGTCAGTCCTTGGATTCTTCGTGCCATCCGGTGGAGGTAAGTGGATCATCGAGGCGCCGTACGTAATGCAAGCCGCCAATGACCTCCATGTCCACCTCGGTTGGGCCGTACAGATCTACAATGCCGCGGAGGCGCTGCCGAACCTGATCACCCCGTTCTGGATGCTGCCGCTGCTTGGCATCCTCGGTCTGAGGCCCGCGACCTCGTGGGCTTCACGTTTGCGCAGTTTCTTACTCACACGCCGCTGGTACTGCTCTTACTGTGGGCCCTGGCAGGCACCTTGCAGTATTCGCCGCCTGTGCTGCCGTAGTGCGATGCCCTGCGCTGCAGCAGGGCAGCGCAGGGGCGGGCTGGGGGGAAATGCTTTCGCAATCAAGGTTGCCAACACACGCTATCTCGAGGGGGTGGTGGCGAAAGCTGTGCGAGTTCGATCTCGCCGTACGGGTTCAAAGAGGATCACTGCCGTTAAGCATGAACCGAGCCCTGCTGCTATTGCGCGAGAAAATTAAGGATAGCGCCCACTGTGGCTTTCGGCTGCTCTTCCATCAGCCAATGCCCAGCATTGGGAATTACGAGTTCTTTCACGTTGGTGGCGGCGTTTCGCATGACTATCGCTTCGTTCTGGCCAAAGGACTTTTCGCCGCCAATTGCCAGCACCGGCATGGTCAGCTTGGTCGCCAGCGATTTTTGGTTATCCTCGGCGTCCCGTGGAATAGACAGGAATTGTGCAAATGCGGAATGCATGGCGCCAGGCCTCGCGTATATCCGAGCATAGTGATCCCGTGTCGCTTCGTCGATCTTCGAGGCATCACCTGCGAACTCGTTCCAGAACCTGTCCAGGTAGATTCGCTCTCGACCTTTCACCAGCCGCTCGGCATCGGGGCCGCCGAATGAGAAGTGCCAGAGAGCAGGCATGCGGACGATTTGGTCCCACGGTGGGACTCCTGGCACCGGGGCATCCACCACTACAGGATCATAGTAGGTAACCCGCTCAGGGCAACATGCCCCGATGCTTACGCAGTCTTCAGTGCGTTGCATCGAACAATTGAATCCGCACCTCACTTCTGCCGATCGTGCGTGGCGAGCCTTGCAGCAGTTCACCCACGGCAGTCATTCGCGTTCTTCAGCCTATTTCGGACACCTGGCGCCCAAGTCCTCAGCCTGCCAGCAGGATGCAGGCCTGAATTGCGAGAGAAACTTCGTCTAATTCAGAGTTCAATAATCCGCAACACAAAGTCATCCACCTGGCTGAGGCGGTATCCCCGATCGCTTGCCTATGCTTCAGACGGGTTCGCGGATGGCGCCTGATTGATATCACCGACGGTATTAGGCAACAGGCGCACGTTCTGCGGGACTCCATGGCACAGACGCCGCGCAGCTAGGGCCGCTCGCTGATGGATGCGCCGTGGTTCAAATGGCACTGAATCAGGGGGGCGCCATGCCAGAAACCATGTCAGGATCCATCGATGTCATCATCGACATCAACCATGACAACCATTTCGACGCCATCAAAGCCAGGAATGCCGGGGTCAGAGCCGTTATCCACAAGGCCAGCGAGGGCGCGACTTTTCAGGATCCTGCTTACAGCAGGCGACGGCAAGACGCGCTCGCCGCGGGACTGTTGTGGGGTGCCTACCACTTTTCCAGTTCCCGTCCGGCGAACGAGCAGGCAGACAATTTCCTGGCCGCCACGCAGTGCGATGATCCAGCGGTAGACAATACTGCGACGCTGTTTTGTCTCGATTTCGAACCCAGTTCGAGCGGCCCCGACATGACGCTGGAGCAGGCCCAGGCTTTTGTCGTCAGGGTCAAGGACAAGACTGGTCGTTGGCCTATGATCTATGGTGGCAACATGCTGCGCGATGCTGTGCAGGCACATGGTGCGGACCCCATTCTCAAGAATTGCCCGCTCTGGTATGCCCGGTATCGAAGTCAGCCTGTTGGCATCCCGACGGACACCTGGCCGCACTTTATCCTCTGGCAGTACACCGACGGCAAGTCGGGGCCGGAACCCCATGCCTTTGCGGGAATGGATCCCGGCGATCGGGATTGCTATTCCGGAACCGAAGCGCAACTGAAGGCGGCGTGGCCGTTTGCTGACTATTTCAAGACAGCACCGAGGTCGACCGATCAGAATGCCTAGTCCATTGCGTCAGAGAAACGTACCCGTTGAGGCGCAGTCGAACGCGGTGCTTTTCGAATGACGCAGCGGACTAGCGCCAGAAGCCGCCGCACCTAGCCTTGGACAGATGAGACCCGACGCCGCCAGCGCAGCACAAGCCTCCGCGATGCATATCCTGCAAAGGCTGTTTGCAGCCTTGCTGCTAGTGGGGCTCTGTGCGTGCGCGCCGAACAGCGCGTATCGCACCCATCTTGTTGACCTCGACAAGGACGCAAGCTGTCAGCGGGCAAGCGCCAATATGCACGATGACTTGCCTCAAGTGTGCGGCAGCGTGACACCGGAAAGTGTGCGAGGTCTCTATGAATTGCATTTCGTCGAGTTCGACGACCAGGGCTGGCTGTTTCCGAATACGCCCCCATCCGCAGACGCGCTGGCGACCAACCCCTCGAACCAGATCGATAACCTGATGGATCGGCTGACGTACCTGCTTGCCAAAAAGGCGAAGACCTGAGCATCGTTGTTTTCGTTCACGGTTGGAAGCACAACGCGCAGGCCAACGACGCAAATGTGCAGGAGTTCCGTGCGTTGCTCGAAGCCGCAAGTGCCGAGGAACGTGACCGGGCCGGTCCGGCTGGCAAACCGAGAAAGGTCGTGGGGGTTTATGTGGCCTGGCGAGGGAAGTCGTGGTCGGTGTCCGATCCGCTGCTGAGTCTGACTTTCTGGGCGCGTAAAGAAGCGGCGCGACGCGTCTCGATCGGAACGCCGCGCGAGCTGTTCGCGCGACTGCGATCCCTCCGAACTCACTACAATGACGCGCAGTCGGGCGGCGCGCTCCAGACGGGCGCAGCTTCCGAGAAAGCAGGCGCGCGTCCCCGCATCCGCACGCTGATGATAGGTCACAGCTTTGGCGGGCTGATCCTTTATGCCGCCATGTCCGGATCGCTGATCGAGTCGCTGGCAGCGCAGCGTGATCTGGACGGGGGAACGGAGCTGGCGGATAGGCCGGCGGACATGATCCTGCTGATTAATCCGGCCTTCGAGGCATCGCGGTATGAAGCGCTCTATCGGGTGTCGCTGAGGTATAAGCCGACACGGTTCCAGCCGCCGCTGCTGGTGTCAGTTACGTCGATCAAGGACTGGGCAACAGGGATCGCGTTTCCGATTGGCCGCTCGGTCAATACGCTCTTCGAGCGTGAGACCACCAGTGAGCAGGGCACGGCCATGAAGAAGACCCCGGGCCACATCGATCACTACCTGACGCACCGACTCTACGCTCACGCGCCCGGCGACGTGCCGGCGCGGACAACGCCTTGCCTGGCGACGGCGCCCGTTGTGCAGGATGGAGGTCAGAGGCGGAGCTCAAAGATCTGCACGGCGAGGAACTGGGCGAGGCGGTGCGTCAGAACAAGAAACTCGAGGCAGAAGACGCTGCCGAGTTCTTTAGCCAGAACCTCACGCCGGGCCATCTGCTTAAGCCAAACTGGACACGCACCTTTTGCGGCGGCAGCTTTCTGACGACGGTGGCTGGCGCCGACGAAGGTGCGGTGGCGAATGCACTGATCTGGAACGTCGAGGTGGACGGCGATGTCATTAAGAATCACGACGACGTGATGAATCCTGTGTTTCGAGCATTTATGCGCCAGCTTTACGGGGATGTCTCCGCGCATCCCTGATCTGCGCTGGAGTCGGCGGTCACCTGACACTATATGTGGCCATCGTCAGCAAGACGGCCATTGATGCCTTGAACCAGACGCCGGCGATGTTCAGCGTCTTGCGGCCGGTAGAGTTGATACTTGCCCTAGACCAGGGTTCTGCATTCGATCCGAATCGGCGAGCAACCAGACTGGTGTGGCAATTGGCATGAGACACGACTTCTGACAGCCGGATTGGCGTCGCACGATCGCCGGCGGCTCGCCAGGAACGCGTCCATGGAGCGGGCTCCCGGCACCATCAGCAGTCAGTCAGGTAGACAATGTCCAGCCGGACTTGAAGTGTTGGAGCGCTGATATGCTTGCCGAGATCATTGCTGATCAAGGGGACGCACTCCCGTGCTTCTTTCAAGCAACAAGCAGACCACGGTGGCAAGGCTGGACGGTTGACAGTAGGGGGGCGTGATGCGAGACCCTTTTTTCACTACCGCTCCTGTAACGCGCGCGCGGAGTGGGGTGACGACGCGTTGGGCACGCGATAGAGGAGAGGCCGTTATCTGGCCTGAGACGACGTTCGAATGTCTGCGTGACGGCGTAGGCCACGGCTGTAGATGGCCGGCTGCGGCCCGACGCGGAGCACAACCGAGCGTTCCTCCTGGACCGGTCCGCGTAGGGCCGTAGCCGACCCTGAACTGCCGCTCGAATCGGGATGGCCGCTACGGCGGGCTTCCAAGGTCAAGCGGTCATTTGCCAGGTCACGTTGGTCGGAAAGCGTGCGGGCATCTACGTTTTTGCGGCCAACAGCTTCCTCGCTAAACCAAATCAAGCCGCGCCCCAAGCTCGACGACCCTGTTCGGTGGCAGTCCTAGGTGGGCAGTGACATCGAGTTCGTTCTTGTACAAGAGCACGAACAGGTGGAACAGGACCTGCCTGAACCAATTGCCCCGACTGGCGGCTACCAGCGACTCACGCCCCAGATAGAACGACGTCGTCATGGCGTCGTAGAGAGGGCGTTGGACTTGCTTCGAGGCAAGCTCTAGCAACTGCGGGACATTAGGGGCTTCCAGATATCCATAGCGCGCCACGATCCGGACGAAACCGAACTCGAGGCACTCGACGGCACATCTGTCGGACTGCGATACCCGTGGAATTTCTTCAGTGAGGAGTGTCAGGAGGACAACCTCTTCATGCAGCACCTGGTTGTGCTTGAGGTGATGCAGCAACGTCGTCGGCACAGAGTTGCCTGCCGCCATCAGGAATACACCCGTGCCCTTGACGCGGTGGGGCGGGGATGACGACAAGGCCTTAATGAACATGTCGAGAGTCAGGCCCGAGTCACGGCGGGATTTCCGCAGTGCCCGAAGGCCGACGAGCCATGACGACGAAATCAGGAAGGTGAGTGAACCAATTGCCAGCGGCAACCAGCCTCCGTCGGCAAACTTCATGGCGTTGGCAACGACAAATGCCACGTCGATCGCCATGAAGACGCCCGCGACCATTCCGACGCGCCACACCGGCCATTTCCAGTGGACATGGGCGAAGGCGGCAAATAGCAGTGTCGTGATCGCCATGGTGGTGGATACCGCAATCCCGAAGGCTGCTGCCAAGCGGTCCGAGGAGCGGAACAGCAGCACCACAGCAATGGTGCCTACCATCAGCGCCACATTCAGGCCGGGAAGGTAGATCTGCCCGACAGCGCTCGATGACGTGTGCTTGACTGCGACGCGGGGCGAAAGGCCGAGTTGCGCTGCCTGCCGGGTCAGGGCAAACACCGCGCAGATCAGGGCTTGCGAAGCGACAATCGTGGCCAGGGTTGCGAGAACCACCATGGGATACAGGCCCCATGAGGGTACGGTCGAGTAGAACGGCCGTGCCGCCGCGGCCGGATCGCGCAGTAGCAGGGCACCTTGTCCGAGATAGCTTGCCGCCAATGCTGGCAGTGCGAGCCCATACCACGCCAGCCGAATCGGACGCGCGCCAAAATGGCCCATGTCGCGTACAGGCTTCGCCCCCCGTCAGGCACAACACGACGGCGCCCAGGGCAAGGAAGCCGCGAAAGCCGTTATGCATGAAGAACACCACACCGTTTGACGGATTGAAGGCCGCGAGAATCGATGGCGTCTGGAACAGCGAGGCCAGGCCAAGGAAGAAGATCGTCACGAACCAGATCCCGAGGATCGGTCCGAACGCCACGCCAACCTTCCCGGACCCGAATGGCTGGATCGCGAACAGCGCAACCAGAATGGCGACAGTCAGGGGGACAACGTACTCGGCAACGCCGGCGTCGCGACCTGGATCCCCTCAATCGCACTCAGCACGGAAATTGCGGGGGTGATGACACCGTCCCCGTACAGCATCGCGGTCCCGAACATTGCCAGGAACACCCACCGAAGCGCGCCCCGGTTGGTGACGCGTCCCGTACGCTCGCCCACCAAGAGTGCCAGCAGGGCCAGCAGCCCGCCTTCCCCATGGTTGTCCGCCTGCATCAATACAAGAACGTACTTGATGCTGACCATCAAGATCAGTGCCCAGAGGAAGAGGGAAACAATGCCGACTACGTTCTCCGGCGTCGGCGGCACACCGTGGGCACCGTGGAACGCTTCCTGCAAGGCATACAGTGGCTGGTACCAAGGTCCCCGAAGACAATGCCGAGTGCCGCGACAACGAGCATTGCCGTGCGGGATGTCGGGCTAGCTGTGCTGCGCAGCGCATTCGCTACAGGCATGTCTTGCAGATGCGTCATGCGGCTCTCAGTCAGTCCAAAGAAGCGTCATCTGGCGCCAACTTTGCAGCCGGACACAGGATGAGCAGCAAGATCAGACTGCTGGGGGCGCACGATCACGAATGTCCGTCGTCAGCCCTTTGCGATGGCGTCGCTGTTCATCGCTCGTCTGCATGGTAAGAGGGCGAGTATCAAGATGCTGTAAGAGGGACCACCATTCGTATAAAAATCCTGTAAAGCCTACTGGGCGGGCCAATGGTTGGGGCAGCGCCTTCACGAGGATGTCTATTCGCCACGCCCTTTCATTTCTGATGTAGTGGGCATCGCGCGCCGGAGCACGCGCCCGAATGTCGTACCCTGCACGAGCACCGAGAAAATGACGATGACATAGGTCACGGTAAGGATTAGCTCTCGTTCCGCCCCAGCCGGCAACAATAGCGCCAATGCAATCGATAACGCGCCCCTGAGTCCGCCCCAGATCAACAGCAAAATCGTGCTCCGCGGAAACCCGAAGCCGATGTGAAGCATCCAGATTGGAATTGCCACGCTTATCGCGCGACCGAGGAGCACACATCCAATACCAATGAGTCCGAGCACGAGATACGTGCCTTCGATCCTGATCGCGAGCATCTCGAGGCCTATCAGCAGAAAGAGCACACTGTTGAGGATCTCATCAATGACTTCCCAAAACACGGTCAAATACTGGCGCGTCTGTTCCGAGAACGCAGTCTTCCATCCTTCATTGCCAAGAAACAACCCCGCAACCACAACGGCGATGGGCCCGGAAGAATGAAGCAGTTCTGCCAGTGCGTATGAGCCCATACACAAGGCGATCGACAGCAGGACTTCGACATGCGGATTGTCTACGGTGCGCGCCATGCGAAACACGATCCATCCGAGGATCCAACCCAGCACACAGCCGCCCAGGGCCTGCTGAACGAAGAACAGGGACATGTGCGGGAGGCTGGGCTCCTCATGTCCCGTTGCCATACCGAGAATTGTGAAAAATATGACTGCGCCTACCCCGTCGTTAAACAGGCTCTCTCCTGTAATGGGTGTCTGCAGTTCCTTCGGTGCACCGGCGGTCTTGATCATGCCAAGCACGGCAATCGGATCCGTTGGTGAAATGAGCGCCCCGAACAATAGGGCATACGTGAAAGGAAGGTGATACCCGAACCATGAGGACGCATACGAGAATGACATCCCTACAATGAACGTCGAGGTGATGGTGCCCACGGTCGACAGAATACTGACCGTCCACTTGACCTTTCGCAGGTCTCCAAGATCAACATGCAGCGAGCCTGCAAACAACAGGAACGGTAGAAAACCGTGGAACACCAGTTCCCCGAAGTCGATCGTCTCGATGAGCTTTACATACTTGACGACATCCACCGCCCCGACTCCGCCAACGATGACCAGAGCCAAGGACGACACCAGTGCGATGCTCATCAGGCCGATCGTGGGAGGCAGGTGGAACCGACGGTAGTTTATGTAACCGCCCAACGCCGTCATCACAATCAGGACGGTCAGCGTTTCAAAGAAGGTCATCGTTGCGCTCCCTGGGACGCGGGTATGGCTGCTGGCAGGGCGGTGGAGTTTCTCGTGTTTGGGAAACTGCACATGGGGCGCAATTGTAGCGCCCGCAGAGAACGAAACCCCAGACCCAAACAGGCCTCAGGCGTACGCATTTACGGCGCGTTTACGTCGCGCAGCAGATTCTTGATCCGGCCTATACGCACTCATGACTACGCTGTAGTCATGAAGGAGGGCGCGATGCGCCCGCCGTAGGCTCCGGACGTGACCATGATCAAGATACTTGTGCCAGTGGATGACTCCGCCGGTGCGGTGGCCGCTGTGCGGCATGCCGCGTTCCTGTTTCGAGAGGGCAGCGTTTCAGAAGTGGTGTTGTTCAATGTGCAGCCTGCCCTCGAAGGAAGCCGGGCGAGTGCCTTTCATTCATTGGCTGGGCTGCGCGAGTTCGAACGTCGACACGGGGAAGCTGCCCTTGCTGAGGCCTGCGAAATCCTGGATGACTTCGGGGTACGCTACTCGACACAGATTGGTCTGGGCGAGATCGTCAGTTCGATCGTCGGCGCAGCAGAGTCCCTCCGGTGCGACGGCATCGTGCTGGGCATCAGCTTGTGGTCGCAGATCAAGGCCTGTCTGGGTGGCGGATTGCCTGCAAGGCTTATCCGGCATACCTCAGTACCGGTGACCGTCGTGAAGTCGTCCGGTTCGGTGGGCGCGGGCATGGAGTTGGGGCAGGTTCAGCCGAGGCGGACCACCTATCCTCATCCGCAAATGGTGGTCTATTCGCGCGATGGCTGGAATCATCCCACGACAGGCCCGATGAGCGGTTGTTAGGCCAGACGATCTCAAGGTTGCTTGAACGTCCGTGAGCGGGGAGGCGAACGATGTATTCGTCTCCATCCTCGGGGTCCGTATCGAGGGGAAGAGCTATGTGGTATCGATTCTTGCTTGCCGGCATGGCAGTGTTGGGACTGCTACTGCTGTTCGTGTCTCAGTTCAGGCTGACAGACGCCCTTGGGCGCAGGGAAGATGAAGCCGCCCATCATCTCGACGACAGGCGCAACGGGCAATGATTCGCGTCGCCCACTGGCGTGTGTGACTCATCCCGTGAGTCGCTGCCTCCAGACCTCCAGCGGCATTGTGCGCCCGGCCCTCGGGCGGACAATGTCGCATCGCTCTGCGCACCGGGGTACCCGGGTCCAGCCGATTCTCATGGCGCGCGCTGTCTTGATGCAAATCATTTATGCTTTTTTTATCTCGCCTAGCCTTCTTTTTATCTTCTCGTTAGCTGCTGGTTCTTACTCTGCCAGATGTAGATGACCGGAAAGGGGGCCTTTCCATGGACGGAATCTTCCTACTCGCATTGATTGGATTTGCCGCGCTGAGTGCCGGCCTGCTTGGCCTGTGCGCAAGACTACGCAGCGGCGCGCCGGTTCCCGGCGCGGATCACGGCGGTCCGCATGGGCAGGAGGCACTGACCGAACACGGTGCCGACGATAGGGGGCTGTCATGAGCTGGGCTGACGCGTTGAGCGGCGTCTTGGCCGCGCTGATCTTCATCTACCTGCTGATCGCGCTATTCTGGCCGGAGAAGTTCTGATGACGACGAAATTCTTGGGGCTGCTTGCCTTATATTTGGCCATCCTGTTCGCGATAGCGCCATTCCTCGGGCGTATATGCACCGCGCCATGGAAGACGGCACGTACGGGCTCACTGCCTGGGGCCGTCCGATCGAGCGCGGACTCTACAGGCTGGCAGGCGTGCACTCCGATGCCGAGATGGGATGGAAGCAATACACCGTCGCCGTGCTCGCTTTCAACCTGTTGGGCGTGGTCGTTGTCTATGCCATGCAGCGGCTGCAGGGTTTCCTGCCGCTCAATCCTCAGGCTTCGGTGCCGTAACGCCGGACTCGGCCTTCGATACGGCCGTCAGCTTTGTCACCAACACCAACTGGCAAGGCTACTCGGGCGAATCGACGATGAGCTACCTGACCCAGATGCTCGCGCTCACGGTGCAGAACTTCTTCTCCGCGGCAACTGGCATTGCCGTAGTGTTCGCGCTGATCCGCGGCTTTGCGCGTCAGAGCAGCGCCACCATCGGCAATTTCTGGGTCGACGTGACGCGTTGCACGCTCTACGTGCTGCTGCCGATCGCTGCCGTCATCGCTCTGGTCCTGGTTGGCCAGGGCTCGATCCAGAACTTCGATAGCTACAAGGAAGTCAGCCTGGTGACGCCCGTCGAGTACAGCCAGCCCAAGGTCGATGCGGCGGGCCAGCCCGTGCTAGATGCGCAGGGCAAGCCGGTCACGGAGAATCTGAAGACAGACAAGCAGACGCTGGCGATGGGGCCGGTCGCCTCACAGGAAGCCATCAAGATGCTTGGCACCAACGGCGGGGGCTTCTTCAACGCCAACTCGGCGCATCCGTACGAGAATCCGACTGCGCTGGCCAACATGATCCAGATGCTGGCCATCTTCCTGATCCCGGCAGCACTGTGCTTCACGTTCGGCGAGATGGTGAAAGACCGCCGTCAGGGCGTGGCGGTGCTGGCGGCGATGACGGTGATCTTCGTCGCGATGGCCTGCGTTGCCTCGATGTCCGAGCTGCAAGCGAACGCTGCGCTGGCGGGCCTTCCGATCGACCATGCGGCTTCGGCGCTGCAGGCCGGCGGCAACATGGAGGGCAAGGAAACGCGCTTCGGCATGGCGGCTTCGGCGCTGTTCGCCACAATTACTACGTCGGCATCCTGCGGCGCCGTCAATGCCATGCATGACTCCTTCACCGCGATTGGCGGCATGGTGCCAATGCTGCTGATCCAGCTCGGTGAAGTCGTGTTCGGTGGCGTCGGTTCGGGCCTGTACGGCATGCTGGTGTATGCGGTGCTGGCCGTCTTCATCGCGGGGCTGATGATCGGGCGCACCCCGGAATACCTCGGCAAGAAGATCGAAGCTACGAGATGAAGATGACCGCGGTAGCGATCCTGGTGACGCCGCTGCTGGTGCTGGTCGGTACCTCGATTGCGGTGATGATGGAGCCGGGCCGTGCAGGTGTGTTCAACCCGGGTACCCACGGGTTCTCCGAGATCCTTTATGCACTGTCCTCGGCGTCCAACAACAACGGCAGCGCCTTTGCCGGGCTCTCCGCAAACACGCCCTTCTACAACAGCCTGCTGGCTGCAGCAATGTGGTTCGGTCGCTTCTGGATCATCATCCCGGTCCTGGCGCTGGCCGGTTCCCTGGCTGCGAAGAAGCGGCTGCCGGTAACGGGCGGCACCATGCCGACACACGGTGCGCTGTTCGTGGTGCTGCTGGTCGGTTCGGTGCTGCTGGTGGGTGCGCTGACCTATGTCCCTGCGCTGGCCCTCGGTCCGATTGCGGAGCAGTTGCAAGGTGCCGCGGTCGCGACGTCCGGAAAGTGAGCTCTAGGTAAATGGTTCGCATCAGGTAGCAAGAGCGCGTACCCGGTAGCGGGCAACGGTCCGCTGGTGCGATGCGCGCGTTGGAGAAGCGCATGGAACAGGACTCCCTGACGAAGAATGGCAAGCCTGCCGAGGCTTCGTCGCAGACGTCTGTGCAAACGACCAATGTGGTGCCCCCTGCTGGTCCAGGCCAGGTGACGGGCCGGCTTCATGGCCGCCATCACCATCGTCCGCCGCGTCAGCGCATGTTTGCGCCGGAACTTGTCAAGCCCGCCCTGCTGGATTCGGTACGCAAGCTGTCGCCGCGCGATCAGTTGCGCAATCCGGTGATGTTCGTGGTGTACGTGGGCAGCATTCTGACCACCATCCTGTTCTTCCGGGCGCTGTCTTCCCCTTCGGCGGCGGGTGGCGAAAGCGCAGGCTTCATTCTGGCTATCTCGGTCTGGTTGTGGTTCACGGTACTGTTCGCCAATTTTGCCGAGGCACTGGCCGAAGGCCGCAGCAAGCAGCAGGCGGAATGCTGCGCGGACTGAAGACCACCACCATGGCCCGGGTGCTGCCGGACGGCAAGCGTGGCGGTCCGACGGAAGCGCGTCCGGCAACCGCGCTGCGGCGCGGTGACATCGTACTGGCCGAGGCGGGTGACATGATCCCCGGCGATGGCGAAGTCATCGAAGGTGTGGCATCGGTCGATGAGAGCGCCATCACAGGTAATTCGCGAGTCTGGCGGCGACTTCTGCTCCGTGACCGGCGGCACACGTGTGCTGTCGGACTGGATCGTGGTGCAGATCACGACTAATCCGGGGGAGAGCTTCATTGACCGGATGATCTCCATGGTCGAAAGCGCCAAGCGCCAAAAACCCCCAACGAACTGGCACTGACGATCCTGCTGGTGGGCCTGACGGTGGTCCTGCTGCTGGCCACGGCCACACTGCAGCCGTTCTCGGTCTACAGCGTGCTGGTCGCGAAGGCGGGTGTCCCGGTGTCCATCACCGTGCTGGTGGCCTTGCTGGTGTGCCTGATTCCCACGACCATCGGCGGCTTGCTGTCCGCGATCGGTGTGGCCGGCATGAGCCGCATGATGGAGGCCAACGTCATTGCCACGTCCGGCCGTGCGGTGGAAGCCGCCGGCGACGTCGATGTGCTGCTGCTCGACAAGACCGGCACTATCACGCATGGCAACCGCCAGGCCTCCCGTTTCATCCCCGCGCCCGGCATTTCCACGCAGCAGGTGGCCGAATCTGCCTGGCTGTCCTCCCTTGCCGATGAGACGCCGGAGGGGCGCAGCATCGTGACGCTCGCGCGCCAGCAGGCCGGGGTCGTTGCGCCGGATATTGCCGCCCTGCGGCCGGTATTCGTGCCGTTCTCCGCCCATACGCGCATGAGCGGTGTGGACCTGCGCGACGGAGACAACGAACGCAGCGTGCGCAAGGGTGCCGCGGAAGCCGTGCGGCGCTATGTGACCGACCGCGCCGGCACATTCCCCGATGCGGTTAGCCTGGCGGTCGAGGATGTGGCACGGGCCGGTAGCACACCGCTGGTCGTGGCCGACACCAATAGGGAAAGCGTGCGGGTGCTGGGCGTGGTGGAACTCAAGGATATCGTCAAGACCGGCATCCGCGAGCGCTTCGGCGAACTGCGCAAGATGGGCATCAAGACCGTGATGATCACTGGCGACAACCGGCTCACGGCGGCATCCATTGCGGCCGAGGCGGGCGTCGACGACTTCCTCGCGGAAGCCACGCCGGAAGCCAAGCTCAAGCTGATCCGCCAGTACCAGGCCGAAGGCCGGCTGGTGGCGATGACGGGCGACGGTACCAACGATGCGCCGGCGCTGGCCCAGGCTGACGTCGCCGTCGCGATGAACAGCGGCACGCAGGCGGCCAAGGAGGCCGGCAATATGGTCGACCTGGACAGCAACCCGACCAAGCTGATCGAGGTCGTCGAGATTGGCAAGCAGATGCTGATGACGCGCGGCTCGCTCACGACGTTCAGCGTGGCCAACGACGTCGCCAAGTATTTCGCCATCATTCCGGCGGCGTTTGCCACCACGTACCCGCAATTGAACCTGCTGAACGTGATGAAGCTGGCGACACCGGCCTCGGCCATCATGTCCGCGGTGATCTTCAACGCGCTGATCATCGTTGCCCTGATTCCGCTGGCGCTGAAGGGCGTCGCCTACCGGCCGCTCGGTGCCGCGGTGCTGCTGCGGCGAAACCTGGTGATCTATGGCCTGGGTGGCATCCTCGTGCCGTTCGTCGGGATCAAGCTGATCGATCTGGTGCTGGTCCTGTTCGGTTGGATCTGACCACACTTCTGCATGGGGAGCATATCCATGAGTACGCAAGTTCAATTCACGCAATCGGCGCCGGCGGCCCCCCGGCAGGGCGGCTTGTTGCGGCCGCTCGTGGTGGTGTTCGTTGGCCTGTCGGTGGTGACCGGGCTGCTGTATCCCGGCGTAATCACCGCGATTTCGCGGGCAGTATTCCCCGATCAAGCGGCCGGCTCACTGATCATCAAGGATGGCAAGGCAATAGGGGCGGCCCTGATTGGCCAGCCGTTCTCCGATCCGAAGTACTTCTGGGGACGCCTGTCAGCGACCTCGCCAATGCCCTATAACGCCACGGCATCGTCCGGCTCCAATCTGGGGCCCAGCAACCCGGCGCTGACGGACGCGGCACGCGCGCGCATCGAGGCGCTGCGAGCCGCGGATCCCGACAATAAGGCGCCAGTGCCGGTGGATCTAGTCACCGCCTCGGGCAGCGGCCTGGATCCCCACATCAGCGTGGCGGCCGCCGACTACCAGGCGCCGCGTGTGGCACGCCTGCGCGGACTGCCTCAGGCGAAGGTGCAGGAGCTGATCGCGGCCAATACGGAAAAGCCTTTGCTTCCCCTGCTGGGCGATCCAGGCGTCAATGTGCTCAAGCTAAACCTCGCGCTGGACGCGGCAAGTGGAAGTCGATAACGATATGCGGTAAGCGGTTCCTGATGGAGCGCCGCATACGCGCACAATCGGCGCTCGTCAATAGGGTGGATCATGACTGAGGCACGTCCTTACCCTGACGACCGGACCCTGATGCCCTGCTGCAGCGCGTCCAGGAGGAAGGAGCCCGTTCGGCGCGCGGCAAGCTGCGCGTCTACTTCGGTGCATCGGCCGGGGTGGGCAAGACATACGCCATGCTCAGTGCCACACGAGCATGCGCGAGCAGGGTGGCGACGTGGTAACAGGCGTGGTCGAGACACACGGCCGATCCGAGACCGAGGCGCTCATAGCAGGCATCGAGCGGTTGCCAATGAAGGACGTGCCGTATCGCGATCGCGTGCTCAAGGAGTTCGACCTGGATGGCGCCCTGGCGCGTCGGCCGACGTTGATCCTGGTCGATGAGTTGGCGCATTCGAACGCGCCAGGCAGCCGCCATCCGAAGCGCTGGCAGGATATCCAGGAGCTGCAGTCCTCTGGCATAGATGTGTGGACTACCGTCAATGTACAGCATCTTGAGAGCCTCAATGAGGCAGTCGGTGGCATCACTGGCATTCGCGTTTGGGAGACCGTGCCGGACGCCGTCTTTGACGGCGCGAACGAGGTGGTGCTCGTCGATCTGCCTGCCGACGAGCTGCTGCGCCGCCTGCGCGAAGGCAAGGTCTACCTGCCGGAGCAGGCGCGGCATGCGCGCGGAACTTCTTTCGCAAGGGAAACCTGATCGCGCTGCGCGAGTTGGCCCTGCGGCGCACCGCCGACCGCGTCGATGACGATGTGCGCGCCTATCGCCGCGCCGAAGCGATCCAGGCCGTATGGCGTACGCACGAAGCCGTGCTGGCTTGCATTGGCAGCGGCGTGGACGCCGAGCAGGTGATCCGAAGCGCGCGTCGGCTGGCCAGTCAGCTCGATTGTGATTGCCATGTGGTGACGGTCGCCACGCCGCGCCTGGCCCCAATGTCGGACTCGTCCCGCGCACGCCTGGAGGATGCGATGCGGCTGGCCGAGGAGCTCGGCGCGCGTACGGAGACACTGGCTGGCAACGATATGGTGCAGGCCGTGACCGGCTACGTTCGTCGCCACAACCTGAGCAAGGTCGTCATCGGCCGCACGCCGATGTATCGGCGCCGGCGTGGCGACCCCTGGCATCTTCAGGGCAAAAACCTAATCGCACGCGCGTTGGCCCCGTTCTTGTCGGCGCGTGCATGGTTGTTCGGCCGGACGAGTTTTGCTGAGGCGTTGGCGAAGGCGTGCCCGGAAATTGATGTGATTCGGGTGGCTACCGACACGACACGAACGGATGTGCGTCCCGCCGCAGAGCCTGCCCACGTGGCCGAACCGGCGAGCGAAGCTGATCGCCATGCCCACCTGAAGACTTATCTTTGGCCGGTATTCTGGTGCGCCGGTGCCACCCTGTTGTCAGTGCTTGCACGCCCGTGGGTCGACCTGGTCAATATTTCCATGCTGTTCCTGGCAGCGGTGGTTGGGGTGGCATTGCGGCATGGCCGCGGCCCGGCAGCGCTGGCCTCGGTGCTCGCCGTGGCGGCCTTCGACTTCTTCTTTGTGCCGCCGGTGCTTCCTTTGCGGTGAGCGATGTGCAGTACTTGCTCACCTTCGTGGTGCTGCTGACAGTGGGGCTGGTCATCGGACAGCTCACGGCTGGGCTGCGCGAACAGGCCCAGGTCGCGGTGCAGCGGGAGACCGAGGCTCGCACGCTATACGAACTTGCGCGCGAACTGTCGGCGGCGCTGATGACCGAGCAGATCGTATCGATTGGAAGCCGGTTTCTGCGAGCGGCGTTCGACGCGCGCTCGGCGTTCTTTCTGGTCTCGCCTGAAGGGCGCTTGCTCCCTGCAGCCTTTCAGGCTGAGATTTCCGACGGCGATAGGAGTGATGCCATTGACCGTGTGCTGGCGCAATGGGTATTTGATCATGGCCAGCCAGCAGGAACCGGTACGCATACGCTGCCGGCGGGAACCGTCCTTTACCTGCCCCTCAAGTCGCCGATGCAGACGCGCGGCGTGCTGGCGGTGGAGCCGCGCGCATGGCGCGCCTTTGCGCAGCCAGCGTTGCGGCGTCAGGTCGATGTGTTTGCCACCCTGATTGCCATCACCATTGAGCGCCTGCACTATGTCGAGGTTGCGCAGCAGGCACTGTTATCGATGGAATCGGAGCGGCTGCGAAACTCGCTGCTGGCAGCAGTCTCACATGACTTGCGCACGCCCCTGACGGGTCTCATCGGCATGTCGGAGATGCTGGAGAACAGCGATCCGCCGTTGGCGCCACGTGCGGCCGACATGGTGCACGCGATGCGCGAACAGGCCAAGCGCATGAACACAATGGTGATCAACCTGCTCGACATGGCCCGCCTTCAGGGGCACGACGTGCATCTGCACAGGGAGTGGCAGTCGCTAGAGGAGTTGGTGGGCGCCGCACTGCACTCATTGCGCGAGGCCTTGGCCCGGCATCACATGGTGGTTGCAAACCTGTCGGATGTCCCGCTGATTGATTGCGACGCCGTGCTAATGGAGCGTGTCGTGTGCAACCTGCTGGAGAACGCCGCGAAGTACACGCCGCCAGGCTCCGAGATCCGCATTCGAGCCGACTTGTCGAAGGACGAGATCAGCCTAGTGGTCGAAGATGACGGCCCTGGCGTGCCGGCAGGAAAGGAGCGGGCGATCTTTGAAAAGTTCACGCGGGGCGAGCGAGAATCGATCAATACTGGTGTGGGTCTCGGTCTTGCCGTGTGCGAGGCGATCGTGCTGGCTCACGGCGGCGCATCTGGGTCGAACCCGTTCACGCGCCGGCCCGGGCAGTCATGTCAGTCATGTGGGTGCCCGCTTTGTTGTGGCGTTGCCCAGGGGTACACCTCCAGAGGTCGAGGTCGAATCGACTGAAGTGGCGTCGCTTTGATACGGGAATAGGGAGACCATGCCATTCGATTTTTCACCCACAGTCCTGCTGGTCGAGGATGAACCGCATATCTGCCGTTTTGTCCGCGCAACGCTGGAGGCGGAAGGCTGCACGGTTCACCAGGCCGACACACTGAAGCGTGGCGTGGTCGAGGCAGGGACAAGGCAGCCGGATCTCGTGATCCTCGATCTTGGCTTACCAGACGGCGACGGTATCACCCTGATCCGCGAGATGCGTACCTGGACTGAGGTACCGGTCCTCGTGCTGTCGGCGCGTAGCGACGAAGCCGACAAGATCAGCGCCCTGGATGCTGGCGCCGACGACTACCTGACCAAGCCGTTCGGAGTCGGTGAACTGGTCGCGCGTCTGCGCGTGCTGCTGCGCCGCCACGCCCGATTCAATCCGCGCGGATCGGCGCAGATCGCGTTTGGTGATATCAATGTAGACCTCGCCGGCCGACTGGTGACACGCGCCGGCGAGGCGGTGCATCTGACCCCGATCGAATTCCGGCTGCTTGCGGTGCTGATCGCGCATCGGGGCAAGGTCATGACGCATCGCGAACTCCTGCGCGAGGTATGGGGGCCGGCACATACGGAAAGCAGTCAGTACCTGCGTGTCTATATGGGACACCTGCGCCAGAAGCTCGAAGCCGATCCCGCGCAGCCGGCTCACCTCCTGACGGAAGTCGGGCTGGGCTATCGCTTCGCTGGATAGCGCGATGCTCTGGCTTTTTGAGCATCACCAGTGTCGGCCGCTGGAGAGTGTGGGGGAGAACCACAGCAACAATGCGGAGCTTGAGGCTTTGTGCCGACAGGAGGAAAGAATGAAATCGCCGATTCCAATTTTTCTGACTTGCAGGGGCTGCGGGCACATTCACTCGGAGTCGCTGCAGGATGCCGTGGCAGGGAAGCTGGCATCGCCGCTGCTCTGCCCGCGCTGCAGTCATGTGCTTGATATCGATTGGGACTGGATCGATCGGGAGGCTCAGCTAGCAGGCCTTGTCAGACCAACCGATCCCTCGTGACGAAGTCGTCTTGTACCCGCCTCAGAAAGTTTTGGTAATCGACGCCCACGCCGCGGCCTTACCGAGATAGCGGCCCCGGTTGGCGCTGGTGTAGACCGACTCTTTGGCATTGGTGTCGACATAAGCCACCGCTAAGGCGAACCCCTTGCCCAAATCCTTGGTCAGGCCGAGCTTCCAGTCGGTGTATGACGTGTTGCTGTTGTGCTGCACGCCCTAGCCAAAGTGCGCCTTCAGTGTCAGGTTCCAGAATGAATCCGCAGCCGCTTTCCGTCAAACGAGGAATAGGTGCCTGTCAACGGTCGCAGGAATCGGAAGCTGCACCACCTTCACCTCGTAGAGCCTTGGACCGACACAGGACTTGATTGATGCAAGTCAACAAGCAAGGGATCTTTGCTTCTATCATGAAGCAAAGATCGATGGTTGTGGCGTCACGCAACCGCAGGCATTTGTCCGTGCCGGATGCCAACGGACTGGCGGCCCCAGCCTGTCTTGCCTCTTCCCATTCCTGCGTTTGAGGCCTCTCTGAGGCGTTGGCAAGCGGTACCCTATTTCCTGACTGCAAGGAGAGTCATCATGGATGACGAGATCAGGAAGAAGATCCTGGCGCTACTGGAACAACACCGAATCATGACGATCGCCACGATCCGGCCGGATGGCTGGCCGCAGGCGACCACTGTGGGCTACGTCAGCAAAGGCCTTGTCCTCTATTTTCTGTGTGGCTTGGAAAGCCAGAAAGCAGCTAATCTGGCTCAGGACGACCGGGTATCCCTAACCATTGATGACGATACCTCTGACCTGATGGCGATCACGGGACTGTCCATGGCAGCGCGCGCGAAGCTCGTCCTCGACCCAGTCGAGGCGGACGAGGTCCTGGACATGCTTCCCCTGAAGTATCCGCAGCAAACCAAGTTGCCAGTACCAATGCCTACCCGGGACGACGTGAGGATATTTCGTGTAACGCCCACTGTCATTTCTGTCCTTGACTACTCGAAAGGCTTCGGACATACGGACCTGGTCGTGTGCTAACGCTTAACTAGGTCAACATAGACGTCGGCAATCCGCGACGCAGTCCTGCTACCGAGACGGCTCCGTCAATGAGAAACACGCGCATCATAGTCACTCATTACGGCGGGCCTGATTCGCTTCAGGTGATAGATGAAGAGTGCCCTGAGCCAATGAACGGTGAGGTGCGGGTAAGGGTCCTGGCAGCGGGTGTGTGCCAGCCCGACCTGATGATGCGCGAAGGCTTTCATCCCGAAACGCCGCCTCTGCCTTTCACACCGGGGTGGGACCTGGTTGGACTGGTGGATCGACTTGGCGCCGGAGTGGCCGGAGTCGATGCAGGTCTGTTGGTCGCTGCGCTATCCATCACCGGCGCGTATTCCGAGTTCGTCTGTCTTCCGCAGCGTGAACTTGTTCCTGTGCCTATGGGATTGGACGCTGCCGAGGCTGTCAGCCTCGTGCTGAACTACGTCACGGCCTACCAAATGTTACATCGGTCCGCGAGAGTCAAGGCGGGCCAGCGCGTGTTGATTCATGGCGCGGCAGGCGGAGTCGGGTCGGCATTGATGCAACTCGGGCACCTTGCAGAGCTCGAGATGTACGGTACTTGCTCATCGCAACATACGCTTGTGATTAAAGCCCTGGGTGGGGTCCCGGATGAATTGCTTGGAGAGCGGGGTGTGACAGGCAAAATCGTGTTGATGCCCACATGCATTGACGCGATTGCGAACTTCAATGATGGCCGCAGAAAAGATACACTCGTCCGCACCCAGGGCGAACGCTCATGAGCGCAACCAACGTTCAACTGCTTGCCTGATAGGTTGGTTTCTGTAGGAATGCTCATCGGCGGACGATGTCCATTGTCTCTCCACGACCCATCTACGCCCTTCAGTTGCGCTGAACCGAGTGGCTGATGCTCTCCCGGAGTCAGACACCCACGTCCAAACGATAAGGGATCGATGCAGTCGGAGGTAATCCGAACGATTCAAATTGCGCACCAGCTTCAGGCCTAGAAGCCGAACAATCGAGCCAAACTGAATCGCGATCTGCGGTGAGTTGCCAAATACGCGCTGCTGTGCGGGCGGGTGATTCGGGTGACTAGGCTAACGGAAAGGGGGGGCGGTGAAGTAGCCCAGGCCGAATTGATGCGCCATCGGAGTGTTCGTTTAGAATCCGGGGCATCTACAAGTAACCTGCGCAGTTCCGACCTCACCATGAGCAAGAGGCTTACCAGCATCGACATTGCCAACTTGGCAGGGGTTTCGCAAACCACCGTCTCCCGTGTGCTTCAGGATTTGCCATCGGTGAAGCCGGAAACCAAGGCGCGGGTCTAAAGGTCATACAGGACCACGAGTATTCGCCCAGCGCTGCGGCACGACAGATGAAGACGCGCCGCAGCGGCACGGTTGCGGTGGTTATCGCCAGCCTGTCCAACCCGTTGTACCCGCTCCTGCTCCAGCTTCTGGTGGAGCGCCTCGCTAGCCGGGGCTTCCGCACGACGGTCTGGGAGCTCGACGGGAAGATGGACGAGGCAACCGTGCGTGCGCTAGCCGAAAGTGCGACAGATGGCGTCATCTTTGCCGCTGCACTGGATGAATCCAGGGAGATGCTGACCCGGGTCGCGGCTGAAAAGCCGATCATCCTGATCAACCGTTCTGTCGGTACCGACCTGTTCGACACGATCGTGAGCGACAACTATGCCGGCGGCCGGCGGGTCGCCGACTATTTCGTGTCCGCGGGCAGAAAGTGCATCGGATTGATCTCCGCTGCCTCCGGCAAGGGTTCCAAGGCAAGCACCATCGCGAACGCGAGCGAGGCTTCATGGAAGCCTTGGCGAGTTGGGCCAGGGGGACGCATTGTGCGGACTGGATGCCGCCGACTTTGGCTACGAGTTCGGTTTCGGGCGATGCAGTCGCTGCTTGCGGAGCGCCTGATGTCGACGCAGTGTTCTGCACGAATGACATTGTTGCGATCGGTGTCCTCGATGCTGCCCGGCGCAGCGGCAGGCAAGTCCCCAGCGAGATCTGGATCGTCGGCTATGACGATATTCCCATGGCGCGGTGGGAGTGCATTAGCCTGAGCACCGTCCAGCAGCCTTTGCCAGCCATGGTCGAGCAGGTAGTGGACCGTCTCCAGCGTCGGATGACTTCGCCGGACCTGGCTCCCCACACATTTGTGATGCCGAATGACCTCGTGCTGCGACGCACAACATCTTGAGCTTGGCAGTTTTCTTGTTCTGCATATAATGACTACGTAACCAATGAAATGGGAAGGCGCGATTTGGGTCGATAAGGCTCAATTCGCGCATTTTTCGGAGACGAAATGACTACGTATTCATCTGGCGCGGTGTCTGAGCCAGCACGGTCTACATCCGTGTTTCGCACTGCAGACGTCTGCATTGCTGGAGGCGGCGCTGCGGGGGTGGCCGCCGCCATTGCCGCTGCGCGGGCGGGTGCAAAGGTAGTACTTCTGGAACGCGAGGGCTTTCTGGGCGGCACACTGACGTCGGTGAGCCTGGGCAGCATCTGCGGTCTCTACGCGGTGACAGATTCATCGGTACAGCAGATCGTGGGTGGGTTCTGCAACGAAGTCATCGAGCGACTGCGGTCACTTGATGGCCTTGGTGAAACGACCCGATGGCTCGAGACGGCTTCGCTGCCTTACGACCTGTTTGCCATGAAGGTCGCCCTGGATCAGCTTGTCCAGGAAGCAAAGGTCGAGGTCTTGTTTCATGCCATGGTGGTGGGTGTCGTCATGAAAGAGCGCGAACTGGATGCGGTGCTAATCGAGACCAAGGAAGGGCGACTCGCCATCCGTGCAAAGGCGTTCGTCGACTGCTCTGGCGATGCCGACCTGGTGAACTTCGCAGGCGCGCCTTGCGAAGTTTCGGAAGGCGACCTTCAGTTTCCCACCACGATGGTGCGCTTCGGGGGCGTAGACACAGATTCGCTGGGACGCCTGAGCCGCCCCGCGCTTCGCGAAAGGCTTGAGCAGGCGGTCGCTGATGGTTACGACCTTCCTCGCACCGCCGGCGGCGTATTTGCCGAGCGCCCGGGGCTTGCGCATCTGAACATCACGAAAGTGGCGGTGGACGGCAAATCGCCGAACCCGTTCGACCTCAGTGTCATGTCACGGGCAGAAGTTGCAGGGCGGGAACAGGTCTGCACCTACCTGAAGGCATTCCGAAAGTACGTGCCGGGATTCGAGTCGGCCTTTGTCATGGATACGGGCGCGTGATCGGCATTCGCGAAAGCCGGCGTACGGTCGGCAGCTATGTCCTGACTGACCAGGACGTGCTGGAAGGCGCGCGCTTCGACGATGCCATCGCATGCTGTGCATGGCCAATGGAGGACCACGCAGCGGGCAGGGCGACCAATGGATCTGGTTGCCGCCGGGCACGTACTTCCAGATTCCCCTGCGCTCACTTCTGCTGGAAGGATTCGACAACCTGATGGTGGCTGGCCGGTGTGCATCGGCCACGCATGGCGCCCAGGCCTCGATCCGGGTCACCGCGCAATGCTTCGCCATGGGCGAAGCGGCCGGGCATACCGCTGCAATGGCAGCGGCGCGCGGCATCAGCGTTCACCGCGTTCCGGCGTCCGATATCCAGCAGGTGCTGGAAAACAATGGTGCCTTTCTTGGAGCCTTGCAATGAATTCCCCGAAGTACCGTAGCAATTTCGCCCCGGGCACGACCCGCTGGGCACTGCGCAAGGCTCAATGGCAAGCCCTGGGACTGAACGACGCCGATCTGGACAAGCCGAAGATCGCGGTGGTCAACACCTCGTCGGAGCTGTCGAGCTGCTTCAGTCACCTCGATGGCGTATCGGCCCAGGTGAAGGCGGCAATCCGCGCAGCAGGCGGCGTACCCTTCGAGGTCCGTACCGCGGCCCCGAGCGATTTCATTACCAGCGCCGGCAAGCAGGGCCGCTACATTCTCCCGTCGCGTGACCTGATCGTGAACGACATCGAGGTGCAGGTGGAGGGTGCGCAACTCGACGGCATGGTCTGCCTGGCGTCCTGCGACAAGACGACGCCGGGACAGATGATGGCCGCTGCGCGGCTCAACATTCCGACGCTGGTGGTGATCTGCGGCTATCAGGCCAGCGGCCAGTACAAGGGCGAGCATGTGGACATCGAGGATGTCTTCGAGAAGGTCGGCATGCACGTGACAGGGCAGCTTTCCTTCGAGGATCTCGATGGCATGTGCAAGCGCGCCGTGCGCAGCCCCGGTGTATGTGCGGGTCTGGGGACCGCGAACTCCATGCACATTGTCTGCGAGGCCTTGGGCCTGACGCTTCCAGGCGCCAGTCCGGTGCTGGCCAACTCCCCTGCGATGGTCGACCAGGCCCGAGCAGCCGGTGCGCGCATCGTCGGGATGGTCAACGAAGGTCTGACGCCCCGGAGCATCCTGACACCCGCGGCCTTCCGGAACGCCGTGCGCGTTGCATTGGCCCTGTCAACGTCGATCAACGTGCTTCGTCACTTGCAAGGCGTTGCGGAGGAGGCCGGGACGAATGTGGACCTCTACGATCTGTTTGACCGGCTCGGACGTGAAGTGCCGCTGCTGGCGACCGTCAAGCCCAATGGGCCGCACCGTACGGAGGAGCTGGAAGCGGCAGGTGGCACGCTGGCCACGATCAAACGCCTGGCGTCCATGATCGAGCAGGATTGCGTGACGGCCTCCGGCAAGACGTGGAAGGCTATTCTCGACGAGTACGAGGCGCCGTCGCCGTCCATCCTGCGCACGTTGGACAATCCGGTTTCCACCAAGCCGTCGCTGGTCATCCTGAAGGGATCGCTCGCGCCGGAAGGCAGCATTCTGAAGCTCGGCAATGCCGGCGAGAAAGCGGAGAGCTTCCGTGGCAAGGCGATGGTGTTTCACTTCCAGGAAGAAGCCATCGCGGCGTTGGCGGATGGACGTATCACCGAGGGAACCGTAGCCTGCCTGCGTGGCATGGGGCCGATTGGCGGTCCTGGCATGGCCCTGGCGTCGTCGTTCGTGGCCGCCGTCGAAGGCGCGGGCTTCAATGGCAAGGTCGCCGTCGTGACGGATGGGCAGCTATCCGGTTTGAACCGCGGCGTAGCGGTCGGACAGGTGTGCCCCGAAGCCGCCGCCGGCGGCCCCCTGGCGCTCGTCAAGGATGGCGATGAAATCGAGATCGACATTCCCGGCCGGCAGATCAACCTGCTGGTCGACGAGCAGGAGATGTCTGCACGTCGCAGCGAAGCCGCCCCCATCCAGGGCGCCACGGAGCAAGGCTGGCTGAACATCTATAGCAAGACGGTGAAACCGCTCGCGAGAGGCGCGGTACTGATTCCCATCCATCCTCGATAAACTAGAAGTGGAGTAGACACTCATGAATACACTGATCAAAACTGCGTGGCGCGCGGCCATCGCGGCTTCGGCCTTGGCGTCGGGCATCGCCATGGCAGCCTACCCGGACAAGCCGGTGCGCATTGTCGTGCCGTATCCGCCGGGTGGTGCTTCCGATACGACGGCGCGTGTGCTGAGCGAAAAGCTGAAGGAAGTTACCGGTGGCACGTTTGTAGTCGAGAACCGGCCCGGGGCGAACGGAAATATTGCGGCCGAGATGGTGGCCAAGTCGCCGGCGGATGGCTATACCCTTCTGATGGCGAACGTCGGCCCGAATGCCATCAGCCAGTCGATCTACCCGCACCTCGGCTACGACGTCAACAAGAGCTTCGCCCCTATCGGGCAAACCACCACGGTGCCGATCGTCCTGGTGGCCGGACCGAAGGTCAAGGCGACGGATATCAAGGGGCTGGTGGCCGAAGTCAAGGCCAATCCGGGGAAGTACACATTTGGCTCGGCCGGCAACGGCTCCTCCAATCACCTGGTTGGCGAGATGTTCAACGCCGGGCTGAAGCTGGACATGATGCATGTGCCCTACAAGGGCGATGGCCCGGCGATGACCGATGTGATGGCCGGGCAGGTGTCCATGATGTTCACGACGGCCGTCGCCGCGCGTCCGTTCGTGACTGGAGGAAAGCTCAAGCTGATGGCGGTGGCAAGCAAGAAACGCGTGCCCGCGTTCCCCAATGCGCCGACAATCGATGAATCGGTGCTGAAGGGATTCGACGCCTCGTCATGGGGTGGTCTTGTGGCACCCGCCGGGACGTCGCCGGAAATCGTCAGGCAGCTTAGTGCTGCACTGATGAAGGTACTTGCCATGCCGGAAGTCAAGAGCAAGCTGGCGACGCTTGGTGCAGAAGTGGTGGCAACCAGGCCTGACGAGTTTGCAGGCTATATCAAGAGCGAGGCAGACAAGTGGGGTGCTGTCGCGAAGTCGGCAAATGTTGTTGCTGAATAGGCCTCATCGGTTTGTGATTGGCCATGGAGACATCTTCTGGTCTTAATGGCCGCCGCGTCTGAATTGCCGTGCTGTACTGGACTTCAGCAAACAGTGCGGGGAGTGGAAGTGCTAAGCAGAGGGCCCTGCGAAGAATATCTGCAGGGTCTTTTTATTGCTCATGTTCGATGTGCGGTCCATGGATGTCGCCTCGGGAATGCTTGCGCAGTAGGTGAACGTGTCCGACAGCCTGCATAGCTTGCGACGATTCGCTACGAGAGTCCGCTGACGGAACGAGGACAAAAAAATATCCCGCCGGACAAACGGCGGGATATTGAGGACAGGTCCGGGATCTAAGCGTGTCTGCTACCGTGCAGACACGTTCGCGACGCCCCGGCTACTCAAGTCGGACGTTGGCATCGCGGACCACGCTTCCCCATTTCTGGATCTCGGCTTCCACGAGCGTGGAAAACTTGGTCGGAGTGCTACCTACAACCTCGACACCCTGTTCGCGGAACCGCTTCACGATCTCAGGGTCAGCCAAGGCCTTCGCGATTTCCTGGTTGAGTTTCTGGACGACCTCCTTCGGCGTGACTGCCGGGCCACTGCCCTTGTACGGGACGTGTGTCAACTTTGTTTCGGTCATCTTCTCGAACAGTTCCATCGACAGATGGTTGGAGGAGCCAAAGCCGTCGCCGGAGTGTCTTTGCAGGCGACCGATCGAAAGTCTCTTGATGGCCGGGAACCGCCCCTTCCAGCCGACGCTCGCAGCGAGGCTGCAAGTGTTGTGCGTATCACGACATTTCCACACGTCAATGTGCGGTATCGCCCTCGAGCAGCGCCTCGACCGCTGCCTATACTCCAATCGGACAAAGGGGCACGCTGCCCGGTCCCGGGGAAGTTGCCGCCTCGCCTCGTCGGCGACGCTGCCTAAAGGGGGAAAAAATGGCAAAAGCATGTCCCGCAGTTGCTATAGGGCGATGGGTCGCCCCTGTGATCTTTGCACTCGCATTGCCGGTCTTCACTCCCGCCATGAGCTATGCGCAATCACCGGAGAACGTGAAGCAGGCCATGGCGTCACTGAAGGCTAAGACGGCCAAATTGGGCGCACCGGGGATTAAAGGAGAAGATGCTGTTGCAGGAAAACCCGCGCCAGCTTTGTACTTTGGCACGACCAAGATGAACAACAACTTTGCCGTAGTTGATGAAGTCAAAAAGGAGCATGGCGGCACGGCAACATTGTTCGTCAAGAGCGGCGATGATTTCGTGCGCGTGGCGACGAATGTACAGAAGGACGATGGATCGAGGGCGATTGGGACTGTCCTCGATCCGAAGGGCAAGGCCATGGGGGCAATACGCGGTGGTGGTGCCTACTACGGGGATGCTGACATCCTTGGCAAGCCATATACCACTGGATATGAGCCTATCCACGACAACAGTGGGGGTGTCATCGGCATTTACTACGTAGGGTATCCGAAGACGCAATGAGCCACTGGCGACTCCGGGCGCGTCACCCAGCGGTGACGCTTTAGCGGGCATGGCCTTCCTCGGCCGTCAGGAAGTACAAGACGTCTTCGAGATCGACTGGGCCTCTGCCGAGGCCCCGTCGCATTACGGCGGTCTTCCTATCCTTCCCAGCCGAGTGAAAGCTATTCTCTCCAACGGGCACGCAGGCCAACGTATGACCGCTATCAGTCGACTCGACGGTCGCTTCCCGACCCTTCTCCGTCATTCGCGTACCCCTCCGCGAATGACCGAAGCTCGGTGCGGACGTCTATGCGCGGGCATTCCCATCGGTTATGGCCTAATGCCCCTCAGTGTCTTGTGAGGATTGATCCCTCGCTTTCATACTCATGAGCATGATTGGCACAGGAGATAGGATGGATACCACCGTACCCCGCCGCCCCGCTCATTGCCTGCGCGCGTACTGGAAAAAGGCCACGATGGCGCTGCTTATTGTGACGGCTGGGGCGGGGATGGCACAGCCGCCCGAGGCCGATCAAGGTAACGACCCGGAAGGGGTCGGCGTCATGCAGGGCTTTCCCCCGCCTCAAGGTATGCGCGTGAACAAGACCAACGCATTCAAGCCTCCATATCTGCGCTGGGCCTTCCGCCATGCCCGGGAGACTTCGCCGACGGTGGGCATCCGGCACGCTCCGACCCCAGTTGCGTTGTCGGAGCGGCCTGCGGCAAATCTCGATGACCTGGAATTTGACGTGGAAGGGCGGCCTGTCAAATTGTCCGAATATCTTCGCGACACACACACCGACGGCTTCATCGTGCTGCACAAGGGTCAGATCGTTTTCGAGCGCTATCTGGATGGCTTTGGACCTACGCAGCCGCACATTTGGGCTTCAATGACCAAATCGGTCACAGGCCTACTGGCGGCCATGCTGATTGTCGAAGGCAGACTCGATCCCCAGGCCAAGCTGGCCAACTATGTGCCCGAGTTGGCTGGCAATCCGTTCGGCGATGCTACGGTAAAAAAGAACCTCGACATGGAAGTGGCCGTCGCCTATGCGCCGGATCTTCCGCCCGATCTAGGGCTGTTTAGCGCGGTTGGGCTCATTCCGCGCCGCCCAGGTGTGCCAGACAACATCTACGATTTTCTCAAGACGGTCAGCGCCGCAAGGAGATTGTCGCGCCGGACTACTGGTTCTATCAGAACGGATCGCCGGAAGCGGTCGCTTGGGCGATCCGCCGAATCTCAGGCAAGTCGTGGGCCGACTTGGCGCAGGAACGGATCTGGTCAAAGCTGGCGGAGGACGATGCCTATATCCAGGTGGATTCGCTCGGCACAGAGATGGCAAGCGGCGGTCTGAGCACGACGTTGCGCGACGCGGCCCGTTTTGCAGATGCGGTCCGTCGCGCAGCAGCCGGCGATGCCAACGCGGGGGTTTCCGTTCAAGCGGTCCACCTTGCGTTACGGCCGAGCGGAAACCGGGTGGGTTTCTCCAAGGGCCGGCTCGCGGCGGGGAAGCCTGGCTACGCATATGGAGACTACTGGTACCAGGTCAATGATGGTGACGGGTCCGTCGAGGCCGGCGGGCGATTCGGGCAGAAGATCTACATTAATCCGAGAAAGGAGTTGAGCGTGGTGAAGTTTTCCTCGAGTCCTGACGCGGCGCCGCGCGCAACAACGGCGGAGACAAGAAGCACCGTAGCCGCGCTCAGTCGGCCGCTGGAATCATCAACGGCCTTCATCGCGGCAATCCAGGCAATCCACGCGGCCATACCGCGCTAAGTACTGAGGTACAGGTCCCAGCCGCCTGCCCAGTAGCTACCCCACCAGCGTGACTGGCCTCGGTCTTGAGGCTTCGCGTTGGCGAGCGTTGCGAAATAGGGGAAGATGCTGAAATCAAGTTGAGCAGATTTTCACTCCTCGCGGATTCCCTGATAGGGTTTTCCCTCGCTCTATCATTTTCATCACGGAGCGATGGCCCTCAGGGGCAGACTGGCCGGAGGGCCGCGGCCCGCTCTTCTCCACTCGCAGGGCAGGGATCCATTTATCCCGGGAAGCGACCGGGATGAGGGCCTAGCTCATCCCCGCACAGCTGGCATGACAGTAACCGCCCATCGAAATACACCGTCCTGACTGGCCCACCGCCGTGAAATAGCGTCGGGCAACTGCGGCCCAATAAGGGACATCACCCCATCCGAATGTGGTCCTCTTATCGTGGTGATAAAAAGCCACGCTCATAGTCGGGCAATAGCCGACAGAACAAGAGGAGACACAAGAATGGAGAAGTTGCTCTACCAGGTGGAAGATCGTCCCCCGATTCTGACCACCATCCTGCTTGCAGCCCAGCATTTACTTGCTGCTCTTGGCGGGATTATTGCTGTGCCCCTGGTGCTCGGCGGAGCGCTGAAGCTTCCGCCCGATCAGGTCATTGCGCTGGTGAACGCTGCCCTGCTTGGATCCGGCATTGTCACCATCCTTCAGTGTAAGGGGGCGGGGCCAGTCGGCATCCGTTTGCCGTGCGTGATGGGCACCAGCTTCACGTTTGTCGGGGCCGGCATCAGCGTCGGGCTTGAGCACGGCGTACCGGGAATTCTCGGCTCCGCTCTGGTGGGCTCGCTGGTCATGATTGCCGGCAGTTACTTCATGCCGACGATCCGCAAGCTTTTTCCACACACTGTGACCGGCGTGGTAGTTACCATGATCGGCCTGTCCCTGACGCCGGTAGCAATTGATTGGGCTGCCGGAGGCTTCGGCAGCGACCATTACGGTGCGCCGATCAACCTAGCGATCGCCAGTTTTGTGCTGGTGCTGGTCATTGCGTTTGTGCAATGGGGCAAGGGAATCATTTCGGCTTCCGCGGTGGTGCTTGGCATCCTCATTGGCTACTTGGTGTGCCTGTCGCTGGGCATGATCGACTTTTCCCAGGTCCGAAGCGCTTCCGTCCTTGCCGTGCCGCAGCCCATGCACTTTGGACTGAGCTTCCCGATTTCTGGCATCGTTGCCATGTCGCTTGCGTTCCTCGTCACCATTGTTGAAACGACGGGTACCTTCATGGCACTGGGAGCGGCGACGCAAACCTCGTTGCCTGGCAAAAAGCTCGCGCGCGGCATCCTGTGCGACGGTGTCGGCTCGGCCTTCGCTGCGCTGATGTCCAGTCCGCCTGTTTCCACGTTTGCGCAGAACGTCGGCGTGGTTTCCCTCACTGGCGTGGCTAGCCGCCATGTCGTGGCGCTGACAGGCGTGATGTTGCTGCTGGCCGGCTTGTTCCCGATGCTGGGCGCTCTGGTGGTCACGATCCCGCAACCGGTGCTTGGTGGCGCGGGCTTGATGATGTTCGCTATGATCGTTTCGGCTGGCATTCAGATGCTGGGTAAAACAGAGCACACCAAGCGCAACAGCCTGATCATCGCCGTATCCATCGGCTGCGGCCTGGCCGTGACCATCCGGCCCGAACTGCTGTCGAAGCTCCCAGCGTTTGTCAAAGAGGTATTCGGTTCTGGCATTACGGTTGGGGCGTTGGTTGCGGTATTCCTCAACCTGTGCCTGCCTGGCCGTCAGATTGAGTCCTTCGACGGTGAAGCCAGCGAAGAAGCCGGCGAGTTTGCCCACGAACCAGCCTAATCTGTTGACCGCCGAAGGCAACTACCGACCCGAAGCAGTCGGCAGGTATGCTGTCTTTCTGGAGTCCGTCCGGGTACGACAATTTTCCCTGCGTCATGTCGGGGTCGAGGTTCGTCATCATCGTGAAATTCTGGGTTCCTACCTTTATGGCTAGCTTGGGACCGAGGTAATCCTGCCTCGCCCAATGGGTAGGGAGAAGACGAGATGACAAAGCTCATGCATTGTGCCGCGCTGCTAGCCGCCGCGGGAATGATGGCCACACCGACGCGGCCAGCGCCGATAGTAATGACTCGGGCCGGCCCATCACTGTTGCTGTGTTCGGCGACTGGCCGTACAACCAGAATCTTCTTGACAACAAGCGCCTGCTCATCGATTCAGTCAACGCAGATCCCGCTGTCCACCTGGTGATCCACGTCGGCGACATCCATTCGGGCAGCATGCCATGCACCAGTGCCAGCATCCTGCCGCCGATCACAACTTCGAATCCGGGCTGGAACCAGGCCATATTTGCCGCGTTTCAGCAGTTCAAGCCGCCGGTGATCTATACGCCTGGCGATAATGAGTGGACTGACTGCCACAAGACCAAGGAAGCTAGTTCCGGCGATCCGATGAAGGAGTTGGACTCCGTGCGAAGCCTGTTCTTCGCGCGACCGGGGCACAGCCTCGGATTGACCGACAATTGGTGATCTCGCAGGCGCAGGCCTACAACGCCGCGTATCCGACGGACGCGAAATTCGTTGAGAACGTGATGTGGGAAGATTCGCACGTCTCTATGTTACGCTCAACGTGCCGGGATCGAACAACGACACGCTGCCGTGGACGGGGATATTCAGCAACCCGGGCACGCAGGGGCAAGAGGGCGTCGAGCGCAATGGCGCCAACCAACGCTGGCTGCAGGCGGCATTCAGTCGCGCCGAGGCCAACCATGCGCGAGGCGTCATCATTGCGCTGCAAGCAGACATGTGGGATCCGGCAGCTTCGGTGGTGGGCGGGGACGGGCTTGGCGCCTATACGCCTTTCGTGCGACAGCTTGCTGACCTGAGCATCCGCTTCCAGCGTCCCGTCTTGCTGCTCAATGGCGACTCGCATCTGTACGGCGCCGATCGACCTTTGGCCAATCCTGCGAGTGCAACGGGCATGATCCACGGTACACCGGCAGTGCCCAACCTGACGCGCATTACGGTCCAGGGTTCCACAAACGCTCCTGCTGAATGGCTACGTTTGACCATCGACCCAAGCAACCCCAATCTGTTCAGTTGGAGTAACGTGCCGTATTGCAAGAATCCTCTTGCTCCTGCCAGTAAGTTTCTTGCTATTTTGGGCAGCAAGCGCCGCCTCAGGCGGCGTTTCGCCGAAAACCCATTTCAGGCCTCGCCGAAGTAGAAGACCTGTAATACGACGGCCACACGTGGGGCTTGACACGCAGTTGGGCAGATCACGATGGGTCGACAGCGAAGTACATCGGGTTGAACGGGAAGATCAGGTCGAAGGTCAAGTCGTGACCTCGTCGAAGGACCCCATGTCGATTGTCCTCTCCGGGGACTACCGTTTCTCGAAACGTACCGATGTCTATCTGACGGGATCCTTCACGCAGAACCGCGGCGGATCCGCGTTGAGCGCGAATGGCTATGACGGTTCCGTGATCGCGGGCGCCAACCAGTTCGGCGCTGTCGTTGTCCTGCACCATAACTTCTGATCGATGTCGACTGGACGCGCCGGCTGGGTCGCGTCTTCGGGTGTGCCGCACACGCGGCAACTCTTGAACTGACGTTGCCCATCATGTCCCTGGCCTTCTCCCGCTACAGGGTGACACCCCTAGCAAACAAGCTCTACAGCCCTGGTGCGCAGGGGCGAGCTTGCGCCTGCGCGGCCTGCAACATTCTGAAGAATGTCGCGAGCGCTCTCGGTCCAGATGAACGGCCCGGAGCTGGTGTTGTGGTGAGCGATGCAGCAATGCTGTTCAGCTCAGATTGAGGATCTCCCGAGCCTGGGCTGCGGTCGCTACGGGGCGACCATACTCTTCGCAAAGCTCGGCAACCTGGCGCACAAGCGCGGCATTGGAAGGAGCGGGCGTATTCTTGTCTAGCCGCACATTGTCTTCGAGGCCGGTGCGGCAGTGCCCTCCGAGTTCGAGAGACCAGCGGGCCATCGTCAATTGATTTCGACCGATGCCGGCGCCGGTCCATGTTGCATCGGGCGAAAGGCGCTTAAGGGTGCGAATGTAGAATTCAAGCACTTCGCGATCGACAGGCATTGCGTTCTTGATGCCCATGACAAACTGGATGTGCAGGGGACCAACGATCGCGCCCGCCGCCTGCATGGCAGCGGCCTGGAAGATCATCGACAGGTCAAAGGCCTCGACTTCGGGCTTGATGCCGTAGGCTTTCATTTCGGCGGCGAGCCAGTCGACCAGGTCCGGCGGATTGTCATAGACGCGGGTCGGGAAATTGACAGAGCCAGTTGCCAGGGATGCCATGTCGGGCCGCAGGGATAGCATGGCACCTCTCTCATTGCCGGCCCCGGAGCGACCACCGGTGGACACCTGGGTGATCATGCCCGGCGCGTATTTGCGAATGCCTTCCAGCACCAGGGCGAAGCGATCTGGATGTGAGGTGGGAGTTTCGTCGTCATTGCGTACGTGGAGATGAACCAGGGTTGCCCCCGCTTCGAATGCCGCCTGGGTCGATTCGACCTGCTCGATCACTGTAATCGGCACAGCCGGATTGTCTTTTTTGCGCGGCAGTGATCCCGTGATCGCAACAGAAATGATGCAGGGCTTGTTCATGCTTGATTTCAGTAGAGTAGGCAGGGCGGACGGTGATTCTTGGTGCCTTCAGGGTCACCAATAAGGTGACTTCTGCGCTGGGGTGGCGCTGTCCTCGTCCGTATCGGTCGACGGTTCGCATGCATCGTATGGGCGGCTGCCCGGCTGCGTCCAATACTGATTGGGTCTGCATTGATACGGAAGGAGTATCGATTGCCGTCGACGCCGCATGCCGATCAACCATTGTCTATCCTTTCGTGAACGCGACCAGATGCTGACTCCGCCGTCAGATTGAGGGTCCGAGCGAGGCCGACACCTATCGTTATTAGGTCTACCAGTTACAGCGGAGCCCTTTCTTGATCGATTAACTGGAAACCTGAAGGCCGGCCTCGCAGCGCTGGAGGAGGCTCGCGAAGCCGGCCGCGTGACAATCGGCAGGGATGGCGCACTGCACCTCTCTGCATTTGACGCGCTACCGACGGATGGGATACCTAGGCGCACACGCGACCTGCTTTTCAAGGCGATCTGCCCAGCCCAGTTTGCAGATCTGATGATGGAAGTGGATCATTGGTGCGCTACGGCACTGGCTCGTCGAGCCAAGTCGCATCTTTCATTAGGCGCCGCCCCAGTGCCTGGATACGTTGACGCGCCCGGCGTGCGCACACTTCAGGCGAGGTGTGAGGCGCCGGCAGCCGTTGGATGCCTCGGCAGACTCGTCGAAAAATGAAGTCAATTTCATTCTCGGTGAAATCGCCGTAATCGCGGTATGCAGTGCGCTTTTCTTTTAGGTACGCTTCCAGCTCGACTTCCGCCAGCATCAGCGCGTTAGCTAGCAGAGACCGCGAGTGCAAGCGCAACCAGCGGCACCGCCAAGGCTTGTAGCCCTCGTCGTTCATTTGACCCCCAAATACCGGAAGCCTCTCCGCATGCGGCCTGGATTACAAGCAACCTTGACCAGATGCGGGCGGCAAGTTTTTTGAAATCCATCATAGACCTGTGACTGCCGAGCAGCAATTAAGAAAACCCCAGAATGGGACCTACTAAAGTGGGGGCTGAACGACCCATGTGTCATTGCCATGCCGGCGCAGCAGTCATGAGGGGGCGCCTCATAGGCGAATACGATAACTCTAGCAAACCGCTTAATGAGACTGTGTACCTCTCGATAGCCTTCCAAACGCCGTGCCGCTATGCAACTTCACGAGGTTTTGATTCAAAATACGGAGGGGCATCCACCCCTCGACTCACCCACAATTCCAACCGTTTGGGGGCGAAGCCATGAAACCACTAGGCCCTCTTCTCGCCACAGCGATGGCGGTCGTCCCGCTGCATGCCAATGCAGTTGGTTGCGAACATGACATGCAGTGCAAGGGCGAACGAATTTGCCAGAAGGGACAATGTGTAGATCCGGCCACAGAAGATAAGGGTATTGCGCCACCCGCAGCGACGAAGAACATACCGGCGCCTCAGCAACCCGCCACGGCTCCCACGCCGACGAGAAACGTCTCGCCTCAGCGCTTTCCCGTGGCTCCCTCTGTGAAGAAAAGCCCCGACGCCAGTGCAGCCCGCCATGGCTCCGCAAGAGGGGAAGAGTCTCTCATCGCCGGAGCAACCCACCATGGCTCCTTCGGCAGTGAAAAGTGCCCCAGCCGTGTCGACTGAGTTTCGTTATTGTTGCACTAAGGTGGGAAAATTTCCGCTCGACCGAGACTCACCCTCGGATGGCATTTCCGTCAACGATACCTGTCATGGGCTAACAAGCTATGGGGCGTCTCTTCCGGGCACGCCATGCAATTGAACCATTCCTGTTCTGTTGGAAAGCCGCTCTTCGCGACAGCGACAGCGTCAGCGTTGCGTTTCACCCGTCGAAGGAAGAGGAAAACAGTAGTGGTGACGATCTGCGAAGGTTGCTGATCGAGATTCTCAGTATGGTTGAGCGCCCGAGGGCGGCTATCGAACGGATTTTTACGTCCTTTATACAGCGGCGTGCAATGAGCCGGCGAGCGTGCTATTGATCACAAAAGATCAAGCTGGCAGTCAATGTCGGTGCGGCTCATGGGAGGAGTATCGCCGCGAGCTTCAACTACTTACCAAGCAATCGAATCACTGACTGTCGGTCCAGTGCTTTTTCCGCGCCCGGGCAGGCAGTGAATTTCATTACCAACGTGCCGTGAGGGGCTGATGTCAGCTCCTCATCGGCCATTGATGCTTGGCCTGTGAATGACTCAGAGTGGCCGTTCTCTGACGTCGGCCCACCCGCCACTGGTGGGCTCTGGCGCCAGAGCGCAGGTCCGCACAGGTCTTCGCCAGTCAGTCGATCTTCCGTGACGCCAGGTCCATGCAAGTCCATCTTGGCTCCGTGATCAAATTGCGCAACGCAGCAACACGATGATGCCCTCAGGCCCACGAATATAGGCGAGCCGGTAGGATTTCTCGTACTGCATCTGGCCAATGAGTTCTGCGCCATGGGCCTGCTCCGCGCAACGACAGCATTGATGTCATCTGCGGCAAACATGATGCGACGAAGACCCAAAGTGTTCACCGGCGCGTCCATGGGCCCAAACCTGACTGTATTTGGCGTGTGGAATTTGTCCAGTTCAATTCCCTGCCCGCAGCATAGCGAGGGTGGCTCGGACGTTTCCAAGCTATGAGGCTCCCGACAGAAGGCCCTTCAATCGTGGTTTGGCCCGCTCTGGCGTCTCCAAGCACCGTGCCTAATATTGAAGTGGTTGTCATCGTTGCATGACTCTGCCTCCCGGGCAGAATGTCTACGGTCCACGTCTTCATCATGAAATTACTGTTTCTCGTCCGGCACGCCAAATCGAGCCGCGACGCCCCTGGCTTGCCGGACCGGGATCGCCCTTTGAACGAGCGCGGCTTGCGCCAGGCGCCCGAAATGGGCAGGCGTCTTGCAGGCCGCAACGTCAAGCCCGACGTGATCCTGTCCAGCCCGGCGCTGCGTGCACTGACGACCGCGCAACTCGTCGCCAGGGAGATCGGTTACGCAACGCAGGACATCGCCGTTGACGAAAGGTTGTACGCCGGCAGCGCTGAGAGTCTGCTATCGGTGGTTCGTGCACTCGACAAGAAACTGGGCTGTGCCATGGTGTTTGGCCACAATCCCGAGATGACCGCGCTCGCAAACGGGTTGTCGGACGGCGATCTGGATATGGCGACTTGCGCAATCGTTGAATTCCGCTACGACACAAAGTCGTGGGGCGATGTGGGGGCAATTGCTCCAGCCAAGGTGACACTCGACACCCCAAAGTCATAGAGCGAACCGGACCGATCCACGGCGCTCGACTGCTGCGCTAGCGTGGAGTGACAGTGGGGTGAAGGTGGCTAGGGCCACACGATGGGAGGCTGGCGTGGAAACTGGCTCAGACGAAAAAGAAGTTGTACTGCCGGCCGGCAACCTGGGGCTACACGGCATCATCGCGCTTCCGCCAGGCGCAAGTGCATTTGTATTGTTCGCGCACGGCAGCGGCAGTTCCCGGCACAGCCCGCGGAACAAACTCGTGGCCACCGCGCTCAATCGGAGCGGCATTGGAACGCTGCTGATGGACTTGCTTACGCCCGAGGAGGACTGCGTGCAGGCCCGCCGATTCGATGTCGATTTGCTGGCCGGCCGGCTCTTGCGGGCAACAGAGTGGATAGTGCAGCAGTCAGACATGGCGTTGCCATTGGGCTACTTTGGCGCCAGCATTGGCGCTGCGGCGTCGATCCGCGCTGCCAGCCTGTCTCCCATCCGCATCGGCGCCATCGTCTCGCGCGGTGGAAGGGTAGATCTGGCCGGCGCGGATGCCCTGAAAAAGCTGCTCGCGCCGACATTGCTGATTGTTGGCGGATTCGACACTTGTGTCATCGAACGCAACGAGTTTGCCTTTGCAATGCTTACATGTCAGAAGGAACTGGCAATCGTGCCCGGCGCCACGCATTTGTTTGAGGAGCCCGGCACGCTTGAGTCGGTTGCCCGCCTGGCGACGCAATGGTTCACGCGTCACCTTGGTAGTGCATGAGCTCGCTTTGGTCTGCCGAGTTTGGCCATTGGATTCATGAGTGCTGAACGGTGGAGGGTGGTCGGCATGCGACACCTAAGATCGGAGGCCCGGACGGCAGGAGCCGACTCGTTGCCGCCACCCGATCCACAAGGACGGCGAGGACCGTTCTCAGTACTTCATCAGCCATTCACCTGGGGGAGCGTGTGCTGCTCGCTGGCCCGATCAGTCACCGCACGCAGGACTGCCACTGTGGCCGCCATCATTTCTCTTCCCGCATCGGATGAGTGTAGGCTTGTTTCAGGTGACCGGTAGTCATCTCCACCCGGCAGCGAACGGCGATCGGGCGGGTTCGGTAGCGCTCGCGGCATCGTCTGTGTGCGTCACGTCATAGGCGTACTGCGGACGCTCGATTGTCCCTTTCCTACTTTGGTCGAGCGGCTGTAGATGGCCGGCAACCGACGGCCGGGGTCGAGGACATCCGGCTGGAGCCGACCCGCAGTTCAGGCGTTCGAGGTGAATGTGAGCCTCTAATGTCGGCGCATGACTCGCGTTCCACCAGTCGCTAAGGCTTATAAGCAACGGCCTCGATTTCTATCTTGGTGCCGACCATATTCCTCGCCTCTAGTGTGGAGCGTGACGGCTTGTTTGCGCGGAAGAACTCTTCGTACACGCGATTGAATTCATCGAAGTCGCGAGCATCTTCAAGCCAGACAGTAGTCTTCACGACGTCGTCAAGCGTGCAGCCCGCAAGCGCGAGTACATGAGCGACATTCCTCAACGTCTGACGTGCCTGGGCTTCTATTCCGCCGGCGACTATGCTGCCGTCGTGGTCTCTGGCCACCTGGCCGGATACGAACACAAAGTCGCCGGCTTTGGTCACGAGCGAGCGCGGCAAAGTTCGTGTGCCCGGATTGCTCTCTGCAAAGTACTCAATCGTCATTTGGCTCACCTCCTCTAACCGATATGGGCGACGTAAAGCGTCTCGCCCGACAGGCGGCGGGCATAGAGGGTGGCAAGGAAGGCAGCAGGCATACCCGGCATCCATGATCCAAATCTTCGCCGCGAGATCAATGAGAGTAATGCGGCTACCTTCCGCCTCTCGCGGGAATCTAGAACGCGATGGCAAGCGAAGCGATTACCACCTGCTCCGGCGACGTCGGGTTGAACCAGTACACACCGCCGGTGTACTTCTTGTATGTCATTTGCACGAACCCGCCACGCTGGAACTCGCGGTCGCCTCCATAGATGCGCGTGTGCTGCGCGACGAAACCCAGTCGCAACCATTCGACTGGGCGAAAGCCCAGTTCGCTCCAGGTGTAGGTATAGGGCGATGTGTCGCCCGTCCCGACCAGATACTCCGCTTCGACGTAATAGTCGAACTTGCCGATGGCGACGCTCGCCTCCAGTCCGGGGATGGGCCCATGGGCGCCGCCCGTGACAAAGCCGATGATCGGCGTGGCCTTGATCTTGATGACTTCGCCGCCGGAGAATGACCACCCCACGAAGGCGGACTGCGAGTGGCGTGCCTCGTAGTTGATTCTGGCTTCAAGATGGAGCTTGCTATTGTGGTCGGCCGTGAAGATGCCGGAGCCATAGTCCGAGTCCGAACGCGGCATGTTCCAGTATCCCGACAGCAGGAAACTCCAGGCGGGAGCCTCCTCGGCCGGCGGGGTGTTGGGCGCGGTGACCGCAGTCACCTGCGCGTGGGCGCAGGTGACTGCGCAGCAGAGCCCGGCGGCGGCAAGATGGGCGCGCATGTCAGCCACCCAGCGCGATCACGGCCATGGTCACGGCAACGCCGAGCGCCGTCATGCCGAGGCCGGCCAGCCAGGGACTGAAGCCCGCGTAGTGCCCCAGTGCCATGCCGCCGCCGAACAGCATGATCAGCGTCAGCACGCGGGAGACCACCAGCGCCATGTGAAGATCATCAAATACGACGAAAGGCAACGCGACGGGAAAGGTCGACAGGACAACAATAAAAAGATGCGCAAGGCGCCCAGGAAGTCCGCAAGGTCAAGGCGCACGCGGTCGGACAGAGAGGCCCCCGACGCCAGCCGGGCGCGGAGCGGGTCCAGGTCGGCATCCGTGGCGATGGCATTCATGGTCGGGGGAAGTGCGTCGCGGATGGTGGCAATACCGGCGGCACCGTCCGATGCCAGCCGCACGGTCTGGGCAAGCTTGGCGCGCATGCCGCGTCCGGCGATAGTACGTATCAGGAACATGATTGCGTCGACCAACCCCCAAGCCAGGTTGCAGCCGAGCGCCGTGCGAAGCATGATATGGCCGGCATCCGGCCCCGCGGTGGCCGAGTGCACGGCGCCGACGAACGTCAGCGCCATGAACAAGCCAAACAACATCTCGGAGACGCGATCGACGACATCCAGGACCGAGCTTTGCCTGTCAGTCCTGTTGGCAACTCCCTGAACTGTATTCGGCATATTTGTTCCTCCGTCCTTCCAAAGCTGACTAACGAGATCCGCAAACTCGTTGAAGCCCAGAGTCAAACACTAATATAGGGCGGGTGAGTCACAACAGCCAATCCGTGCGAGCCAGGTCCAGCCCTGTAGTAGATGGCAGTGGATGCCATGCACCATTTGATAGCCGTTCCGGGTATGTCGCTGACGTCGGAGGCCGGGCACCGAATTCGCCAATCAGTTTGGCAGGAAAAGAACGTCAGCGCCAGCGTGAAATAGACGACCAGCAACTGCACCCCCTTGAACCAGTCCGCGTACCCATCGCTTGCCATCTGGGCAGTGACGACGACGGAAAGGATCACGATCAGGACAAGGACAGGGCGGAACGCCAGGTCCATCGGTATCGGGCCAATGAACAAGCTGGCCAGTACCAACACCGGCGCGACAAATAGTGCGACCTGCACGCTGGAACCAACTGCGATGGAGAACGAAAGATCCATGCGGTTGTTCAACGCGGCGGTAATGGCGGTGGCATGCTCGGCAGCATTGCCGAGGATGGCCACCACAAAAGCACCCACGAAGATATTGCTGAGCCCGTACTGTTGCATCATCGGCGATATGGATCCGACCAGGATCTCGCTCATCCAGGCGGTGCCCGCCGTTGCGATCAGCAGCGTTACGAGGGCGCGTCCAATGGAAGAAGGAGGCCCTGCCGCTTCATCCTGGTCCCGTGACGTTGGTGCCACGGAACAGCTCCGGGTGCGTAAGCAGCGAGAAAACCAGATACAGCGCGTAGACGACAAGCAGCGCTATCGAGATCGACACACTGAGCTGATGCAAACCTTTGGAGCTGACTTCCGCCGCTTCGAACGAAGCGGGCAGGATCAGCGCAATTGTCGAGAGGATGAGCATGGTCGCCTGGGACCGCGCACCCCGTGGATTAAACTGTTGCTCGTGATAGCGGCTACCTCCGCTCAGCATGGCGGCGCCGAAGACAAGCAGCAGATTGCCGACGATGGAGCCTACAATGGAGGCTTCCACTACCTCGTGGAGCCCCGCGTGCAGCGCAACCAGTGCAATGATCAACTCGGCTGCGTTTCCAAATGTCGCATTAAGAAGTCCGCCAACGCTTTCTCCCATATGTTCCGCCAGTTGTTCTGTGGCGTGCCCCATCTTTTGCGCGAGGGGGAGGATCGCCACAGCCGAAACTATAAAGATGAGCAGGTGTTGGCTGGCTGCGAAGAACTCGAGCGCAATAGCGATCGGCACGAAAAGGAGGGGAGGAGAAGATTCAGCAGCATAAATCGCTTCCTTCGCACCAGACACTACGCGTGCCTACGTCCCTTCCGAAGGACCTTGAATTCATGGCGATGACTCGCTCCCGTCTGATGTGTGCGGCGTGGGCAGGGTGTTCCGACGCGCCTTTCTCTCCGAAGCGTTTCCGGCGGAGTGGCAGCTCACCAAAACCCAAGAACCTTCCACCAGAAACCGCCTACCACGGCGAAGACAATCAGTTCGAACACACACATGACTGCGCCGGCCCGCCACCATTGTCCCAGCGTCACATAGCCGCTGCCGAAGATGATTGGAGATGTGCCGGTCGCGTAGTGGGTCAGCGTCATCATGATCGCGGATCCTGCGGTCATCATGAGCATGAACGGTGGCACATAGGGCGGAGGGATCAGGTGCACACCCACTGTGAGGAAAGCGAGCATCATGGCGCTGATGTGGGCGGTGGTGCTCGCGAACAGGTAGTGGGAAAATACAAAGGCCAGCACGAGCACCGTGGCGGTGGTTAGCCAGCCCATGCCGCTGGCCTCAATGGCGTCGCGCATGTCCGACGCGAACCAGGTGATGACGCCGAGCTTGTTCAGTTGCTCGGCGAGCATGACGAGAGCGCCAAACCAGATCAGCGTGTCCCAGGCGCTTTTCTCCGACAACACATCGTCCCAGTCGATCGTGCCGGTGATGATCAACGCAAAAGACCGAGGAAGGCAACCACTGTCGGGTCGAGGGTGAAGTCGGGGCCGAAAATCATTGCCGGAATGTTTGCCCAAAGCACCAGCATCACGGCGAAAACACCCATCATCACGCGCTCCTGGCCGCTTAACGGGCCCATGCGATCCAGTTCACTGCGCGCGTAGTCGACAGCGTTGGGCGTTGACTTTAACTCGGGCGGTTGCAGCACGTAGATGATCATGGGCATCAGCAGCAGGCAGAGCAGACCGGGTACCAGCATGCACAGGGCCCAGGTGGTCCAGCTAAGATTCAGCGCACCGCCACTGGCCTTGTTGACATAGTCGACGACCAGCGGATTTGGCGCGGTGGCGGTCACGAACATGGCCGATGTGATCGGGTTCGCGTGATAGTTGACCAGCGCCAGGTAAGTGCCGACCTTGCCCTGGGTGTCCTTGGCCGGATCCGAGTCGAACGCGCCGGCGATGGACTTCATGATCGGATGCACGATACCGCCGCCGCGCGCGGTGTTGCTGGGCGTGAACGGCGCCAGCACCAGTTCGCAGATCGCAAGTCCGTATCCGATGCCCACCGTGCGCTTGCCCAGCAGGGAAATGAAGATCATCCCGATGCGGCTGCCCAATCCGGTCTTCTTCAAGCCGCGCGAGATCAGGATCGCGACGACGATGAGCCAGATCAGCGGATTGTCGAAGCTGCTCAACGCGTCGGCGATCGCGCCTTTGGAGGACTTCGCCGTCACCTGCGAGAGCGAGACGATGACAATGGCCATCATCGCCATCACGCCGATTGGCATCACCTTGAGAATGATGGCGAGGATCGTCGTCAGGAAGATGCCGACCAGATGCCACGCCTCGGGTTTAAGTCCCTCGGGTGCTGGAAGGACCAGCAGGGTGACGAGGACGACCGTGCAGATAATGGCCGGGGTCAGCCGGAATGGAACGACCGATAGGAAGTAGCGATACATCGCCGCGACTTTTTCGAACATGCTCCGAATCTCCATCAAGGGCGATGCATTGAAAACGGGCCGCCGACGCCTTCGCCGCATAGCGCTCTGCAAAGGACCTTCTGGTTTGGCACAGCGGCTGCAGCGGTATAGCGACTTCGGTGGCTGTATTTGGCCCTCAGCCTCGGGCGAAATCAGGCGATGCTCAGAGCCTACGGAGAGACCTTCCTCCAGCGCGGATCGGGATCGAAGATCTTTATCTCGCCAGCCTTGCGGGCGCTATCGGCGCCGAGGTCACGCTCGTAGACCTGGCCATCGTGGCTGACGATGAAGCTCATGACGCCGGTGTCCTGGTAGCGAACCGGCCACGCGATGACGGCAAAGCCGCCGAACAGCTTGCCGTCGACGACATAGCTGTAAGCGCCACCCTTCGCGTGCGGCCCTTGCCCTATCAGAAGCTTGTAGTGGTAGCCGTAGTAGCCATCCTTGCTGGCGTGCTTCGTACCGGCATCGCGAAAGCCCGGACCAAGCGGGCTCTCGGGTTCATCGGGCGTGGTCGGCCAGTACAGGCCATCGTGCTTGCCCGGCGTGCTCGAGAGCTTCGATGCATACACTAGCGTGGTGGCGCCATCATGGACGGTCTGTGCGTATTCCTCCTGCGCGTCGGCAATCGCCAGCAGCGCCTGTGTGGCCGAGAGCTCATTGCGCCCGATACGACGGACTCGCATTTCCTCTGCACCGGCGCGCGTATCGAACTGCCACCCATTGCTGGACTTCACCAGCGGGATGGGCAGTGTCCAGCCATCGTCACCTACGGCGATAGAGGCCCGCCCGTCGGCGGCTTCGACGGAGTGGGACTTGCCCCACGCTTCTACAAAGCGATTGCGGACTTCGGCACCAACCGGCGGAATGAGAGTGCGGAAGTCCGGCCCCAGCAGCTCCTTCATCCGTGCCTCGTCGTCCTGGAGCACCGCCTCCCCGAAAGCGCTCATCGCTGCGTCCGGCGAGGCAAAGGTTCGGTGCGCCAACGCAACCGGCACGAGCGCGGGACATAGTTGCAAGGCGACGACCAGCGACCACGCGGCAGCGCCATGTCGAATCGTTTCGCTCATTGCTGTCCCCCGCCTATCGCCGTCCACCACCGCCGCGTCCGCCACCGCCTCCGCGCCCGCCGCCGCCATATCCTCCGCCGCGTGCGCCGCCATATCCTCCGCCGTAATTGCCACCCTGACGGCCCGTCGACTGCACGCCGCGCCCGACGTCACGCTGGGACGCGTTGCCGGCGCCCACGCGCTCGAAGGCATTGTCACGGCCCCCGAAGCCGGCGCTATACCGGTCGGCGGCACGCGCGCGGTCCGCGGTGCTGGCCCTATTGCCTGTGCCGGTTCCCGTCCGGTTTGCATTGCTGGCACGATCGGCAGTGGAAACTCGGTTGCCGCCGGTTGCGCGACCTGTCCCGTCCGCCCGCTGGCCAGCGTTCGCCCTGTCGGCAACGCTGCCACGCTGGCCGCCGCTACCGCGCTCGCGTCCGCGAAAGTCTGCACGCCGGTCTGCTCCGGGCTGGCCCCTCCCAAAGCGCTCGCGGGTGGCGTTGTCGCGGTAGGCCACGCCCTTGCGATGGCTGGCGTCGTGTTGCCAGCGGCCGTTTTGGGCTCCGCTGCGATTCATGCGATGGTCGATGTGGGCGCCGCGGTTGATGTCGATATTGATGTCACCACCTCCCCAGTTACAGTTACCGAAGATCGCGCCAGCCGCCGCAAAGCCGATGCCCCAGGCGAATCCGCTGAGGAAGGCGCCCCCGGGGTAGTAGGCCGGATAAGGTGGCCAGTAGTAATAGGGGTACGCAGGATATCCCCAGCCGCCATAGACCACCCCGGGATCGTAGGCGGGCAAGTAGATAACTTCGGGGTTGGCAGGCTCAATGCGAACGATTGTCGCGGCCACGGCCCCGGTAGTCGTGGCCGGTTCGGAGATGACGCGTTGCTGGGCATTCGTTTCCAGGTGTCCGGAGTCGCGTGCGCGACCTCGCAATCGCTGTATCGCGGCCAGCACGTCCCTCTCTTGGGAAAGCACCGCGTCACCGAGTCGCTGCGTCCAATCCAGCTTGTCATTCATCGGTTCAAGAACCTGCGGAAAGGCGACTAGCGATTTGACGCTGGTATCCCACGACTCATTGGCTACAGCCTGGATCGCAGCGTCTCCCTTCAGGTCTGGATGCGCCTGGACCCAGCGTGCCGCATAGACAATTTCCAGGGGATAAGTCGAGGCCATCAGCACCTGAGATAACACGGTGTCCGGGTAGAGTGCAATTGGCGCAACCAGCGCTTCGATTTCTTCCGGCTTAAACGGAGCAGGCTGCCCTTGGGCAAGTCCACTGCCTGATCCGAAGGCTAAAAGTGGGAGCAGGCATGCGCCGAGCCACCATTTCACCCATCGCTTCATAACTCTCTCCGGGTCTTTCCAGTGTCGATCACCATGACTGGCTGGGATTTCTCCACTTTTATGCAGATTGACTCTAGTAGAGCGGACTCCTGGCTCGATATGAATCTTTTCGAAGGCGTGATAACAATAATGTTGATTGGATTGCGCCGGATCTCAGCCGTCACAGCAGCAGGTCCATCGTCCGGCTTTCCTTATTGGCCTGTGGCGTGGTCCTTCCATGGCTGCGGGCAAATTCGATACGGTCTTCGTTTTTGATCCCCACCCGGCTCCAGGCCGAGGGACGCCACGCGGGTGACGGTAAGCGGCCCCCCCAATGAAGGCGGGGAACATGAACCACGCGATGGACCTGAGCGAATTCGAAGCGCGCGCCGTGGCCGAGTTTCTCGCCAGCCGGCCATGATATCGGCAGACGGTGATACCGTGAGCTGCCGGCTCAGAAGCGGAACACCACACCCAGCATGGGCCCCTTGAAGGTGAGCCGCTGGATCAGATCGCCGCCATTCAGCTCGTAGTTCAGGTAGCGATAGGACAACTGGATATCGCCCCAGCTTGCCGCATACGCCGCCCCGGCCGACGCCTGTAGCGTGTAGCGGGAAGACCCGGTGCCGATGTCGAAGTAATACGGCACGTACCATCTGCCATTGCTGCCCAAATTGAAGCGCCCGCGCACGCCGATGATCGCATCGACGAGATTTTCCGTCTGCGAGATGCTGCCTTGGCGCGCCAGCGTCGCACCTTGCTGCGTGAACGTGGCGGACAGCGTCCAGTGCACGTTGGCACTCAGGTTCAGATAGCGCAGGCCGCCGAAGGGCTCGACATTGCCCCATGCGGCGCGTAGTGCCGTATAGCCGGCGGCAAGCTGGAGCATCCCGCCGGTCATGTTGCTGCCGACGTCGGTCGCCACATCACGCGGCACCACGATGCTGACGCCATTGCCCGCCGCGACTGATTTTAACGTGGTGTCCTGGTGACTGAAGTCGAGGTAGATCGCGTCGCCGAACATTGACCAGTTGCCCTTGCGGGCCTCGGCCTGGAGCATTAGCAGGAACTGCAAGTTCTGGAGGTAACTGTCCGGCCCCGTCCCTATGCCGAGATTACCGCCGCCGGTGGACGACGATCCGGAGAAGCGGAAGTCCCCGCTGACGTTGGGCAGCCAGAGGTACGGCGCAATGGCGAATTGCCACTCATCGCTCGCGGGCGGATCGGCCGTCGCCGCCTGTGCCGACCCCGCGGCCGCTGCGAGGAAGAAGGCGGCCAGGCGGCGCGTCGCTGGTTGGCGCTTGCCTTTAGCGTTGATGCATGAGAAACGCATGATGGCGCCTCGCGGGTTGTCTTGTGGCCTAAGCCCGGATGAACAAAGTATATTGCGAGCAACTAGTAATGTTGTCCATTCCCGGAATGTCGGGCCGACCCGAATGTGTCCGGAGCAGCAACGCGGGCGGGCTGACGGCGCATCGGCGGAAGGTGCGGAGATGGGCGCGACAAGTGGGAGCTACCTCCGCCCGCCGCCACCCCGTCCGCCAAAGCCACCGCCGCGACCGCTGCCGCCAAAGCCACCGGCACGGCCTGAACCCGAACCCAGGCTCGCGCTTCCCCGATTGACATCGCGCTGCGTGGCACTGCCACCACCGCCCACACCCTGGAAGCCATTGTCCCGGCCGCCGGCCGCATCGCGCCCGCGAAAGCCGTTGCGGCCCGCAGCGCCGGCGGTGCTCCGGCCAAATTTCTCGCGCGTGGCATTGTCTCGATAGGCAACCCCCTGGCGGTGCCGCGCGTCATGCTGCCAGCGGTCGCCCTGGAACTTGCTGGCGTCGAAATTGCGGTCGATGTTCCTGGCCTTGTGGTGCTCCACATGGACCCCGCCATTGTTCCAGTCGCAGTTGCCGAAGATCGCGGCGGCCGCGACCAGGCCGATGCCAAAGGCGATGCCGCTGCCGACCGCATAGCCAGGGTAATAGGCACCATAGGGCGGCCAGTAGTAGTACGGATACCCCGCATAGCCCCAGCCGCCATAGACGATCGCCGGATCGTACACGGGCACGTAGACCAACTCCGGATTGGCGGGCTCGATGCGCACGATGGTCTGCGGCGCTCCGGCCGCTCCGGCAGTTTCCACGGTCACGGTCTGCTGCGGTCCCGACTCGAGGTGGCCTGACTGCCGAGCGCGCAGGCGCAGGCGCTGCACGGCATCGAATACGTCTTTCTGCTGGGCCAGGAAGGCATCCCCCAGCTTCTGGGTCCAGTCGAGCTTGTCGCCCATGGGTTCCAGTATCTGCGGGAACGCCACCAGCGATTTCACGCTGACATCCCACGATTCGCCTTGTACCGCCTTGATCGCCGCGTCGCCCTTGAGGTTCGGATGCGCCTTGACCCAGCGCGCGGCGAGGGCGACTTCCAGCGGATAGGTCGAGGCCATCAGGACCTGGGAGAGCAGGGGATCGGGATAGAGCGCGATCGGCGCGACCATGGCCTCGATCTCCTCCGCCTTGTAGGGCGCGGGCTCGCCCTGCGCCTGCGGCGTGGGAGCGCCAGGCATTGCGGGCGAGGACCCCGTTGTTGGCGGCACGGCAGTCTGGCATGCGCCCAGCACCAACACGGCACAACACGCGGTGGTCAGGATGCGCGGCTTCATGGCGACACCTTCTTCCAGCCGGGCGCCGGGTCGAAAGACTTCATTGCCGCGGCCTTGCCGGCGCTGTCGGGACCAAGGTCGCGTTGGTAGACCTGTCCCTTGTGGTTGACGATGAAACTCATCACGCCGGTGTCGCCATAACGCACTGGCCACGCCATGACCGCGAAGCCGCCGAACAGCTTGCCGTCGACCACGTAGTTCAATGCGCCGCCGTCGCTGTGAGGTCCTTGCGCGGTGAGCAGCTTGTACTGGTAGCCGTGGTAGCCCTCCTTGCTGGCATTGCGCGCGCGCGTCGCGGAAGGCGGGGCGAGCGGGCTTGGTGGTTCCTCCGGCCCGGTTGGCCAATAGAGCCCGTCATGCTTGCCGGGGGAACTGGTCAGCATGCTGGCATAGACCATCCGCTTCTCATCGTCGTGGGTGGTCTGGGCGTACTCGTCCTGCGCGTCGCAGATGGCTTGCATGGTCTGGATCACGGCCAGCTCGTTTCGGCCGATGCGTCGCACGCGCATTTCGCGGGCGCCCGCCTGCGTATCGAACTGCCATCCGTTGGCGGACTTGACCAGCGGCACGGGAAAGGTCCATCCGTCGTTCCTACGGCGATCAGCGCGTGCTTGCCAGCTTGCTGGACGCGGTGCGACGTGGCCCAGGCGCTGTCGAAGCGGCTCCGGATGTCGGCGCCGACCGGCGGAATGACATCGCGGTAGTCGGCGCCAAGCATTCCCTGCATCGCCGTCTCGTCGTTGTCGCGGACCGCTTGGCCGAAAGCCGTCATGGCGGCGTCGGGCGTGTCGAAATACTGGCGGGCCTCGGCATATGTCGCAGCGAGGCCAAGCAGGCAGGCGCAGCCCAGCGTGGCGATGGATTTCCTCAGGTTTCTCGACCGTCTTGTCATAGTCCAGCCTCCTGTTACCAATCCCTATCCAGACGCGGCGTGGGGTTCGCTTCAGTAAACTGCCGATTCAAAACAGTAGGGCACGCCGATCAGCAGGAAGGCGACGATGGAGATGACGCCAAAATTTGCACTCCGGCAGGCAGCCGCTGCCGAAATACACGGGACTGGAGCGAACATGAAGGCGCCAAGGGGCAGCCACACGGTGCTGTTGGCGAACCCCGAAAGCGCCCTCGCCAGTGACGCGTTGCCCGGATCGATGCCCCGGCTTGGCAAGCTGTTCCGGACTGAAGAACACCCTTTCGTCGAGTATCGCCACCAGTGTCACCGCGATCATGCCGATGGCCCCGCCCGAAAGAGGCTCCTGCATGAGGCCGACAATCACGCCGACGAAAATCGCAAAGTAGTACCACGTGTGCTGTGCGAGACCCTCGGGCGGCGGAATGAGAGCGATCGCAATCGCCGCAAGCAGAGGCGCAAGGGGTTTCCAGTAAGCACGCATGCGACGCTCCCTTTGCAAAAACCTTCACTGTGCTAAGGTTTATATGACCTTTGGGCAGAAACGCCAGGTAGCGCCGGCGCGCCGCGACAGGGGCGAAACGATGGGACTGGTTCGCATGAGCATCGAGGGGTGTCCGGTGGAGGCACCTGCCCATTGCTCCATCCTGCAGGCATTCCTGCATGCCGGTGAAACGCTGATCGAAGGTGTGGGTTGCATGGGCCAGGGCGTATGCGGGTCGTGCCGTGTCATGGTGCGCCGCAGCGGCGAACAGGACGTGAAGACCGCGTTGGCCTGCGAAACCCTGATCGAGGACGGCATGCAGGTCGCCTTCCTGGACTACTTCACAGAGTCGGAGCGGCACGTCTACCGCATCGAGGAGACCGGCGACAGCTGGGATGCCTTGCGCACGATCGCCGGCGTGTTCCCGGAGGCAGCCCATTGCCGCCACTGCAGCGGCTGCGATCGCGCCTGCCCGAAGGGACTCGAGGTGCAGGAAGGTGTGCGCTGCGCCGTGGAAGGCAGGCTGACCGCGGCGAGCCATGTCTTTGACGAATGTGTCATGTGCAACCTGTGCACGCTGGCCTGCCCCGAGCATATCCGCCCCAACCATCTCGGCCTGTTCGTGCGGCGCATGATCGCGTCGCAGACGCTGCGTCCGGCTAACCTCATGCTGCGGCTGCGGCAGATCGAAAGTGGCGAGATGACCATCGACTTCGACGCGCCCGTCGCGCGGCCACCGGCCTGAGGGGGACGCGATCATGCCAGCGGGCATTCCCTATGAAGACGCGCGCAGCCGCTACCGCCCCGGCGTGGCTCGGACGGTGCGCAACGACGACATTGCCGTCGATGAACTGCTCAAGGGTTACCACCCCGACCACGGGAGTAATGGCCGCGTGGCGCTTGCCGTCGGCGTCAACCGCGGCGACCCCTGCCAGCCGGATCTCGCGCGCTGTCTACAGGGCAACGCGCTGATCGACGACGTCGACCTGGCCGGCGCGCAGCTCGTCTCTACCGATGTGCTTGTTATCGGCGGCGGCGGTGGCGGCTGCGCGGCCGCGCTCACTGCGGCTGCGCAGGGCGCTCAGGTGATCCTGGCCACCAAGCTGCGCCTCGGCGACAGCAATACCGTGATGGCCGAAGGCGGTATCCAGGCGGCCATCGGCGACGACGACAGCCCTCAGCTGCATTTCGAAGACACCCTGCGCGCCGGGCATTTCCGTGGCGAGCCCGAACTGGTCGCGCAAATGGTGATGGACGGGCCCGACGTGATCCGCTGGCTGATCCGGCTGGGCATGATGTTCGACCAGGAAGAGGACCGGCCCTTCGGCGGCAACCTGTTGCGCAAGAAGCCGGGCGGCGCCTCTGCCGCGCGCATTCTTTCCTACCGCGACTACACCGGCCTGGAGATGATGCGCGTGCTGCGCGAGGCCGTCGACATGGAACCCGGCGTGGCGGTGTGGAACCGCTGCCCGGCGGTCGAGCTGCTGTCCGACGAGCGGGGCCGCTGCGCCGGTGCCGTGCTCTACAACCTGGAGTGGCGCACCTTCGTGCTGGTGCGCGCGCGCGCCGTGATCCTGGCTACCGGTGGAGCGGGGCGCCTACACCTGAATGCGTTCCCGACCTCCAACCATTACGGCGCCACGGCCGACGGACTGGTGCTCGCCTACCGGCTCGGGGCGCGCCTGCGTGAACTCGACTCGTTCCAGTACCACCCGACCGGCATCGCCTATCCGCCGCACCTTGCCGGCGGCCTGATCTCTGAAGCGGCACGCTCTGCCGGCGCGACGCTGCTCAATGGCGAGGGCGAGCGCTTTGTCGACGAACTCAAGCCGCGTGACGTGGTGGCCTCGGCAATCCTGCGCGAATGCGCACAGGGCGCGGCATTGTGCGCGGCGGGCAGGTTGGGGTGTTTCTCGATACCCCGACGCTGGAACTGGAGAACCCCGGCATCCTTGCCAGCCGGCTCGTGACGCTGCGTCATCTGGCGCATAAGTGCGGTCAGGACGCCGCGCAGGAGCCGTTCATGGTCTACCCGACCTTGCACTACCAGAACGGCGGCGTCGCCATCGACAAGAACGGCGCGACCAGCGTGCCGGCGCTGTACTGCGTCGGCGAGGTCACGGGTGGCATCCATGGCCGCAACCGGCTGATGGGGAACGCGCTGCTGGACATCCTGAGCATGGGCAGGCGTGCCGGCGCAGCGCGGCGCAGGCACGGGGTGGCCTCATGCTGCGCGCGCGGAATAGGCCATGTGCATGCGTGGCAGCGCGAACTGACGCTGGCCGGGCTGCCGTTGCACATCAAGCGCCCCAGCTCTTTCCGGGGTACGCTCATTTCGACTTGCGCATCGATGCCGGGTTGAATGCCGGCGCCGCGGCCGGGCGGTTGGGGGCACGCGGTGAACGGCCCACGGAGCGCGAGATGGATACCCTGAACCACGTTCTGCTCAACCAGGACATCCGGGTCGGCGCGGACCTGGAGGCGTGGCTTGCATGCGGCGGCGGAGAAGGCCTGGCCACGGCACTGCGCGATCCGGGCGCATCCTTGCGATCATCGAGCAGGCGGATCTGCGCGGCATGGGCGGCGCAGGTTTCGCCACGCATCGCAAATGGGCGCCGGTGGCCGCCGCGCCCGATGGCGACAAGTACATCGTCTGCAATGGCAACGAGGACGAGCCCGGAACTTCAAGGATCGCTTCCTGCTGGAACATACGCCCCACCAGGTGATCGAGGGCGCGTTGATCGCCGCCGCCACCCGGGCCAACCATGTGGTGTTGTACGTCAATCCCCATCAGCACTGTCGCTGGCGATGGCGCGCGAGCCTTGCAGCAATGGCACACCCATGCGCTGTTCACCGAGCTTGCAAGGCTGGTCGGCGGACCGGTATCGCTGAGTGTGGTGCCCAGTTCGGGGCTGTATATCGGCGGCGAGGAAACCGCAGTGATCGCGAGCGTCGAGGGCGGATTTCCGTTCCCGCGCCGCAAGCCGCCGTTCCCTGCACAACAAGGCGTGCACGGCGCGCCGACGGTCGTGAACAACACCGAGACGCTGGCGCACGTGCCTGGCATCCTTCGCCGCGGGGCTCAGTGGTATCGCGACCTGGGGATCGGCAATGCCGCGGGTACCAAGCTGTACTCTTTGTCTGGCGATGTCCTGCGCCCCGGCCTATATGAGTTGCCGATGGGCACCAGCCTGGAGACACTGGTTTTCCGGCACGGCGGCGGGATGTTGCAGGGCAAGGAGTTCAAGGCGGTGTTCACGGGCGGCCCGTCCAATACCCTGCTGACGAAGCGCGACCTGGACGTGGCGCTCGACTTCGACTCGGTCCGGCAGCGGCGTTCGCGGCTGGGGACAGGGGCCATGATCGTGGTCTCGGAAGGGACCAGCATCGTACGCAAGGTGGCCGAGTACGTGAGTTTCTTCGCACAGGGGTCGTGCGGCCAGTGCCGCCTTGCAAGGGCGGGACCTTCCAGTTGATGCGCCTGCTCAACCGGATCGATACGGGCCGCGGCGTGCGCGCGGACCTGGAAGCGCTGGAAAATCTGTGCCGCCTCCTGCCCGGCAGCGGGCGTTGCGGCCTGATCGACGGCGCCGTGACGGTGGTGGACAGTTCGCTACATCAGTTCCGGGAAGAGTACGAGGCGTTATTGACCGCGTAGGGGTGGCTCGACACGCAAGGCGGTCGCATGTGGCAATTGCGGGATTCCTTGGCCATGGCAGCCTCTACCACATAAGACATGAGCTGCTCGACAGATTGGGGAATTGACTGCGGACCTCGATACAGGCACCTGCGCTCGCTGCTATCCGAGCGGCTCGGCGTCGTGCGCCCGCGATTCACGCCCACGTTCTTTGGGAACACAGTGAATCCGCCCACCGGTTGAATCCGCAGCTGGCGATCGCCGTTGCTGAGTCCTGAGCGAACGGCAGGGAATCGGCCGACCCCCTTGGTGGCAGGGAAGTTGATCTTCTAGCATAGATACGCTGGCCAAGCGACCGACAAGGCAGGGCGTGCTCGATATGACGGTTACGAAGCTTCAGGAGGTGATGGATATGTCTGCCACAAGGATTGAGATGTGCGACCAAGATGGTGACGGGGTATTGACCATTCGAGATGACGGCGCCGAATTTTCAGGCGTCGCGCTTGAGCTTTCGAATCTTTTCGGTGAAGACGTGGTCGCGGACCTTGATAAGCACCAGTTGCTCAAATGGTGCGAGATGGTCGCGGCCCACCTTCGCAACCAAGGCGTTATGCCAAGCGAGTGCGCTCCGGAAGGCTACGTCAACAAAACTAGTCAAAGCCGGACGAAAGAGCAGCCTGGCGTCGAGGAACTTTTGCAGTCGGCGGCATCTTGACTCTTACGAACGCGAGACGCTCTAGGGAGAAGTACCTGATCAACCCTAACAAGGGCCTAGCCGGATAAATCACCCCGGGGCGCCTTGCGCGCCCACAGTGTCAAGAACAACCGCGGGACATATGAACGCTGACGTTCAGGAAGGATCACTGATGAATATGACAGCAAAAGCAAGTACCAGTACAGTGTCGAACCGTTGGACGTGTCCCAGGACGGCGCCGTCGTGACGATGCACGCACGGCTCACGGGCGCCTTCCCCGGTAGCCCGGTCGAGCTGACCTACACGTTCGTCCTGACCGGGGGCAAGATCGCGTCTCTGGAGATCCGCCGATGAGCGACGCACTCGAACTTCAGGGGCTTAGGGCGCTCGTCACGGGCGGCACCAAAGGCGTCGGCAAAGCCGTTGTCGCACTCCTCTGCAGGGCGGGCGCGAACGTCGTTACGACGCGCGTTCGCGTCCCGACGACCTTGCCGAAGGATGGTTTGTCGGAGCGGACATCACGACGGCCGAGGGCTGTAAAACCATTGTCGACGCCGTGCTCGAACGGCTCGGCGGCGTCGATATAATCGTGCACGTCGTGGGCGGCTCATCCGCGCCGGCGGGTGGCTTCAGCGTGCTCGACGACGACGAATGGAACAAGGCATTGAGCCTGAACCTGTTCCCGGCGGTGCGCATCGATCGCGCGCTTTTGCCATCGATGGTCGAGCAGCGCTCGGGCGCATCATCCACGTCACGTCAATCCAGAGGCAGTTACCGTTGCCGGAGGCCACGATTGCTTATGCTGCCGCCAAGGCTGCCCTGTCGAACTACAGCAAAGCCTTGTCCAAGGAAGTCAGTCCGAAGGGCGTTCGCGTCGTGCGTGTCTCCCCCGGCTGGGTCGAGACGGATGCCGCCGCGGGACTCGTTGCTGAGATCGCCCGGCAGAACGGCATCGATACGGAAGGCGCCCGCAAGATCATCATGAATCGCTCGGCGGCATTCCTCTCGCCGGCCGTGCTCGCCCCGGGAGGTGGCCGAGCTCATTGGTTTCCTCGTCTCCGCGCGGGCCAGCGCAATCACGGGCACGGAGTACGTTATCGACGGAGGAACTGTTCCGACTGCGTGATCAGCGCCACTTGCCCCGCCGCTTCGGTGTCGATCGCTCCTGCAGGCAAGCGCCGGTCGTCATTCCAAGCCCCCGGCGCATGCGCATTTCGGATGGCTGAAAGTCATTGCTTCGCGCCCCTCCACCGCCCCACCACTGGCGGTCTGCTACGGCAACGCGGAAGGGCTGACCTGGGACGGGCAGGTCGTCAGCCCACTCGGTACCGGTACCGTTTCCATCGGCTCGACGTCCCTCAACTTCGGCCCTAACGGCACCACCTATTCCGGAACCATTACGCTGTCCCGGGATTCCTTTCGGATCTCATTCACACCCCCGCACGCCCCCGGGGGGCGCGTCTTTCTGTGAGCAGTATTCAACAGAATTCAGAAGCAGGTTGTCCACTGCGACTGGGGATAACCTCGTCAATTTCCAAGCGTACCGCCTGCCGTTATGGATGGCACTTCGGTGTCCCCATTTTTTGAGCAGATCGGCTCCTGGACCTGGCACTTAATTGCTGGCCTTGAATTGCCTGATTGCACGTTCCCGCGCCGCCTGCCGCTCCTGCAGCAGACGGTATGCCGTGTAGTACTTGTAGATGTTGCGCACATAGGTAGTGGTCTCGATGCCGAGTTCCTCTGCCGCCACGATCTCCACATTGTTGAACCACTTGTCGGGATCCAGGCCACGCTCTGCCGCTTCAATGCGCATTGTCGCGATGTTGCCAGGGCCGGCGTTGTAGCTGGCAAAGGCGAACAGCGGCCGGTCGGCATCGGAGAAGTGTGCATCGGCGAAATACCTCGTCATCAACTTATCCATGTACTTGGCGCCGGCATGAATGTTGTGCTCCGCGATGCGGATATTGCCTACGTTGAGTTCCTTGCCGGTAGCCGGCATGATCTGCATGATGCCGATGGCGCCCACATGGCTGCGCGCGTCTGATCGAGCTTTGATTCCTGGAAGCCCTGAGCCGCCAGCATCAGCGGATCAAAGCTGTAGTCCTTGCCATACTTCTCGAAGAGCCGGAGGGTCTGCTCGAAGCGCTTGAGTTCGGCGTCGTTGGTGCTGTTCTTGATCTGCTTGATCCGGCGCATGTACAGCTTGAGCCGGTACTCGGCGATACCCAGCTTCTTCATGTAATTCACATCGAAATCGTTGAGCACCCTGCGCAACTCTGGGCTGTTCTTGCGGAACGCCCACCCGGTGTAGCCTTCATTGCGGATCGTCAGGCTGTTGTGCACTTTGACGTTGTGCAGGATCTGCGCCCACATTGCCGCTTTCCAGTCATCTACCACGACGACTGACAACAGGCCGGCATTGAGCATCTCGAGCACGTCCTCATCCTCCAGCGCGTCCGGTAGGAGAACCAACCTCATTGGCGCCTTGCCAGCACGGCGCAGCCGGTCGTTCAGTGCGGTCAGGCTGTCGTAATAGCTGCTGGAGCGGCGCACATGCACGGTCTTGCCGGCGAGGTCATCGAGGCTCTTCAGCACCGGCGCCTGGGGCCGGTCACTACCAGTTCACGCACTGGCTTCTGGTGGCGCGGGGCGGCAAAGTCAACCAGTTTCAGCCGCTCTTCGGTTTCGGTCAGGTTGCCGGCCGCGATGTCACCTAGCCCCGCCTCCAAGTCTGGCAGCAGGCGGTCGCGTGTGGTTGGGATGATGTAAATGGTCAGCGGCCGGTTGCCAAGGCGGCTGGCGTAGCTCCGATTCACGTATCGTTCGAAATCACGCACCAGCTCCGCGGTCAGCCCGCGTTCGTGCCCCTTGTCGCTAAAATATAGGGTGCGGCTGTACGGCACCAGCACGCGATGGTGCGATGCTCGAGCATCGCGTCAAAGTCTCCTTTCCAGGGCTTGTTGGCCAGCTTAAGTTGCCGCACCGTTGTGGCGCCGGCCTTGCCGGGTGGCTTCGCGACGGCGGCCACCGCCGGTGCTGAGGCGGGGGCCGTCGTCTGCTGCGCAACAGCAACCGGCCCGTAGAAACACAGTGCCCCAACCAGGCCATGCAGGAGGAGGCCTGCCAGAGAGGAGCGCGGGCGAACAACTGGCATGCTGGACACGCTGCGAGCGCGTGATCAAATCTGCGGCGCGTGCATCTTGAGTCTAGCTGCGTTCTGGGCCCGTGCAACCCGGCGGCGGGACTGCCTAAACCAGCCTCCGACCGCACAGCGCGCTGGGCTATCAGACGCCAGACGAATTCGCAGTCAACCACCGAGCCGACCGACTAGACGAATCGAATCGAATCGGCTGAAGGCGATAGCCTCGCGGCTTGCGCGCCTGCCTTGTTTGCATTCCAACTGCTTTCCTATAGTAACGACACATGCGCATCAGGCGACAGTCCCGCGCGAGCACACCGGCCGTGAGGGTGTTGCGAGTGCCGCCACGCTGCTTGTTCCCGATCGCATTCGCTGCAATGGATACTGTCTTTGCAAAGGACGGATAGGAGGGCGAAATCATGCGCAGATTGTTCGCAGCGGCAGGCCCACAGCAGGATGGTCTCGGCATTCGAGTGAACTTGAAATTCACTGTGTTCTGCCTGTTCGCCGCTGCCATGCTCATCCTGGAGGGGTGCTCGACTACCCCGGCACGCCTGCCGGCAGTCCCCCCCGACTTAACAGCGAAAGCTGAAATTCCTGGCATGCCTGGGGTACGCTACGCGGCAGGGAGTGACATTCCAGCATTCACTGAAGCGGCTTTCCAAGCACTGAGGCGCGAACGGGCTTACCTTGCAGGGCACAAAGGCCCGATGCCACCGGCGGTGTTTCTCGCGATTTCGGGTGGTGGCGACAACGGTGCATTCGCTGCCGGCCTGTTGAATGCGTGGACGGCAACCGGAACACGACCGGAGTTCAAGCTCGTTACCGGCATAAGCACCGGCGCTCTGATCGCACCTTTTGCTTTCCTCGGGCCGAAGTACGACGCGACACTGAGAGAGGTCTACACAACCATCTCCCCAAAAGACGTATTGGAACCGCGTAGCTTTCTCGCAGGCGTGCTGAGCGACGGGATGGCCGACAATGCACCGTTGCTAAGGTTGACCCGAAAATCCGTGACCGAGGACTTACTGAAAGAGATTGCCGCGGAGTATGCGAAAGGCCGCATGCTGTTGGTTGCCACAGCCGACCTCGATGCACGGCGTGCAATCATCTGGGACATGGGCAAGATCGCAAGCTACGGGGGCCCAAGGCATTGGATCTGTTTGTAAAAGTCATGGTGGCGTCGGCGTCGATCCCCGGCGGCTTCCCGCCGATGATGATCGACGTCGAAGTCGACGGAAAGCTCTATCAGGAAATGCACGTTGACGGGGGTATCGTTGCACAGGTATTTGCCTATCCGGCAGGGATACGCATCAAGGACGAGGCGGCTTCAGTCGGCATCAACCGGGAGCGCAAACTCTACGTGATCCGCAACGCCAGACTCGATACGGATTGGGCGCAGGTTGAGCGTTCCACAATGAGCATTGCCGCTCGGGCGGTCACTTCGCTGATTCACAGCCAGGGCATCGGCGACCTTTACCGCATCTATGCCACTGCGCAGCGCGACGGCGTTGATTTCAATCTTGCCTTCATCCCGGCGAGTTTCAAGGCGCCGCACAAAGAAGAGTTCGACACCGATTACATGCGAGCTCTCTATGACACTGGCTATAACATGGCATTGAAGGGTTACCCTTGGGTTAAGGCACCTCCTGGGTTCGCCTTGCCGGCCGCAGCAACTGCGCGGAAATAACCTCAAATCGCAAGCTGAATTGCTCTATACAAACGGCACGCAACAACATGAGCCTCTGGCTCCCGCTTCAGCACGCTCCTGTCGATCCACGTCGTCACGTCACCTCTGGCGATCAGCAGTCGAGGCAAAGTTACAGGGGCGCTGCGTGGTTGTGAGTAAACGTCATTCGGCTCGCCGCGCGGCAGCAGGGTTTATGCAACATTAACGCCGAAGGGTTCCTGACCGAGCGCATCGACGGGCGCAATGCGCGTCGCTGGGTAGAAAAGCAGTTGCGATATGCGAATCACGCAGAACGAAGTGATCAACAATGCACTGGCAATCGATAAGGCCTGTTTGCGGGCATCCAGGGGGGTGCACGATTGCGTTTTAGCTCGGCCCACGCCGCACGGCATCGCGGGCAGTGCCAGCCTAAGCCGTCCGCGTACGCTGGCGTGAAGACGACCGACGGCACGCGCCCTTGCTGTCCGCACCCATAGCATCCTTCCGATGGTTCCCGGCCGGCAACTCCGGTCGATTCACCGCTTTATGCACAACAGCAGCGCAACGGATGGCGTACATTGAATGTCGCCACTGTCGATCGCCTGTGCGTGAAGGTTTGACTTGGGCCGCGCCCGGTTGGGGCGCGGGAAAGCCTTCAGTACTTTAGGCGACGCGCCGCTGCGCTGGCGAGTTCAACGCCAGCGGGGGACCGAGCGAACCGCTCCCCGTAACGCAAAAAACTGGATGTTCACGGACTTGCCAAATGACAGTAAGCGGCAAACGACGCGCGGTGGGACTAATCCTCGCGATCCTCGCGTTGGTCGGCGTGCGCCCCGGTCTGCTTGCCGGGGAAAGCGGCAATGCGGCGCGCTTGCGCGACAAATACGTGAGCTTGACGGAACAGTTGAGCAACAATCCGTTTCAGCGTCAGTTATACCTGAAGTCAACGGAAACGGAATCCACGCTCACGGGGGATATTTATGCTGTGGTCGACTATCCCTTTGCCAGCATCAACGGCACGCTCAACGATCCCGCACAGGTCCCGCCACTGGTGCGACGTGCTTATTCTGCACCTGAACGTTAAGTACTGCCATGCGTCGGCGAGCGGAAACATCCCGCGCCTTACCGTGAACCTGGGCAGAAAGGTGGAAGAGAAACTTCCGTCCACTTACCGTGTGCAATTCAACTACCGCGCCGTGGCGACGGAGCCGGGTTACTTTCAGGTCAAACTCGATGCTGATACCGGCCCGATGAGCACTAGGGACTACCGCATTTTGCTGGAGGCCACTTCGATTGCCGGCAGCCGCACCTTTCTGCATCTGACCTACTCGTACAGCTACGGCATAGCCGGGCGCATTGCAATGAAAGGCTATCTCGCGACCCTAGGTCGTGGCAAGGTCGGCTTCACCACCGCGCGCGATCCATCGACCGGACAAACCGAATCCATCGGTGGAGTACGGGGGCTCGTAGAGCGCAACACGATGCGTTACTACCTGGCCATCGATGCGTACCTCAGCACGCTGTCCATTCCACCCAACAGGCGCGTTGATCAGCGTCTGGCCAACTGGTTCGATGCGACCGAGCAGTATTCGCGCCAACTGCACGAAGTGGATCGAGATGCCTACATGGATATGAAACACAATGAATATCAAAGGCAGCAGATCGTGCAATGACTGGGGAATCCGATCGCACGGACCCTCGAGAAAGTGAGTCTTGCACTCTGTCATGCCGCGCACCAAGGAGCAATGCGCGCCGCTGGGCCGGATCTACCGCGCCAGTTAGGACGCTCCAGGCAAGATCGGCCATTCGCGTAGCCCAGATAGCAGACAGGTAGGACGCCCGCAAAGGTACACGCATACACGCCCTTGACAGCAAGGAATTGCCCATGAAATCCAGCCGGGGAGGCGGTGTATTCCCGCTCCCGTCCCCAAGCGTGGCGCTCGTTGGAGTGCTGCTCTGCATGATGATGCAGTCCGCACTACCTGGCGAGCCTGCCGCGACCCTCTACAAACAATGCCGTGATAAGCCCTCGGCCTACGAGCAGCGAGACTGTTATCCCGCAGTGGTCAGGCAGTCAGAATTCGAGCTCGCGGCCGCCGAGAAAAAAGTGCGCGCCGGTATGGTGGAACTGGAAAAGATCAGTCAAGGGAGCCGTGCAATGCGTCCTGTACATGCATTTGACCAGGCAGAGCGTGCCTTCCGCGCATTTCGCAATGCAGAGAGCAACCGTGTGCTGGCCTCTTATGGCTCCGGCAATGGCGGCGGTCTTGCAGCATTCGAGGCGATCATCGAGATGAACATCGCACGTGTCAACCTGCTGACCGGTGAAGCAGGTACACGCTGAATGCCACGAAGAATTTCGACTTCACGACTGACATGATCTGCGCTCGAAGGTCGGTTTTCTGGGGCGGAGCCGACGTTGAACGTCCGCGCGAAAGCGTGGCCCAACGTCCGTAGATGGGCCGGGAAGAGCCATAGGTCAACCCGCGCACGGCGCATCACCCGGCCAAGGGCGTTGATGCTTGGTGAACCGACTCAACCGCGGTGGTGCGTTCGCGCGCCAAGCTTACGATATGACCTCTTCAGAGCAATTTGCATGCCTCGTCGAACTCCAGGCGCGGGCTGCGCGGAAACAGCTTGGCTGGGTCGCCATAGCCCAGATTGCACAGGAAGTTCGATTTCACATGGCTGTCCGGGAAATACTCGAGCTGAAAGGCATTCTCCTTCGGGTCCGCAGGAAAGAATTCGTGATCGACCTTGGCATTATCGAAGCCGGACATCGGCCCGCAGTCGAGCCCCAGCGAACGTGCGGCAATTATGAAGTACGCGCCTGAAGGGAACTGTTTCGCCTCGC